>CALQLA020000067.1 GCA_943331295.2 Bordetella parapertussis | reverse complement strand
CCGGGATAGTAGTAGCCGCCCGCGGCGTAGACGAACACGCGCGGATTCGCCGTCACCCCGTGGCGCTCCGCCAGCAGCCGGAAGAGCGGCTTGCCGGCGATCTTCGCCACCGCGTCCCAGACGGCCATGTCGAGCGTGCCCACCGCGACGGAGCGCTCGCCATGCCCCCCGGGCTTCTCGTTGGCCATCAGCGCGGACCAGGCGCGGTCCGGATCGAGATTGTCGCCGGAGGCGTCGACGAGGCTCGCCGGGTCGGCTTCGAGGAGACGCGGCGCGAAGCGCTCGCGGATGAGCCCGCCCTGGCCGTAGCGTCCGTTGGAATTGAAGCCGTAGCCCACCACGCGGCGGCCGTCGCGGACGACGTCGGTGACCACGGCGACGAGGCTCGTGGTCATCTTCGAGAAGTCGATGTAGGCGTTGCGGATCGGCGAAGCGATGGGCTTCGTGACTTCACGGACATCGATGATGCGAACGGCCATGTGCGTTGGTTCCTTCGGGTTGTCGGGCGCGACCTACAGGCCGAGCTGCTTGAAGAAGTCGTTCCCCTTGTCGTCGACCAGGATGAACGCGGGGAAGTCCACGACGTCGATCTTCCAGACCGATTCCATCCCCAGCTCCGGGAAGTCGATGCATTCGACCTTCCTGATGTTCTCCTCGGCCAGCACCGCGGCCGGGCCGCCGATGGAGCCCAGGTAGAACCCGCCGTGCTTCCGGCACGCATCGGTGACCTGCTGCGAACGGTTGCCCTTGGCGATCATGATCATGCTGGCGCCCTTGCTCTGGAGCAGGTCCACGTAGGAATCCATCCGGCCGGCGGTCGTCGGGCCGAAGGAGCCGGACGCCTTCCCGGCGGGCGTCTTGGCCGGACCGGCGTAGTAGATCGGGTGCTTCAGCAGGTACTCCGGCACCGGCTTGCCGGCGTCGATCAGCTCCTTGAATTTCGCGTGCGCGATGTCGCGGCCGACGACGATGGTGCCGTTGAGCAGCAGCGGCGTCGACACCGGGTGGCGGGAGAGTTCGGCCAGGATCGCCTTCATCGGCTGGTCGAGGTCGATCCTGATGCCGAGCGCGTGCTTGCCCCGGTACTCCTCCGGGATCAGGCGACCCGGATCGTGGTCCAGTTGCTCGAGGAAGATGCCGTCGCGGGTGATCTTCGCCTTCATGTTGCGGTCGGCCGAGCACGACACCGCCATCCCGACCGGGCAGGAGGCGCCGTGCCGCGGCAGGCGGATGACGCGCACGTCGTGGGCGAAGTACTTGCCGCCGAACTGCGCGCCGACACCGAGCTTGTAAGCCTCGGCGAGCAGCTTCTGCTCGAGGTCCAGGTCGCGGAACGCCTGGCCGTGCTCGTTCCCCTGCGTGGGCAGCTCGTCGTAGTACCGGGTGGAGGCGAGCTTGACCGCCTTGACGCAGGCGTCCGCGCTGGTGCCGCCCACGACGACGGCGATGTGGTACGGCGGGCACGCGGCGGTGCCGAGGTGCCTCATCTCGTCGACCAGGAAGGCGAGCAGGGTGTCCGGGGACAGCAGCGCCTTGGTCTTCTGGAACAGCGAGGTCTTGTTGGCCGAGCCGCCGCCCTTTGCGAGGAAGAGGAACTTGTACGCGTCGCCGTCGACCGCCTGGATGTCGATCTGGGCCGGCAGGTTGGTCCCGCTGTTGACCTCGCGATACATGTCGAGGGCGACGGTCTGCGAGTAACGGAGGTTCTCCTCGGTGTACGTCTTGTAGACGCCCTTCGAGAGCGCCTCCTCGTCGCGCCCCCCGGTCCACACCTGCTGACCCTTCTTGGCGATGATCGTCGCCGTGCCGGTGTCCTGGCAGACGGGCAGCTCGAAGCGGGCCGATATCTCGGCGTTGCGCAGGAACGCCACGGCCACGCCCTTGTCGTTCTGCGAGGCCTCCGGGTCGCGCAGAATCTTGCCCACCGACTCGTTGTGCTCGCCGCGAAGCAGGAACGAGATGTCGCGCATCGCCGCGTTGGCCAGCACCGTCAGCGCCTCGGGATCGACCTTGACGATCTCCCGGCCTTCGAAGGCGGCGACGGACACGTACTTTTCCGAGCCTTCCATCTTCCGGTACCGGGTCTGGTCCTCGCCGAGCGGGTAGGGATCCTGATAGACGAACGGTTTGGCTGCCATCTGCTTACGCTCCTTGATTGCGTGGTCTATGGTACAACGCGCGCCGGCGCGCGCCGGGTTCGCGGCCGTTCGCACCATGACGACCTGCGCTGCCCGGCAGGCGCGAGGCCGGCCTGAACGCGAATTCTGGCGACGATCCCCTTTGAATCCGCCCCATGACGCAGCGCAATAGTAGACAACAAACCAGACCCGCCCCCCTGCCGGGGAATTGATCGAGATCACGTTCCGGTTGCAATGTGCGCTCTCGCACACGGCGCCGCTGCTCCTGCGGGGGATAATCAACGCGTGGGCCTCGTTGCGAGGTTTGCCGTGTCGTTCCCCCCGCGCGCAACCGGCGCCCCGGGTCGGCGACGGCGCCTCGCCACGAGTCCTGCGACCGGGCGCGACGCGGCCGGACATGGCGGTGACGCGCGCCCGCGCCGCCGCCACGATCGGCGCGCGGTGACGGGCCCGGCCGACACCGAGCGACGAATCATGACCGCGCATCTTGCCGACCCCGAGCACAACCCCTCGTTCACCCGCGGCGTCTTCCTGGGCGAGATTCGCGAAGACCTGGTCTTCCCCTTCCCCGAACTCCCGCCGTCCGACAAGGAAACGCTCGACGCGATCCTCGATTCGTTCCGCGCGTGGGCCGCGGCCACCGTGGACTCCGCCCGGCTCGACCGCGAGGGCCGGTTCGGCGACGAGCTGCGCGCCGGCATGGCCGAACTGGGGATGATGGGGCTCAACATTCCCGAGGAATACGGCGGGTCGGGCGCCTCCGCCCTCGTCTTCAGCCGCGTCTTCGGCGAGGTCGGCACCGCCGATGCCTCGCTCGCCGTCTACTTCGGCGCCCACCAGTCGATCGGCTGCAAGGGCATCACGCTGTTCGGCACCGACGACCAGAAGCGGCGCTGGCTGACGCCCTGCGCGTCCGGTGAGAAGGTGGCGGCGTTCTGCCTGACCGAAGCCGGGTCGGGCTCCGACGCCCAGGCCATGCGCACCACGGCGATCCCCAGCGCGGACGGGACGCACTACGTCCTCGACGGCGAGAAGATCTGGATCTCCAACGCGGGCTATGCGGGCGTCTTCACCGTGTTCGCGAAGGTGCCGGTGGAGGTGGACGGCAAGACCCAGTCGCGCGTGACGGCGTTCATCGTCGACGCGCACGCGCCGGGCATCGCGCTGGGCAAGGTCGAGGAAAAGATGGGGATCAAGGCCAGCGACACGCGCTCGGTGTCGTTCACCAAGATCAAGGTGCCGGTCGAGGACCGGCTGGGCGCGGTCGGCGACGGCTTCCGGATCGCGCTGGAAATCCTCAATTCCGGCCGGCTCGGGCTCGCGGCAGGATCGGCGCGCGGCACCCGCAGGATCCTCGATCACGCGCTGGCCTATGCCAACGAGCGCAGGCAGTTCGGCCGCCCGATCGGCAGCTTCGAGATGATCCAGCGCAAGTTCGCGCTGGCGGCGGCCGACTGCTACGCGGCGGACGCCGGCTGGATGACCTGCGCGGCGATGGTCGACCGCGGCGGCGTCGACTTCTCGCTGGAGACGGCGGCGTGCAAGGTATTCGCCTCCGAGCTCGCGTTCCGCGCCGCGGCCGACGCGCAGCAGATCGCCGGCGGCATCGGCTACTCGAAGCAGTACCCCTACGAGCAGGCCGTCCGCGACTGCCGGATCATGCTGATCTTCGAGGGCACCAACGAGGTCCTGCGCGCGCTGATCGCGCTGTCGGGGCTGCAGCAGCCCGGCGAGCAGTTGAAGGCCGTGGGCAAGGCATTCCGCGACCCGCTGCATTCGATGGGCGCGATCGGCTCCTATCTCCAGGGGCGCGTGAAGCGGCAGCTCGCAACGCCCGAGTTCACGCGCGTGCACGACGCGCTGTGGCCCGAGGCCGGAATGGTCGCGCGGGCCGTCCACCGTCTGGCGCTTGCCGTCCAGAAACTGCTGGTGGCGCACGGCAAGGACGTGATCGAGCGGCAGTTCCACCAGGAACGGCTCGCCAACGCCGCCATCGACATCTACCTGTCGACCGCGACGCTTTCCCGTGCCACGTGGGCAATCGGGAAGGCCGGCGGCGTGGACGGCGCGGCGGCCGACCTCGACAACGCCCGCATCTTCATCGCGATGGCGATGCGGCGCACGCGCCGTGCGCTGCGCGCGCTGGAGCGCAACCAGGATGCGCGGCTCAAGGCGCTGGCCGAGCGGGCGCTCGCCACGGGCTCGCTGACGGTCGAAACGCCGACGGACGCATGATGGCGCGCGCCGCGGACGAACACCCGGCACACCGCGCGCGCAGCCTCGAATTCCCGATTTTCGAACGTCCGGCGCCAGGAAGAAGGCCGGAGAGAGCACGCCGCAAGGCGAGCCCGGGCGGCCGGCGCGCGCCGGCCGCGTCAGCCCGCGCCGTAGACCGGGATCGACGCGCCGTGGATCACGGCGGCGTCGTCGCTGCAGAGGAACAGGATGACGCGCGCGATCTCGGCGGGCTTCGGCCACGTCGCGAAGTCGGCATCGGGCATCGCCTCGCGATTGGCCTCGGTGTCGATGATGCTGGGAAGGACCGAGTTGACGCGGACACCGGTGCCCTTGAGGTCGCCGGCCAGCGCATCCATCAGCGCGATCGCCGCGGCCTTCGACGCGGCATAGGCCGCGGCGCCGGCCGGATGATCGACGCCGGATTTTGCCGCGATGTTGACGATCGCGCCGCGGCGCTGGCGCAGCATGACCGGGACCACGGCCCGCGCCAGCGCGTGTCCGGCACGCACGTTCAAGGCGAGCATCCGGTCGAGCGTCGTCGGGTCGGCATCCCAGAGTGTCGCCCCGCCGGCGTAGCCGCCCACCGCGTTGACCAGCGCATCGAGGCGCCCGTGGCGGGCGACGATCCGGGCGACGCAATGCCCGACGGCGGCCTCGTCGGTCACGTCGACGGCTTCCCCCGAGAGCCGCGCGGCGTTGGCCGCCGCGTCCCGCGCCAGCGCGTCGAACTCCTGCGCCGAGCGATAGGTGACGATCACGGTGGCGCCGGCGTCGAGGAATGCGAGGCTCGTCGCGCGGCCGAGGCCGCCGGTGCCGCCGGCAACGAGGATCACGCTGTCGAAAAACCCGGTCGCCATGTCCCGCCCTCCTTTGCACCCCGGTTGAACGCGACAGCACCGCCGGGACCGCGGGGGGGGGCCCGGCCGACGGCGTCATACCCCGGCGCGAGGACCCGGCACGGCCGGACGTCAGGCGAGGTTGTCGTCAATGTACGCGAAATTGATGTCGTCACCGAGCCCCGGGATCTGCGGCAGGTGCACGTAGCCGTCCGCGTCCATCGCATCGGCGCGCGCGTGAAGGTACTCGGGCACCGCGTCGTAGTCGATGAACGGATGGAGCAGGCCCCGTTCGTACCACCGGCCGTTGCGCTGCACCGCGCAGAGCGTGAGGTTGCCCGGCCCGCCGCCGTGGATCTCGCAGTCCATCCCGAACGATTCCGCGAGGTGGATGACCTTGAGGCAGGGCCCGATGCCGCCCACGTCCATCACCCCGGTGCGCGTGACGTCGCATGCGCCTGCCTTTATCCACTCGGCACGCGTATGGAATTTCCCGTCCGCGGTTTCCGGCCCGATGACGGGAATCTCGAGGTTGGCCGCGAGCCACGCGTACGAGCTGATCGATGCCTCGTTCATCGGCTCCTCGTACCAGTAGTAGCCGAGCTTCTGGATCTCGCGGCCAAGCCACAGCGCTTCGCTGCGGCTGTAGCCGTGGTACGCGTCGAGCATCAGCGGCATGTCGGGACCGACGGCCTCTCGCACCGCGGCGCACGCGCGCACGTCCATCTTCGGGTCGGGCGCCCACGACACCGGCTTCATCCACGTGTGGAGCTTGATCGCCTTGTAGCCGCGCCCGACCAGCGCCTCGGCGAAACGCGCATAGTCGTCCGGCGTCGACAGGCCGCCCGGCATCTCGTCGCCGCACATCGTGCTGGCGTAAGCCGGAACCTTGTCGCGATAGCTGCCGATGAGCTGGTAGACGGGAACACCCAGCTTGCGGCCGGCGAGATCCCACAGCGCCATCTCGACCACCGCGAGCGTGCGGTCGCCGAGCTGTCCGGTGCTGCCGCGCTGCCAGTGCGCGAGCCCCTGCCACAACCGCTCGCGCGCGTACGGGTCCTCGCCAATCAGCACGGTCCGGACGAAGCCGTCGACGAGATGGGGGCGCACGACCTCGGGCGGGCTGAAGCAGTGCCCTTCCGAACCGTCGTCGGCGGTGACGGTCAGCAGCGCCTGGCGGACGCGATGCGGCTCGCCCGGATGCGAGTGCCCGTCGCTGTCCCTGGCGATGCATGACGAATGCCAGAAAACCCGAACCCGGACGTCGACGATCTTCATTTCCCTTTCTCCTCGTTGTTCCACGGCGCACCCGCGAATCGGGGCTCCGGACAGCCGGCAATCCCGGCCTTGATCGCGTAGACACAGCCGTCGCCGGCATCGGGGGATGCGTCGCGCGGCCGGATCGTCGTCACGTACAGCACGTCGAGGCCGGCGCCTCCGAACGCGCACATCGAAGGCTTCGCCACCGGCAGCAGGATCTCCCGGTCGAGCCGTCCCTGCGGGGTGAACCGCAGCAGGCGCCCGCCGTCGACGGCGGCGCACCAGTAGCAGCCGTCGACGTCGATCGCGGCGCCATCGGGACGCCCCGGATGCAGGTTCATGTCCACGAACACGCGGCGACCGGAGGGTGCGCCGCTGCCGACATCGAAATCGAACGCCCAGACGAGGCGGCGCGATGCATGGGCGTCGGACAGGTACATCGTGCGTCCGTCCGGCGACCAGGCGAGGCCGTTCTGCCCGACGAGGCCGTCGATCACCGGCGCCGACAGCCCGTGCGTCGCGTCGAAGCGATAGAGCTTGCCCGCCGCGTGCGCTGCCGCGTCGGCGGGCGCGATGGTGCCGGCCCAGAAGCGACCCTGCCGGTCGCAGCGGCCGTCGTTGAAGCGCATCCCGGGCAGCGGCATCGCCGGCGCCGCAAGGAGCCGGGTGCGAACAACGCCGCCCCGTTCCAGGCGCAGCGCATGGATGCCGGTCTGCATGCCGGCGACGAGCGCGCCGTCGCCGAATGCGATGCAGCCGACCGGCTCGCCCAGTTCCCAGCGGTCGACGCGTCCCGTCGCCGCGTCGAGGCGCAGGATGGCGCCGGCGGGAATGTCGACCCAGTACAGCGCCGCCTCGCCGGCGTGCCAGAGCGGGCTCTCGCCGACGGCGCAGGGCTGGTCGGTGACGCGAGTGGCTTGTTCCATCGTGCAGGGTCGCGGGAGGGCCGGCTCAGCCCTTGACCGCGCCCGCGGTGAGGCCACGCTGGAAGTACCGCTGCAGCGCGAGGTAGACGGCGATGCTGGGCAGCATCGCGAGCACCGTGATCACGACGAACACGTTCGGCGGGATGTTGGGGTCGACGCGCATGTGGCTCAGCATCACGGGCAGCGTGTAGAGGTTCTCGCGATTGACGACGATCATGGGCAGCAGGTACTGGTCCCAGATCATGATGAAGCCGAAGATCGCGACGGTGCCGAGCGCCGGCGTGGACAGCGGCAGGATCACCCGGAAGAAGATCTGCAGCTCGCCGGCGCCGTCGATCCGCGCGGCCTCCTCCAGCTCGATCGGAATCTCGCGCATGAACTCCGTCAGCACGAAGATCGAGAACGCCCAGCCCGCCAGCGGCAGGATCATGCCGACGTACGAGTTGAGGAGGCTGACGTGGAGCACCGGCAGCTTGCCCAGGACCAGATAGAGCGGAATCGCGATCACTTCCTCGGGCAGCATCATCGTCGACAGGATGAGCAGGCTCACCACGGCGGCGCCGGTGAAGCGCTTGCGGGCCAGCGCATACGCAGCGAGCGCGCTGACGATCACCTGCAGCACGACGCCGAAGGTGACGACGATCGCCGAATTGAGCAGGTAGCGCCCGACGCCCGCCTCGCGAAACGCGTAGGCGAAGTGGGCGAGTGTCGGATCGCTCGGCCACAGCACCAGCGTTCCCGGCTTGACGGTGGCGCTGCTGAACGCGGTGCACAGCATTCCCCAGTAGGGCCCGGCAAAGACCGCGAGGACGAACGCGTAGGCGAGCCAGCGCGAGGCGGCCAGCCTCTTGCCCTTCGCGCCGCGCGGGCCGCTAGCGGGCACGACCCCGCCGCTCCCAGGTGAGGTAGGCCGTTGTCGCCACCACGGTGAAGGCAAACACGAGGCAAGACACGGCGGCCGCGTAGCCGTAGTCGATCTCGACGAAGCCGGTCTTGTAGACGTGGGTCATGATCACCTCGGTGGCGCCGGCCGGCCCGCCGCCGGTGGTCGCGTACACCTCGGTGAAGACGCGGAAGCCCCGGATGAAGCCCAGCACGCCGACGATCACGAACGCATGGCGCATCGACGGGATCGTGATGTGCCACAGCCGCTGGAACCCGTTCGCGCCGTCCATCGCGGCGGCCTCGTAGAGCTCGCGATTCACCCCGGAGAGCCCGGCGAGGAAGATCATCATGTCGTAGGGCACGGTCTTCCAGGTGGCCATCGCGATCAGCGACAGCAGCGCCTGCCCGGGCTTGTCGAAGAACTCCGCCGGGCCGAGGCCCACCCAGCCGATGATGGTATTGACCGGGCCGTACGACGTCGGCGCCAGCAGGATCCGCCAGATTTCCGCCAGCACCGCCGCGCTCGTCACGGCCGGCAGGAAGATCGCGGTCCGGATGACGCGCAGGTGGCGTGCCGGGCCTTCGAGCAGCAGCGCCATCCCGAATCCCAGCAGCGCCGACAGCAGCACCGTGCTCGCGACGTACTGCGCGGTATGGATCACCGCCACGTGGAGGTCGGTGTCGTCGAGGGCGCGCCGGAAGTTCGCGAGCCCGACCCAATCCCAGGACGCGCCGAAGTTCACCTTGTAGAAGCTCATGTCGAGCCCCTTGACGATCGGGATGTACTTGAACAGCGCAAAGATGACGAGCGCCGGCAGCAGGAACAGCCACGGCACCGGCGCCTTGCGCCAGCGCCGGGACCGCGGCCGCCCGGCTGCCGCGCGCGTCATTGCGCCAGCACGTTCTGCTTGGCGAGTTCGCGTTCGAGCTTCGCGTTCAGGTCCTTCAGTCCGGCGTCGATGTCGTCGCCGCAATTGGCGAGCAGCTTGTTGAAGCCCTCCGCCGTCAGCTGCCGGATCGACGTCCAGTTCGGCACGCTCGGCATGTAGTGCCCATGCTTCGCATACGCGCCGGCGACGACGTCCCAGCGCGGATCCTTGAACACCGCCGTTGCGTCCACCTTGGAATTGACGGACAAGCGGACGAGCGGCGCGCCGCCGGGGTTCATGCCGAGCGCCTGGCCTTCGGGTGATATCAGGAACTCGACGAATGCCTTGGCCGCGGCTTTGTTGGTGCTGCTCTTCACGATGTACGCGAGGTCGCCTTCCGCCAGCGTGTCGGCGTTGGCGGGCCCGGCCGGCACCGGCACGACCTCGAACTTGTCGCGGCCGGGTTCCTTGTCGAACACCGCCATGTTCCACGGTCCGGTCAGGTAGATTCCGGCCTGGCCGGAGCGGAACGTCGCCAGCGCGTCGAAGGGCGCGGCATTGATCGCGCCGGGCTGGGCCGTCTTGTCGACGCAGATGTAGTTGCGGACGTACTTGACGGCGGCCGAGGCCTGCGGCTCGGTCAGCGCGCCGCGCAGCTTGCCGCCGGCGCCGGGACGGACGAAGTCCCCGCCCGCCTGCCACAGGTACGTGCTGGTGTACCAGCTCGCGTAGCCGCGCGTGACGGAACCCAGCACGATGAGCCCGTAGGTGTCCGGCTTGCCGTTGCCGTCCGGGTCCTTCTCCGTGAACGCCTTCGACAGCGCCTGCAGGTCGGCCCACGTCGCCGGCACCGGCAGGCCCACCTTGGCGCGCCAGTCCTTGCGGATGAACAGCACGAACGGGTGCACGGAGAACGGAACCGCGTAGTACTTGCCGTCGAACGCGCGCGCGCCCTGCCAGGCCCGGTCGGTGATGTCGGCGCCCGACTTGAGGCTGCCGCGCTCGATCTCCGACGCGACGCCCAGCGCGACGAACTGGCCGAGCGACGACGTGTCGTTGATGATCACGTCGGGGAGGTCGTTGCTCGCGAGGGCGCGCGCGAGCCGCTGCTCGAAGTCGGTCGTCGCCGAGAACAGCTCGACCCTGATGCCGCTGCGCTTCGTGAACTCGGCGGTGAGCGCGTCCCAGGCGGCGCGCGCGTCGGTGCCCGAGCGCGTCCACATCTTGAGCACGGTCTCGGCATCGGCCGTCGCCGCGCACAGCGCGAACGCCAGCGCGAGGGCAGCGGTTGCGATCCTGGCGCCGGTCCTGCGCGCATCGATTGTTTGGGTGGGTGTCATTCGTTCCTCCGTTGGATGGGGTTGTCAGCGCGCCAGCGCGCCGCCGTCGACCGACAGCACCGCGCCGGTCGCGTACCGGTTGCCCGGCAGCGCGAAATAGAGCGCCGCCTCGGCGATGTCGTCGGGCGTGCCCAGGAAGGGCGTCACGCGCCGCTGCAGGAACTCCGCCTTCAGCGCCGCCGGGTCGGCGTTGGTGGCGATCAGGCGCGCGACCATCGGCGTTTCCACGGTGCCCGGGCAGATGCAGTTGACCCGCACGCCGCGGCCCGAATGGTCCACCGCCATCGCCTTGGTGAGGCCGACCAGGGCGGCCTTCGCGGCGCAGTACGCGGCACGGGCCCGGAACCCCTTCAGGCCCGCCTCCGAGGAAATATTGATCACCGACCCCCGGCCGGCCCGGAGCATGTGCGGAACGACGTGGTGGCTGAGCAGGAACACCGACGTCACGTTGACGCTGAACGTCTTCTCCCAGGTCGCGAGGTCGAGGTCGACGACGTTTCCGGGCAGGGTCAGGCCGACGTTGTTGACCAGCACGCTCGGGCTGCCGAGGCTCGAGTTCACCGCGGTGACGAGCCGCGCGACATCGGACTCGCGCGCCACGTCCGCGGCAAAGAACGCCGCCGAGCCGCCCGCGGCGACGATCGCTTCGACGACCTCCGCGCCGCGGTCTTCGCTGCGGCCGACGACGGCCACCCGCGCGCCTTCGGCGCCGAAACGCAGGGCGATGGCGCGGCCGATGCCGGAGGTCGCTCCGGTGACGATGGCAACTTCATCACGCAATCTCATGTCCTGCCCTGCTCCTGTGGATTGGCGCGGAACCTGGCGCGAACGCCGGTCGTCCCGCGCCGGTTGAGCGGTCCGCTAGCCCCGCTCCGGCGGTTGCGAACGGTCCATGGCAGCCATGCTGCCGCCCTGGTACTGCCGCGCCACGGCGCCCAGCGGATCGGGACGCGCGAGCACCTCGGCAGCGAACGCCTCCGCGTTGCGGCGGGGCCGGAACCCGAGGCGATTGTCCGCGCCGTCGCTCCAGTAGCTGCGGGTGTTCGCCGACACGCCCCACGCGGTGGCGAACCCGATCGCCTCGGCCGCGACGCAGCGCTCGATGAGGTGGATGAGATCCTCGTTGGCGAGCCACGTGGCGAGGTGCCGCGGCTGCGTGGGCCGGTCGGACGCCGTCACCGTGCCGATCCGCAGGCAGATGCCCTCGATGCCGTGCTTGTCCCAGTACAGGCGCGCCATCGCCTCGCCCCAGACCTTCGACAGGCCGTACATCCCGTCGGGTCGGTATTCGGGACTGTGCGCGAGCGTCTCCGCCGCCGGATGCATCCCGAAGGCGTGGTTCGAGCTCGCGAAAACGACCCGGCGCACCCCGTGCCGTCGCGCGCCTTCGTACACTTCGTGCAGCGCGCGCAGGTTGTGCTCGACGATGTCGGGAAAGAGCGGGCGCTCGACGGCGACCCCGGCCATGTGAATCAGGACGTCGACGCCGGAGAGCAGGCGGTCGACCACGGCCGGGTCGCGCAGGTCGCCGTGCATCACGTCCTCGCCCGCGACGAGGGGTTCCAGCGCGCGCGTGCCGCCGGCCGAGCGGAGGTCCGCGTGGCGGCGCAAGAACTCGGCGCGTATGACCGAGCCCAGCTTGCCGCTCGCGCCGCTCAGGGCGATCTTCATGCGCTGCAGTGGCGTGGTCACGATCGCTTCGTCCGGTCCGGGCGGCGTTCGCACGCGACGGGCACGAGCGCCGCGACGCGCCTACGCATCGCCGGTGTCGGCGCCGAGGCCGGCCCGACGGACGCCGGCCACGGCGCAGCCTTCGTCGTTGTCGGACGTGTCGCCGCTGACGCCGACGGCGCCGATGATCGCGCCGGCATCGTCCCGGACCAGCACGGCGCCGATGCCGGGAACCATCTTCCCGCCGGAGAGCGTGATCAGCGACTGGAAGAACGCCGGGCTGGCGGCGGTGCGCCGGACCAGCTCGCGCGCGCCATATCCCGCCGCGAGCACGCCCCAGGCCTTGCCGATCGCGATGTCGCCCCGCAGCAGGCTCGACTGGTCCTGGCGCTTGAAGGCGATGAGCTGGCCGGCGGCGTCGAGCACGGCGACCGCGAGCGGCGCCAGGCCCCTGTCGCGGGCGATGTCGAGCACGTTGTCGATCACCGTCGACGCGAGGCTGAGGGTGAGGTTGTGCATGATGTCGTCGTCCTTTTCGGGTCAGTGCGCGGCGAAAACCGGGTTCCGGAGCGTCGCGCCGGCCGCGGGGGCATCCCGGTCGGCGGCGGTGCGCACCGGGCACGGCGACCGGCCGCGCGACGACGCGAGGATCGCGTCGATGAGGTAATGCACGCCGAGCGCGGCGCGGCCGTCGTTGACCGGCCGCCGCCCGGCATCGAGCGCGTCGAGGAATTCGCGCAGCAGCTCGCGGTGCGCATCGTTGGGCGCGGCCATCGGGTCCGCGGAGAGCCCCACGGGCAGAGGGTCGCCCAGCGCCTCACGCCGCCCGTCGTGCCACGAGAATTCGACCCGGCCGCGCACGAACACCGCGGTGCCCAGCGTGCCCGTGAGTTCGATCCGCTCGGGAAATCCCGGATAGCTCGCCGTCGACGCATCGAAGGCCCCGATCGCGCCGTTCCCGAATCGCAGCGCGCCAGCCGCGATGTCCTCGGTCTCCATCCGGTGCAGCGCGGTGGTGCCGGCGAACGCCGTCACCTCGACGACCGGCGGCGTGAGCGTCAGGAACAGGTCGAGGACGTGGATTGCCTGCGTCATCAGCACCCCGCCGCCGTCGCGCTCCAGCGTTCCCCGTCCCGGCTCGTCGTAATACCCCTGCGGGCGCCACCAGCGGGCCGATACCGACGCCGCGGCGATCTCGCCCAGCGCGCCGGCTTGCACCCGTTCGCGCAGCAGCAGTGCGGCGGGCCGGAAGCGCTGCTGGAAGACCACCGCCAGCGTCACGCCCGCGCCTTCGCACGCGTCGACCAGGGCTTCGGCGCGCCCCGTGTCGGCCTCGACCGGCTTCTCGAGCAGGATGTGCTTTCCCGCCGCCGCGAGCCGTTGCACCAGCGGCAGGTGCGTGCGGGGCGGCGACAGCACGATCGCCGCATCGATCGACGGATCGTCGATCAGCGCGTCGAGGTCGCCGGTCAGCGGGAAGGGAAAACGGGTGCCGAAGGCCGCCCGGCGTGCCGGGGTCGGGCTGTATGCCGCGGCGACGTCGACGCGATCCGCCAGGTCGAGGAGGCTCTTCGCGTGCGGCGTCACCGCCATTCCCAACCCGATGATCGCGATGCGTCGCTTTGCCATGCCGGATTCCGGTTTCGTGTCGATTTGATGGTAACGTTATCATTTAAGACATGCAAGCCGTCATCTTGGCAGCAGGCGTATTACAAACTCTGCTATGACGTCATCTCGATGCCGCGATGGAATCCGGCCCCTATTGCATGTACGATTACGTTGTCATCCCTGCCTTCCCCGAATGCCACGACGCCCTTCCAAGCGCGCCGCGCGGACGCCCGACGCGCCGGCACCCGCAGCCGCCCTCCCCGCGACGGCGGCACGCGCGCGCTCGGGCACCGTCACGCTGGGCGACGTCGCAAAGCTCGCCGGGGTGTCGCCGATCACCGTCTCCCGCGTCGTGAACCGGCCCGAACTCGTCACGCCGACGACGCGCCAACGCGTGCAGGGCGTGATCGCGCGCACCGGCTACCTGCCCAACCTGCTCGCCGGAGGGTTGCGCTCGGCCCGCAGCCGCGTCGTGGCCGCCATCGTGTCGACGGTTTCGCATTCCATCTTCGTCGACACGATCCAGGCGCTGACCGACCGGCTGGCGGAAGCCGACTACCAGGTGCTGCTGGGCCTCACGGGCTACCCCTCCGCCCGCCACGATCACCTGCTCCGCGCCCTCCTCTCGCGGCGCCCCGACGCGGTGTTCCTGATCGGGATCACGCGCGCCCCCGAGCGGCGCCAGCGCTTCCTCGCGGCCGGCGTGCCGATCGTGGAGACCTGGGACTACACGCCGACGCCGATGGACATGCTGGTGGGCTTTTCCCATGCCGCGGTCGGACGCGCCGTCGCCGCGCACTTCGTGCAGCGGGGGTATCGACGCATCGCCGTGGTTTCGGCGGACGACGAACGCTCCACCGTCCGGCGCGAGAGCTTCGTCGCGGAACTCGCGGCACGCGGCGTGTCGCCGGTTCGCGGCCACGTGGTGCCTGCGCCGTCGACGTTCCGGGCCGGGCGCCAGGCCCTCGCGCGACTGCTCGCGTCCGGTCCCGTGCCCGGCGCCGTGTTCTGCAGCTCGGACACCCTCGCCCACGGCGTCCTCGTCGAGGCCGCCGCGCGCGGCATCGCGGTGCCGCGGGATCTCGCCGTCATGGGGTTCGGCGATCTCGATTTCGCGGCGGCCACGGTGCCGTCGCTGTCGACCGTGCGGATCGATCGCGCCGGCATCGGGCGCCAGGCCGCCGAGATGCTCCTCGCGCGCATGGCGGGCGCGACGCCCGCGCGGGCCGTGGTCGACGTCGGTTTCGAACTGGTCGAGCGCGAAAGCACTTCCGTCGCCGCCGGATGAAGGCCACGCCCCCCGCTCCCCGCGCAACGGGGGACGCCGGGCGCGACCCGGCCGCAAACTAAATCAAGCGCTTGTTTTATGTGCTAGAATTGCGCTTCGCCATGAATCCCCCGCCGCAGCGCCCCGCCCCTGCCGCGCCCGACCGCGGCGCGCACACGCGCCTGCAGCTGCTCGCACACGCGACCCGCATTTTCGCCGCCAAGGGCTACGCCGCGACGTCCACGCGCGAAATCTGCCAGGCAGCGGGCGCCAACGTCGCGGCGATCCACTACTACTTCGGCGACAAGGAAGGCCTCTACCGCGCCGTGCTGACCAAGCCCTTCGACGAGGCCACCAGCCGCTTCGAAGGCTTCGACGATCCGGCGCTGCCGTTCGCCGACGCGATCCGCCGCGTGCTGGAGCCCTTCGTCGGGATGGCCCTCGAACAGGATGCCGCCGCGCGCCACGTGCTGCGCCTGCACCTGCGCGAAGCGCTGGAGCCGTCGCCGGTTTTCCGCGACGTCGTCGCGCGGATCGTCGTGCCGCACCACAACGCGCTGGCCGCGCTGCTCGCGCGGCATTGCAGCCTGCCCCGGCCCGACGAAGGCATCCACGAACTCGCGTTCGCCGTGATCGCGATGGCGAACGACTACTGCATCTCGCGCGAGTTCATCCGGATGCTGGCGCCCGGGGTGCTGAACCGCCGGGACGCGCAGCGCCGCATCGTCGACCGCCTCGTCGGCTACAGCGTCGCGCTGCTCGACCACGAGGTTGCCGCGCGGCGCGTGCCGGCGCCCGCCCCCCGAATCCGCCGCAAGGCCCCGCCGGCATCGCCCCGAAAATCGCCATGAGTTCCCGGCCTTCCCCGCCGTCGCGCACACGCCGCGCCCTCCCCTGGGCCATCGCCGCGGGCATCGCCGTCATCGCCGCCGCCTGGTGGGCCACCCACCGCGCGCCGGCGGCCGGCGCGCCCCAGGCGCCCGCAGCGGCCCGGACCGCCGCCGGCAAGGCCGACGCGCAGGTCCGGCCCGCCCTGACCGTGACCCTGGTCTCGCCGCAGCGCGAAGACTGGCCCAGCACGCTCGCCGCGCAGGGCAACATCGCCGCATGGCAGGAGGCCGCAGTCGGCGCCGAACTGGCGGGCTTCCGCGTCACGGAAGTGCTCGTGAACGTCGGCGACCGCGTGAAGAAGGGGCAGCCGCTCGCGCGGCTGTCCGCCGACACGGTCACGACCGACGTCGCGCAGGCGCGTGCGGCGGTGGCCGAGGCCGAGGCGCTGCTGGCCGAAGCGAACTCCAATGCCGCCCGCTCGCGCGACCTGGCCGCCAAGGGTTTCCTCAGCCCGCAGGCCCTCACGCAGTCCGCCACGATCGAGCACACCGCGACCGCGCGGCTCGCGTCGGCGCGCGCGAAACTCGCCGCCGAGGAGGTGCGCCTCGGGCAGACCAGCGTGCTGGCGCCCGACGACGGCACGATCTCGGCCCGCATGTCGACGGTGGGCGCGCTGACCACGCCCGGCCAGGAGATGTTCCGCGTGATCCGCGGCAACCGTCTCGAGTGGCGCGCCGAGGTCACGGCCGCGGAGCTCGGCCGCCTCGCCGCAGGCATGCCGGCGACGGTGCAGTTGCCCGGCGGCACGACGGTGACGGGACGCGTGCGCACGCTCGCCCCGACCGTCGATCCGCAATCGCGCAACGCGATCGTCTACGTCGACCTGCCGGTCGCCGACGCCAATCCGGCGCGCGCCGGCATGTTCGCGCGCGGCGAGTTCGACTTGGGCCGCGCCAGCGCGCTGTCGCTGCCGCAGACCGCGGTGGTGCAGCGCGACGGCTTCGCCTACACGTTCCGGCTCGAAGGCGACAACCGCGTCGCCGAGACCAAGATCGGCATCGGCCGGCGCGCCGGCGACCGGATCGAAGTCACCGGCGGCCTCGCCCCCGACGCGAAGGTCGTGGCTTCGGGCGGCGGCTTCCTGACCGACGGCGACACCGTGCGCGTCGTGCCGGCCCCGGCACCCTGAGGCGGTGGCCGCATGAACGTCTCCGCCTGGTCGATCCGGAACCCGACGCCGTCGCTCCTGCTGTTCGTGCTGCTCACGCTGCTGGGCGTGATGGGCTTCCGGGCGATGAAGGTCCAGCAGTTCCCGGACATCGACCTGCCGACGGTCACCGTCAACGCGTCGCTGCCGGGGGCGAGCCCCGCGCAGATGGAAACCGACGTCGCGCGCAAGCTCGAGGACTCGATCGCCACGCTGCAGGGGGTCAAGCACATCTACACGATGGTGCAGTCCGGCAGCGTCACGGTGACCGTGGAGTTCCGGCTGGAGATCCCGACGCAGGAGGCCGTCGACGGCGTCCGCGACGCCGTGTCGCGCATCCGCTCGTCGCTGCCGGGCGACCTGCGCGACCCGACGGTGGCCAAGGTCAACATCGCGGGCTCGCCGATCCTGACGTACACGGTGGCCTCGAGCCGGATGGACGACGAGGCGCTGTCCTGGTTCGTCGACAACACGGTGACCAAGCGGATGCTGAGCGTGCGCGGCGTCGGCGCGGTGTCGCGCGTGGGCGGCATCGACCGCGAGATCCGCGTCGAACTCGACCCGGCGCGGATGCTCTCCGTCAACGCCACCGCGGCGGACGTCTCGCGCCAGCTGCGCCAGGTCCAGCAGGAGGCCTCCGGCGGCCGCGCCGACATCGGCGGCATCGAGCAGTCGGTGCGCACGATCGCCACCGTGCGGTCCGCGGCCGAGCTCGCGGCGATGGACATCGTGCTCTCCGACGGCCGCCGCGTGCGGCTCGACCAGCTCGCAGCCGTCGCCGACACCGCGGCCGAGCAGCGCTCCGCCGCCCTGCTCAACGGCAAGCCGGTGGTCGGCTTCGAGATCGTGCGGAGCCGCGGCGCCGGCGACGTCGAGGTGGCCGAGGGCGTGCGCGCGGAACTTGCGAAGCTCCAGGCCGAGCATCCCGACATCGCGATCGTCGAGGCGTTCAACTTCGTCGACCCCGTCAAGGAGGGCTACCACGGCTCGATGGCGCTGCTGCTGGAAGGCGCGCTGCTGGCGGTGCTGGTCGTCTGGCTGTTCCTGCGCGACTGGCGGGCGACGCTGGTCTCCGCCACCGCGCTGCCGCTGTCGATCCTGCCGGCCTTCGGCGTCATGTCGCTGATGGGCTTCTCGCTCAACGTCATCACGCTGCTGTCGCTGTCGCTGGTGGTCGGCATCCTCGTCGACGACGCGATCGTCGAGATCGAGAACATCATGCGCCACCTGCGCATGGGCAAGACGCCCTACCGGGCGGCGATGGAAGCGGCCGACGAGATCGGGCTGGCGGTGATCGCCACGACGTTCACGCTGATCGCCGTGTTCCTGCCCACCGCATTCATGAGCGGCGTGCCGGGCAAGTTCTTCGTGCAGTTCGGATGGACCGCGGCCATCGCCGTGTTCTTCTCGCTGGTCGTCGCGCGGATGCTGACGCCGATGATGGCGGCGTACCTGCTGCGGCCGCCGAAGAAGCCGCAGCCCGAGCCGCGCTGGCTGACCCTCTACCTGTCGGTGGCGACGTGGTGCCTCGCCCACCGCGTGCTGACGATGCTCGGGGCCGCGACCTTCTTCTTCGGCTCCTTCGCGCTGGTGCCGCTGCTCGCCACCGGCTTCCTGCCGCCCGACGACCTGTCGCAGACGCAGGTCTACCTGGAGCTGCCGCCGGGCAGCACGTTCCGGCAGACGTTCGCTACGGCCGAGCAGGCGCGCGCGATCGTCGGGAAGAACCCGGACGTGAAGCTCGTCTACACCGCGATCGGCGGCGGCGCCTCAGGATCGGACCCGTTCGCCCCGCGCGGCGCGGCGGAAGTGCGCAAGGCGACGCTCACGATCAACCTCACGCCCCGGTCGGAGCGCGGCGGTGTCAAGAAGCAGGAGCTGGAGCGCCAGCTCCGCGAGGCGCTGGCCGAGCTCCCCGGCGCGCGGATCAAGGTGGGCTTAGGCGGCGCGGCCGAGAAGTACGTCCTGGTGCTGGCGGGCGAGAACGGCGCGCAGCTCGCGAACCACGCCCGCGTGGTCGAGCGGGAGCTGCGCACGCTGCCGGGGATCGGGGCCGTGACGACGACGGCGAGCCTCGTGCGGCCCGAGCTCGTGGTGCGGCCGGACTTCGCGCGCGCCGCGGACCTCGGCGTCACCTCGGCGGCCATCGCCGACACGCTGCGCATCGCCACGGCGGGCGACTACGACCAAAGCCTGCCGAAGCTGAACCTCGCGCAGCGGCAGGTGCCGATCGTCGTCAAGCTGCCGCCGGCCGCGCGGCAGGACCTCGCGCTGCTGGAGCGGCTCACGCTGCCCGGGAAGAACGGACCGGTGCTGATCGCCAACGTCGCCAGCGTTTCCATCGACAGCGGCCCGGCGCAGATCGACCGCTACGACCGGCAGCGCAACATCAACTTCGAGATCGAGCTGAACCAGCAGCCGCTGGGCGACGTCGAGCGCGCGGCGCTGGCGTTGCCCAGCCTGCGCAACCTGCCCCCCGGGATCACCCAGACCACCGTCGGCGATGCCGAGGCGATGAGCGAGCTGTTTGACAGCTTCGCGCTGGCGATGGCCACCGGCGTGCTGTGCATCTACATCGTGCTGGTACTGCTGTTCCGCGACTTCGTGCAGCCGGCGACGGTGCTGGTCGCGCTGGTGCTGTCGGTGCCGGGTGCGTTCCTCGCGCTGTTCGTCACCGGCACCGCGCTGTCGATGCCTTCGATGATCGGCCTCATCATGCTGATGGGCATCGCGACCAAGAACTCCATCCTGCTGATCGACTACGTGATCCTCGCCCGCCGCGAGCACGGGCTCGACCGCTGGCACGCGATCATCGACGCCTGCCGCAAGCGGGCGCGGCCGATCGTGATGACCACGGTGGCGATGGGCGCGGGCATGCTGCCGATCGCGATCGGCCTCGGCACCGATCCCAGCTTCCGCGCGCCGATGGCGATCGTGGTCATCGGCGGACTGATCACGTCGACGTTCCTCAGCCTGCTCGTCGTGCCGGTGGTGTTCACCTACGTCGACGACGGCATCCTTGCGGCGCGCCGGCTGCTCGGGCGGCCCGCGCCGCCTGCACCTGCACCGCTGCCGGCGGCGGAGGCGGCCGCGCCGGCGGCCTCGACCCGCGGCGACGACTGAAGCGACAGCCCCCCGCTCGCCCTGCCCGCTCCCCCTGACGCGGGGCCAGACGTCCCTCGGGACGGCGCGGCGGGGTTAGCCGTCGCCCCGTCGCTGGTCAGCCGTCCTGGCCGTCTGGCCTCGGTGCGACGAGCCACGGGCCGAACCGGGCGACGTAGATCGCAAAGGCCAGCGCCCACGCCGTGCCGGCGACAAGGAGCGCCGCCAGGTAGGCGCCAGGAACCAGCGTCGCCAGCACCCGGACCGTGGCCGCGACCATCACCAGCGCGTACGCGGCGACCTCCCACCGCGACGCAATCAGCTGCCGTCCCGTGTGGCCGCGCGCGGTCCGCGTCATCATCCCGATGATCATGCCGCCCATCACGCCGACGCCGAGCGCGTGGATCGCGGACGACTCCGCGACGAATCCCGCCTGTGCGGCGGCGAGCAGCCCGAGGCCCAGCGGCAGCCATGCATACGACAGGTGCAGGATCCACAGTATCGGGCGCCGGCGGGTGCTCCACGGCGCCCACGAAAGCCCGCGCGCCAGCTGCAGCGTCGCCGCCAGCGCGAGCAGAAGCGTCGCGGCGGCGCTGCCGCGGAAGGCGATCCATGCGCACAGCGCGATCGCCGTCGTCGCGATCGCGGCCGGTCCGAGCCGGCGGGGCTCGCGGATCTTCGCGCTCGGGATGGCGCCGCGGGTGAAAGCCGGGATCACGCGCCCGGCGAGGATGGACACCAGCACGATCAGCAGGCCGAGCGCTGCGTGCAGCGCATCGAGCGGCGCGATGTCCGCGATGCCGGCCACGCCGGCGTGGAAAGCGAGGTTGGCCGCGAAGAGCAGCAGCAGCACGCCCGCGATCGGAAGATTGCGCCGGTTGTTCGCCCGGAGGAGCAACGTGGTGAACGCGATCGCGACCACCGGCAGGAACGCGATGTCGAGCGCGAACCACGCCGCGTGAGGCGCCGCGACGGCGGCGATCCGGCCCGCGAGCCACAGGACGACCAGTGCGGCGAGCAGCGCACCCCGCGGCGTGGGCAGCCCGGTCCAGACGCGCCCGGCCGTCAGCAGGAAACCGATGACCACGGCCACGACGAAGCCGAACAGCATCTCGTGCGCGTGCCACAGCACCGGGGGAACGCCGGCCGGCGGCGCGAGGTGCCCGGTCAGGACGCACAGCCACGCGGTGACGAGGACGACCGCGGCCAGCGCGGCCGCAAGGTAGAACGGGCGAAAGGCGAGCCGCAGCAGCGGCAGGCCGTGGCCGGCGTCTGTCGCCTTTGCTGGGGCGACGGCGAGGGGAATCGACAGCAGTTGCGTCATCGCGGCTCCGGAGGGCTGGCGCTCGACCCGGACGGATCGGGACGCGCGCTTAAAGCTTCATGTTAGATACATCTTAAACGCCCCGCGAGCGAAAAGCAATCTGTAGAATGCCCCTTTATGCGACTCACGATGTTCACCGACTATGGCCTGCGCGTGCTGCTGGTGCTGGCCTCGCGGACCAACACGCTCGTCACGATCGGCGATATCGCGGCGGGCTTCGATATTTCGGATGCGCACCTGATGAAGGTTGCCCACGCGCTGGGCCGCACGGGATGGGTCGAGACGGTGCGCGGCCGCAACGGCGGGATGCGCCTGGCGACGGACCCGCGCCGGCTCCGGCTGGGCGCGGTCGTCCGCGCGCTGGAGGCCGATTTCGCGCTGGTCGAATGCCTTGGCGAGAACAACGCCTGCGCGCTCGCCGGCGGCTGCGCGCTGGAACACGTGCTGACGCGCGCGCAGTCGGCGTTCATGGCCGAGCTCGACCGCCACACGCTGGCCGACCTCGTGCGCGGCAGCCCGGCGCTCGCCGCGCTGCCGCTCGAACAGGTGATGGCACTGCGCCGGTCGCCCTGAGGACGCCGGCGCCGTCCGGCGCGGCAAGACCCGGGGGCCCTGCCGCGTCGACGCCGCGAAACCGCGACCTGCTGCGACCCTAGCGTCGCCCGCCGCCGCCGCGGAAGCCACCGCCGCCGCGATTCATCTCGCTGCCGCTGCTGCCGCGGAATCCGCTGCCGTAGCTGCTCGCGCCGCCCCCATAGGACGACGCGGCCGAGCGCTGCTCGCCGGTGCTGCGGGCCTGCTGCTCGGAGGCCATCGACTTCGTCGCTTCGGAATTGTTGACGTTGCTCCAGCCGCCGCCACTGTCGTGCTGCTCCCAGCCGCTGCCGGTGTTCTTGTACACGTTGCCGTTCACGTCGGCGTAATGGTTGTTGCCGACCGTCGCCGCGCTCGCGTCCTTGCCGCCCGGCCCGCTGACGTTGCCGTAGGCGACGTTGGTCGACTTGCCCGTGTACGCATTGCCGACGGTGCCCTTGCCGCCCTCGGCGGACACGCCGGTCGACGGGTTGTACGTCGCACCCCGCTCGCCGCTCGCGTAGTTGCCGGTGTACACGTTGCCGACGGTGCCGCGCTGGCCGGCGGAGATCTGCCCCGTCTGCGAGTTGTACGAATGGCCGACCTGCCCTGCCCACGCATTGCCGGTCCAAGCGTTGTAGCCGGCGCCGGAGCGCGTC
The DNA here is from genome assembly GCA_943331295.2 of Bordetella parapertussis. GTDB lineage: Bacteria > Pseudomonadota > Gammaproteobacteria > Burkholderiales > Casimicrobiaceae > CAIWHR01. The sequence continues at coordinate 1,718 of CALQLA020000067.1, read as the reverse complement.
ACGGCGCTGGTGTTGCCCCACTGGTGGTAGACGTTGCCCGAACTCGCGGCCCAGCCGCCCGGGCCCCACGCGCCGTACGCGCCGTTGGCGCCCCAGACCGCGCCGCCGTAGCCGCCCCAGTACGGCGCCGCGCCCCAGCCCCAGGCGCCGGTGCCCCAGGCCGCGCCATAGGCCCAGCCCATGCCGAAACCGACGGCCCAGCCGGTCCAAGGCGTCCACGCGATGCCCGCCGCGTAGCCGTAGGTGACCGGGTAGCCGTACCACACGCTGCTGCCGATGTAAGGCGCGTAGGCGTAGCCGGTGCCGTAGACGATCGTCCCGTCGACGACGTAGGTGCCCATGTAGCCCGGCAGGTAGCCGACGGTCACCGTCGCGGGCGTCGATTCGTAGACGCGCACGTAGGTGGCGTAATAGATCGGCGAGCTCGGCGGGATCGAATAGATCGCCGCGGGCACCGACGTCGCGACCGACCACGGGCCCTGCAGCGTCGGCGCGACGAACCACACCGCCTTCTGCAGCGCGTACCACGGACCGTCGGGAACCTGCACCACCGGCATCGGCGCGTTGGCGACATAGCGCAGCGCGGTACCGTCGACGGGCCGGATGTCCGGCGTGCCCGCGAACTGCGGCGTGAACGTGGCCTTGCTCCGGTCGACCGTCGCGGTCTGCGGGATCTGCGACGCGATGACGGCTTCCTTCGCCTGCGCGGTGCCCGGGATCGACGCCTTCACGTTCTCCTTGGCGCTGTTGTCCGGGATCTGCGCGAACGCCGGCGGCAGGTCCTTCGCCGCGACGTACTGCCACGGCCCGTCGGTGCCGCGTCCGGTGAACCAGCGGCCGCTGACCAGCACGTAGGTCTGCTGCGTGTTCATGTCGGTGAACACGTTGGCATCGGTGTTCTTGACGTAGAGCAGCGAGCCCGAGCCGTCGAGGCCGACCCAGTCGGCGGGTCCGTCGGTGACGATGAGCTCCGTGGGCCGGGTGACGACGATCACGCCCGGCGCGCCGGCGGCGAGCGAGGGCTTCTTGCCGGTCTTGTCGTCGGCCGGGCCTTCCATCAGGTCGACGGTGCCGGCACGGCCGAGGTCGGCGGCAGCCTTCGCGATGCCGGGTGGCACGACCGTCGCCTTCGTCCACGGCCCGGCCAGCCCCGGCGCCTTCAGGAAGCCGTCGAACAGGTGGAACCAGACGGTGCCGCCGTCACGCAGCAGCAGCGGCCGCGTGTTCAGGACGCGCTCGTACGACGTGCCGGCGACGGTACGCCACGCGGGCTCGCCGTCGATCGACACCAGCACCGCCGGCGTCGGCGAGAACACGAACTGCGGCACCGGGTTCTGCACCGGCACCGCCTGCGCCTTCTTCTCGGCGTCGACGACGGCGAGCGCGGCCTCCATCCGGTCGAGCGCGATGGTGAACGGCCCCTTCACGAACAGCGACTGGAACGCCTGCTGGTAGCTTGCCGCCCAGTTCGGTGCCGACGGGAACGTCGCCGCCTGCACCGTCGTGTCGGTGAAGCGGACGGTGCGCGCCAGCCGGTCGACCTGCGTCTTCGCGGTCAGCTTGAGCACGCCGAACACCTGGCCCTGGCTGCCGGGCGGCGTCACCGACACCGCCGCGTGCGCGGCGACGTTGAAGCTGTCCCAGCTGTCGAGCTGTGGCTGGTAGACGGTGTACGTGGCACCGTCCAGCTGCGCGGTCTTCGGCCAGCGGTCGACGCT
>CALQLA020000066.1 GCA_943331295.2 Bordetella parapertussis | reverse complement strand
GCCATGGCCCGCGACCGCATCGTCGTCGTGGCGCCCGCCGCCTCCGCCGACGCGACGCGCGCGGCACTGGCAGGGCATGCGGTGCCCGCCGACGCCGCGGTGTGGCAATGGCTGCTCATCCGGGCGGGCGTACCCGTTGTCACCGCCGCCACGCAGGACAAGTTCGTGCCGCAGACGGCCAACTGGGACGTACTCGGCGGCATCAGTTTCCGCAAGGGCTGCTACACCGGACAGGAGATCGTCGCGCGAACCCAGTACCTCGGGCGGCTGAAGGAGCGCGCGGGCGTGTTTCGCACCGAGGCCCCCGCCGTGGCGCCCGGCGACCGGCTCTACAGCCCGGTGTTCGACGACCAGCCCTGCGGCACCGTCGTCAATGCGGCGCCGGCGCCGGACGGGGGCATCGAATTCGTCGCCGTGGTGCAACTCGCCGCGGCAGCGAGCGGCACGCTGGCGCTTGGCGCGCCGGGCGGCCCGCCGGTGACGCCGCTGCCGCTGCCCTACGCGCTGCCGGACCCCGTCGCCACGCCGCGCCCGGGGCCGCGCGCCACGCGCTCCTGATGGCCGCCGGCGCCGGCGCGGCGATCTACGTCTACTACCGCGTCGGCGCCGACACCGGCGACGCGCTCGAGCGCGTCGCGGCGCTGTTCGCCGACGTGGAACGCGACACCGGCGTCAAGGGCCGCCTGTGCGCCCGGCGCGATGACCCCGGCACGTGGATGGAGGTGTACGAGGCGGTGGCCGATCCCGATGCCTTCGCCGCCCGCCTCGATGCACTGGCGCAGCGCCATCGCGTCGCGGAGTTCGCCGCGGCCGGGGCACGTCACGTCGAGTGCTTCGTGCCGCTGCCGGGCTCCCCGGGGCCGCGGGACGAGTCCGGCACCGGCGGCGTACAGCCGGGGTAGCGCGGGCGATGTGCCTCGCCGTCTTCGCGCTGGCCGCGCATCCGCGCTTCGCCCTCGTCATCGCCGCCAACCGCGACGAGTTCCACGCCAGGCCGACCGCGCCGGCCGCGTGGTGGGACGAGGGCTGGGTGGCCGGGCGCGACCTCGCCGCCGGCGGCACCTGGCTCGGCGTCACGCGCGCGGGCCGCTGGGCGCTGCTCACCAACGTGCGCGAGCCCTCGCGCCACGACCCGGCGGCGCCGTCGCGCGGACGGATCGTCACCGACTTTCTCGCCGACCGTGCGCCGGCGGCGGCAGCGTTGGCCGCAGCGGTCGCCGGCGCGCGGCACAACGGCTTCAACCTCGTGGGCGGCGAGGCCGGCACCGCGCACTGGGGATCGAACCGCGCCGCCCTCTCCCATCCGCTGCGCGCGGGCACCCACGGGCTGTCCAATCACCTGCTCGACACGCCGTGGCCAAAGGTCGAGCGGACGAAGGCGGCGCTGGCCGACTGGTGCGCGCGCGGCGGCGATGGCGACGACGATGCCTCGCCGTTCGCGCCGCTGTTCGCGCTGCTGGCCGACACCCGCCCGGCTCCCGATGCCGACCTTCCCGCGACCGGCGTGCCGCTGGATCGCGAGCGGATGCTGTCGGCGCCGTTCATCGTCAGCCCGACCTACGGCACGCGCGCCTCGACGGTCGTCGCGATCGGGCACGACGGCACCGTGGACTTCATCGAGCGCAGCTTCGACGCGGCGGGCCGCGCGACCGGCGACGCCGTGCACCGCTTCCGCCTGCGGGAAGAACAGGGCCGGACGTAGCCCGGATTCTCGTAGCCCGGCGCAGCGGGTCCGTACGGTCGTTACGGTCCGGGCCACCGCAGCAGGCGTTCCATGGTCCGGTGCGGGATGCCGGCCTCCATGAACACGTCGCCGCACGGCGTGAAGCCGTGCCGCGCATAGAACGGCTCGGCGTGCGTCTGCGCGTTGAGCACGACGTGCGCGTAGCCCAGTTCCGTCGCGAGCTGCACCAGCCGCCGCAACACCGCCGCGCCGACGCCACGCCCTCGCCACGGCGCGCGCACCGCCATCCGCCCGATGTGCCCGTCGGGCAGGAGCCGCCCGCAGCCGATCGCCGCGCCCGTGGCGTCCTCGGCCAGCGCGTGGCGGCAGTCGCCGTCGCTGCCGTCCCATTCGAGGCTCGCCGGCACCTGTTGCTCGACGACGAACACCTCGTGCCGCAATGCGCGCAGCGACGCGGCGTCTCGCGGCCACTCGGCCAGGCGCACGGTGAAGCCGCCCGTCATGCCTCGCCGCCGTAATCGGAGAAGGTGAATTCGCCCGCGCCCGAACGCACCGCCAGCGCGCAGCGGCCGCCGACCGGCAGCGTCCACTTGTCGGGGCAATGGCCGAACGGCAGCCCGGTGTACACCGGCACGCCGAACGCCGAACGCGCGTAGGCGACGACCGCCGCCATGTCGTAGCCGTTGTCGTTGGCGCCTGCCTGGTAGCCGTTGAACACGCCCAGCAGCACGGCGCGCTGCCGGCGCAGGATGCCGGCCATGTGCAGCTGGCAGAGCATCCGCTCGACGCGGTAAGGCTGCTCGCCGATGTCCTCGAGGAACAGGATGCCGCCGTCGATCGCCGGCAGGTGCGGCGTGCCGACGAGGTGCGCGACCATCGCCAGGTTGCCGCCCCACAGGGTTCCCTCGCATGCGAGGTCCGGCCCGTCGAGCGCGCAGGCGGCGACGGCGCTCGAGGCGCCGAGCACGCGCCAGCAGTGGTCGAGCGTGAACGCCGACGGCGCCGGCGCGCCGAAGTCGTAGGCGGCCATCGGTCCGGCATAGCTCGGCGTGCCGGTCGCCGCGAGCAGCGCCAGCTGGAACGCGGTGAAGTCGCTGTGCCCCAGCCAGCGCTTGCCGGCGCGCGCGATCGCGGGGAAATCGAGCCGCGGCAGGAGGCGCGACCAGCCGTAGCCTCCGCGCAGCGCGAGCGCCACCTCGACCGCGGGGTCGTCGACCATCCGCATCACGGCGGCCAGACGCTCGTCGTCGGGCGCGGAGAAGCGCTGCCAGCGCGTCGCGCAGGTGGAATCGACGACCACGCGGTGTCCCGCGGCCTCGAGCGCCCGGACCGCGCGCTCGACCGCGGCCGGATCGGTGGCGAAGCCGGCCGGCGCGTACAGCCCTATGCCCCAGCGGCGCGCGGTCATCGGCGCGCCGCGAAGAACCGCGTCAGGAGCCCGCCGCACTCATCGGCGCGAACGCCGGCGACGACGCGGGCGTGATGATTGAGCCGCGGCTCGGCAAAGAGGTCGACGACCGAGCCGCAGGCGCCGGTCTTGGGGTCGCGCGCGCCGAACACCAGTCGCGACACCCGCGCATGCATGATCGCTCCCGCGCACATCGCGCAGGGTTCCAGCGTGACGAAGAGCTCGCAACCGGGCAGGCGGTAGTTGCCGAGAGCGCGCGCGGCGTCGCGCAGCGCCGCGATCTCGGCGTGCGCCGTCGGGTCGTTGCCGACGATCGGTGCGTTGCCGCCGCGGCCGACGATCGCGCCGTCGCGCACGACGACGGCGCCGACCGGCACCTCGCCGCGCGCGCCGGCCGCGTTCGCCAGCGCGAGCGCCTCGCCCATCCACTCGTCATCGGTTGCCGCCATCGTCGACCTGCCGCGCTCGTCGCGCCTTCGCGTATCCCGGATCCCGCCACCGGAGGCCGCCACGGCCGGCCGGTGCGCTTCCGACCCACCATCATAAATCATGGCCTCGCGTCGAGGCGCCGCCGCGGCGGCCGCGCCGGACGCTAGAATGGCGCCGGCCGGGGTAGCGCACCCGGCCACCGGCCGGCACCTCCGCCGCCACCGCCACCGCCATCAGGAGCCCCCACTTGAGCGTCATCCCCTATGTGCCCCGCGACGTCGCGGAACCCCGCGCGCTGGTCGACGCCATCCGCGCCCGGCGCGGCGGCGCGCTGCTCAACCTCGACCGCATGCTGCTCCACAGTCCGCCGTTCGCGGCCGGCTGGAACGCCTTCCTGGGCGCGGTGCGCACCGGGCTCGACGTGCCACCGAAATTGCGCGAGCTCGCGATCTGCACCGTCGCGTTCCTCAACGACGCCGAGTACGAGTTCTTCCAGCACGCGCCGGTGTTCATCGCGGCCGGCGGGACGCAGGCGCAGTGCGACGCGCTGCGCCGCGCCGGAACGCCCGCCTTCGACGCCACGCAATTCGACGCCGACGAGCGCGCGGTGATCGCGCTGACGATCGAGATGACGCGCAACGTCGACGTGACCGCGGCGACCACCGACGCCGCGCGACGCGCGCTCGGCAGCGACCGGCACCTGGTCGAGATCGTCGGCGTCATCGCCGCCTACAACATGGTGTCGCGGTTCCTGGTGGCGCTCGGCGTCGAGCCGGAATAGCGCTCCCGCCTCGCGCCGCACGCCCGACCTGCCCGACTTCCGACTTCCGCTGCCAAGGACTCCGCCCGATGAAGATCCTCCGTTTCGCATTCGCCGCCGCCCTCGCCGTCCTCCCCGTCGCCGTGCCCGCCGCCTTCGCGCAGGCGTGGCCCGCGAAACCGGTCAAGGTGATCGCCGTGTTCCCGGCCGGCGGCTCCGTCGACCAGGTCGCGCGCATCCTCGCGCAGCAGCTGTCGACGCAGACCGGGCAGTCGTTCATCGTCGACAACCGCGGCGGCGCGTCCGGCTCGATCGGCACCGCCGCGGTGGCGAAGGCCGACCCCGACGGCTACACGATCGGCGTGGTGTTCGATACGCACGCGGTCAACCCCTCGCTGATCCCCAACCTCCCGTTCGACACGCTGAAGGACCTGACGCCGCTGATGCTCGTGGGCACCGGTGCGATGGCATTGGTGACGCACGTCGACCAGCCGTACAAGTCGTTCAACGACGTCGTCGCCGCCGCCAAGGCGAAGCCGGGCAGCGTGTCCTACGGGACGATCGGCGCCGGCAGCCTCGGCCACCTCGCGATGGCGCAGGTCGGCAACCAGCTGGGCGTCTCGTTCAACCACATTCCGTATCGCGGCGGCGGCCCGCTGATGAACGACGCGATCGGCAACCAGGTGCCGCTCGCGATCGGCTCGGTGTTCCTCGTGAGCCCGTACGTCGCCAACGGGCGCCTGCGCGCGATCGCGGTGACGTCGTCGAAGCCGGATCCGAAGCTGCCGGGCGTGGCGACCGTCGCGAGCCAGGGCGTGCCCGGATTCGAGGCCTATGCGTGGTGGGGCGTGTTCGGCCCGGCCAGCATGCCGCCGGCGCTCGCGAAGCGCATCTACGAAGAACTGGCGAAGGCGGTGAAGACCCCGGCGGTGCTGGAAAAACTCACCGCGCAGGGGATCGAGGTGACCGGCGCGCCGCCGGAGCAGCTCGACGCGTTCGTGCGCCGCGAGATCCCGCGCTGGGCGAAGGTGATCAAGGACAACAACATCAAGTCCGGCGACTGACGGAAGGCGGGCACGACGCCCGCCATTGCCGGCGACATCGATGGTGGAACAGTGAAACTTTCGCGCCTCTACCAGCCGCGCAATCCCCGCTTCTGGCTGCTGATCGCGCTCAACGCGCTTTCCACCGGGATTTCGCACATCCTGCGCAGCCATGAACTGCCTTGGCCGGTCACCCTGGTGCTGGCGGCATTCGCGCTGGCGAATTTCGTGGTCGGCATCGTCCTTGCCCTGCAGCTCATGAAGGCGCCGTCCGACAGCCCGAAGCCGCCCCCGCTGTAGGAACCGACGGCACCCGGCGGATCGCCGGCAACGGCGGTCGGGGCTTTATCGCTGGTACATCGAAATCCGCCGGACGGAAAGCGCGTCAGCTTCGATCAGCGTGTACGTCCCCGGCGCCCAAGCCTTCAGGTGCCGGATCGTCGTCGAGACGTTCGACGTGCCGTTGCCGAGGAAGCAGTCGCAGCGGGCGGCGACGTAGGTGTCGAGGATGACTTCGTCGGCGATGCGCTGTCCCGGGTGTCCGCTGGTCTGCACGCCCGTCGCGGTCGCGGTGCGCGTGCAGTCGGTGTGGAAGAGGCGCTTGCCGTACCGCTGCCGGTATTCCGCGAGGATGGGCTCGCTGTCGGTCAGCAGGAACAGCGAGAGGCCCGGGTCGGCACCGAGGATCGCGTCGACGCGCGCGAAGTAACTCGCGTTGATCGCGGCGAGGTGCGGGACCTCCTCCACCTTGTCGCTGCCGCGCACGTGCACGGCGAGCCAGCGCCGCTTCGCCATGTGCTTGCGCCAGAAGCGCTCGATCGCGGTTTCGAGATGCGGCTTCAGCCGGAGCTTCTGCGCGAACAGGCGCCGGTAGACTTCATCGCGGCCCAGCCCGTAGTACGGGCTCGCGGGGTCGAGCCAGGGGATGAGGTCGTTGACGTAGGTGTGGAAGTCGCTGACGACGACGTCCTCGTCGCGGCCGAAGAAGTGGAGCCCGGTGAGGCGCGAGTACGGGCCCTCCCACCGCTGGATCTGCTCTTCGAAGAGGTTGTCGTAACGCCACTTCAGCGGGAAGAACGTCGCGCCGGGCTTGATCACGTCGTCGAACGCGTATTCCGAAACGGGCAGGAAATAGCGCTCGAACGCATTCTCGAAGTGCGGCGACGAAAAGAGGCTGTCGCGGCCCCAGCGGACGACCGGGATGCGTCCCGTGATGTCGGCCACCAGCAACTGTCCCGCGACGTGGTCGACGTCGGCCCAGAAGCCGTATCCCCACGCCTTGATCAGCAGCACCCGGGGATCGCGCCCGGTCGCCGGTGGCCGGCGTCGCCGTTCTTCCGCCGCGGCGAGCGCCGCGTCCCTCGCCCGCGCGACGTCGACGGCATCGGGCCTGCGGGCCGCTGCCCGCGCGCAGTACCCGGCGGCGAGCTCGAAGCGGCCCATCGTCGACGCGAGGCGGCCCAGCAGCGCCAGCGCGTCGGGCTCGTCCGGATCGTGGTCCAGCACCGACCGGCACAGGAGATCGGCGAGCGACAGGTTGCCCTGCGCCAGTGCATCAGCCGCCGCCGCCGCGAGCGGTGCGGCGAAAGTCCCTGCTGCGGGCAGCGGGGCAGCCGGGCCGGACAGGTCGGGGGTCATTCCCAATGAACCGTCAACAGCACGCGCAAGCCACTGGCGGCGATGAAACTCTTGTCGGCGACTCGCATGTCAAACGGGGTACCGTGCGATTCGGATCGCTCTGGACGTCGGCCGCCAGCTTCATGGTTCACTCACAAACTATATCAGTTGCCGATGACCGAAGGATACCGTGCCAACACCCGCCGCACAGGCGCCGCGCACGAGCGCCGCGATGCCGGCGGAACTGCGCACTTGCCGCGCGTGCCTGTCGCGCGCGGCGTCCGCGTCGCCGGGCGCGATATGCGGAGCCGCCTTGCTCTCGCGCCACCGCGTCAGGCGCGCACGTCCTTCCGGCTCCGGGCCGGTGCCAACGCCTTGTCGCCACCGCGCGCGACACGGGTTTTTGCCTTGGGCCGTCGCAGGCTCGCCGCGTTGCGCTGGCTGTCGGCGGTGAACTCGAGCAGAAAATCCATCATCGCCTGCGATGCGCGGGCCGCGGCCTCTTCGTCGCGCGCGGCGACCGCCCGCAGGATGCCGGCGTGCGTCCCCGCCGCCCGCGGGATGTCCACTTCCCGCAGGTGCGTGAACGAGAACTGCCGCGACAGCACGTACAGGCTGCCCATGAAGCGCTGCAGGAACTCGTTGCCCGCCGCATCGCAGAGCAGCGCGTGGATGTCGCGCGCGATGCGCAGGTACAGTTCGCCGTCGCCGATGGCGGCCGCGTCCAGGACCGCCTGCGCGAGCTGCAGCATCGTTGCCCGCTGGCCGACGTCGGCGCGCCGCGCGGCGAGGCGCACGGTCTGCTCCTGCAACGCCGCGCGCGCCTCCAGCAACTGCAGCTGGCGTGCATGCGTCATCTCGAGGATGACGATGGCCGAACGCGGCCGGATCGACACCAGCCCGTCGCGGGCAAGGCGCTGCAGCGCTTCGCGGATCGGCGTGCGGCCGATGCCGGTGCGCTGCGCGAGCAGGTCCTCCGTCACGCTCGCGCCGGGCTCGAGCGCATGGGTGACGATCAGCTCCTCCAGCATCTCGTAGGCGTGCGTGCGCAGCATCTTCCGGGTCGGCGGCACGGTCCGCGCTCCGGCGGCGGTCACTTGAACACCAGGTTCGGCAGGAACGTCACCAGCGGCGGCACGAACAGGATCAGGAAAAGAAAGGCGATCATCGCGATGACGTAGGGGATCACTTCGCGGGTGAAGCGCTGCATCGACACCCCCGCGATCTGCGATGCGATGAGCCCGCAGATGCCGACCGGCGGCGTGATGGTGGCGATCATCATGTTGAGCGTGAACACGACGCCGAAATGAACCGGGTCCACGCCGGTCTGCTTGATCAGCGGCACCAGGATCGGCGAGAGCAGGATGATCATCGAGGTGGCTTCGATGAACATCCCCATGACCAGCAGAATCAGGTTCAGCACGACCAGCGTCATCAGCGGCCCCTGTCCCGCCGAGCGGATCAGGTTGAGGAAGATGTCCGCCGCGCCGGCCTGGATCACCAGCCAGCCGAACACGCTGGCCGCGGCGACGATGATCATGATCACGCCGACGTATTCCGCCGACTCGCAGAACATTCCGAACAGCTCGCGCCAGGTGACGCTGCGGTAGACGTAGCGGACGATGAAGATGGCGTAGACGACCGCCACCCCCGCCGCCTCGGTGGCCGTGAAATAGCCGCTGGTCATCCCGCCGATCAGCAGCACCGGCGTCAGCAGCGCCCAGACGCTGCGCCGCACGGCGGTCATGATGGCGCCGAAGCTCGCCCGGCCGCGCGTGTAGCGCACCGACGAGATGACGCCGCGGTGCGCGAGCCACGCGACCACGGCCATCAGCCACAGGCCCAGCAGCACGCCGGGGACGACGCCGCCCAGGAACAGCTTGCCGACCGACGTCCCGGTGAGCGCGCCGTAGAGGATGAACGGCACGCTCGGCGGGATGATCGGGCCGATGGTTGCCGAGACCGCGGTGACAACCGCCGCGGTCTCGGGCCGGAAGCCCTCCTTGACCATCATCGGGATCTCGATCCGGCCGAGCCCGGCAACGTCCGACGTCGTGGTCCCCGACATGCCCGAGAAGATCATGCTGGCAACGATGTTGACGTGGGCGATGCCCGCCTTCATGTGCCCGACCAGAACCACCGCCAGATCGAGCAGCCGCTGGCTGATGCCGCCCGCGTTCATGATCACGCCGACCAGCACGAACAGCGGGATCGACAGCAGGATGAACGAATCCATTCCCTGCACGAAAATCGCGGGCACCGCGCCAAGGCTCACGAACGGGTCGTTGGCGATGATGAGGAAGCAGACGAGCAGGATCACGTAGGCGATCGGCACGCCGACCAGCAGCGTGAATGCGGCGAGCGCGCCGATGATCAGCGCTTCCATGCGCGCCCCCTGCGAGTGGTCATGCCGGCTCGCGCCAGAGCCCGACGATCCTGACCAGCATGAAAGCAGCGGTCAGCGCGGCGAAGGCGACGATGGCCGCGTGGAACCACGCGCCGGTCACCCCCAGCGCCGGCAAGCGGGCGAGATTGGCCACCGGCAGCGATTGCGTCGTGGCCCAGAGCATCAGCGCACAGAGCACGACCACCATCAGCGCGATGCCGCTCTCGAAGACCTGCCGGGTCCTGCCGGTGCGATCGGCAGCGATCAGCGGGATGGCGAAATTGAGCCCGCGATGCGTGCCGGAGGCGGCGCCGAGACAGGCACTCCAGACGAAGGCGATGCGCGCGACCTCGTCGGCCCAGGCGGTGGCGAATCCGACATAGCGCCCCGCGATCACCGCGATCATCGCCAGCGTCACGATGACGAGCAGCACGCCCGCCACGGTCCGGATCGCGTCGGCGAGGCGATCGACGGCGTCAGGCATTCGCGCGGTTGCCGCGGCCGGACACGCACGCAGGCCACGCGAATGCGTTGCACCGCGTAGCCCGGGTTGAACGAACGTGAAACCCGGGGCCTGGGACGAACACGTCTACGCCGCGCGGATGAGTTGCAGCGTGGGCAGGAGCTCCGGCTTCACAGCATCCTGCACCGGCCGAAGCCTGGCGGCGAACTCCTCGCGGTTCGGCACCACGACGGTGACGCCTTTTTTCGTGAACTCGTCGTAGACGCCGAGCTCCTGCGCCAGGCGCAGCTTGCGGTTCATCAGCGCCGCCTCGCGCGCGGCGGTCATCACCGCGTTGCGCACCGGCTCCGGCCACGACTGGTACGACTTTTCCGACACCACCCACAGGTGGAAATAGATCAGGTGATCGGTGCGGATCAGGTACTTTGCAACCTCGTAGTGCTTCTGGTCGAACGACGGGCCGGGCGCCGTCTCGATGCCGTCGACCACGCCCTGCGACAACGCGAGGTAGGTCTCGGGCCACGGCACGGTGGTGGCGATGGTGCCCCAGGCCTTGGCGATGTCGTTGTAGGTCTGGTTGGGCGGCACCCGCAGCTTCATGTTCGCGAGGTCGGCGACCGCGCTGACCGACTTGCTGCGGGTCATCAGGCAGCGGCTGCCGGCATAGGACCAGCCCGCGACGCGCACGCCCTTGCCCTGGATCTTCTCGTTGAAGGTCTTGCCGATGGCGCCGTCGAGCACCTTCCAGGCGTGGTCCGGGCTCTTGAGGCCGTAGGGCACGTCGAGCACCGCGAGCTCGGGCACCACGCCGCTTAGCACCGTGTTGCTGACGATGTCGACGTCGATGTTGCCGGCGATCGTGCCTTCGAGCGCGACGCTCTCGTTGCCGAGCGCGCTGCGGGAGAACACGCGCACAGCGACCGCGTTGCCCGCAAGCTCCTTCACCCGGGTCGAGAAGGCGGCGGCGGCGACGCCGATCGGATCATCGTCCGCAGCCGGATTGGCGACCCGGATCGGAATCACCGTCTGCGCCGAGAGCGGCAGCGCTGCGCTCGCCGCCAGCGCCCCTGCACCTTGAAGAAAATTGCGTCTTGCCTGGGTTGTCATGGTGCCTCCGGGGTGACGTTGTGCGATGAGAACCACGCGGCCTGGCCGCAGCGGGGCATTCCGGCATCCGGCAATATCTCACCGGCCATCTGATATGTCAAAGGTATTCTGATATATTCACGCCACGCGGCGAGCCCGCCGCGCCTTGCAACGGGAGAACGCGTGACCATAGCTCCGGAAGCAGCACGGGCGATGGCGCTGGCCGGCGACCTGCCGACCGGCCTCACCCCCCAGCAGCTGCGCGTGGTGTACACCGAAGAACGGATGAAGCTGCAGCCGCCGCGCCCGCCGATCGCGCGCGTGCGCGAGATCGACATACCGGGGCGGGGCGGGCCGATTCCCGCGCGCGTCTACCTGCCTCAGGACGACGGCGCGGTGCGCCCGCTGCTCGTGTATTTCCACGGGGGAGGCTGGGTGGTCGGCAGTCTCGAAGGCTACGAGACGTCATGCCGGCGCCTCGCGCTCCAGGCGGACTGCACCGTGGTCTCGGTCGGCTATCGACTGGCGCCCGAGCATCCGTTTCCGGCGGCCGTGCACGACGCCTGGGACGCAACGGCGTGGTGCTGCGCGAACGCCGCGCAGCTGGGCGTCGACCCGAGGCGCGTGATCGTCGCCGGCGACAGCGCGGGAGGAAGCCTCGCGGCGGTCGTCGCGCAGCAGGCGCGCGACGAGGGCGGCCCCGCCATCGCGCTGCAGGTGCTGATTTATCCCGCCACCGACATGACGCGCGAATCCGACTCGTATGTCCGCAATGCGCAGGGCTACATGCTCACCGCCGCCGCGCTGCGCTGGTTCTACGACCACTACGTGCCGGATGTCGCGCAGCGCGCCGACTGGCGCGCGTCGCCCCTGTTGCGCCCGTCGCTCGAGGGCGTGGCGCCGGCGCTGATCATCAGTGCCGAGCATGACCCGCTGGTGGACGAGAACGAGGCCTACGCCCAGCGGCTCGCCGCGGCGGGCGTGACCACGGAGTACGTCTGCTTTCCCGGGATGATCCATCCGTTCTTCACGCTCGGCGGAGTGGTCGGGGATGCGGCCAAGGCGGAAGCCCTGATCGCGCGGGCGGTGGGCCGGCTCGGCCTTCCTCGTGGTGATGCTGTCCATGCTGCGCCCGATGGATAGGGATAGGCAGTTCAATCGTGCGAACCGGATCCTGGCCCGGTCGGCGGTACGGGTCAAGCGTGGATTTTCGGCGGTAACCGGCGGCTCGGCACGCTTATCAGCCGGTCCAGGGCGAACGGCGGGCGGGCACAATAGCGCAACAGCCGCTCGCGCCCCGGCGCGGTCAGCGGCCGCGATGCGCACCGAGCCGTCCACGAAGAATCCGCCGCGGTGTTCCCACTGCCCCATCGCGCACGCGTCATCGCGCGGCAGCAGCCCACGGCGCACGAACCCGCGCAACACCCGCCGGCGCGCCTGTGCCTGCACCGGGGTGATAGCGGTGGCATCGAGGCCGGTGGCGGCATGGCAGACGACCCCGCCCGCGGCGGCGGCGTCGAACCCGCCGTCGATGACGGTGCAGTGAAAGTGCAGATGCGCATTGGCGCTGCGCATCGCTACTCCGGAATCTCGACGTCGAGCAGCGGCGCATGCTGCTGGCAGCCGTACACATCAGTGTCGCCGATGTCGCCGGCAGAGACGAGTCGTGGCAGCGTGGCCTTGAATGCGCGGGCAGCCGGATAAGGCGTGAACAGCACGTCGGCCGGCGCGACGTGGTAGAGACGCGCAAAGAGTTCCGGACCCAGGACGCCGCTCGCGCGCACGCGCTCGAACAGCGCATCGGTCGGAAACACGACGTCGATCGTCAGGTCGAACGGCCCGGCGTTCTTCGTCCGGCAGACGCTTGCGAAGTCACGAATGCGCGGCATCAGGCACCTCAGAGCGTCTCGTACTCGATCGGAAACATTTCGAGCGGGTCGTCGGGCACGACGACGTGCGACATCGTGAAGCGATAGACGTCGCCGGCGGACATGTCCGCCGGCGAGAACGGAAACGCCATGTTGCCTTCGCGGCAGAGCCTTCCGGGAAAATCGGTGTGCAGCATGTTGGTGCGCGCCATCGCGATGACCGCGGCGGCCTGCTCACGGGTACGGGCGACGACGTCGATGACAAAGCCGAGTTCGTGCGACACGACAGCCGCTATCGGCTCGCGGCTCGCCATCACGCCGTCGCGCCCGTAGACGTGCACGGTCAGCGTGTAGTCGTCGCCGCCGATGCCGAAATCGGCGACTTTACGGGCGACGTTGTCCTTGACCGACGCGAGGAAGGAATCAAGGCGCGCGATGAGCAGCGGATCGCGGGTCCCCGCGATGCTGATGGCTCGGCAGCCGACGCGCTCCACCGCTTCGAGCTTGATCGTGTACTCCGTCGCCGGCACCCAGCGCATGCCGCGCACGCACACCGCGCGGTCGGAGAGCGCTTCGAACGAGCAGCCGGAGGTGTCGAGCATGCCGCCGGGCTCGAAGTGATGCACGGGACTCGCGTTCTCGTGCAGCGAATGCACGGCCACCGATTCCGGCGTGCACCGGCGCTCGGCGTTGGTGGGCTCGCAGGTGACCGAATCGGCGTCGACCGTGACGTGCAGCGAATCGTGGCCTTTCGGCACCGCGGGCGTCGAGCCGCATTCCAGCATCTTGCCCGCGTACCACGCCGGCGCAGGCGGCAGCCCGGCGCGGAGCGCGACGGCGGCGAACGGCGCCGGATCCGTGCTGCGACCGCCGAGGATTACCGTCGCTCCCGCGTCCAGCGCGCGTACGTACGGTTCGGGTCCCATCATGCCGACGATGCGGCTGGCGCGCTCGATCGTCGTCCGTTCGAGCGGGGGCATCCGTCCCAACGGCCGCACGCGGCCCTGGGCAAGCCGCGTTGCGATCAGCGCCGGGTCTTGTTCGGCATGGATGACGGCGAGCTTGAAGTGCAGCCCCTCCTCCCGGGCGATCTCGCGCGCCATGTCGGCCACCAGCGCGAGATGGGGCTCGCCGCCGGCGCCCCCGCAGGTGCCGACGATCATCGGCACCCGGCACTGGGTGGCGGCCATCAGCATCAAGCGCAGGTCGCGGCGAATGGCGGCCGGCGACGCGAAGGGCGTTCCGCTGCCGAGATAGTAGGGACCGGGATCGCTGCTGCCGCCGTCGACGCCGATCATGTCGACACCGCGCGCGACGCCGTTCCTGAGGCTCGATTCGGGAAACCCGTAGCCGAGTATCCCGCTCGTCGACAGCAATCGCACTGCGCGCGGCGTCATGGAGGGTCCCGGATCGTGGAAGCGCAGCGGAGCCGCTTCAGGTGAGTCGCGCGCTGCCGGGCTGCGCGAGGAACCCGAACGGCTCGCCCGCAATCGTCGTGCGACACATGTGGCGCAGTTGCACCGGATCGTAATCAGCCGGCGCCATGTGCATCGCGCAGCGGTTGTCCCAGAGCACGAGGTCGTGCTGCGCCCAGCGGTGACGAAACGTGAACTCGGGCCGCACCGAGTGCCGGAACAGGTAACGCAGCAGGCCGTCGCTCTCCTCGCGCGTCATGCCGTGGATTTCGCGCGTCACCGTCTCGTTGACGTAGAGCGCCTTGCGCCCGGTTTCCGGATGTGTGCGGACCATCGGCTGCACGACGGGCGGGTTGTCGCGCAGGTGGTCAGCGACCCGTTGCGGGTCCTGCCCCTTGGTTTCCAGGCGCGCGCCGAGGTCGTTGACCACGTGCAGTGCGTCGACGATGCCTTGCAGCGTCGGCGACAGCCGATCGTAGGCCATGTACATGTTCGTGAACCACGTGTCGCCGCCGACCGGCGGCAATGCGCGGCAATGCAGCAGCGATCCGGTTGGCGGGCGCAGCGTGTACGCACCGTCGGAATGCCAGAGCCGGCCGACCTCCGCGGTGTCGGATTTCCTGCCGTCGACCACGCGATTGGTGACCTCGAAAATCGGCGGATACACCGCGTGGCGCAGGTGCTTCTTCGGATGCACCTCGAGTTCGCCGAAGCCCGAGCTGAACTCGATGTGCTGCTCGAGGGTGATGTCCTGCCCAGGGAAGACCAGCACCAGATGCTCGAGCCAGATCGCCCGGATCTCGGCGAACGCCGAGCGTGCAAGCGGCCGTGACAGGTCGAGGCCCGACACTTCCGCGCCGAGCCCGTAGGCGAGCCTACGCACACTGAGTGACATCGCGCCTCCGCTTCGTGAGCGCCGGTGACCGTCAGCTGCACGCCGGCGGGCGTTGCGGGAACTGCACCATGAGCACCTCGACCCCGCCGGCCCCGCCGGTCAACGTCAACGGCGGATCGCCGGTCGCGACGTGGATGATCGACCACAGCGCATAGGCGGCACGCTCGACGTCGAGCGTGCCGCTCAACACCAGGAAGAACTGGCCACCCGTCGCGCGCGCGTCCGGCGCGAGCGCTGCAACGCCGGGTCCGATCCGATAGAGATGCGCGGCCAGGCCGTCGTCGCCGCCCAGCTCGGGCAGCAGGTTCTCCATCACGGCGTCGTTGCGGCTCCCGAGGACCGGGAGCGTGCTGAGATGGATTCCCGCGGCAACGCCGTGCCGCTTCGCCGACGGGAGCAATTTTTCGCGGTAGCCCGGTGTATCGATGAACGTCACCCCGGAATCCGTCTGTCCGCGCAGCGTGAAATAGCTGAACCCCAGCGCGCTGGCGACGATCGGGCCGTAGCCGGTGTGATGATCGGCGTAGTGCACGCAGATCGGTGACAGCGCGTGCTGGCGGCCGAACTGGCCGGCGCCGGCGACGAAGACCTGGAACTGGTCGACCGCGTGAAAGTGCGGCGCCACGACCTGATTCGGGCTCATTTCCACCAGGTAGGCCTGCGGCTCGTCGCGGATGACGCCGTGCCCGCGGCTGCCGATGTATTCGGTTCGCCAATAGGCGTCGGCCAGCATGCCTTTGGTGCGCGTGCGGCCCAACAAAGCCTTGTCGCTCGAAGCCAGGATCATGGGGTTCCTCGTTGCGCAGCGGTCGACCCGCGGCTATTGCGCCGTCACGCCCGCCAGTTTGACGAGGCGCGAGACGTTGTCGAGGTCGACCGCGATCATCTGCCTGAAGTCTTCGGGAGAGCCGGCGACGACCGTGCCGCCCAGGCTGCCGAGAAAGGTCTGCACCTCGGGATCCTTCAGCACGGTCTTCATCGCGGCGTTGAGCCTGTTCACGATTTCCGCGGGCGTGTTGGCGGGGACCATGATGCCGTGCCACGTCGCCATCTCGACCCAGTCCGGTATCGCCGACTTCAGGGTCGGCACGTCCGGCAGCGACGGCGAGCGCGCGTTGGTGGTGACGCCGAGCGCGATCATGTCGCCCGACTTGATGTGCGGGATCACTTCGCCGAACGCGCTCATCACGCAGTCGACCTGCCGGCTCAGCACGGCGACGGCGGCCGGGCCGCCGCCCTGATAGGGCACGTGGACCATCTTGTCGCCGAGCGCGTAGTTCAGCAGCGCGCCGGCAAGGTGCGGCGTCGAGCCGGAGCCGGCGGAGGCGTAGTTGAGCGG
This sequence comes from Bordetella parapertussis, assembly GCA_943331295.2. Lineage (GTDB taxonomy): Bacteria > Pseudomonadota > Gammaproteobacteria > Burkholderiales > Casimicrobiaceae > CAIWHR01. The sequence continues at coordinate 8,480 of CALQLA020000066.1, read as the reverse complement.
CGTCCTGGCGTCGCGCACGTAGGTCACGAATTGCGGCAGCGTCTTCACCGCAAAGTCCTTGTGCACGACCAGCACCAGCGGCTGATACGCGATCTGGATCACCGGCAGCAGATCCTTGCGGATGTCGAACGGAATGTTCTTGTTCAGCACCTGGTTGAGCGGCAGCGAACCGGTCGCGAGCAGCAGCGTGTACCCGTCAGGGGCGGCCTTGGTCACGAGGCCCGCACCGATGCTGCCGCCAGCACCAGCCTTGTTCTCGACGACCACCGTTTGTCCGAGCACGCCCTTCAGTTTCAGCGCCACCATTCGCGCAATGAGATCGGTGCTGCCGCCGGGGGCGAACGCGACGATCAGCGATATCGGTCGAGTCGGCCATTCCTGCGCGAACGCCGGAACGCACAGCGGGAATGTCATCGCGAAGGCGAGGATTGCGTGCCGCAGGTTGCACCTCAGTTTGCACCTTAGTTTGCACCTTAGTTTGCACATATCCGTCCTCAGTTCAGATTGCAGGCGACATCGGGATCGTCGGGACGACTAGTCGATCTTCGCGCCCGACTCCTTGACCACCTTGGCCCACTTTACGATGTCCGTCTCGACGGTCGCACCGAATTCCGCCGGGGTGCTGCGCATCGGCTCCAGGCCGAGTCCGACGAGCCGCTCCTGGACGTCGCTCGCGTTGAGCACCTCGCTCAAGGCGGCCGCCAGTGTCGCCAGGATCTTCGGATCGGTCGCCGCCGGGGCCATGAATCCAATCCAGAGATTCACTTCGAAACCCGGCAGCCCGGCTTCGGACATCGTCGGCACATCGGGAAGCGCCACCGAGCGCTTGGCGGTGGTGACCGCGAGCGGCCGCACTTTGCCGGCTTTCACCTGCGGCAGCGCCGAGGCCATCCCGTCGAACGTGAAGTCCACCTGCCCGCCGATGAGATCCGTCATCGCCGGCGCGGCACCCTTGTACGGGACGTGCCGCATGTCGAGCTTGGCCGAGAGCTTGAACAGCTCGGCGGCCAGATGCGAGCCCGTGCCGTTGCCGCCCGACGCATAGTTGAGTTTTCCCGGGTTCGCGCGCGCGTGGTCGATGAGCTGCGCCACGCTGGTGACCGGCAACGACGGGTGCACGATGAGCACGAGCGGCAGGCCGGCGGCGACGCCGATCGGCGCGAAGTCGCGCTTGAGATCGAACGGGACGTTCGACAGGTTGACGTTGATCGCGTTGGCGGAGACGACGAGCACCAGCGTATAGCCATCGGCGGGAGCCTTCGCCGCCATCTCCATCCCGATGTTGCCGCCGGCGCCGGCGCGGTTTTCGATGACCACACTCTCGCCCAACACCTGGCCCAGCCGGGTTCCGACGAGACGTGCCGCGGCGTCCGCGTTGCCCGCGGCCGGCCACGGCACGATCAACCGGATCGGCTTCGAGGGATAGCGCTGCGCGTCGGCGACGCTGGCGGCGAGCGCCAGCAACACGGCCGCGAAGGCGACGGTGATCGTGCGGGATCTGAACATTATCGGTCTCCGTTGGCGGGCGCTGCCGTCGCCTCGCACTCCGCGAGCGCAGGCAGGCGATCGAGCCCGGTGCAGCGGCGCCAGGCGTCGGGCGAATAGGCGTGCAGCCCGTCCAGCACGGGACGGTCCGCGTGCTGCGACCGGGAGTGCAGCGCGGCTGCGAAATTGACCATGCCGAGGGCCGCCGCGCGCGTCACCTGCAGCCCGAACACGGCAAGCGAGTAGCCCATCGCGCGCAATTCGTCGAGCGGCACCTTGGGCGTCGTGCGCACCTTGGCCGAGCCGCCCATGTTGGCGATCCGATAAGTGGAGCGGACTTCGCCGCCGAAGCGCGCGAGGTCGTCGCGGGAAACGGCACCGTCGATGAAGGTCGCATCGGCGCCGGCCGCCGCGTAGGCGTTGGCCCGGGCGATCGCGCTGTCGGGGCCTTCGACCGCGCGTGCATCGCAGCGCGCGATGATGAAAAAGTCGGGGTCGGTGCGCGCCTCGGCCGCCGCCTTGATCTTGCCCGTCATTTCGCCGACGGAAACCACCTGCTTGCCGGCGATGTGGCCGCTGCGCTTGGGGGCGAGCTGGTCCTCGATCATCACGCCGGCGGCGCCCGCACGCTCGAAGACGTGGACGGCGTGGGTGGCGTTGATGGCGTTGCCGTATCCGGTGTCGATGTCGGCGACGATCGGCATCGCGACGACGCTGGTCGCGTGCGAACACACGAGCGCGAGTTGCTCGAGCGTGAGGAACTCGGCATCGGGCAAGCCCAGCAGCGAGTTGCTGACGGCCGAGCCGCCGAGCAGCGAGCACTTGAGTCCCGCGCGCTCCAGGATCTGGGCCGACAGCGCATTGAAACTGCCCGGCATCGGCTCGATGCCGCCCGCGTCCAGCATGTCCCGCAACCGCCGGCCCGGACTTTGGTGCAGCCGGGCACCCGCGGATTGCCAGAGCAATTCCATCATCGGGTTTCTCCTTCATCGGCGACGTGCGCGGCCGGCTTGTAGTAGGACTCCGGGCCGCGCGCGTATTTTTCGAGCGAAAGCGCCGGCAGGAAGCGCTCCTCCATCGCGCGGATCGCGTCGAAACCGGTGAACCGATACCAGTCTTCGAGCGGCAGGCCTTCCAGTTTCGTGAGAAGATCGCGGTCGGCCGCGATCCCGCGCGCGCGCAGGTCCACCGCGAACGCCGTCATCGAATGCGCGGCCGCCTGGACGACGGACGTCTCCGCGCAGACGAAGCGATAGCCCATCGCGCTCAAGTCGTTGCGGGTCAGCGTGCGATTCGCTTCGTCGCCGCCGAGCGGGTCGAGGTCCAGCATCAGGCACGGCGCTCGCAACCCTGACGCGAATTCGGCCAACGCTGCTCGCGACAGCGGGCCGCCCAGCCGGATGATCTCCGCGCCGTTCTCGACATGCGCATTGCAGCGGCGCATCAGCGCGGCGATGTCGTGTGCAGAGTCGGCGCGGCATTGCACCGCCAACACGAGATCGGGGTCGGTTCTCGCTCTCGCCGCGGCACGAAGCCGCTGTGTCATGGCACCCCCAGGATCGCGGCGTTCACGATCGCCCGGGTCCGTCGCATTCGCATCGTCGTCGAGGCATACCGCGGCCGCGCCGGCCTTCTCGAGGACGTGCACCGTGTGCGCGGCACCAGCACAGGTTCCGGATCCGCCGCCGGCATCGACCACCAGCGGGACAGCGACGACGGCGCTGATTCGCGCGACGGCTGCAGCGAGCTGGTCGATCGTCACGAGATCCACGTCGGGCATGCCCAGCAGCGTGTTGCCGATGATCTGCCGTCCCACGAGCAGGCACTCGAAGCCCGCAGCTTCGCACGTGCGCGCCGATAGGCCGTCGTGGACACCGGGCAGCGTCTTGACGGTGTCGGATTGCATCAGCGTCCGCAGAAGCCGCCGCGGTGTCGGTGCCGCAACCGGACGGGCGGTACGCCATAGGAGTTCAAGCATGCGCAACCTCATTCCGCACGGGCGCCGCGAGCGCGTCGACGCGAAGGTCGACGATCAGCGACAGGTGTTCGTCGATGCGGACGCGCGCGCCTGCGGGCACGACCACGGTGGATTCGCGTTCTTCGATCACCGCCGGCCCCGTCAATTGCGTGTCCGGCGCGAGCGCGTAGCGGTCGTAGACCGGCCAGGGCTCGTAGCGCTCGCCGGTGCCGGCATAGACCTGTCGCATCCCTTTGGCCCGGGGGCGCTGCAGCGCACCGACATGCGCGGCGTCGATGCGCACGTCGGGCAGCGGGCCCGACCCCCGCAATTTCCAGCTCAACACCTGCGCATCGAATCCGGTATTGAGCGCGCCGTACAGCGACCGGTAACGCGCTTCGAACACCGCGCGGATCGCGTCGAGGTCGCCGTCGTCGATCGCGGCGCGCGGCACCGGCACCTCGACTTCGTAACCCTGTCCTTCGTACGACATGAGCGCCGACAACTCGAAGCGCATCGACGCGGCCGCGACACTGGCATCCTGCAGGAATTGCGCAACCTGCGTGCGCATTTCCGCATACATCGAGCGAATGGACGCCCAGGGCACCTCGGCGAGCCGGCTCCGCCGCCCCTGCGCGATTTCGTACGAGACTGGCGCGAGCAGGAAACCGAGCGACGACAGGACGCCGGCGCTCGCCGGACAGATCACGCGCGAGATGCCGAGCTTCGCCGCCAGCCGATGGGCATGCGACGCCGCGGCGCCGCCGGAGGCGAGCAGCGCATAGGCGGCCGGATCGCGGCCCTTCGACACCGCATGCAGGCGCGCCGCGTTGGCCATGCTCTCGGTGGCGATTTCGTGGATGCCGAAAGCCGCGGCTTCGAGGGACATTCCGAGCGGCACGCCCACGTCGTGACGAATCGCGCGCTCGGCGAGCGCCCGATCAAGCGCCATCTCGCCGCCCAGGAAATACCCCGCATCGAGATAGCCCAGGATCAGGTTCGCGTCGGTGACGGTGGGCCGCGTTCCGCCGAGCCCGTAGCAGGCGGGCCCGGGCGCGGCACCGGCGCTCTCCGGCCCCACGTCGAGCAGGCCCAGGGCGTTCACCCTGGCGACGCTGCCGCCGCCGGTGCCGATCTCGATCATTTCGATCATCGGCACCCGCAGCGGAAACCCGCTCCCGTGCTTGTGCCATTGCACGCGACCGACTTCCGTCTCCGTGACCTTGGTCGGCAGGCCGTCCTCGATCAGGCAAATCTTTGCGGTCGTGCCACCCATGTCGAACGCGATGACGTTCGGGATGCCGCAGAGGCGGCTGTAGTACGACGCTGCGGCGACCCCGCCCGCGGGTCCCGATTCGATGATCCGGGACGGGAACTCGGACGCGGTGCGGCTGGAGATGACGCCGCCGCTCGACAACATGATGTGCAATTCGCCGCCGTAGCCCATCTTGCGCAAGTCGTCGCCGAGGCTCAGCAGATAGCGCTTCACGATGGGCTGCACGTAGGCGTTGACGACCGTCGTCGACGTGCGGTCGTATTCGCGCACCTGCGGGTCGACGTCGACGGAGATCGATATCGGCAGCGCCGGACACCGCGCCTGGATCGACTCGCGCAGGCGGCGTTCGTGCTCGCCGTTGCGGAACGAGCAGAGCAGCGCGATGGCGAGGCTTTCGATCCCCTCGTCGACGATGCGCTGCGCCAAGGCGCCGATCGCGCCTTCGTCGAGTGGTTCCACGACCACGCCGTCGACGTCGATGCGCTCGCGCACCTCCCAGCGCAACTCGCGCGGCACCAGCGGCGCCGGCATCCGGAACATGAGGTCGTAGATGTCGTAGCGGCGCTCCCGGCCGATTTCGAGGACGTCGCGGAATCCTTGCGTGGTGATCAGCGCGGTGCGGGCACCCTTGCGCTCGACGATCGCATTGGTCGCGAGCGTCGTGCCGTGCACGATGTCGACGGTGTCCGCGAGGCGCACGCCGCCGCTCGCCTGCAGCTTTCCGATGCCGGTCAGCACGGCGAGCGCCGGGTTGGCGGGAGTGGTCAACTCCTTCGCCGTAACGAGCCTGCCGGTCGCGGTGTCGAGGGCAACGAAATCGGTGAACGTTCCGCCGATGTCGATCCCGATGCGCCAGCGGCTACTCACCGCCGGCTCCCGCTGGCACCGGCGCCGCAACTTCGCGCTGCGGCGCCGTCACGAGCCCGCCCCGCAGATCAGCGCGCTGCGCTTCCGGCGAACGGTCCTCCGGCGCTTCCATGCCGCCGCCGCCCGGGGTTTCGATTTCCAGCACGTCGCCGGCCATGATTTCGATCTGCGTCTTGCTCGGCAGGAGGACGCCGTTCAGTTTCGTACGGCCGGGCTGCGCGGCGTGACCGCCGGCCGCGCCGATGGCGGCAAGCTTGGTGCGCTCGTGCTGCAACAGCGTCCTGATCGGCAGGCCCAGCCCCTGCATCACGAACCGCTGGCCGCAGCCGCCGCGAAAGCGCCCGGCGCCGCCCGAGTCGCGGATCAGCGATTTTTCGAGGATTCGTATCGGCATCGTTTCTTCCAGCACCTCGACCGACGTTGCCGCCATGTTCGTAGGATAGTTGAGGCAGTGATAACCATCCATTCCCGTCCGCGCGCCCATGCCGCCGGAGAGTCCCAGCAGCACGGCAAACGGCTTGCCGTGGCGATCGGTGCCGAAAAAGCGATTGATCCAGGTCGGCGAGCCCGACTCCGCGATGCCGCGGGTGGGAACCGCGGCGGCAAGCGCGCCCTGGATCACCGGCGCGATGTAGTGCGCGGTCGCCGCGCGCATGCGCACCGGCGCAGGACGCAGCGGATTGATGATCGTGCGCGGCGGCGCGACGATCTCGACCGGCAGGAAGCTGCCGAGGTTGTTCGGGATCCCGGGACTTGCGATCGTCTTCAGCGCGAACACGGTCCACGCCGTCGCGTAATTCAGCGGGCAGTTGATGCCGTAGGGGCTCTCCGGCGACGAGCCCGTATAGTCGACGACGACGGATCCGTCGCCCACGGTGATGCGTGCCTTGAGCACGATCGGCTCGTCGAATCCGTCACCGCGGATTTCGTACGCGTACGTGCCCTGCGGCAGCGTGGTGCGGATGCCCTGCCGCATGGCGGCTTCGGTGCGCCCGATGATGCCGTCGGCGACCTCCTCGAGGTCGTCGAGGCGGTACTCGTCGAGCAGGCGCTGCACCTTCGCCTCGGTGACGCCGAGCGCCGCGATCAACGCGCGCAGGTCCCCCATGTCGTACTGCGGCGTGCGGACGTTGGCTTCGATGAATTCGCGTACGAGCCGATTCTCGACCCCCGCCTCGACGAGCTTGCAGATCGGAATCTGCAGTCCTTCCTCGTAGATGTCGCGCGCCGCGTTGCTGATCGATCCGCCGATGTCGGACAGGTGGGCGATGCATTCGGCGAACCCGATCAGCCGGCCCTGGCGCAGGATCGGCATCACCACCGTGGTGTCGTAGAGATGCCCCTCGGTGAGCCACGGATCGTTGCTGACGATCACGTCGTGCGCCACGAGTTCGTGCTCGGGAAAGCGCGCCAGGATTTCCGGAATCGACGTGTGCCAGACCCCGATCTTTCCGGAGACGCCCGCGTTCTGGGCGACCATCCGGCCGCTGCGGTCATACAGCAGGCAGCTGAAGTCCCAGGCCTCACGCACGGCGCTCGAGAACGAACTGCGCACGATCGTCCACGCGGATTCCTCGAGGATCGCGAGCAGCCGCTGCCACAGCACTTCGAGGGCGACCGGGCTGAAGGTCTTGCCTGATTCGGGCATTGACGGGAGGATGAACGGTGGATCGGACTTGCGCGACGGACCCGGCGACAGTAATGTCCCGGGCACGACATTGTCCAATCCAATGTGGTTATGTAGCCTGATAACCGTGCGCGATGCAGGCGCAGTTGCCGGATACCGTGCCGTTCCTACGCGAGCCCGCGCCAAGATGAAAGACCTGACCCTCGCCAACATCGACACCGTCTGCTGGATCGCCCGCCTCGGCAGCTTCACGGCGGCGGCCGCGCGGCTCAACACCACGCAGCCGGCGGTGTCCGCGCGCGTGCGCGAGCTGGAATCGAAGCTCGGCGTCAAGCTGTTCGAGCGCAATGGCCGGCAAGTGGAATTGAGCGTGGAAGGCCGCGAATTCGTGCGGCAGGTCGGGCCGCTGCTGCAACAACTCGAAAGCGTGTCGATACAGATCGGCGCTGCCCAGCCTGTCGGCATGGTGCAGATCGGCGTGACGATGACGTCGATGAGCTGGTTCCCGATGCTGATCGCGAAGCTGAAGCAAGCGATGCCGCGGGTCACGTATGAAGTGGAAGTCGCGCGCGCCGCGGAGCTGCTTCAACTGCTCGAAGGCCGCAAGCTCGACCTCGCGATCGTCTCCGGACCCGTCGAATCACGCAAGCTGTCGCGGATCAGCCTCGGCTACGACCGCATGCTGTGGGTCATGGCGGCCGCGAAGATCGGGCGCGCGCGCAAGCCCGATATCGCGGAACTCCTGCAGCGCTCCACGATCTGGTCGGTGCCGCGCAGCTCGTTCTATTCGACCGGCGCGATACGCCAGGTGCTGAGCCATGGCGCGAAACGCGAGCAGATCAACGTCATCAGCAACATGGCGGCCGCGGTGGAAATGGTCAAGCGCGGAGGCGGCATCGGCCTGCTGTCGGAAAGCATGGTGCGCGAAGAGCTCGCTGCGGGGACACTGGTTGCGCTGCCGAAACCGATGGACTGCGGCGAGCCCGTGGAGTTCTCGGTGGTGCGCCACCGCGACGACACGCATCGCATCGTCTCCGTGATCATGGAGGCGGCGGTTGCGGCGAGCACCTTCAGGCGCCGCGCCGCAAGCCGCAAGGACAACGCTCGCTAGTGTACTGAGTTACTCAGCAGTCGATAATTAAGGCGACAATGCGGGAACTTTCCACGACGGCGGTGATCTGATTGTTTGTGAAACGAGACGGCAGAACGTTTGATCATAAGACGCTGGAAGAAATCCGGTTCATGGCGGTGGAGCGGGTGCGCGAAGG
>CALQLA020000065.1 GCA_943331295.2 Bordetella parapertussis | reverse complement strand
CGAGCCGCCGCTGGCGATCCCGGCCGGGGCCGACGCCGACGCGGCGCTCGCGGCGTCGGCGCAGCAGTTCGGCACGCTGCTCGATGCGTACGTGCGCCGCTATCCGCGCGAGTGGCGCGACTGGAAAAGCCTGGCGTTCCCGGCGTAGCGGCCGCCCCGGTCCGTCAGGGAACGGGCGGTTGCCGTCACTTGCCCCAGGTCAGCGCCAGCGGATTGACCTCGCGCGCGAGCTCGAGCAGGCCGGCGCGCGTGGCCGGGTGCAGCGGCTCCAGCGGGTGGCGCACGGCGTCGCTCGCGATGACGCCGCCTTCGGCCATCGCGGTCTTGGTCGCGCGCAGCCATCAGTTGCGCGGGCAACGCGGTGCCCTGCGCCGCCGAGGAGCTGTTCGGCCCGGTCCTGAGCGTCATCGCGTTCGACGACGAGGCGGATGCCGTCGCCAAGGCCAACGACACGCCCTACGGGCTCGCGTCCGGCGTGTTCACCAAGGACCTCACGCGGGCGCACCGCGTGGTCCGCAGGCTCCGCGCCGGCGTCGTCTGGGTGAACACGTATCGCGCCGTGTCGCCGATCGTCCCCTTCGGCGGATACGGCCTGTCCGGCCTCGGCCGCGAAGGCGGCTCGGCGTCGGTCCTCGACTACACGAAGGTCAAGGCCGTTTGGCTGCGCACCTCCGACGATCCGATTCCCGACCCCTTCGTGATGCGCTAGGCGACGCCGTGGACACACAAGCGCAACGGCCGATGGTGCCGGCAACCGCGGGGATCGCCGGCGCGGCGCCGGCCTCCGGGCGCCACGCGGTGTGGCGCGACTGGACGTGGTTCGCGCTGCCGGCCGTCGCGCTGCTCGCCGTGGTGTTCTTCGTGCCGATGGCGTACCTCGCCGGCTTCAGCCTGCACCCGCATCGCGGCCCCGGCGCGATGGGGAAGGAATTCACGCTGGCGAACTACGTCCGGTTCGTGTCCGATCCGTTCTATCTCGGAATCCTCGCCGACACCCTCCTGATCGGCGCGATCGTAGTCAGCGTGTGCCTGCTGCTGGGCTATCCGGTGGCCTACCTGCTGGCGCGCTCCCGCGGCCGCTACCGCGCGTTCCTCGTCTTCCTCGTCGTGGCGCCGCTGCTCATCGCCACGGTGATCCGCAACCTCGGATGGTTCCCGATCCTCGGCGACAACGGCATGATCAACTGGCTGCTGATGGCCACCGGGCTCTTCAGCGCGCCGGTCCGCATGCTGAACAACGTCACCGGGGTCGTGATCGCGCTGGTGCACACGTTCCTGCCGTTCATGATCCTCGCGCTGGTGACGGTCATCCAGAAGATCGGCGTGGACCTCGAGGAGGCCGCGCAGAACCTCGGCGCGGGCCCGTGGACGACGTTCTTCCGCGTCATCCTCCCGCTGAGCCGCCCGGGCCTCCTGGCCGGCTACCTGGTCGTCTTCACGAGCGTCATCAGCGCCTTCACGACGCCGGCGATGATGGGCGGGAAGCGCGTGCTCGTGATGTCGACGTTCATCGAGCAGCAGATCCGCAGCGTTCTGAACTACCCGTTCGGCGCGGCGATGGCGATCGTGCTGATGATCGTCGGCGCGGCGCTCACGCTCATGTCCGTGCGCAGCGGCGAGAGGCACTGACCATGGGCCCATTCATGCTCCGGGCGGTGGTGGCGATGGTCTTCGTGTTCCTGCTGCTGCCGCTGGCGACCGTCGTCGTCGCCTCGTTCTCGTCCGGCGCGCCGCTCGCATTCCCGCCGCCGGGCTTCACGACCGACTGGTATCGCAACATCGCGCCCGAGTTCTTCAGCGCGCTGGGCACCAGCCTGTACATTGCCACCGGCACGATGATCATCGCGACGATCGTCGGGACGCTCGCCGCGCTGGCGCTGCAGCGGGGCATGCTGCCCGGCCGCCGCCTCCTTGCCACGCTCTGCCTGTCGCCGCTGATGGTGCCGACGCTCGTCATCGGCGTCGCGGCGTTCCAGTTCACGCTCGTCCTGTGGGACGTGTTCGGCATCTCGGTGGCCGACACGCCGTTCGTGATCATGCTGGGACATTCCGCGTTCACGATTCCGTTCGTGATCCGGTCGGCGGTCGCCGCGCAGGCGCACTACGACATGTCGCTCGAGGAGGCCGCGCTGAACCTCGGCGCCAGCCCCCTGCGCACGTTCTTCCGCGTCACGCTGCCGCTGCTGTCGCCCGGCATCGCCGCCGGCGCGATCTTTGCCTTCCTGGCGTCGTTCGACGACGTGCCCGTCGCCCTGTTCCTGGGCGGCTCGAACGCCATCACGCTGCCGGTGAAGATCTTCACGTCGATCGAGTTCTCGTTCGACGCCAGCGTGATGGCGGTTGCCACGCTGATCATCGTGGGTTCGATATTGCTGATGCTCGTGATCGACCGGCTCGTCGGTCTGGAAGCGTTCCTCGGATCGGGACGATCCTGATTGTTTCACTTACTCGGATAGGGGAAGACATGTTGAGATCACTTGCAGGCGGCTTGGCACTTGTCGGCGCGCTCGCTGCGGCCGTGCCCGCGATGGCGCAGGAGGTCACGCTGCGCGTGGCCAACTACGGCGGCGCGTTCACGGCCTCGCAGAAGAAGTATGCTGCCGACCTCTTCACGCAGCGCACGGGCATCAAGATCCAGTTCATCGACGCCAATCCCGCGGATCACCTGGCGAAGCTGATCGCGGGCCGCGGCCGCGAGGCGCCGTTCGACGTGGTGTACCTCGACGACGACGTCCAGGCCAAGGCCGCCGAGGCCGGCGTGATCGAGAAGCTCGACCCGGCGCTCGTGCCGAACCTCCGGTTCGTCTACGACGAGGCCAAGAACAAGGGCGGCTACGGCCCCGGCATGATCTTCTACTCGGTCGGCATCGCCTACAACGTCGAGAAGATGAAGCAGGCGAAGATCGACATCCAGTCCTGGGCCGACCTGTGGGATCCCCGCCTTGCGGGCAAGGTTGCCGTGCCGGACCTGTCGACGATCATGGGCCGCGACTTCCTGATGGCCGCCACGCTGCTTGCCGGCGGCGACGAGAACAGCCTGATCAAGGGTGTGGAGAAGATCGCCACGCTGAAGGCGCACTCGTACTACACGTCGTCGGCGACGCTCGCCACCCAGATCCAGAGCGGCGAGGTCTGGGCTGCGCCGTGGATCAACGGCCGGGCCTGGGGGCTGATCGACAAGGGTGTCCCGCTCGCCTACGTGCTGCCGAAGGAGGGCGGCTTCGGCAACATGACGACCATCGACATGGTCAAGGGCACCAAGTACGCCAAGGAGGCGCAGGCCTACATCAACATGGTGCTCGATCCGCTGCCGCAGCTGGGCCAGGCGAACGAGATCCCGTACGGCCCCACGAACAAGCTGCTGGCGCCGGTGCTCGCCGCCTACCCGGAAATGTCGAAGAAATTCCCGGCGTCGCCGAAGGACCTGCAGCAGCTGCGCCTGGTGAACTGGGCCGTCTACAACAAGAACCACGAGGCAGCCGTCGACGCCTGGAACCGCAAGGTCATCGGGCGTTGAGCGCGGCGGTCGCGGGAGCGGGCAGGGCGGGCGGGCGGTCGTGAGCGAAGTCAGCTTGCACGCGGTGCGCAAGGTCTACGGCGAGACGGTCGCCGTGGACGACGTGTCGCTGCACATCGCGCAGGGCGAGTTCGTCACGCTGCTGGGCGCGTCGGGCTCGGGCAAGACGACCTGCCTGCGGATGGTCGCGGGGTTCATCTTTCCGACGTCCGGCCGCGTCGAGATCGGGCGGCAGGACGTGACCACGCTGCCGCCCTACAAGCGGGACACCGCGATGGTGTTCCAGCACTACGCGCTGTTCCCGCATCTCAGCGTGCTGGAGAACGTCAAGTTCGGGCTCTCGGTCCGCAACGTGCCCAAGGCGGAGATGACGCGGCGGGCCGAGGAGGCGCTGGACCTCGTGCAGCTCGGCAAGTACGGCGCGCGCGATCCCGGGCAGCTGTCGGGCGGCCAGCGGCAGCGCGTGGCCCTGGCGCGCGCCGTCGTCGTGCGGCCGCAGATCCTGCTGCTCGACGAGCCGCTGGGCGCGCTCGACCTCAAGCTGCGCGAGGAACTGCAGGTCGAGATCAAGCGGGTGCAGTCCGCGCTCGGGATCACGACGCTGTTCGTCACGCACGACCAGGGCGAGGCGCTCAGCATGTCCGACCGGGTGGCCGTGATGCGCGACGGCCGCATCATCCAGATCGACGCGCCGACCCGGCTCTACGAGGCGCCGGTGTCGCAGTACGTCGCCCGCTTCATCGGCCGCATTACCTTTTTTCCGGCGCGGGTCGTCGCGATCGACGGGGTGCTCGTCACCGTTCGCGACGACGCGGGGCGCAGCTTCGCCACGACGCTGCAGGCGGCCCACGTGGCCGTCGGCGACAAGGTCGGGTTCGCGGTCCGGCCCGAGAACTACAAGATCGGCACGGCGCATCCGAACAGCCTCGACGCCGTCATCGCGCAGGCGACCTACCAGGGGGCGAGCTGGACCCTGACCTGCCGCGACGCCGCCGGCATCGGCCACATCGTCGACCTGCCGTGGGGCGCCCCGGCGCCGCGCGTGGGAGACCCGGTGCGGCTCGGCTGGGAACACAACGCCTGCCGAGTCTTTCCCGAAGAGTAACGACAAGGAGTCAACTTGAAGCAGCCGGTCTACCCCGCAGGCTCGCACGACAGCATCCAGTACCACTTCTTCTGCGAGGACAAGCTCTTCGCGATGCGGATTTTTCGCACCGATTCGCTCGAGCACCACTCGGCGTGGATCTTCGACGGCACCGCGCGGACCGTGCTCGCCAGTGTCGCCCCGATACGCCAGGCGCCGGGCGACCATCTCGACGTCGCGGCCGACACGATGCGGCTGGAGGCAGGCGATGCGGGCGGCCGCATCGGCGTGCGCGGCCCGGTGGCCGAAGACGCGTTCGAGGTCGAGTTCGCGGTGGGCAGGACGCTGCGGTGGAGCGACACGCTGGAGGAAGTGATCCACCAGCCCAACCTCGACTGCGTGGTCACCTACCGCGGCCGCCGGCTGCAGGGCACGGGCTACTCCAAGCGCTATGCGTGGGGGCAGCCGCCGCGCTACTGGGGCTACCGGTTCCTGCAGGGCTTCCTCGGCGATCGCAAGACGTCGATCTGGACCGCGGACGCCTTGTTCGGCACCAACAAGTACGACTACTTCAAGGTCCTCGCGGCCGACGGCTCGCTGTTCGAGGTGCCCAACGACAGCACGGCGCACAAGCAGAACACGATGTTCGGCTACACCGGCGGGATCCGGCACGAGGCCCGCTTCGAGGAACTGGGCGCCTGGAACCAGATACTGAAGTCGGACCGGATGGACAGCCACCTGCAGCAGCGCTACGGGATCGTCCGGTACTTCGACGGCACGACGACGCGGGAGGGTGTGGCCATCACCGAGTACTGCTTCGGCACGCTGGGCTGAACCCGCGGGCCGGCCGGGCGTTCACCGCGGCCCGGGTGATCACCGCCGCGGCGGTGATCACCCGGGCCGCGTCCACCACGATTCGTCGAACTGGCCCTGCAGCCATTCTACGGCATCGTCAGTGACGCGAAGGCGGCGCTGCAACTCTTCGTCGAGGTCGCGCGCGAGCGCAAGGCGGCCGGTGGGCTCCCCGCCTATGGCGACTGGGCGTACCGCTGTACGGAGCGCAAGAAGCTGATGCACCGGAAGACGCACTACACCGAGACGCCGATCAAGCCGATGCGCGTGTACGAGGAGATGAACAAGGCGCTGCCGCGCGACACGATCTACGTCACGACGATCGGCCTGTCGCAGATCGCCGGCGCGCAGTTCCTGCACGTGTACGGGCCGAGGCAATGGATCAACTGCGGGCAGGCCGGCCCGCCCGGCTGGACCATCCCCGCCGCGCTGGTCGAGGCGCAGGCGATGGCGCAGCAGTATCGCGTGCCGGTGGTGCTGGAGGTGATCCTGGAGAAGGTGACCAACATCGCGATGGGCACCGAGATCGACAAGATCAACGAGTTCGAGGACATCGACTGCCGCCATCCCGAAGGGCGGCAGGGACTGGAGATGGCGGGGTTGCTCGAGTAGGGCGCGGCGCGCAGGGCTCGGCGGGCGCGCTCGTCGAGGGGCGTGAGCTCAGGGGGCGGAGGGGCGCGGCTGACTGCGGGCTGCCACCTTCAGGCTCCCGGTCACGATGTCGCCCGCACCGACCACGATCCCGACCGGGTGCGCGGTGCGCTGTGCGTCGGCCGGCGCAAAGTTGGCGAGCTCATTGGTTGCCGGCGTCCACACCCAGACCCCGGGGTTCGCGCTGCCGGCGGCGCCGTGCTGCACGATCACCTCAAGGCGGACGGTGTTCGAGCGCGACTCGAAGAAGCTCTTGGCGGTCGGTGCGGACTGAGCCGGTGGCGTCAGCGCGACATCATAGGTGCCGGGGGGCAAGCCGGCAAACGCGAAGTTTCCGCGCGCATCTGAGCGCGTCGTCGCGGCAATCTCGCCACGCGGCCGCTTGCGGATGCCAACTTCGACACTGCCGACGCCTTCGCCGGGCCGTAATTCCGCACCGGTCGGAAGGGACGGCGCCGGCTGGACCGCTGGCGCGACCGGGGCGGCAGCGCGTTGTGCCGGCATCACTGCCTGCGCCCACGCGTCGGCGACAGCGAGCGAGGCAACGAGGGCGATGGCCGACCGGGAGCAAATCGCACGCGGATTCATGATTCCTCCATGGCGACGGGTAGGGCGCACGGTCGGCGTCGCGCCGCTCCTGGCG
Organism: Bordetella parapertussis; assembly: GCA_943331295.2. Lineage (GTDB taxonomy): Bacteria > Pseudomonadota > Gammaproteobacteria > Burkholderiales > Casimicrobiaceae > CAIWHR01. The sequence continues at coordinate 18,149 of CALQLA020000065.1, read as the reverse complement.
GCGCGTCCCGGTGCGATTGTGGAGCAGTATAGGCCGCCAACCTGCCCGTCGTCCCGGCTGCGCGCTCGCGGCTACGCCGCCTGCTTCGCCACCGAGGGAGAGAAGGTGGCCGCGGTCGTGATCGGGATGTCGGCCGCGGCGATGCCGGTGCGCCCGTCCTCGAACCGGACCTGGGTCTCGATGTACTGGGTCTGCCTGCCGCTGTAAAGCGCGTCGATCAGCACTGCGTACTTCTCGGCGATGAACGTGCGGCGGACCTTGCGCGTGCGCGTCAGCTCGTCGTCGTCCGGATCGAGCTCCTTGTGCAGCACGAGGAACCGGTGGACCTGCGAGCCCGAGAGCGCCGGGTCGTGCGCGAGGTCGGCGTTCACCTGCTCGACGCATTCCTTCATCAGCGCGCGGACTTCGGGCTTCTGCGCGAGATCGGTGTAGCCGGAATAGGCGAGCCCTCGGCGCTCGGCCCAGTTGCCGACCGAGCCCAGGTCGATGTTGATGAACGCGCAGACCTCGCTGCGGCCGTTGCCGAACGCGACCGCTTCCTTGATGTGGGGGAAGAACTTCAGCTTGTTCTCGATGAAGTTCGGCGCGAACAGGGTACCGTCGGCGAGCCGGCCGACGTCCTTCGCGCGGTCGATGATCTTGAGGTGCCCGTCTTCGTCGAAGAAGCCGGCGTCGCCGGTGTGGAAGAAGCCTTCGGCGTCGATCGACTCGGCCGTGGCGTCGGGCCGGTTGTAGTACGACTGCAGCAGCATCGTTCCGCGCACCAGCACCTCGGAGTTGTCGGCGATGCGTACCTCGACGCCGGGCGCCGGCTGGCCCACGGTGTCGAGCTTCACGTCGCCGTCGCGCTGCAGGCAGATGTACGCGCAGGTCTCCGTCGAGCCGTAGAACTGCTTCAGGTTGATCCCGATGGAGCGATAGAACCGGAAGAGGTCGGGGCTGATCGCTGCGCCGGCGGTGTAGGCGCTGCGGAAGCAGGAGAGCCCAAGCACGTCGCGCAGCGGGCCGTAGACCAGGACATTGCCGAAGAAGTACCGGATCCGGTCGGCGAGCGAGACGGGCTTGCCCGACAGGAGCTCCGCTCCGCAGCGCTTCGCCACCGCCATGCAGCGCTCGAACATCCAGCGCTTCAGCGTGCAGGCGTCCTCCATTCGGATCACCACCTGTGTCAGCAGGTTCTCGAACACCCGCGGCGGCGCGAAGTAGAACGTCGGCCCGATCTCGCGCAGGTCCGTCATCACGGTTTCCGACGACTCGGGGCAGTGGATCGTGAACCCGGCGACGAGCCACTGCGTGTACGAGAACAGGTAGTCGCCCACCCAGGCCATCGGCAGGTAGCACAGCACGCGGTCGTCCGGCCCCAGCCGCTCGAACGCGCAGCTGTTGCGGCCGGCCATCAGGAACGCGCCGTGCGTCTGGCACACGCCCTTGGGCTTGCCGGTGGTGCCGGACGTGTAGAGGATGATCGCGTTGTCGTCGGCGCGGCCCAGCGCCAGCTCGGCGTCGAAGAACCCGGGGTGGGCGGCGTCGAACGCCTTGCCGGCTTCCCGCAGGCTGTCGAGCGCCGCCACGCCATCGTAGTTGCGCAGCCCGCGCGGATCGTCATAGTAGACGTGCTGCAGGGTGGGCACCTGCGGCTGCGCCTCCTGCAGCTTGTCGACCTGCTCCTGGTCCTCGGCGACCGCGTAGCGGATCGCGGCGTCGTTCAGCACGTAGATCAGCTCGGCGGAGGGCGCGTCCTGGTACATCGGCACCGGGATGCCGCCCAGCACCTGCGCCGCGGCCATCGAGAAGTAGAGGCGGGGCCGATTGTCCCCGATGATGGCGAGGTGCATGCCCCGGCGGAAGCCGGCGGCGGCGAGGCCGCAGGCGATGCAGCGCACTTCCTCCGCCACCTGGCGCCAGCTCCAGGTTTGCCAGATGCCGAGGTATTTCTCGCGGATCGCGGCCGCGTCGGGGCGCACCCGCGCGTGGTGCACCAGGAGTTGCGGCAGCGTCGCCGCCGCGTCGTCGAGGGACAGTTGCTCGCTCATGGCCGCGATTGTGCGCCGGTCAGCCGAAGCGCGTGAAGTCCGGCGGGCGCTTCTCGAGGAACGCCGAGAATGCTTCCCTGGCCTCCGGTGACTGCAGGCACTGCTGGAACTCGCGGCACTCTTCGCGGATGGCCGCGTCCACCTGCGACCGGTACCCGCGCCGCATCAGGTCCTTGGCGAGGCGGACGGCGGACGGCGGCTTGCCGGCCAGCTTGCGCGCCCGGTCCTTCGCGTGCGCCAGCACCTCCGCATCGGGGAGCACGGCGCCCACGATGCCTGCGGCGTGCGCCTGCGCGGCGCCGAAGGGCTCGCCCATCAGCAGCAGCTCGGCGGCACGCGCGTGACCGGCCAAGAGCGGCAGCATCAGGCTGGATCCCGCCTCGGGGCACAGCCCGAGGTTCACGAACGGCAGCGCGAACACCGCGCCTTCGCCCGCGTAGACGAGGTCGCAGTGCAGCAGCATCGTGGCGCCGACGCCGACGCAGGCACCGTTGACCGCAGCGACGATCGGTTTCTTCGCCTGGCTGATCGCGCGCACGAACCGGTACGCGACGTGGTCGTCGTCGATCGCCGGCGCGTCGAGGAAATCCTTGAGGTCGTTCCCGCTCGTGAATACGTCCGCCTGGCCGTGCAGCAGCACCACGCGAACGGCGGGATCGGCGTCGGCCGCCTCGAGCGCACTGATCAGCGCCGCGTACATCGACAGCGTCAGCGCGTTGCGCTTCTCCGGTCGGCGGATCTCGATCGTCATCACGCCGGCGTCCTTGCGCGTGACGATCTGCGCCGCCGGGGCGGCTGCTGGCAGGCTCATCGCTTCGCCTAGCCCAGATGGGCGCGCGGCGCGCGGACGTTGGCGTGGATGAACTCGACGACCGAATCGGCCGACGCGCCGGGGCCGAAGATGCCCTTGACGCCCATCGCCTGCATCGGCGCGAAGTCGCGTTCCGGGATGACGCCGCCGAACATCAGCAGCACGTCGTCCTTGCCCGATTCCTTCAGGTGCCGCGAGACCTCGCGGGCGACCGGCAGGTGGCCCTCGACCGAGCTCGAGACGCCGATCACGTCGACGTCCTCCTGGATCGCCGCGTCCATGATCTCCTTCGGCTCGAGGAAGTTGATGAAGATGACTTCCATGCCGGCTTCGCGCAGTTTCGTCGCCAGGTAACGGACGCCGCGGTCGTGCGCCTCCATGGTGGTTTTGCCGAGCAGCACGCGGATGATGCGTTGGTCCATCGTTGCGTTCTCCATCCCTGGTGAGGAGGTCCCGGGGCACTGGCCCCGGAACCGAATGCGTCCGCAATCGCGGTCAGTGCGGCGGGGCCCAGCCGAGATGCTTCTTAAGCACGCCCATCAGCTCGCCGGTCGTCGCGTCGGCGTCGGAGGCCTCGATCATTGCCGGGAGCAGCACCCCGATCTCGCCGGCCTTGAACCGGGCGGCGGCACGGTCGACTTCGGCCATCGCTGCCTCCCACTTGCCGGCGTCGCGCCGCGCGCGCAGGTCCTTCGCGCGCTCGACGGCCACGCGCTCGGAGTCGGGGTTGACCTTGAACACCTCGACGTCCTGCTTCTCGTCTGACAGGTACTTGTTGACGCCGACGACGATGCGTTTCTTCGCGTCGACCTCGTCGCGCCAGCGCACCGCGCTGGCTTCGATCTGCGACCGGACGAAATCGTGGCACTGGTGGTAGCCGCCGCGCTTCTCCACCTCGTCGTACAGCTTGAGCGCCGCCGCCTCGATCTGGTTGGTCAGCGCCTCGACGTAGTACGAGCCGCCCAGCGGGTCGGCGACGCGCGTGATGCCGGACTCCTCCTGGATGATCTGCTGCACGCGCAACGCCATCGTCGCCGAGTGCTCGGTCGGGATCGCGAGCGCCTCGTCGAACGTGCTCACCTCCATCGCCTGCACGCCGGCCAGCGCCGCGCCGAACGTGTGCAGCGTCGTGCGGATCAGGTTGTTGAGCGGCTGCTGCGCCGTCAGCACCGCGCCCGACGTGTGGGTGTGGATCCGGACGTGCATGCTGCGCGGGTCGCGGGCGCCAAGCTCGTGGCACTTCTTCGCCCACAGCCGCCGCAGCGCGCGGATCTTGCACACTTCCTCGAAGAAGTCGTTCGCCTGCGAGATCTGGAAGCCGAAGCGGCCGAGGAAGTCATCGGGGGCGAGGCCCCGCTTGATGCACCAGCGCGCGTAGTCGATGCCGGTCGCCAGCGAGAACGCGACTTCCTGCACCGCGTTGGCGCCGGCTTCCTCCATTCCGTAGCCGAAGATGTTGACCGTGTTCCACTTGGGCATCCGCTTGGTGCAGAAGTGCACCATTTCCGCGGTCAGTTCCATGCCGGCTTTCGGCGGGAAGCAGGTCATGCCGGTGTAGGCGCTGTGGTAGTACCAGTTCATCGAGTTGCCGCCCAGCTTCTCCCACGGCACACCGCGCCGGCGCGCGTAGGCGAGGTAGTGCGCGAGCACCGGCATGTTCTCGTACCACGCGATGTGGACGACGTTGATCTTCTCGAGCGGCAATCCGTCGAACAGGCGCGCGTTGTCCTCGCGCGAGTAGACGCCCATCCCGCACTGCCCGACGCGGCCCTCGGCCGCCGGATGGTCCGGGTCGATGCCCTCGTGCGACACGAGGTCGTAGACGAGGTTGTAGAAGGTGTTGCCGAAATAGCCCGTCATCCCCTGCGCCTGCAGGTAGTCCATCCGGGCGCGCGTTTCCTCGGGCAGCCCGTAGCCGATCACCGGCTGGTTCGCCCACGGCATGAACTGGTACTGCGCCGCGTTGAGACCGCGGGTGTACGGGAACCGGCCCGGCGCGGCGAGGGCGTCCTCGGCGCTCTGGACGACGTCGTGCGGGAAGTACACGGGCTTCAGCGGCAGCCCGGAGTCGGTGTGCTGCACGTAGCTCTTCGGGTCCATCCCGAACTTCTGCGCCAGCTTGTCGAACTTCTCCCGCCACTCCTGCTCGAGCTGCCGCGTCGCCGCCAGGAATTCCGGCGTGAACTGCGTGGCGCTGCCGGGGTCCTCGCCGGCGTCCGTCGTGTGCGCGCTTGTCTCTTCGACCTGCATGCTGGATCTCCCCGTACGTGTTGATGGCCGAGCGGTCACTCGCTCAATTCGAGAATGGAGGCGGTGCCGATGCCGCCGCCGCCGCCGATCGACGAGACGCCGAACCGGGTGCCGGTGCGGCGCATCGCGTGCATCATGGTGACGATCGTGCGCACGCCGCTGCAACCGACCGGATGCCCCAGCGCGATGCCGCCGCCCAGCGGATTCACCCCGTCGAGGCCGATGCCGATCTCCTTGCACGACGACAGCACGACCGACGAGAACGCCTCGTTGATCTCCCACCAGCCGATGTCGGCGGGCTTGAGTCCGGCGCGCTCCAGCGCGCGGTTCGCGGCCGGCCCGGGGCTCATGCAGATGAGGCGCGGGTCCACGCCGACGCGCGCCGAGGCGCGGACGGTGGCGAAGGGCTTCAATCCCAGCTGGGCGGCCTTCTCCCGCGTCATCAGCATCACCGCGGCCGCGCCGTCGCTGACGCCCGAGGCATTGCCGGCGGTGACCGTGCCGTCCTGGCCGAAAGTCGGCTTGAGGCCGGACAGCGTGGCGAGGCTCGTGTCGCGGCGCGGGTGCTCGTCCTGCGCGAAGACGGTCGAGCCCTTGCGGCCGGTCACGGTGATCGGCACGATCTCCTCGCGGAACAGACCGGCGTCGATCGCCGCCAGCGCGAGGGTGTGCGAACGCACCGCGTACTCGTCCTGCTCGACGCGCGAGATCCCGTAGACCTTCGCGATGTGGTCGGCCGCCATGCCCATGCTGAACTTGCCCCAGCGGTAGGTCGATGCCGACCACGTCGACTCCTCGAACTGGTCGATGACCTCGCTGTTGCCGCGACGCGTTCCCCAGCGGTGCCCGTGGAGCAGGAACGGCACGCCGCTCATGCTCTCGGTCCCGACGGCGACGATGACGTCGGAGTCGCCGACGGCGATCTCGCGCACGGCGTTGTTGAACGCCTCCAGCGACGAGCAGCACGCCGCGTTGACGCCGGCGCCCGTGACCGTGAACGGCATGTCGGCCTCGAGCGCGCAGAAGCGCCCGATGTTGAGCGCCTGCGACGTCTGGTACACCTGGCCGGCGATCACCGTGTCGACGATGGCGGGGTCGACGCCGGCGCGCCGGACGGTTTCGCGGATGGTATCGCGCGCAAGGTCATGCGCCGGCACGTCGCGCAGCGTCCCGCCGAAGGTTCCCTGCGCGGTGCGGCAACCCGCGACGACTACGACTTCGCGCGTCATTTCTTTCCTCCCTGGAGCTCGATCCCGAAATAGTTGTACCAGCCGCCGCGGCTGCCCGGCTTCAGCACGGCGTCGCCGCGATAGCCGGAGGTGAACAGCTTCCGTGCGATCGGCGGGATCGCGTAGCGCTCGCCCATCGTCTCGTGCAGGTATTCCTGCGCGTGGTACCACGAGTCGAACGAGGCGGTCTTGTCCAGCAGTTCGAACACACCCATCGGCCAGCCGAGGCCGGACTTCACCATCTCGTCGACGTCGCTGATGCTGCAGATGCCCTGCTGCACCGCCTGCATCGCCTCGGCGATGAATACATTGACGAAGCGGGTCATGAAGAAGCCCGGGGAGTCGCGCACGACGACCGGCTTCTTGCCGATGCCCCTGAGGTAGCCGACGACGGCGTCGACGGTGGCCTGCGACGTCTGGTCGGCGCGCGCGACCTCGACCAGCGGCATGACGTTGGACGGGTAGAACCAGTGCGTTCCGAGCATGCGGTCGGGCTTGGCGAGCGCGCCGTTCAGCTCGGCGATCATTATCGACGACGTGTTGGTCGCGATCAGCGTGTCGGCGCGCGAGCCGTCTTCGATGGCGCGCAGCACGGGGAGCTTCTGCGCCACCGACTCCGGCACCGTCTCGAACACGAGGTCCGCGTCGCGCACGCCCTCCGCGATGTCGAGCGTGGGGCGGACCCGCGCCAGCGCCGGCTCCAGCGCGTCGGCGGCGAGGCGCCCGCGACGGACAGCGGCTTCCAGGCCGAACGGTCCCGTGCGCAGCAGCTGCATGCCGTGCGCGAGCGTCTCCGGCCGGCGTGCGACGAGCCTCACCTCCGCGGCGGGACTGCCGAGCAGGCACGCCAGCACGATGCCGTGGCCCATCGAGCCGCCGCCGCCGACTACGGCAATGCGCGCAATTGTCGTTCCGTTCGCAGGGTTCGTCATGGCGTGATCTTCAGGTCTTGCGGAGGGCGACGAAATCGGATTCGATGATGCGGGCCGCGCTGGCGGCGTTCATTTCGCGCGCGGCGACAGCGTCGGCCAGCCGCTTCGCGACGCCGGCCTGCGTCGCGCGGCGCATCGGCGCGTCGACCAGCGTCGCCTGCAGGCTGGCGCGGATCTCGGCCAGCGCCCGCTCGTACTCCAGCACCTGCAGGCGGTTGGTCGTGCGCAGGTGCTCGCCGTGCTGGAGGATCGCGGCGGCGAGCTCCGGCACGCCCTCGCCGGTGCCGGCGATCGTGGTCAGGACGGGGATCTTCCAGCCGTCGCCGTGGTCGCTCGCCCGCGCCGAGAGTTCGCGCAGCTGGATCAGCTTGGCATCGACGCCGGGCAGGTCGGCCTTGTTGATGCACAGGATCGCGGCGATCTCGAGCACGCCGGCCTTCATTGCCTGGACGGCGTCGCCCAGGCCGGGCGCCTCCACGACCACCGGCGTGTGCGCGATCCGCCAGATGTCGACCTCCGACTGGCCGATGCCGACGGTCTCGACGATGATCGGGTCGTAGCCCACGGCATCGAAGACACGGATGAAGTCGTAGGTGGTCCGGGCGACGCCGCCCAGCGCGCCGCGCGTCGCCGCGCTGCGGATGAAGACCCCTTCGTGGGCGCTGGCGCGGCTCATCCGCACGCGGTCGCCCAGCACCGCGCCGCCGGTGAACGGGCTGCTGGGATCGACCGCGACGATGCCGACGCGCCGGCCGAGGCCGCAGAAGTGGAGGGCCAGCTCGTTGACGAGCGTCGACTTTCCCGAGCCCGGCGGGCCGGTGATGCCGATGATGTGGGCGCGTCCGCTTGACGAATGCAGGCGGCCGATCAGCTCGCGAGCGGCGTCGCCGCCGTTCTCGACCAGCGTCAGCGCCTCGCCCAGTTCCGGCTTGCGGCCGGCCATGAGGGCGTCGAACCACCTGCTCGCGGCAACGTCTGCACTCTGCAAGAGCCGGGTCCCTCTGGTCTCGATGGCTGTGAAGGCGGGGCGGGCGGCGCGACGCGCAGGCCGGCCCCGATGGGGAAACTGCGAGCGAGTATAAGACGGCGATAGGCGCAAATCAAGCGCTTGCTCAGTTGTCGCGGTGGACTCGCCACGGCCTGGCAGGATCGTGCGCGCAAGTCGAGCGCCGGAGCCCACGCGCCGGATGCCGGTGTGTAATATGTCGCCGATGAAACCGATCGAATCCGCAACCCGCATCGAAGTTCGAGCCGCGGCCGCACGTCTTTTCCGGAAGGTCGGCTTCAACCGCGCCACCGTGCGCGACATCGCCAAGGCGGTCGGCCTGCAGTCGGGCAGCATCTTCTATCACTTCGACACCAAGGAGGACATCCTGGTCGAGGTGATGCGGGAGGGGATGCGCCAGTTCATGGCGGTGGCGCAGGCGCCATTACCGGCGGCGAGCACGCCCCAGGCTCGGCTGCGCCAGCTGCTGGTCGGCCATCTCAACGCGCTGCACAGCCGCAATTCGGACGAGCTGTCGGTGGTGTTGTCGGAGTGGCGATCGCTGTCGCCGCGTTCGCGCCAGCAGATCGTCATCCTGCGCGACGCCGTCGACGCCACGTGGGACCGGGCGCTGGGCGAGCTCGAGGCCGAGGGCCTCGTGCACGGCGAGATCCGCATCCTGCGGCTCGCCATCCTCGGCGCGGCCAATTGGTCGCTGCAGTGGTACGACGAGCGCGGCGCGATGACGATCGAGCAGCTCGCGGACGAGCTGCTCGGCTTCTTCCTGCCGGCTGCGGTGCCGGCGGCGCGGCCCAAGGCGCGCGCGCGCGGCAGCCGGCCGCGCTAGCGTTGCCGGCGGGCAGGGCGCGTGCACGCCGCGGCGGCATGGCCGGTTCTTCCCCGGATCGGATTCGAGCAAGCGCTCGGCCCGATGCCGGTCGCGCGCGTTGCGTTGCAGCATAAACGCGGGCAAGGGGGCCGGGCCACGTGCGCCGCAGGCGCCGATACGCGACCGCGCTCCGGCATGGAGGAATCGGCTTTGGTGGCGGCGCCCGCGCATCGTGTTGCGGTGCGGCAGCGCGCGCCGACCGGTTGCGCGCTGCCGGGAAAAATTCGAGCAAGCGCTTGAATGCCTGAGGGCGCGATGCTATGGTGGCGAGCGCCGGCAGATGGGGCCGCGGGCTCCTGCGAATGTCGCATTGCCCGAGCGCATCCTTGGCCGGAGGGCACGGCGGGTGCACGGGCGGGCGCAAACAAACGGGAGGGGCGGGTGGGGTTCTTCATCGAAGTCACGCTTGCGGGGTTGCTCGCCGGGGTCATGTACTCCCTGGTCGCCCTGGGCTTCGTCCTCATCTACAAGGCCTCCGGCGTATTCAATTTCGCGCAAGGAGCGATGGTGCTCTTCTCGGCGCTCACCTTCGTCAACCTGCTCGCGCGCGGATTCCCGTTCTGGCTGGCGATCGTCGCCACGCTGGCGATGATGGTGCTGCTCGCGGTGATCATCGAGCGGCTGGTGCTGCGGCCGCTCGCCAACCAGCCGCCGATGTCGCTGTTCATGGCGACGATCGGCATCGCGATCATGCTGGAAGGGATCGGCCAGCTGATGTGGGGCTCGAAGGCCTTCGGGCTCGACCTCGGCATCAAGGACAAGCCGTTCGACCTCGGCGGCATCGGCGTCAGCCAGTTCGACCTGTTCGCGGCGGGCGTTGCCGGCTCGCTCGTCGTCGTGCTCGTCATCTTCTTCAACAAGACCGCGACCGGCCGCGCGCTGCGCGCCGTCGCCGACGACCACCAGGCGGCAATGTCGATCGGCATTCCGCTCGCGAAGATGTGGCGGATCGTCTGGTCGATCTCCGGCGCCGTGGCGCTGGTCGCCGGGCTGATCTGGGGCTCGCGCCTCGGCGTCCAGTTCGGGCTCGTCGTCGTCGCGCTGAAGGCGCTGCCCGTGCTGATCCTGGGCGGCTTCACGTCGGTCGCCGGCGCCATCGTCGGCGGGCTCATCATCGGCGCCGCCGAGAAACTCGCCGAGGTGTACCTCGGCGGCTACCTCGGCGGCGGGATCGAGAACTGGTTCCCGTACATCCTCGCGATGCTGTTCCTGCTGGTCCGCCCGCACGGCCTGTTCGGCGAGCGGCGCATCGAGAGGGTCTGACCCTTGTTCTATCGCGAGGCCAGCCAGTTCAAGACCGCGTACGACGCGGATGCCCAGATCTTCCCTATCCGGCAGGACCGGGTCGCCTTCGTGACGCTGATGTGCGTCGCGTTCATCGTCGTCCCGCTCGCGGGCAACGACTACTGGTTCAACGGGCTGCTGATCCCGTTCCTCATCCTGTCGCTCGCGGCGCTCGGGCTCAACATCCTCACCGGGTACACCGGCCAGATCTCGCTGGGCTCCGCCGGCTTCATGGGCGTGGGCGCGTTCGCGGCGTACAACCTGGTGCTGCGGATCGACGGGATGCCGGTGCTGGCGAGCTTCGTCCTCGCGTCGCTGTGCGCGGCGCTGGTCGGCGTGCTGTTCGGGATGGCCTGCTACCGGATCAAGGATTTCTACCTGATCGTCGCCACCCTGGGCTCGCAGTTCTTCATCGAATGGGCGCTGACGAAGTTCGGCTGGCTGACCAACTACAGCGCGTCGGGCGTGATCACCGCGCAGAAGATCGTCGTGCTGGGCTTGGCGTTCGACACGCCGGTCCGACGCTACATGCTCGTGCTCGCCATCGTCACGGTGATGGCGCTGGCGGCGAAGAACATGATGCGGGGCGCCTTTGGCCGCGCCTGCATGGCGGTGCGCGACATGGACGTCGCCGCGGAAGTCATCGGCATCGACATCTTCCGCACCAAGCTGCTGGCCTTCGGCGTCAGCTCGTTCTACTGCGGCATGGCGGGCGCGCTGTGGGCCTATGCCTACGTGGGTACCGTCGAGCCGCAGGCGTTCGACCTCGACCGCTCGCTGCAGATTCTGTTCATGGTGATCATCGGCGGCCTGGGCGTGATCATGGGCAGCTTCCTCGGCGCCGCGTTCATCATGCTGCTGCCGATCACGATGAACCTGGGCAGCTCGCTGATCTTCGGCCGCGCCGTCGACGCGAGCACGCTCGCGCACGTGGAGCAGGTCGTCTACGGCGCGCTTATCATCTGGCTGCTGGTGGTGGAGCCGCGCGGACTGGCGCGCATCTGGCAGATCGGCAAGGACAAGCTTCGGTTGTGGCCGTTCCCGCGATAGGGCGGGCACGGGTTCGGATGTTTGTCGTCGCGCATTGAACGCGGCGGATGGGCCGGGAAACGGGTGGGGATGCCGACATCCCCGAAACCCGAAGGTGTCGGGACAACAGGAGGAGTGAACGATGAACATTGGACTGGGAACGAAGCGCTTCATCGCCGGCGTGGCACTGGGCGTCATCGCGGCCACGGCGAGCGCGGCCGCCAACGAGCAGTTCTTCCCGATGATCGGCTGGCGCACGGGGCCGCTGACGCCGCTGGGAACGAACCTCGCGGCGGGCTGGATCGACTACATGGACCTCCTCAACAAGCGCGACGGCGGCATCAACGGCGTCAAGCTGACGTGGGAGGAGTGCGAGACGGCCTACAAGGTCGATCGCGGCGTCGAGTGCTACGAGCGGCTGAAGAAAGGCGGGCCCACGGGCGCGTCGAGCTTCAACCCCATCAACACCGGCGTGATCTACGCGCTGCTCGACCGTGTCTCCACCGACAAGATACCGATCGTGACGATCGGATCGGGCCGGACCGACGCCACCGACGGCCGGGTGTTCGCGTACGTCTTTCCGCTGGGCACGAACTACATCTCGACCAACACCGTCAAGATCAAGTTCATCGGCCAGCAGGAAGGCGGGATGGACAAGCTGAAGGGCAAGAAGATCGTCAACCTGCACATGGACTCCGCCGGCGGCAAGGAGACCATCCCGGTGCTCGACGCGCAGGCGAAGAAGTACGGCTTCGAGGTGATCCACATCAGCGTCCCGATGCCCGGCAGCGACCAGCAGTCGGCGTGGCTCGAAATCCGCCGGATCAAGCCTGACTGGGTGATCCTGCGCGAGTGGGGCGTGGCACCGGCGGTGGCCCTCAAATCCGCGGAGAAAGTGGGCTTCCCGGCCAATCGGATCGTCGGCGTGCCGTTCGCGGGCACCGAGGACGACCTGACCCCCGCCGGCGACGCGGCGAAGGGCGTGTACGTGGTGCACCCGATGCCGACCGGCTCGAACTTCCCGGTCATCGCCGAAATCAAGAAGACCCTCTACAGCGGCGGCAAGCGCGGCAACCTCGAGGATGAGACCCGCATGGGCCTCGTCTACTACAACATGGGCATCACCTACGGCGTGATCAACACCGAGGCCGTCCGTGTCGCGCAGGCGAAGTTCGGCAAGCGGCCGCTCACCGGCGAGGAAGTCCGCTGGGGCCTCGAGCATCTCAACCTCGACGAAAAGCGGCTGAAGGAGCTCGGCGTCTGGGGCCTCGTGCAGCCGATCAAGTCGAGCTGCATGGACCATGAAGGCGGCGGCGCAGCCAAGGTCTTCCAGTGGGACGGCACCAAGCTCGTGCCCGTCAGCGACTGGATCGCAGGCGACAAGTCGCTCACGCGTCCGGTGATCGAGGAGTCGGCGAACCGCTACGCGAAGGAAAAGGGCATCACGCCGCGGGACTGCTCGAAGGAGCTCTGACCGCGCCGGGCAGCCGGCAAGGGCGGGCCGGCAGGGGCGAGTCCCTGCCGGCCCGCGTCGTTTCGACGGGGCATTGCAACGCAGGGCATCAGGGGCCGCAGATGGATCAACAGGCAGGGGATCGGCAGATGATCGAGACGGTGGCCGTCGAACCGGACCTGGTCCAGTTCCGGACGCGGCGCAAGGGCTGGCCGTCGTCGTGCAACGTGTACCTCGTCCGCGACGGCGCGGGCTCGGTGCTGGTCGATACCGGGCTCGGCGTCGAGCCCGACCTTGGCCTGCTGCTGGCCGCCATCGACGCGGCGCTGGCGTCGTGGGAGCAGCAGCGCAGCGACCTCGCCACGATCGTGCTGACGCACACGCACACCGACCACGCGGGCGGCACGGTGGGCATCGCCCGCGCGACCGGCGCGAAGGTGCTGCTGCCGGCGATCGGATGGGCGCAGGCTTCCGACTACGACTGGCTGGTCCATCACATCCTGCCGCCGGACGTGCAGCGCGAGCTCACCAAGCACCGCGATTTCGACGCGGCGATGCACTTTCGCAACGATGCGATGCCCGACCTCTTCGTCCGCGACGCCGGCATCGACTACCGGATGATGGAGGACGGCGACGAGATCGCTGTCGGGCGCTTTCGGCTCAAGGCATTCCACATGCCGGGCCACGACGTCGGTCATTTGGCGTGGGTTGACCTCGCGACGGGGCTCGCGTTCACCGGCGACCTGTTCACGGCGCGCGGCACCTCGCTGCCGTGGTATCCCCCGAACGCGGGCGGCGTGGCCGGCTACCTCGATTCGCTGCGGCGTCTCGCGGAGCTTCCGCTGCAGATTGTCTGTCCCGGCCATCACACGGTCATCCGCGGCGCGGGCACGATCACCGCGCTCAATCGCAGCACGACCGCCACGGTGCAGGACCGTGACCGGCGGATTCTCTCGACGTTGCTCGCCGAGCCGGCGACGTTCGCGACGCTGGACGACCTGATCTACGACGCCGCGGTGCGCGACGTCATCCCGTGGGCGTCGAGCGTGACGATGGCGCACCTGCAGCGCCTGGAGCAGAAGGGGCTGCTGTTCCGGCGCGCGGATGGCCGCTTCGTCGCCGAGCCGGTGGGCGCGCAGCGCTACCTCGCGACGCTCGCCGACGCACCTGCCTAGCGAACGGCGAGGAGCCGCAGGCCCAGCGCGATGAAGATTCCGCCGGCGATGCGGTCGAGCCACATGCCGATCGCGGGCCGCCGCGCGAGGCGCTCGCCGACGCTGCCGGCGAACCAGCCGATCGCGCCGAAGACGACGACCGCCTGCAGCGTGAACAGCACGCCCAGTTGCGCGATCTGCCACGCGGCGTGGCCGCGCGGGGTGTCGACGAACTGCGGCAGGAACGCGAGGAAGTACAGGATCACCTTGGGGTTGATCGCATTGGCGACCAGTCCCTTGACGAAGCTGCGGCCCGGCGCGTCGGTCGCGGCGCTGCCGTCCTGCGGCGCGCCGAGCGGGCGCGCGTTGCGGACGGCCTGGAAGCCCAGCCACGCGAGATAGAGGCCGCCGGCGATCTTCAGCGCGGTGAACGCGGGCGGCGACGCGGCAATCAGCGCGCTGACGCCCAGCGCCGCGAGCAGCGTGTGGTTGAGGCAGCCCAGCGCGCACCCGAGGCCGAAGGCGACACCCTGCAGCCGGCCGCGCGCCATCCCGAGGCTCAGCACCATCAGGTTGTCCGGGCCGGGCGCCAGCGTGATCAGCATCGACGCGGCGAGAAACGTCGCGAGCTGCGGCAGGGTGAGCAGGGCATCCACCGCGGCATTGTGCCTCAACCGACTGCCTCCGTGCCCCGCGCTCCGCGGTTTGCGCCTCGCGGTCCCGGCGCGCCCTTCCGTGCGCCGGAACACGGTGCGATTGCGGCCACAGCGCTATGATGGGTTGCGGATCGCTTTGGACGAAGGAGATCAGGATGCAAAATGCCGACCGTGACACGGGCGCGGGAGCCGCATGCTGATAGCGGCTGCCGCTGCTCGCGGTGGAGGACGGCCCGCGCCGGCGGACGCGTCGCTGCTGGGACTGCTCGACAACGCGTTCGCGCGCGCCACCGGATCGCCGCGCATCGAAGGCAATGCGGTGCGCATCCTGCGCGATGCGGCCGAGCACTATCCCGCGTGGCTGGCGGCGATCGCCGCGGCCGAGACCACGATCCTGTTCGAGAGCTACCTTGTCACCGACGACGACGTCGGTCGCGAGTTCGCGAACGCGCTGGCCGACCGGGCGCGCGCCGGCGTTCGCGTGCGCGTGATCGGCGACTGGCTGGGTTCGTTCGGTGCCGATCCGCTGTGGGATTCGCTGCGCGCCGCGGGCGCGGAAGTCCGCGTGTTCAATCCGTTCCGGTTCGACAGCCCGTTGGGCTGGCTGTCGCGCGACCACCGCAAGACCATCGTCATCGACAGCCGCGTCGCGTTTGTCACCGGCGTGTGCGTCAGCGCTGCGTGGAAGGGCAGGCCGGAACGCGGCCAGGAAGCGTGGCGCGACACCGGCATCGAGCTGCGTGGGCCCGCCATCGCCGAGCTGGAGGCGGCGTTCGCGCAGGTGTGGGAGGCTTGCGGCGGTCCACCGCTGGCGCGCGAGGACATGACCGCCGGGTCATCCATCGCGCCGGCCGGCGACGTCGCGGTGCGCGTCGTTGCCGGCACGCCGAATTCGGCCGGGGTGTTTCGCCTCGACCAGCTCGTCGCGTCGGCCGCAAGGCACTACCTGTGGCTGACCGACGCCTATTTCGTCGGCTTGTCGCCCTACGTGCAGGCGCTGTGCGCCGCCGCGCGGGACGGCGTCGACGTGCGCCTGCTGGTGCCCGGCGCCAGCGACATCGCCGCGCTGCAGCCGCTCTCGCGCGCCGGCTACCGGCCGCTGCTCGCGGCGGGCGTGCGCGTGTTCGAGTGGAACGGCACGATGCTGCACGCGAAGACCGCGGTGGCCGATGGCCTGTGGGCGCGCGTGGGGTCGACCAACCTCAACTTTGCGAGCTGGATCCAGAACTGGGAG
Organism: Bordetella parapertussis; assembly: GCA_943331295.2. Lineage (GTDB taxonomy): Bacteria > Pseudomonadota > Gammaproteobacteria > Burkholderiales > Casimicrobiaceae > CAIWHR01. Next base: position 2,210 of record CALQLA020000065.1, on the reverse strand, counting down.
CTCGACGTCGCGATCGAGGACCCGGGCTTCGCCGCCGAGATGACGGCGATGTACGAGGCGGACCTCGCGCGGGCCACCGAGATCGTGCTCACCCGGCGCAACCGGGTGCGCATGAGCGAGGACGCGCCGGCCGAGCGCTACGCCCGGCCCGCCGCCGCCGGCAGCGCCGGGCGCGCCGCGGCGGGCGCGCTGTCCGTCGGCAATGCGCTGGGCGCAGCGCTGACCAACCGGCGCCTGCTGGGACCGGCCGAGTCGGGTTTGATGGTGAAACTGGCGATCGCCGCATTCATCGTGGCCGTCGGCGCCTTCTGGTGGCCGCGGGTGCTGGCCATACCGGTCGCCGTGGTTTCGCTGTGGCTGGCCGCGACGATGCTGCGCAAGGCCTGGCTGCTGCGCCGCCAGCGCGGACCGGTCCCGCCGCAGGGCACGGCCCCTCGCGCAGGACCGGGTGGCGATATCAAAGGCTAGGGTGGTACAATCGAGCGGATGCGCCCGTAGCTCAGCTGGATAGAGTACCTGGCTACGAACCAGGGGGTCGTGGGTTCGATTCCTGCCGGGCGCACCATTCAAAAGCCGTTAAGTCATTGACTTAGCGGCTTTTTTCTTTCCTGACTCCATGGTTTTATTTTCGACGATTTCGGCGTGGGTGACGTATGGGTAACGCCGAATCGACGTTTAGCGCATCCATAGAAATGGCGGCCGGCGGGACGGTGCCGGCTCTGCGCGGCGCGTCAATGCCGGTCGGACCGCGTGCCGGCGCCGCCGGCCTACCAGGATGCCGCCAGCAACGCGCACGGGGCGGCGGACGGCGGGTATGACCGGCGACCGCGTGGCGGGAGCGGGTACACCGTGCCCAAACTGATCTGTCCGCCGCTTTCAATCAGCGGGACGATGTTCATGAGCTGTCCGTCTGGCCAGCTGGCCCCGTGGCCGGACGCCAGTGCCGTCCTGGCGCATCTCGCCGTGCGCCCCAGCTCTCGTTCCGTGGACTTACACGATGGCCGAGATCCCGACCTCACCGCAGGCGAAACTGGACCCCACCTTGTCGGTCCCGTGTGGGCGAGCGGTCCACTGGCCCCACATGGTGCCCGCGGTAAGATCGAGTTCTAAGTGATAGATGGCGACCTCGCCGGTGAAAATCATGGTCGTGAAATCCGCCGAGATCACCGCCACGGCGCGGCTTTCGTGGTTATCGGTTTTGTAGAGCACGTCGAGATGTCGGCCGTCTTGCTGCACAATGTGCATCGACCATGGCGCGGTCCACGTGTGAAACTCGGGATCAAGGTGATGATGGGAGTGCGACCGCGGATGATGCTTGCTGCTTATCCCCCACGATGAACCAGTCCAGGTGCCAGACCAGTCGGTTGCCAGTGTGGGGATTTCCAATGAATCAGACACGATACGTCTCCAGTGGATCAGGGATTACGGATAGGAAATCCAACGCCACGATAAAACCCCGCGAAGCGCCAGTGGGTCACATTATCACGAGCTGGGGCGACCGAGCGGACGGGGAGATGGGACGTTTGGGCATCGCCGCGGCGCCGTTGTTTCCCGTGCGAGGGTGACCGGCGTGCCTGCCGCTCGCCCCTGGCGGCCACCCACACGAGCCCGCCCGGCGTCGGGCGCGGAGGGCGCTCGACGGTGGTGGCTACCAAGTAAGGCGCTGGTCGAACTCGTAGGTCGGGATGGGCGGGAGCGGCTGATCGGCGGTCGGCTCGTGTTCGGCGCCGGCGGCCTCCCATAGCGGCGGGCCGCGGGCAGGCGCGATGCGAGACGGCGCCGTCGGCTCACCCAATTGGTCGAGGACGTCGCGCACGGTAGGGCCGTCGGTGAGATAGCGGGTTTGGTCATTTGCTTGCCTGAAGCTTGCCAGGCGGGTTTGTTCCTCAGCCGACAGGATTGACGCGAAGTGCTTCAGAGTGGCCACATCCTCGGGAAGGTGAGCACGCCAAATTGCCGGAAGGTCAGCGGCAACGGTGTCGGCCCATCCACGCTCGGGGATGCCGCCGTCCCAGGCCCAGTGTTGCAGACTGAGCTTCATGCTTGATTGTTACCAGGCGATCACTAGTGTCCGGACGTTAACCGAACAAATTCAATTGATTACTGAAATCCGCGTGATTGTCGTCGCTACCGGCCCTGCTAAGCAACTGATCCAATGGCATTCGTTCGAACATCGTCAGGCTCAGGATCTGTAGCATTTCATAGAGGCT
>CALQLA020000064.1 GCA_943331295.2 Bordetella parapertussis | reverse complement strand
GCCGCCCCAAGCGCGAATTGCTCCCCCTCGGGGGGACGGCGCGACAGCGCCAAGGGGGCCGTCCATGAGCGCGCCGGGCCGCCCCAAGCGCGAATCGCTCCCCCTCGGGGGGACGGCGCGACAGCGCCAAGGGGGCCGTCCATGAGCGCGCCGGGCCGCCCCAAGCGCGAATTGCTCCCCCTCGGGGGGACGGCGAGACAGCGCCAAGGGGGCCGTGGCATGAGCGCGCCGGGCCGCCCCAAGCGCGAACGCCGGCGTGCGTAGCACGAAGGCGGTCCGTTGAGCGTCGCGCTCCTCCTCTTACCCGACTTCCTCCTCATCCTGGGTGGCGCGCTGTTGCGGCGCGTCCGCGGCTTCGAGGCGCCGTTCTGGTCCGGCACCGAGCGGCTCGTCTATTTCGTTCTATTCCCGTCGCTGCTGTTCCGCTCGCTGGCGCGCTCGCCGCTGGCCCCGGGCGCCGCCGCGCGCGTCGTCGCCGTCGCCATCGCGTTCACGCTCGCTGGCATGGCGCTGTCGTGGCTCGCGCGGCCGCTGCTGCGACTGCCGCCGCCGACGTTCGCCGCCTGCTTCCAGTGCGGGTTCCGCTTCAACACCTACATTGCGCTCGCGGCGGCGAGCCGGATCGGCGGCGAGGCCGGACTCGCCGCGACGAGCCTGCTGGTCGGCGTGCTGGTGCCCCTCGTGAATTTCGCGGCGATCGGAATGCTCGCCCACGGCGGGAGCGGCCGCCTCGCGTTCGCGCTGGCGAAGAATCCGCTGGTGCTGGCGTGCGTCGCGGGCTTCGCCTGGCAATTCACCGGCTGGCCGCTGCCATCGGTCGCCGCGCACGCGCTGGAACTCCTGGGCAGCGCCGCGTTGCCGCTCGGGCTGCTCGCGATCGGTGCCGGCCTGACGCTGACGCGGACCACGCTCCCCGTGTCGGCCGTCCTGTGGTGGAACGGCATCAAGCTGCTGGCCCTGCCGGCGATTGCCTTCGCGCTCGCGCTGGTGGCCGGGTTGTCGCCGCAGGAGCGGCAGGTGGTGGTGCTGCTGGCGGCCGTGCCGACAGCGCCGTCGGCGTACATCCTCGCGACCCAGATGAACGGCCACGGCGCACCCGTCGCGCTGCTCATTTCCACCGGCACGCTGATGGCGCTGGTGACGCTGCCGCTGTGGCTGGCGCTCGTGGGAACGGTTGCCGCGCCGTGACCTGCAGCACCGTGACAGCAGACGCGGAAGCGCGGACCGGCGCGATAAAAAGATCGACCAAAATCGACCAAAACGACACAAAATACGCCAAGTCCGGTCAACCACCAGAATAACAGCTTAACCGCCGCTTCGACTCCGGAAGTCGTTGACGATTCCGCGTTGGCTGCGATCGATCGCCACGTCGATCGTGCCGTCGCCCGGATCGTACTGCTTCGCCTTGCGCAGGGCGGCGATGGCCTCCTGGTGCTGGCCGAGGCCCTGCAGCGCGAGGCCGAGGCAGCGCCATGCCTTCGCATTGCCCAGATCGAGGTCGACCCAGGTGCGGCACAGGTCGGCCGCCTGCCGGTAGTTCCGCGCATCGAGCATCCGCGGCCCCTCGACGCCGAGCATCGAGATCCGCTTCTGCCGGGCGGCGAACAGGGCGGCGACCTCGGGATCGATGGGCGTGCCGGGACTGGCCACGGGCGCGTCTGTGACCCGCGGCGCCGGCGTCGTCGCGGTGACGCGCGCCACCCCCGCCGGCGAACCGGTGGCCGTGTTGGCGCTGCTGCCGTGCGTGGGTGCCGAGGCGGCCGCGCGCGGCGGCGTATCGGCGGGGGCAGCGTCGGCAGGCACATCCGCTGTGCCCTGGCGGCCACGATCGAGCAGCGCGATGCTCCACGCCATGCCGTCGCGCCAAAGCGCCGCGCCCGACGGCGCCCATGTGGTCATCGACGCGCGCGCCCAGACGATCGACTCGCCCATGCTCTGCTGCCACGCGACGCCGTAGAGCCAGAGCATCGCGGCGAGGCCCACGACGCCCGTCAAGGTGTTGAGGCCGCCAGCCGGGCCGTGCGTGACGAGGCAATCCTCCGCGAAATCCCACGGGGCCTCCTGGTGATCCGCGACCTTCTCGTAGGCTACCGCGATGAAGATCGGCGCGAGCAGCGGCATGCCGCACCCCAGCCCCTGCCACCACAGGCGGAACGCCCGCCTGCCCGCCCGGAGGAACTGCGTCCAGCCATCGTGGGACGCATAGGCATCGCTGATCGAGAACTGGAGGTAGACGCCGAAGAGCCACTTGCCCGGCGTGGTCTGCATGGTTGCGAGCAGCAGCGCCTCGACCGGAATCCAGCTGAACGAGATCAGCACCGGCGCGACCAGCGGGTGCCCGAGCCAGTAGAAAAGCGCCCCGTCGTTCCCGCCCATCGCGCGGACCTGCGAGAGAAGCGCCGCGAGGAAGAGCCCCCAGACCGCGTAGTCGAACAGCCGCGCGCCCAGCCGGCTCCACGGATGCGGCTCGCTGGTGCGCCCGGATTTCGCGCGCTCCAGTTCCGCCATGCGCAGCTGGAACACCCAGCTCGCGTCCTCCTGAGGCTGGTTGGTGCCGAGGAAGACGCTCTTCTGGCGCCGCCAGTTGAGGATCGCCATGTCGGCCGGCGGAATCAGCGCGGGGGTCGCCACCGTGCGCCGGCGCTGGGTCCAGGCGATGCCGTGCACGACGCCGTAGACGACGATGAGCCCCAGCAGCAGCAGCGTCAGCCAGATCATCACCTGCTTCGCCGCCCGGACGGCATCCACCGGCGACGCCAGGGCCACCGCGCCCGCGATGAACACGCCGAACACCGTGCACAGCGCCGCGGCTGCGGCGGGCGAGCGCTGGAACGACGCGACCCGCTCGGTCAGCCCCGGATGATGGGCGACGCGCGTGGGCTCGACCTCGCCGGTCCGCGAATCGATCTTCGACGCCAGGATCGACGGCCTGTCGCCGGGCCTTGGCCGCGCGGCGATCGTCTTGCGATTGGCGACGACGCCGCGGTGGACGACATGCGCGATGCGCTCCTCGAGCGTCCCGTCGGAGGCAGCGAGGTCGTGGTCGTACTGCGCGCGAAGCTCCGGGTCGCTCAGTATGCGGCTGGCATGATTGATGAAGCGCAGCGCTTCTTCCACATTGCCGTAGCCATCGCGCGTCTTCGCGTAATATTTTCGTATCTGGCCGCGCAGCGCCGCGCGCACCGCTTCCGCCGAGGCGTCATTCGGGATGCCCAATGCCTGGTAGAGGGTGGCTCGCATAAGCCCGACCGTCGAAAAATGTTACGATTTTCGGATGATTTTCAGGGAAATCGGGGGGCTAGGCAAGTGACTTTCCCCCGAACCGGGGCGGTCCGGGGGAACCCGTGCCTCCACCCCCGGAAAGTCGGGTCCGGTCCGGCCCGCGCGCCCGTCGCAGAGGGTGCCCGGAAGCGAAAAAGGGCAGCCCGAAGGCTGCCCCCTGACGGCGTTGCGGCCGGCCGCGCGGCCTATTGGGCCTTCGGCGCCTTCGCCGTGAGCTTCTCGCGGATGCGTGCCGACTTGCCCGAGCGATCGCGCAGGTAGTAAAGCTTCGCGCGACGGACGTCGCCGCGACGCTTGACCTCGATGCTCGCGAGCAGCGGCGAGTAGGTCTGGAACGTGCGCTCGACGCCTTCGCCGCTGGAGATCTTGCGCACGACGAACGACGAGTTGAGGCCGCGGTTGCGCTTGGCGATGACGACGCCTTCGTACGCCTGCACCCGCTTGCGCTCGCCTTCGACGACGGTCACGTTGACGACGACGGTGTCGCCGGGCGCGAACGCCGGGATCGTCTTGCCCAGGCGGGCGATTTCTTCCTGCTCCAGTACCGCGATGATGTTCATTCCTGCGTTCTCCATGGATGGACTGCGATGGCCGTTGGCCTTGCGTGCAGCGCAGGGCGCCCCCTGATGCACGCGTTCGTTGTTCGCGGACTGCGCCGATCCTCCGGCCCCCTCCGCGGTGCTGCCTCGCTGCTGCTCACTGCTGCCCTGCTGCCTGCCGCTCGCGCTTGTACTCCGCGAGCAGCAGCGCTTCTTCCTTCGACATCGTCCGGCCCCGCAACAGGTCCGGACGCCGATCCCAAGTCCTGCCCAGCGCCTCCTTCAACCGCCAGCGGCGGATCGCCGCGTGGTTGCCCGACAGCAGCACCTCCGGCACCCGCTCGCTGCCGTCCTGCTCGGGCCGAGTGTAGTGCGGGCAATCGAGCAGCCCGCCGACGAACGAATCCTGTGCCGCCGACTCCGCATCGTTCAGCACGCCGGGGCGCTGCCGCACCACGGCGTCGATCAGCATCATCGCGGGCAGCTCGCCGCCCGACACCACGAACTCGCCGACCGCCACTTCCTCATCGACCTCGCGCGAGAGCAGCCGCTCGTCGATGCCCTCGTACCGCCCGGCGAGCAGGACGTAGCCCGTCGTGTCGCCCGCCGCCGCCAGCGCGACGACGCGCTCGTGCGTCAGCGGCGTCCCGGCCGGGGACAGGTAGATCGTCCGCGTCGCCGTCGCACCCGCCGCGCGCTGCGCCGCCCGCGCCGCCGCCAGCGCCTGCGCCAGCGGCCCGCCCAGCATCACCATGCCCGGACCGCCCCCGTAGGGCCGGTCGTCGACCGTGCGGTGGTTGTCCGTCGCGTAATCCCGCGGGTTCCAGACGCCCAGCTGCCACAGTCCCTTCTGCAACGCCCTGCCGGTCACGCCGAAGCGGACCGCATGATCCACGAGTTCGGGGAATAGCGTGACGACGTCAATGCGCATCCCGCCTCCCGTTGCTTCCCTGCCCCGCCGCCTGATCCTGGAGCAATCGGCGCGGCCCCTTCAAAAATCCTGCGGCCAGTCGACGTCGATGCGCCCTGCCGCCTTGTCGACCCGGTCCACGTGGGCCGGAACGAACGGAATCAGGCGCTCCGCCTGCCGGGCTTCACCGCCCGGCGCCACCCGCAGCACGGGGTGCGCGCCGAACTCCTGCACCCCGGCCACCTGCCCCAGCGCGACCCCGTCGCGGTTGACGACCGCGAACCCGATCAGGTCGGTCCAGTAGAACTCGTCGTCGCGCAACGGCGGCATCGCCGCCCGCGCGACGCCGATCTCGGCGCCGCGGATCGCCAGCGCGGCGTCACGGTCGTCGATCCCTTCCAGATGCGCCACCACCACGCCGGAGTGGACGCGCCCGGCAAGCAGCGCGCGTTCGCTCCAGGTCGCCTTGCCGGCCGGCCGGATCCACCACTTCGGGTAGTCGAGCACGGCGTCCGGCGCTTCCGAGTACGTCCGCAGCTTCACCCAGCCCTGCACCCCGTAGGGGAGCAGTACCTGCGCCATCACCACGATGGCATCGGGTCCGGGCGCCGCGACCGTCACGGCGACCTCCCCGCTGCGGTGAAGATGGACGCGCCGGGCCCGAGACCGCGAACTCAGGCCGCGGCGGCGGGCTGCGCCTCGGGCGCAGGCACGGCGGCGGTCTTGCGCACGGACTTCTGCACGAGGCCGGCGACGGTCTCGGACAGCTTCGCGCCGCGTTCCTGCCAGAAGCCGATGCGGTCGTGCGCGATGCGCAGGCCTTCCTCGCTCGCACCCGCGATCGGGTTGTAGAAGCCGACACGCTCGATGAAGCGGCCGTCGCGGCGGTTGCGCGAATCCGCAACCACGATGTTGAAAAACGGGCGCTTCTTGGCGCCACCACGGGCAAGTCGAATGACGACCATAACGACGATCCGGTTGAATTGGGGAAAAGGGCCTGATTATACGACGAAAAAAGCACGGAGGGCAAGCGACGCCCGACGGGCAAATGCCGGGGGCTACCGCATGCCGGGCATCAGCCCCTTCATGCCCCGCATCATCTTCTGCATCCCGCCCTTGGCGACCATCTTCATCATCTTCTGCGTCTGCTCGAACTGCGCGAGAAGCTGGTTGACCTGCTGGACGGATACGCCCGCGCCGGCGGCGATGCGGCGCTTGCGCGACGCCTTCAGCAGCTCGGGCTTTGCCCGCTCGGCCGGCGTCATCGAGTTGATGATGCCCTCGATCCGGGCGATCCGGCGCTCGTCCATGCTGGCGCCCTGGGCCGCGCGCGCGAGCTCGGCCGGCAGCTTGTCCATCAGCCCCGCGAGGCCGCCCATCTTGCGCATCTGGCCGATCTGCGCCTTGAAGTCCTCGAGGTCGAAGCCCTTGCCGGACTTGATCTTCTTCGCGAGCTTCTCGGCCTCGCCGAGGTCGACGTTCTTCTGCGCGTCCTCGATCAGCGACAGCACGTCGCCCATGCCGAGGATCCGCGATGCCATCCGCTCGGGATGGAACACCTCGAGCCCGTCGATCTTCTCGCCGACGCCGACGAACTTGATCGGCGCGCCGGTGATCGAGCGCACCGACAGCGCGGCGCCGCCGCGCGCGTCGCCGTCGAGCTTGGTCAGCACGATGCCGGTCAGCGGCAGCGTGTCGCGAAAGGCGCGCGCCGTGTTGACGGCGTCCTGGCCCTGCATCGCGTCGACGACGAACAGCGTCTCGATCGGGCGCACCGCCGCGTGGACGGCGGCGATCTCGCGCATCATCGCCTCGTCGATCGCGAGCCGGCCGGCGGTGTCGACGATCAGCACGTCGTGGTAGTGCGTGCGCGCCCATTGCAGCGCGCCCTCGGCGATCGCCACCGGCGCCTCGTCGGCGCTCGACGGGAAGAAATCGACCTCGACCTGCGCCGCCAGCATCTTCAGCTGCTCGATCGCGGCGGGACGGTAGACGTCGGCGCTCGCCACCAGCACCTTCTTCTTCCCCGCCTTGAGGAGCCGGGCGAGCTTGCCGGCGGTGGTCGTCTTGCCCGCGCCCTGCAGGCCGGCCAGCAGGATCACTGCCGGGGGCTGGGTCGCGAAATCGAGCGGCGCGGCGACGCCGCCCATCAGTGCGGCGAGCTCGCGGTGCACCACCCCGACCAGCGCCTGCCCGGGCGTCAGCGAGCCGACGACCTCGGTGCCGAGCGCCTTTTCGCGGATCGCGGCGATGAAATCCTTGACGACCGGCAGCGCCACGTCGGCCTCGAGCAGCGCAAGCCGCACTTCGCGCAGGGCGTCCTGGATGTTGGCTTCGGTCAGCCGCGCCTCGCCGCGCAGCTGCTTCATGACGCGGCCTAGCCGCTGGGTCAGGTTGTCGAGCATCGGGGAACCGGAGTAGAAGTGCAGGACGGGCCGCGGTTGGGCCGCGGCGCTCATGTAAACTCGAACCGTGCGGCCAAGCCGCGAACGGTAACCGATGATTTTACTCCACCTCGCCGTGATCGCCCTCTACGCCCTGGCAACCTGGGCGCTGTGGCCGTTGCCCCCCGATCGCGGCGGCTCGCCGCCGTCGGCCGCCCGGAAGAACCGCGCCTCCGCCGCGCTGTGGCTGCTGCCGGTGACGCTCGCGCTCCACGCCTGGGTTGCGGAACGGTCGATCGTGCATCCCGACGGCTTCGACCTCTCCCTCGCCAACGCGCTGTCGGTCGTGGCGGGCCTGGTCGCCGTGATCGCCTGGATTTCGGGGCTGCTGCGCTCGCTGCCGGCGATCGGCGCCGTGGTCCTGCCCGTCGCCGCCGTCGCGTCGCTGCTGCCGGCGCTGATGCCCGGCAGCAGCCGGTTCGCGTACGCAGCGCAGCCGTGGGCGGCCGTCCACATCGCCGTCGCGCTGGTCGCCTACGCGCTGTTCATGGTCGCGGCGCTGCAGGCGCTGGTGCTGATCGGGCTCGAGAAGCGCCTGCACGGCCGCCTGCCCGACCCCGCCGCCGCCGACCTGCCGCCGCTGCTCACGCTGGAGCGCTTCCTCTTCCGGCTCGTCACCGCGGGCTTCGTGCTGCTCACGTTCACGCTCTGCAGCGGCATGCTCTTTTCGGAGGAAATCTTCGGCAAGCCGCTCGTGGTCAGCCACAAGAGCGTGTTTTCCTTCCTGGGCTGGCTCACCTTCGGCGGGCTGCTCTGGGGGCGCTGGCGCTACGGGTGGCGCGGCCGCGTGGCGCTGCGCTGGATCCTCGCCGGCACGGCTTTTGTCTTTCTCGCCTATCTCGGCTACAAGTTCGTCCTCGAGGTGCTGCTTGGACGCTAGCCGACCGCCCGCGGCCGCCGGCCGCCGCCGCCTGGCGTGACGCGACGATCGCCCGCCCGCCTGCCGTCGCCGGCGGGCAGCGGGGGCACCCGGCCGCCGGCCGGCGCCGCCCGCTGACCGCCCGCGGCAATGGACGACATCAGCCTCGCCACCCTCGGCATCGCGCTGGCGGTGCTGCTTGTCACCTCCGGCGGCTTCTCGATCGCCGAGACGGCGATGATGGCCGTCAACCGGCACCGGCTGAAGCACCGCGCGCAGCGCGGCAGCCAGGGCGCGAAGCTCGCCCTCGCGCAACTCGGCCAGACCGACCGGCTGCTCGGCGTCATCCTGCTCGGGAACAACCTCATCAATGCCGCGTCGGCGACGCTGACGGCCGTCATCATCAAGCGCCTGTTCGGCGAGGGAGAGCTCGCGCTGGCCGCGGGTACGCTTGCCGTGACCTTCGCGATCCTCGTGTTCTCCGAGATCACGCCGAAGGTGATCGGCGCCGCGCATGCCGACCGCATCGCGCCCGTCGTCGCCTTCGTGCTGCGGCCGCTGCTGAAGCTCGCGACGCCGGTGGTGTGGTTCGTCAACCTCTTCGTCCAGGCCCTCCTCCGCCTGATGCGGATCCGGACGACCGCCGAGACGGCCGCCACGCTGACGCAGGAGGAACTGCGCTCGCTGGTCCTCGAGGGCCAGTATTTCCGCGGCAAGCACCGGACGCTGCTCGCCAACCTGCTCGACGTCGAGGCGCTGACCGTCGACGACGTGATGACGCCGCGCCACCAGATCCACTTCATCGACCTGACCGCGAAGCCTTCGCTCCTTGCCCAGCAGCTGGCGACGGCCTACCACACCCGGCTGCCGGCCTGCGAGGGCGAGCTGGAGAACATCGTCGGCGTCATCCAGCTGAAGCACGTCCTGCAACTGCAGCAGACGAACCAGGTGGACGCCGCGCACCTGCGCGAGATCCTGCGCCCGCCCTACTACGTTCCGGGCGGGACGCCGCTGCTGACCCAGCTCCAGCAGTTCCAGAGCGACCGGCAGCGGCTGGGGCTCGTCGTGGACGAGTACGGCGAGCTGCAGGGCCTCGTCTCGATCGAAGACATCATCGAGGAGATCATCGGCGACTTCACCACCCGGGCGGGGACCGGCAGCGACTCGTACGGCCGCAGCGCCGACGGCAGCATCGCGGTCGACGGCATGGCGCCGCTGCGCCACCTCAACCGGACGCTGGGCACCGAGTTCCCGCTCGAGGGCCCGAAAACCCTCAACGGCCTGATCGTGGAGGAGCTGGGGGAAATCCCGGATTCCGGCGTCCGGGTCGACATCGCCGGCCAGGCGATGGAAATCCTCCAGACGCAGGATCGCGCAATCAAAGTGGTGCGCTTGCTGCCCCCGGTCGGCCGATTGGCCCCGCCGCCTTTACAAAGCACGGAGGGCAGGGCATCATCAACTGGATAAGTTTTATGCGGTTGGAATAGTTGGTCGGAACTGTCTGGAAAGCGCGGCCCGCGACGCGGGCGCAACGGAGATGCGACAGCAGCGGCAGGGGCAGGCGGGACGAGGCGCGCGGCACCCGGCACCCGGGTCCGCGAGACGACGCCCGGCACCGGTCCCGATCCGCGGCGATGCACGAGATGATGGCGACGCACGAAATCACACGCAACATCAGCGGCCTTGCGCGCGCGCTCGCGCAGCAGGGGCTGATGACCGAGCAGGACGCCGAGACGCTGCAGTCGCAGGCGCAGTCGGCCGGCGTGAGCTTCGTCGAGCAGGTGCTCGCCGCGAAGCGCATGAGCGCGCTCGAGCTCGCAGTGTTCGCGTCGCGCGCGTTCGGCGTCCCGCTGTTCGACCTGTCGTCGTTCGACGTCGACCAGATCAACAAGGAATACCTCGACACCAAGACCGCCACCGCGCGCCGCGTGCTGCCGCTGCACCGCCGCGGCAACCGCATCTTCGTCGCCACGTCGGACCCCACCAACCTGCAGGCGCTGGAGGAAGTCCGCTTCAAGACGAACCTGATCGTCGAGTCGGTCGTCGTCGAGGACGACAAGCTCGCGCAGGCGATCCACAAGCTGGTCGAGTCCTCGGGCACGACGCTGCAGGAGCTCGCCAGCATGGACGAGCTCGAGGTCGACCTCGTCGAGGGCGGCGTCACCTCCACCAGCGACGAGGACAACTCCGAGGTCGACGACGCGCCGGTCGTCCGCTACATCCAGAAGATCCTGCTCGACGCGATCAGCGCGGGCGTCTCCGACGTCCACTTCGAGCCCTACGACAAGTACTACCGCATCCGCTACCGGCTGGACGGCGAGCTGATGGAAGTCGCGCAGCCGCCCATCGCGATCAAGGATAAGGTGGCGTCGCGGATCAAGATCATCTCCAAGCTCGACATCTCCGAAAAGCGGCTGCCGCAGGACGGGCGGATGAAGCTGGTGCTGTCGAAGAACAAGGCGATCGACTTCCGCGTCAGCACGCTGCCCACGCTGTTCGGCGAGAAGGTGGTGGTCCGGATCCTCGACTCTTCCGCGGCGATGATCGGCATCGAGTCGCTGGGCTACGAGCCCGACCAGCAGGCGGCGCTCATGCACGCGATCGGGCGCCCCTACGGGATGATCCTCGCCACCGGCCCCACGGGCAGCGGCAAGACGATCTCGCTCTACACCTGCCTCAACCTGCTCAACCAGCCCGGCGTCAACATCTCGACGGCCGAGGATCCCGCGGAAATCCAGGTTCCCGGCATCAACCAGGTCAACATCAGCGAGAAATCCGGCCTGACGTTCGCGACGGCGCTGCGCGCGTTCCTGCGGCAGGACCCGGACGTGATCATGGTCGGCGAAATCCGCGACCTCGAGACCGCCGAGATCTCGGTCAAGGCGGCACAGACGGGCCACCTGCTGCTCTCCACGCTGCACACCAACGACGCGCCGTCGACGCTGACGCGGCTCGCCAACATGGGCGTCGCGCCGTTCAACGTCGCGTCGTCGGTGATCCTGATCATGGCGCAGCGGCTCGCCCGCCGGCTGTGCCCGAAGTGCAAGGCGCCGATGGACATCCCGCCCGAGGCCCTGCTGCGCGCCGGGTTCAGGGAGTCGGACCTCGACGGCACGTGGCAGCCCTACGGCCACGTCGGCTGCGAGCACTGCCGCAACACCGGCTACAAGGGCCGGGTCGGGATCTACGAGGTGATGACCATCTCCGACGAGATGCGGCAGATCATCATGCGCAACGGCTCCGCGATCGACATCGCGCAGCAGGCCCGCCGCGAGAACATCCGCGACCTGCGCCATTCCGGGCTCCTGAAGGTCAAGGCGGGCATCACGTCGCTCGAGGAAATCGAGGCCGTCACCAATGAGTGATCCAACGCACGGGACGCACTGAGATCCGACCATGGCCACCGCGACCGCACCCCGCTCGACCGTCAAGGAACACACGTTCGTCTGGTCCGGCCTCGACCGCAACCAGCGCGAGGTGCGCGGCGAGGTGCGCGCGCCTTCCGAAACGGTGGTCACGACCACCCTGCGGCGGCAGGGCATCCGCGTCACCAAGATCAAGCGACAGACGCTGCGCGGCGGGCGCTCGATCACCCAGAAGGACATCACGTTCTTCACCCGGCAGCTGGCGACGATGCTGAAGGCGGGTGTGCCGATGCTGCAGGCGTTCGACATCGTGGCGCGCGGGCACACCAATGCCCGCTTCGCGCGCCTGATGATGCAGATCAAGGGCAAGATCGAGACGGGCTCGAGCCTGTCGCAGGCGTTCCGCGAGCATCCGAAGCACTTCGACGACCTGTACTGCAACCTGGTGCAAGCCGGCGAAACCTCGGGCACGATCGACGCGATCCTCGACCGGCTGGCGGTCTACCTCGAGAAGATCCTCGCGATCAAGAGCAAGATCAAGAGTGCGCTGTTCTACCCGGTTTCGGTGATGGTCGTCGCCATCGTGGTGGTGTGGGTCATCATGGTGTGGGTGATCCCGGCGTTCAAGCAGGTGTTCGCGAGCTTCGGCGCCGACCTGCCCGCGCCCACGCTGATGGTTATCGCGATATCGGACTTCGTCGTCGCGTGGTGGTGGCTTGTGTTCGCCATCGTCGCCTGCGCAATCATCGGCACGTTCATGTTCTACCGAAGGTCGGCGCCGTTCCGAATCATGCTCGACCGCCTGCTGCTGCGGCTCCCTGTGATCGGACCCATCGTGAAGAAGGCCACGATCGCCCGCTGGACCCGCACGCTCGCCACGATGTTCACCGCCGGCGTGCCCCTGGTCGAATCGCTCGACGCCGTCGCCGGCGCCTCGGGCAACGCCGTTTTCGCGGCGGCGACGCGGCGCATCCAGACCGACGTCAGCACCGGCACGAGCCTCACGTCGGCGATGAGCAACACGCAGATCTTCCCGACGATGGTGCTGCAGATGACGCAGATCGGCGAGGAGTCGGGCTCGCTCGACGGCATGCTGTCGAAGGTCGCCGACTTCTTCGAGCGCGAGGTAGACGACTCGGTCGCCGCGCTGTCCAGCCTGCTCGAGCCGATCATCATCGTGTTCCTCGGGGTCGTCATCGGCGGCCTCGTCGTCGCGATGTACCTGCCGATCTTCAAGCTCGGCGCGGTCATCTGATACCGCGCCCGTGCCGGCGCAGGCAACCGCCGCTGGCATGCGCGACAACCCGCCGGTAAAGGCGCCGCAGCGGCCCGGTCGCGGGGCGGGCGCTGGCGCCCCGATCCGCGGCGCCTTTCCCGTCCCCTTCCGCTTCCGTCGACCATGCCCGAACAACTCTTCCTGCTGATCACCGCGACCGTGGTCGGCCTGTGCGTCGGCAGCTTCCTCAACGTCGTCATCCACCGCCTGCCGAAGATGCTCGAGCGCGGATGGCAGGCGCAGTGTGCCGAGATGCGCGACGAGACCCCGTTGCCGGAACCCGCGTACAACCTCGTGGTGCCGCGCTCGCGCTGCCCCGCGTGCGGGAACGGGATCGCCGCGATCGAGAACATCCCGGTGGTCTCCTGGCTGGCGCTCCGGGGCAAGTGCTCGGCCTGCAAGGCGCCGATCGCGGCCCGGTACCCGATCGTCGAGATCATCGGGGGCGCGATCGCGGTCTACGCGATGTACCGCTTCGGCCCGACCGCGAAGGGCCTCGCCGTCAGCGGCTTCCTGTGGACGCTGCTCGCGCTGACCTGCATCGACTTCGACACCCAGCTTCTCCCCGACAACATGACGCTGCCGCTCCTCTGGGGGGGGCTCCTCGTCAACCTCGACGGGATGTTCGTGCCCCTGCCGGCCGCCGTGATCGGCGCTGTCGCCGGGTACCTGACGCTGTGGTCGATCTACTGGCTGTTCAAGCTGATCCGCGGCAAGGAGGGCATGGGCTACGGCGACTTCAAGCTCCTCGCCGCGCTCGGCGCCTGGCTCGGCTGGCAGATGCTGCCGGTGATCGTGCTGCTGTCGTCGGTGGTCGGCGCGACGATCGGCATCTGCCTCATCGTCTTCAAGGGCCGCGACCACAACATTCCGCTCGCGTTCGGCCCCTACCTCGCGATCGCCGGCGCGATCGCGCTGTTCTGGGGCCCGGCGCTCGCCCGGCTCTACCTCCCGTACTGACCGTGGCCCTCATCGTCGGGCTCACCGGGGGCATCGGCAGCGGCAAGTCCGCGGTGGCGGCGGCCTTCGCCGCGCGTGGCGTCGACATCACCGACACCGACCGGATCGCGCATGCGGTCGCCGCGCCGGGCCAGCCGGGACACGCCGGCATCGTCGCCGCGTTCGGCCCGGCCTGCCTCGCCGCCGACGGCACGCTCGACCGCGCCCGGCTGCGCGAGCGCGTCTTCGCCGACGCGACGGCCCGCGCGACGCTCGAGTCGATCCTGCATCCGCTGATCCGCGCCGCCGCGATGGCCGAGGTCGCGCGCTGGCGCGGCCCCTACGGGCTGCTCGTCGTCCCGCTGCTGTTCGAGCGCGGCGGGCTGACCGGCATCGTGCAGCGCACGCTCGTCGTCGACTGCCCGGAGGACGAGCAGGTGCGCCGGGTGATGGCGCGCAGCGGGCTCGCGGCCGACGCGGTGCGCGCGATCATGGCCACGCAGCTTGCGCGCGGGGCCCGGCTGGCGCGCGCCGACGACGTCATCGACAACGCCGGCCCGCCGGAACGCATCGCGCCGCAGGTGGAGCGCCTCGACGCGCAGTACCGCGCGCTGGCGGCCGAAGCGATTCCCGCGGCCGGCGGCTTATAACCCGTGGCCACTTCGGGCAGAATGTCGCATCCCAGGACCGTGGTCCCCACCGCCGCCCATCCGTGATCCGCTACGAACACCCGCTGAACGAGCGCATCCGCACGCTGATGCGGCTCGAGGACCTGTACCAGCGGGCGCAGTACTTCGCCGCGCAGTCCCATCCGCAGGAGCACCACGCCGCGCTGCTCGCGCTGTTCGAGATCACCGACGTCGCCGCGCGCGCGGACCTCAAGACGGACATCCTGCAGGAGCTCGAGCGGCAGAAGCAGATCCTGGTGCCGCTGCGGTCGAATCCCGCGATCGAGACGCGCGTGCTCGAGCCGCTGCTCGTGGAAATCGACCAGGTCGGCGCCGACCTCCTCGCGCAGACCGGCAAGGCGGGCACGCACCTGCGCGAGAACGAGTGGCTGATGACGATCAAGCAGCGCGCCGCGATCCCCGGCGGCGTGGCCGAGTTCGACCTGCCGGCGTACCACTACTGGCTGAACCTGCCGCCGGCCGTGCGCCAGCGCGACCTCGCCGGCTGGATCGCCCCGTTCCTCCCGATCTACAACGGCCTCGGGATCATCCTGCGCATCCTGCGCGACAACGGCCGCGCCGGCCGCCACGTCGCGTACCGTGGCGTGTTCCAGCTGATGCTGACGACGTCGAAGGTCGCGCAGCTGCTGCGCCTCACCGTCGGCCGCGACCTCGCCTGCGTCCCCGAAGTGAGCGCCAACAAGTACGCGCTCAACATCCGCTTCATCGGCGTCTCGGGGATGGATCGCGGCACGGTCTTCGACCACGACGTCGAGTTCGAACTGGTGTTCTGCAACCTCTGACGTCAGGCCCGGGGTGATCCCCCGGGGGGCACGGCATCGTCGCCGGCCGCATCCGCCCGCCACATGGCGGGTGTCGCCGCACCGCCCTTGCCACTAGCATGTCGATCCGGCTCGCCGCGCCGATTCGGGCCGCGCCGCAATCGTCCCACACCCGCCTTGTCCTTCGCCTGCCGGGCGATGGCGCCCGCCATGGAGTCCCGAATGATCGCAATCCGCCATGCCTGCTCACGCCTTTCGGTGGTCCTGCTGCTCGCCTGTTGCGGCCCCCTCGCCCCAACGCTGGTCCACGCCCAGGCGCCCACGGAGGCGCAGAAGCGCGACCTCGACATCGACGAGCGCTTCAAGGCCGCCGACAAGAACCACGACGGCCGCCTGACCCTCGACGAAGCCAAGGCCGGCATGCCGCGCGTCGCCAAGGGCTTCGATCGCATCGACGTCGACAAGAAGGGCTACGTGACGGTCGACCAGATCAAGGCCTTCGCGGCGAAGCAATAGCGGTCGCCGGAGCCGCCCGTCGAGGCGGCGCTCCCCCGCGAACCGCGCTGCGGCGTCGCCGCTGCACGCATCGCCCTCTCGCAACCGGAGCGCCGGCATGACGCACCCCGTCCCGAACCCGATCACAGCGCCGAAACCGCGGGCGAAACGCAGCAGGGGGATCGGGTCCGCCAGGCGCGAAGCGGCGGCGCGCATCGCGCGGACGCTTCTCCTTGCCGTCCTCGCCCTGCTGCCGCTGCACGCGCACGGGGCTCCGAAGCCGCCGAACATACTTTTCATCATCACGGACGATGTCGGCATCGACCAGTTCCGCACGTTCGGCTACGGCGGGGCGACGCCGCCGGCCACGCCCAACATCGACCAGATCGCGAACGCCGGCCTTCACTTCCGCAACACGTGGTCGATGCCCGCCTGCTCGGTCAGTCGCGCGGTATTCTTCACCGGCCGCTTCCCGCTGCGCACGAACCTCCTTGCGGCGCTCGGCCCGGACGACCTCGCGAACTCGATGGTCTCGCCGTTCGAGATGACGCTGCCGAAGCTCCTGAAGCAGCGGCACTACGAGAGCGCGCTGTTCGGCAAGTTCCACATCGGCCTGCAGGGCAACAACCCGTACGGCGATGCGATGCCGCGGTCGCTGGGCTGGGACCACTTCGCCGGCTGGCTGGACGTGACGGGGGATCCTTCGTCGATCGACACCACGGCCGGCGGCGTGGCCGACCCGGGCACCTACGCCTGCGGCTACGTCCCGGGCCTGAAGGACGGGGGCGCGAACACGGGGGCCTGCTACAGCGGCGACGGCGGCTGTCGCGAAATGTCGGGCGGGGGAATCAACCCGCCAGGGCGCGCGTGCCGGGACAGCGGCGGGATCTTCATGCCGAAGCGGGCGTGCGAAAGGCCGCGGCCGGAGCGGATCGACTTCCGCCTGCTGAGCGCGCACTACGTCTCGCCGCTCGTCATCAACCGCGAGGACGGCGCCGTGATCCGCGTGCCGCTAACCGACCGGCGCGCACGCAGCTTCCGCGGCACGGTGCCGGTCGACGATGCGATCGAATGGATCAGGCGGCGGCCTGCGGGCAAACCGTGGATGGCGACCGTCAGCTTCTCCGCCGTGCACACGCCGCTGCAGGCGCCCCCGGTGCGGCTCCTGCCTGCCGGCGCGCGCGACACCAACGGCCTCGACTGCGCCGACGTGTCGGCGTTTCCCGTCCTCAGCAACCAGATGATCGAGGCGCTCGATGCGGAGGTCGGACGGCTGCTGGTCGAGACGAAGCTCGCGCGGCGCGGCCGCGATGGCGTGCTGGTGTACCGGCCCGAGCGCACCGACACGATGGTGGTCATCGTCAACGACAACGGGACGCTGGGCTACACCGTCAAGAAGCCGTTCGACGGCACCCGCTCGAAGGGGACCGTGTACCAGACCGGCACCTGGACGCCGCTGATCATCGCCGGCCCGCTGGTGAAGCAGCCTGGCCGCGACGTCACGCACATGACGAACATCGCCGACCTCTACCAGCTGTTCGTCGAGATGGCAGGGATCGACGCGCACAGCAGCGTGCCGCGGAAGATCGATTCGGTGGCCATGCTGCCCTACCTCACCAATCCGGAGCAGGGCAGCATCCGCAAGTGGAACTTCACCCAGATCGGCCTCAACCTCCAGGCCGACGGCGCGCTCAACGGGCCCTGCCAGTTCGCGAGCAGCTGCTCGCACATCCCCGTGACCAAGGGCGTGTGCGAGGACAACGCCGGGGTCTGGTTCGGCAAGGGCGCCACCGGCTCGTCGGCCGGCGTCCCGATCCCGACGGAAGGCTTCACGTACTGCTGCGAGGTGCAGCAGTGGCTGGTGGCGCAGAACCAGCCGCCGCTCGCCATCATCCCCCAGAGCGGTGTTGCCGTCCGCGATGATCGCTACAAGCTCGTGCGCAACGACACCAAGGCCTACGACGCCGCGACCAACGCCTGCGTGGACACCGAGAGCAACGAGTTCTACGAGATCGACGAGGCCCGGCCGTTCCCGAAGCTCGATACCGCGGGCGCCGAGCTGGATCCGAACGCCTTCACCCCCGCGCAGCAGGCGAGCTACGACGCGCTGGACGCGCAGCTCGCGGCGATCCTCGGCTCGCAGCCGGCATGCCCGGGGGACGGCAACATCGACGGCGTGGTCAACGGGCACGACCTCGCCGACTTCGCCGCGCTGCGGCGCCTGTCGCGCGGCAAGTCGAGCTGGTACGACCTCACGCTGGACGGGCTCACCAACGCGGACGACCTCGCGGTCGTCGCGCAGAACCTCGGCCGGACGTGCCCCCGGTAGCGGGTACCGCCAGCGTGCCGCACGCATTCCCGCGCTGAATAGCGAGCAGACCCGCGACTGCGCAGCGCACGCGGCGGTGCGCTCCCGCGCAAGGCCATCGTGACAGAGACACGGAGCAAATCCATGCACAGCACTCCACCTGCCACGCGGTGGCGGGGGCTTCTTGCGGCACTCGTCTTCGCGGGGTCCATCTCGCTCCTGCCGGCACCGTTCAACGGGCAGGCGACGGCTGCCGAGACGCCCTCGCGCCCGCGCATCGGGCTCGCGTTGTCCGGCGGCGGCGCCCGCGGCGCGGCGCATATTGGCGTGCTGAAGCTGCTGGAAGAGCTGCGCGTCCCGGTCGACTGCGTCGCGGGCACCAGCATGGGTGCGGTGGTGGGCGGCTCGTTCGCCGCCGGCACGACGCCCGCCTACATGGAAAAGGTCATCGCGACGACCGACTGGAACGAGGTGTTCACCGACCGGCCGCCGCGCGCCGAGATCGCGATCCGCCGCAAGCAGGACGACTACAAGAACCTGTTCGCGCCCGAGTTCGGCGTGAAGGACGGATCGATCCTGCTGCCGAAAGGCATCGTTGCCGGCGTCAACATCGAGAGCTTCCTGCGCCTGCTCACCGAGCAGTCGGCCAACGTCCGCGACTTCTCGCAGCTGCCGATCCCGTTTCGTGCCGTCGCGTCGGACATCGAGACCGGCCAGGCGGTGATCCTCGGCAAGGGCAGCATCGCGCAGGCGATGCGGGCGTCCATGTCGATCCCGGGCGCGATGGCGCCGGTCGAGATCGACGGCCGGCTGCTGGTCGACGGCGGCATCGCCAACAACCTGCCGATCGACGTCGTGCGCGCGAGCTGCGCCGACGTCATCATCGCGGTCGACATCTCCACGCCGCCGATGAAGCGCGCCGACATCACGTCGGCGCTCAGCATCGTCGGGCAGCTCATCAACTTCCTCGGCAAGGAAACGGTGGACCGCCAGATCGCGGCGCTGACGCCGCGCGACGTGCTGATCCGGCCCGAGCTGGGAGACATATCCTCCGGCAGCTTCGAGCGCCAGGCCGAGGCGGTGCAGATCGGCGAGGACGCGGCACGCAGGCTCGCGTCGTCGCTGCAGCGCTACAGCCTTCCGCCCGACGAGTACGCGGCACTGCGCAGGTCGCAGGTGGTCGCCCAGACCGGGCTCGGCACGGTCGCCGAGATCCGCTACGATGGCCTGTCGCGGACGACCAAGGAGGTGCTGGCCGGGACGATCGACTCGAAGCCCGGCGAGCCGCTGGACGAGGCGAAGATCAACGCCGACCTCCGCCGGATCTACGGGCGCGGCGATTTCGAGGGCGTCAACTACGCGATCGAGCGCGACGCCGGCGCGTCGCCGGCGATGGTGATCAAGGTCCGCGAAAAGGAGATCGGCCCGGACTACCTGCGCTTCGGCCTCGCGCTGTCGGCCGACCTCGAGGGCGACGCGTTCTTCAACGCGCTGCTGAGCTACCGGCGGACCTGGCTCAACAGCCTCGGCGCCGAGTGGGTCACCGAGGTGCAGGCCGGGCAGAACAGCTACCTGTTCACCGAGTGGTACCAGCCGGTCGAGGCGGCCGGGCGGTTCTTCGTCGCGCCGTATGCGTCGATCGGCCAGTCCACCACCTCCGTCTTCGTCGGCGATTCGCACATCGCCGATTACCAGGTGAAGCAGGCGCAGGGCGGCATCGACGCCGGCGCGGTGCTGGGCACCTGGGGGCAGGTGCGCGTCGGCCCGATCTGGCGCTACATCAACGCCCAGGTGACGACCGGTCCGCCGGTGCTGCCGGATGTGAGGGTCAACGCCAGCGGCATGAAGCTGCGGCTCTTCGGCGACCACCAGGACGCGCCCTACTTCGCGCGCTCGGGCCAGACCGTGCGCCTCGTCGCCTACGAGTCGCTGCCGGAACTCGGCGCCGCCGATCGCTACAGCCGCGTCGACGCCTCGTGGTCAGGCGCCTACACCTTCGGTCGCCACACGTTCGCCGCGGCGCTCGCGGGCGGATCGGACCTGGGCACGGGCATGCCCGCCTACGATGCGTTCTCGCTCGGCGGGCCGTTCCGGCTGTCGGGCTACCGGATCAACCAGTTCCAGGGCAGCCGGATGGCGCTGGCGACGCTGCGTTACTACAACCAGGTGCTGAGCCTGCCGTCGCTGATCGGCTCCGGGGTCTACGTCGGCGTCTCGGCCGAGGCCGGGCGCGTGGACGGCCTGTACACGCAGGGCGGCGCGTCGTCCGGCAACCTCTACTCGGGCTCGGTATATCTTGGGGCGTCGACCTTCCTCGGGCCCGCCTACGTCGGCGTCGGCGCGGGCGGCGCCGGCAACGTCACGGGCTACTTCATGCTCGGCGTGCCATGGTGATTGGAGTAGAGTTCACGCCATGACCGAAACGCTGCGGTTACAGATGCTCCAGTCCGGGCTGCTGCCCGCGGCGCTGCTGCTGGCGATGCTGCTGATGGCGGAGATCGGCTGGCGGATCGGCCGCGAGGTCGTCTCGCGCCGCAAGACCCCGGCGCCGGAGACCGCGATCAGCGACAGCGACAACGCGCTTATCGGTTCCGTCTTCGGGCTGCTGGCGCTCCTGATCGCATTCACCTTCTCCGGCGCGTACGGCCGGTACGAGCTTCACCGTGACCTGATCGTGAAGGAGGTGTCCGCCATCGGCTCGGCCTGGCGCTCGATCGGGCTGCTGCCCGATGCCGTGCAGCCGAAGGTCCGGGAGGAATTCCGGCGCTACGTCGACCACCGGATCACGTTCTACGAGGGCAAGCTCGACACGCCGACGCTCGAGGCGCTTCGCGTCGTGCAGGGCGAACGCGCCGACAGGCTGTGGCAGGCGACGGTCGTCGCCGTCAGGCAGGAGTCGCAGGCGGGCGAGCGCAATCTCGATGAACGGGCCGTCGCCGACCTGGCCGTCATGCTCGATGCCTTCGACGCCGAGTTCGCCGCGACCAAGGCGCATCCGCCGCGGATCATCTTCATCTCGCTGCTGCTTTTGGCGCTGATCGGCGCGATCACGTCGGGATACAAGATGGGCTTGGAGAAGAGCCGCGACTGGCTGATCACGCTGGTCTTCGCGGTGCTGATGTCGGCCTCGGTCAACCTGATCGTGAACCTCGAGTATCCGCGGCTGTCCGCCATCGGCCTCCACGAGTTCGACCACGACCTCGTCGAACTGCGCAAGACGATGTGAGCCGGGGCGGCGGCGCGCGCTGGAGCAGTCGTGGCGCCTTCCTGTATCATCGGCAGCGCCCGCACCGCTGCTGCGCCACGACCGGCCGCGGCACCCGCCGGGGTCCGGCGAAGATCGCCGGCCGGCGCGGGCAATACCGCCGTCCATCGATCCGCCACAGGTGATGCCCTGCCCTCCCTGACTGCCGCGCGCCGCGTGCTCGCCGCAACCGTCTTCGCGCTGCTCGCCATCCTGGTCCCGCCTGCTGCGATGGCCGCGGACACCGCGCAGGCCGACGGCATCGCGGCGCTGAACGACAGCAACTACACCCTCGCGCTGCAACTGCTGCGCCCGCTCGCCGACAAGGGCAATGGCGAGGCGCAGTACCACGTCGCCCAGATGTACCTGTCGGGACTGGGGACGAAGCAGAGCACCCCGGACGCGCTCGCCTGGTTCCGGAAGGCAGCGCAGAACGGCATCGACCGCGCGCAGTACAACCTGGGCGTCATGTACGCCTACGGCCAGGGCGTCCCGCAAAACGACGAGGAAGCGGTCAAGTGGTACCGGAAGGCCGCCGCCCAGGGCTACGCGATGGCCGAGGCGAACCTCGGCCTGATGTACGACGCCGGCAAGGGCGTGCCGCAGAGCGACGCCGAGGCGTTCAAGTGGTACCGGAAAGCTGCGGAGAAGGGCAACGCGAAGGCGCAGTTCAACCTGGGGGCGATGTACGAGTCCGGGCAGGGCATCCCGCGCGACTACGTGCAGGCCCACATGTGGTTCGACGTCGCCGCGTCGCGCTTTCCGGCGGGACAGAGAGACAATTACGAGCTCGCGACCAAGCATCGCGACACGGTGGCTGCGAAGCTGACGCCCGCGCAACTCCAGGAGTCGCAGAAACTGGCCAAGCCCTGGCGGTTGAAATGACCGGGTCGCCGCCAACGCCGCCGCGCGTCGTGTCCTGCCCGCAGTGCCAACGCCCCGTGGAATGGGTGCCGGCGTCGCGCTGGCGGCCGTTCTGCTCCGATCGCTGCCGGATGCTCGACCTTGGCGCCTGGGCGACGGAGTCCTATCGGATTCCGGTGGCGGCGCCCGATCCCGACGAAGCCGAGGCGCTCGACGATCTCGAGCGCGCGAGGCAGGCGCGCGATCCGGGGCCGGATTGAGGCAGCGCGCTCAATCGCCGACCCAGGCCGCGCGCCGCAGCGCGACCCCATGCGCGCCGTGCGCGATCGCCGTGTCGAGATCCGCTTCGGCGAGCCCTCCCAGCGCGTAGACCGGCAGCCGCGCGGTCCCGCCGACTGCACCGAAACCTTCCCAGCCGAGGAGCCGCGCCTCCGGGTGCGTGGCCGTCGGCAGCACCGGCCCCAGCACGGCGAAATCGAGTCCCAGGGCGCCCGCCCGTTCGACTTCCGCCGGCGTGTGGCACGACGCAGCGCAGAGCATGCCGGCCGGACGGTCGGTCGCCGCCGCGAGCGCCGCGGCGCTCCAGTGCACGCCGTCGCAACCCCACGCCATCGCGGACGCGGCGTCTCCGTTCAACAGCACCCTGCCGCCGAGCGGCCGGGCGAGCGCCACCAGCGCCTCGACCAGCGCCCGCCGGCGCGGCAGCGGCCAGTCCTTTTCGCGGACCTGGATGAGCCGCAGTCCGCCGTCGATGGCGCGGGCCGCGCGCGCCAGGAACTCCGCCTCGCCCAGGTCGCTCGCCATCGAAATGCCGTAGACGGGCGGCAGCAGCAGCGACCGGATCACGATCGTGTTGGCGGGCAGCAGCGGCGCGACGTCGAACTGCCCGGGCACCTGCCAGACGAAAGCCTGCCCGTCGTGGCCCACGGGCTCGCCGTCCCACGCGAAGACGCGGAAGAAATTGAGCTCGACGTGAGCGTGGGGGTAGACGAAGCGCTGCACCAGCCAGGGCGCCGCGACCCGCACGGTGAGGCCGAGTTCCTCGTGCAGCTCGCGGTCGAGCGCCGCGCGCGGCGTTTCACCGCGCTCGAGCTTGCCCCCGGGAAACTCCCAGTAGCCGGCATAGGCCTTGCCGGCGGGACGCTGCGCGAGCAGCACCTGCCCGTCCGCCCGCAGGATGACGGCTGCAGCAACACGGACGATGGGCGCGGTCACCCGCGTGCCGCCGGCCCGCCGCTCATCGCGCCGGACGGCGTTTCTGCGCGTGGGCGCCGGCATAGCCCTTGGCGAACTGCCAGGCGACGCGGCCGCTGCGCGAGCCGCGCTGCAGCGCGAACTGCACGGCTTCGCGCACGCGCAGCGCCTCGTCGCGCGGCGACGCCGGCGGCGGCACGCCCAATGCGTCGAGCCATCCGGCCACGGCAGCGAGGTAGTCGTCCTGGCTGAACGGGTAGAAGGACACCCACAGGCCGAAGCGCTCGGACAGCGAGATTTTTTCCTCGACCGACTCACCGGGATGCACCTCGTCGCCGACGTGCTTCGTCTCGAGGTTCTCGCTCATGTACTCGGGCAGCAGATGGCGGCGGTTCGACGTCGCGTAGATCAGCACGTTGGCGGCCGCGGCGGCGACGGTGCCGTCGAGCATCACCTTGAGCGCCTTGTAGCCTGGCTCGCCGGCATCGAACGACAGGTCGTCGCAGAAGACCACGAAGCGCTCGCGGCGCCCTTCGACCAGTTCTGCGATGTCGGGGAGGTCGACGAGGTCGCTCTTGTCGACCTCGATCAGCCGCAGCCCCTTTGCCGCATACTTCACCAGCATCGCCTTCACCAGCGACGACTTGCCGGTGCCGCGCGAGCCGGTGAGGAGCACGTTGTTGGCCGGCAGGCCGGCGACGAACTGCCGGGTGTTGGCGTCGATCGCGTGCTTCTGGTCGTCGATGGCGACGAGATCGGCGAGGCGGATCGCGTGCGGATGGGCGATCGACTGCAGGTGGCCGAGGCCGCCGCGCTTCCTCCAGCGGAATGCCGTCGCCTTCCAGTCCGTCGCGGGCGGCGCCGGCGGCAGCACCGCCTCGACGCGCGCCAGCACGCTCTCGGCCCGCGCGAGCAGCGCCGCCAGCGATGCGGACGTCACCGCCCCGGCATCGCCGGCTGCCGCCGATGGATTTCCCTCTGATTTTTTCCGTGCGCTCACGAGCCTGCCTGCCTTGTGGTGGTGACCCCCGCGGATCGACAGCGGCGATTGTGCCACCTCCGGGCGTCTCGCACCCGCCGGGTGCGGGACGCCGGGCACGGACAGCGCCGGCGCCGACGCCCGATACCCGACATCCGCGACTGGTTCACGCTCGCCGACCCCAGCCAAGACATGATCCGCGACGCGCTCGAAGTCGCCGGTCGGGAAGGTGCCGCGTCGCGAATGGCGCGACCCGCCGAAGACCTAGTAGCAGACGGTCCCGGGCGGATTGAACACTTCGCGCGTGACCAGCTTGGTCTGCGTCACCCCGTCGACCGTATAGGTGAACGCCACATTGTTGCCGTCGCTGACGGCCAGCGTCGCCGTTCCCGCCGCGGCACCCTTCACCTTCGCGGATACGAACGGAACCTCGTTGAACGGGGGCCCGCTGACCGCCTTGAGGAGCGCTCCCTCATAGATGCCCGGCGCCGTCTTGTTCGCGGCGACCACCAGCCATAGCTGCTTGCCGTCGCGGTCGAACGTGAACCACGACCCGTAGACCGTGTCACCCTGGTGGGTGAGGTTGAGCCCCCATCCCGGCTCTGCGGGATTCCACCAGAGGTCCGTCAAGTTGGTCGCCAGCCTCTGGCTCAGGTTTTCGCCCCAGACGCAGGTCGGAAACGCCAGCGCGCCGTCCAACAGTTCGCGGGTAATGCTTTTCACCACCGACGCGCCATTGACAGTGTAGGACAACGAGGCGTTGTCGCGACCAGTGAAGGTGATGGTCACGGCCCCCACTTTCAGGGGCTTCACCGCGCTCGGCACGAACGCGCTGAACGGCGGACCGGTGCCGGTGTAAAGGTCGCCCACGAACGTGCCCGGCGCGGCCCGCGTCGAAGTGGCCGACCCCACCATCCACATCGGCGAGCCGTCGATACCGAACCCGAACCACGTGAGGAAGATCGTCTTGTCTTGGTGGTTGAAGTTGACCCCCCAGCCGGACTCCGTGCCGGCAGGCGCGGCCCACCAGAGACCCTGGAAGTTCTCGGAAAGGTTTTGGGGTGCGCTTAGGCGGCTGTCTTATGGATAGGAAATCCAACGCCACGAAAACCCGGCGAAGCGGCAGTGGGTCAGGTTATCACGAGCTGGGGCGACCGAGCGGACGGGGAGATGGGACGGTTGGGCATCGCCGCGGCGCCGTTGTTTCCCGTGCGCGGGTGACCGGCGTGCCGTCGGCTCACCCAAGTGGGCGAGGACGTCGCGCACGGCAGGGCCCCGTCGGTGATGAAGGCGATGATCCGCATGTCGGTCGGCGCCGCCGTGGGTGCAGCGGAGCGGGAACACTTCGTAGATGCGAGCCAGCAGCATGGCCCAGGCGTAGCCGACGGCGCGACGATGCGCCGGTTCGGCGGCGGGCTCCGCCATGGGTGCGGGCAGAGCCGTGGTCGCCCCCGGCGCGAGGGC
>CALQLA020000063.1 GCA_943331295.2 Bordetella parapertussis | reverse complement strand
GCGGGAATCGCAACCTGCCGGCCGGTGAGGGGATCGTCCAGGATCCGGACGGAACTCCGATGAACGAGATTGGGTTCGTGCGGAAGCTGCTCGACGTCCAGGATGGGGCCGCATGCCACGCCCAGCGGCATCAGCGCCGCCACGCAGGCTTCCACGGTGCGACCGCCCGTCCATGCCTCGATGCAGCGGTCGATCTCGCGGAAGTCGCGCAGGCGTCCAGCCGACGTCGCGTAGCGCTCGTCCGTGGCCAGGCCCGGCTGCCCGATCGCCGTCGCGATCCGGGCGAACTGGTCTGCCGTGACCGAGCAGATCAGCACGAACCCGTCCTGTGCGCGGTAACTGCCCCAGGGAACGTGCAGCGGATGCCGGTTGCCGGAGCGCGTGGCGACCCTGCCCTCGAAGTACAGCGGCAGGAAGTTGACCAGTTCGTTGAAAGCCGTGTCGAAGACGGCCATGTCGATGCGCTGCCCGAAGCCATGCAGGCGTCGCACGCGCAGCGCGGCCACGATGGCCGATGCGGCGAACGCCCCGGTGCTCATCTCCAGGACCGGGGCACCGATGACCGTCGGCGGACCGTCGGCCGGACCGGTGGTATCGATGACGCCGCTCAGCGCCGCGACGACCCATTCGTCGCCGCCGCGCCCGGCAAGCGGTCCTGCATGGCCGAAGGCCGTGATGTCGCAGACGACCTGCGTCGCAGGCCGCGGCGCTGCCCATGGTGCAGGATCGCTCGTCCCGTCGTCCGTCGACAGGATCACGACGTCAGCGGCGGCGAGCAGCGACCGTCGCAGCTCGACGTCCGCCTCGACATGCGCGTCGATGACCAGGCTCTCCTTGCCTGCGAGCATCGCGGCACGATGGCGCCACTTGTGCGCAGCGAGGGGCGCGGCCGGCTCGAGGACGACGACTGTTGCGCCCAGCTGCGCGAGAAGTCCGCCGCATCCGCCGACGGCCACGCGATGGCCCACCTCCACGACGAGCAGGGACGGCAGCAGGCAATCGGCGTCCGGGGAATTCGTCATGCCGCCCTCGGGCAGTCCGTGCTGTGCGGGTCGTCCGCATGCATTACCATGTGAGGTTCCACACTCGCGCTCGCGCTCGCGCCCGCGCTTTGCGCAGCGGAACGCGAAGGAGATACGGTTGTGCCCAACGGTGCCCAGTCCCTTGACCGCAAGTTCGCCTTGCCATGAATCCTGAGAAAGCCCTGGTCGTCGGTGCCACCGGCATGGTCGGCAGTCGACTGGTCAGCGAGCTCGCCGATGCCGGCTGGCGCGTGATCGGCATGTGCCGCAGGCCGCCTGCGAACCCGTCGCCGCGCTGCGAATACCTGTACGTCGACGTCGCCGATGCGGCCGCCTGCTGCGAAGCACTGGCGGCGCACACCGACCTGACTCATCTCTTCTACGCGGGTCGCCACGCGCACACGACGACGGCGCCGGAGCCGATCGAGATCAACATCGCCATGTTGCGCAACGTGCTCGACGCGGCAGAGGCGTCGGCGCCCGGCCTCGCTCATGTCCACGCGGTCCATGGCGGCAAGGTCTACGGCTCGACCCTGGGACCCTACAGGACACCGGCGAAGGAATCCGACCCGCGGGTACTGGCGGACACGTTCTACTATGGCCAGGAAGATCTCCTGCGCACGCGCCAGGCCGGGCAGCGGTGGACGTGGAGCACCAGCCGCCCGCTCACCGTGTGCGACGGGGACGCCGCCATCGTCCGCAACTTCCCGCGACTGCTCGGCGTCTACGCGGCGATCTCGCGCGAGCTCGGCCTCGACCTGCACTTTCCCGGCAAGGCGGGCGCGTGGACGTCCCTCTACCAGGTCACCGACGCTCGCCATCTCGCCCGTGCCATCATCTTCATGGCGCAAACGCAAGGGTGCGCCAACCAGACCTTCAACGTGACCAACGGCGATCACTTCCGGTGGGCAAACCTCTGGCCGGCACTGGCTGAGGAACTGCGGATGCGTCCGGCCCACCCCAGGCCGATCCGCCTCGGCGACGTCATGGCCGACAAGGGACCGGTATGGGACCGGATCGTCACCCGCCACGGACTGCTGCCGACGCCCTATGCAGCCGCGGCGATCTGGCCGTATGGCGACTTCGTGCTGGGTCACGAGTACGACGTCATGTCCGACACGACGAAGCTGCGCCTGCATGGCTTCCACGAGGTCGTGGACTCGGAACGGATGTTCGCGCGCATGTTCGAGGCGCTGCGACAGGCACGCGCGCTGCCGTGACGCACCGGCGCGGCCCCATCCGGCGCTGGCCGCGGGCGCAGGTCCACGGTCACTCCGCCTTTACCCCGGCTGCCTTGACCACCTTGCCCCAGCGCTCGTAGTCGAACCTGATCTGCTTTGCGAACTCCTCCGGCGTGCTGGGCGACGGCGTGGTGCCCAATGCACGGATCGACTTCTGCACTTCCGGATCGTTGAGCGCCGCGACAAAGTCGGCGTTGAGCTTGCGGATGATGGGCTCGGGCGTGCCTGCGGGCGCCGCGAATCCATACCACTCGGGGATGTCGCTCAAGTCGGGGTAGCCGGACTCGACCGCGTTGGGCACGTCCGGTATGGACTCGTTGCGATCCTTGCCCAGCACCACGATGCCCCGCAGCTTTCCCGCCTTGACGTTCTGGACGACCGAGGTCGGATTGGAAATGAGCAGGTCGGTCTCGCCCGCCAGCACCGCCAGCGACGCCGGCCCTGCACCCTTGTACGGGACGTGCAGGAGGTTGGTCTTCGTCGTGAGCTTGAACAGTTCGCCCACCAGTTGCGGTCCCGCGCCCGAGGTCGCGAACGTGAGCTTGCCGGGCTTCTGGCGCGCCAGGTCCTCGACGTCCTTCAGCGTCTTCACAGGAACGCTCGGATTCGCCACCAGCACGTAGGACTGCTCGGTCGCGCGCGCGATCGGCGCGAAGTCCTTGAGCACGTCGTAGCCCACGTTGTCGTAGGTGTGCGGATTTATGGCCATCGCTCCGTGCACGATCAGCACGATGGTGTATCCGTCCGGCGTCGCCTTGGCGCCCATCGCCGTGCCGACGCTGCCCTGCGCGCCGCCCCGGTTGTCGACAACCAGCGGCTGTCCCCACATGTCCTGCAGCTTCTTGGAGAGGATGCGGGCGAGGGTGTCGCTGCCCCCGCCCGGAGGAAACGGGACGATCAGCCTGACCGGCTTTTCGGGAAAGGTCGCCGCCCCCGCCGACGGCGCGGCAAACGCGATGCAGGCGACCAGCACAGCACCCAGCAGCCTCAGCATTCTGTCCTCCTAGTCAGGTACGATCGGCGGCGAAGTTGTTTCGTCGCAACGGCATCACTCGGGCTTCACGCCCGCCTTCCTGAGCACGGCACTGCCACGGTCGGACTCCTTGCGCAGGAATTCTCCGAACTCCGCCGGCGTGCTGCCGATGAATTCGATGCCGAGCTTCTCGGACTTCGCCTTTACGTCCGGCTGGTTGAAGATCTTCGCGATCTCCTCGTTCAGCTTCGCGACGACTGCGGGCGGCGTTCCCTTCGGGGCCAGGATGCCCCACCACTCGTCGGCGACGAACCCGGGAAAGCCCACTTCCTGTGCGGTCGGTATGTCGGGAAACAGCGGCGAGCGCTTCGCGCTGGTGACGAACAGTGCCTTGATCTGGCCTGCCTGCAATGCCGGTGTCACGGTAAAGAGTCCGGACATGACGACCAGAACGTGGCCGCCAAGGAGATCCTGCAGCGCGGGCG
The DNA here is from genome assembly GCA_943331295.2 of Bordetella parapertussis. GTDB lineage: Bacteria > Pseudomonadota > Gammaproteobacteria > Burkholderiales > Casimicrobiaceae > CAIWHR01. The sequence goes on along the minus strand of CALQLA020000063.1, from coordinate 22,746 downwards.
CGCCTCCCTTGTAGGGAACGTGCTGGACGTCGATGCCCGCCTCCTGCTTGAACTGCTCCATGGTGAGGTGCACCGCACTGCCCACGCCCGACGTGCCGTAGCCCAGCTTGCCCGGATTCTTCCTGGCATAGGCGACGAATTCCTGGACGGTGCTGACGCCAAGCTTCGGCGAGACCACCAGCGCGAGCGGCGTGCGGGCCAGCAGGATCACCGGCTCGAAGTCTTTCAGCGCGTCGAACGGGACGTCCTTGACGAGGTCCTTGTGAACGACGTGGCTGCTGATGACGTTGACGATCGTATAGCCGTCAGGGGAGGCCTTGGCTACGAGGTCCGTGCCGATCATGCCGGCCACACCCGGCTTGTTGTCGACCAGCACGGGCTGTCCCCAGTCGGCGGACATCTTCTCGCTGATGATGCGCGAGAGCACGTCCGTGGTCGCCCCTGCCGCGAATGGCGTGATGAGGCGGATCGGCTTCGTTGGATAGGTCGCCGCAGATTGGGCGATGGCGACCGGCGACGCCGTCAAGCCCGCGAGGACCAGGGTCAGCGCGGAAATCGACCTCACGACGGCGGTGCCTTTCATCCATTCCTCCATTGCCCGCCTGCGTCGGGCCCGTCCCGGGGCACGGTCGTCGCCGCGAGTCACCGGGAGCAAACGAGACGGACAGTCCGCACTCTGCGCGCGCCGCCCCTCGTCGCAAGCATTAGACAGCGAATGTCCGGACATTGCAATACGCGACGCGCCTTGTCATCCGGCAAGCTCTGCGAGCACCTCCTGGTCGTCCGCGCCGAGCGCGCCCATCGTGCTGCGAACCCGGGGAGGCGTACGCGCGAGGCGCATCGGCGATGCGAGCACCTGCCACGCGCTGCCGTCACGCGACGGGCGCAGAACCAGCAGCTCGCGGGCGCGAACATACGGATCGGAGAGCACCTCGCTCACGGTACGTACCGGCGCTGCCTCGATTCCCCTCGCGGCGAGGGCGGCCACGGCCGCCTCGCGGGTCAGGTGGCCAAGTTGCGCAACCGGCGTGCCCGATTCGCCAGGCACGACGTACAGCACGTAGCCGTCCGCGGCCGGCGCGATGCGCGGCACCGATGCACGCGCACCGCCGCATCCGAGCAGGGTCATCCAGGCCGACGCATCCTGCATCGAAACGTCGAAATGACTGACCGCTCCCGTCAGGTCCCGCAATTCGAGGCCCGCAAGGCATGCCAGCATTCCCACGAGGCCGCCGAAGTTGTCCGAGGCGGAGATCCCGGTCTTCGCCGGCTCGCCGCCCGAATGGGTGAACGCCATCATGCCGGACATGGCCTGGATGACCGAATCCAGCGCCGCACGCCCCGCGTAGACCGAGTCGTGGCCAAATCCGGTGATGGCGCAGTACACGAGGCGGGGGTGCCGCGCGCGCAGTTCGTCGGAACCGAACCCGAGCCTGGCCAGCGCGCCCGGCCGCAGGTTCTCGACCAGGATGTCCGCCCGCGCCAGCAGCGCATGAAGGCGTTCGCGATCCGCCTCGCGACGAAGATCGAGGACGAGTCCCCGCTTGTCGGTGTTGCTGAGCGCAAAGATGTAGGAGGACCCGTCGTCGCGCAACGGCGCGCCGCCGCGGATCGCGTCGCCGGCCGGTGGCTCGACCTTGATCACGTCCGCGCCGAACGAGCCAAGTATCCGGCTCGCGAGCGGCGCGACGGTGTAGTGGCCGATCTCGACCACGCGCACGCCGGCGAGCGGCGCCGGTGCAGCGGCATCCGGTCGACCTCCTGCCGGCGGGGGCCGCCGCGGAAGAAACGCCACGACCGCCGCCCGATCCTCGCCGCGCGATGGGATGTGCAAGACCTCCGGCGGCGGCAGCCTGTCTCCGCGGACGGGCGAGCGCGGAACGTACACGCTGTCCGCGGACTCCGGATCGATGGCAGCCGCGAGCGTGGCCCGGTGCACCAGGTTCGGCTCGTTCACGAGGCCCGACGGCTCGACGATGCCTCCCGACGGAACGCCCACCTCCGTCAACGCGCGCTCGCACTCGGCCACCGTCCGCGTGCCGGCCCAGTTGTTGATGACGGTGTCGATATCGCGAAAGTGCCGGACCCGTTCCGCCGGCGTCGCAAAGCGCGGGTCGTCGACGAGTCCCGGATTTCCGATGGCGCCGCAGAGCCGGGCGAACTGCTCGTCGGAGACCGAGCACGCGAGCAAGTACCCATCCGCAGCGTGGTAACAGCCCCAGGGCGCATAGAGCGGGTGGCGGTTCCCGCTCCGGGTCGCCGCCCGGCCCCCGTGGTGAAGCGCGATGAAGTTCACGAGGGTATTGACCGCCACGTCCGCCAGCGCAATGTCGATGCGCTGCCCGAATCCGTGCTGCCGGCGCACGCGCAGGGCGAGCAGCACGGCCGCCGCGGCGTGCACCGCGCCAGCCAGCTCCAGTACCGGCACGCCGATGGGCACGGGTTCCCCATCGGCGCGTCCGGTGGTGTCGACCAGACCCATCTCCGCCTGCAGCAGGGACTCCGACAGACCGCGCCCCTCATTCGGGCCGCCGTGCCCGAACGCCGTGACGTCGACCACCAGCTGGCCCGCGCTTTCGGCCCGCTCCCAGAGCGCGGCGTGGCCGCTGCCGTCGTCCGAACTAAGCAGGATCACGTCGGCTCGCGCGGCGAGCTCGCGCAGGAGCTCGCAGTCGTGCGCGACCCCGTTGTCGATCACGACGCTGCGCTTGCCCGCCACGACGGCGGGGCGGTGGGCGTCCTTGTCCGCGCCCGCAGGATGCGGCAACTCGATGGCGATCACGTCGGCGCCGAGTTGCGCCAACAGGCTGCCACAGGCGCCGACCGCCAGTCGCTGCCCGACCTCCGCTACCAGGATGCCGTCCAGCACGAGTGGCGCCGAGGTTCTGCCGCAGTCTGTCACTGCACTTCGATCTTGGCGGCCTTGATGACCTTGGACAGGCGTGCCGACTCCGATTGCATGAACTCGGGCACCTGCGCCGGCGTGCTGCCGATGAACTCGACGCCCAGCTTGGCCGTCCTCTCCTGCACGTCCGGCGCCGCAAAGATCCTGGTCACCTCGGCATTGAGCGCGCTGGCGATCGACTTTGGCGTGCCCGCGGGAGCGAGGAGGCACCACCACTCGTCGACGACAAGTCCGGGGAAGCCGGATTCCTGAAGCGTGGGGATGTCGGGAAACTCCGGGACGCGCTTGGCGCTCGAAATGAACAGCGCCTTCAACTTGCCGCTCTTGATATAGGGCGCGACGGTGGAAAGCCCGAGCATCACGCCGGGTACGTGGCCGCCGATGGCGTCCTGCACGGCCGGACCTCCACCCTTGTACGGAACGTGCTGCAGTTCGATCCCTGCGGCCTGTGCGAAGGACTCCATTGCAAGGTGGACCGCGGCACCGACGCCCGACGTGCCGTACGAAACCGGCGTCTTGCTTGCCTTGGCATAGGCGATGAACTCGCGGACGTTGCTCACGGGCAGGCTCGGCGCCACGACGAATGCGAGCGCGGACCGCGCATACAGGATGATCGGCTCGAAGTCCTTGACGTAGTCGTAGGGGACGCTCTTGTAAAGGAACGGCTGCACGGCGTGGCTGCTGATCACGTTGACGATCGTGTAGCCGTCGGGCGCCGACTTGGCGACCAGGTCGGTGCCCAGCATCCCGGCCGCGCCGCCCCTGTTGTCGACGAGCACCGGCTGGCCCCAATCCTCCTGCATCTTCTCCGCGATGATCCGCGACAGGACGTCGGTGACGCCACCCGGGGGGAACGGCGTTACGAGCCGGATCGGACGGCTGGGATATCCGGCCGGCGCCTGGGCCTGCGCGCCCGCCGCAGCGACGGCCATCAGTACAAGAACCAGCGCGCGCATGACGCGGGTCGAATTTGCCATAGAAGTCCTCCATCGGGCCGGCCGGGCTCGAGGCCTGGTTCCGCGCATTAGATACTTTTTGTCCGGACATTTCAACCCAAACCCCGGGCTCGCCGTCGTGGCTATGCCCGCTGCATGCTGCGTGCCGGAGGATGTCGCCAAACCGCCCGTTACGCTGTTGAAATGTCCGTACAATCGGGCTATCATCGGCCGTCCCGCCGTTGTGGCGGCACGGGAGCCGAAATGCAATTCGAAACCTTGCTGGTCGATCGCGACGGTCCTGCCGCCATCATCACGCTCAACCGTCCGGAAAAGCGCAACGCGATCAGCTTTACCATGATGGACGAGCTGGTCGGCGCGCTCGCGGCGGTCAAGGACGATGCCGACGTGCGCGGCGTCATCCTCACCGGCGCCGGCGACTGCTTCTCCGCGGGGGTCGACCTCAATGCCATGCGGGACATCGGCGGCTCGGGCGAGTTCATGGACTACATGGCGCGCTGGCGCCGGCTGAACGAGGCCATCGAGCAGCACACCAAGCCGGTGATCGCGGCCATCGAAGGCTACTGCATCACCGGCGGGTTCGAGCTTGCGCTTGCCTGCGACCTGCGGGTCGGGGCGCGCGGCTCGCAGTACGGCATCACCAGTTCGCGCATCGGTACCGTGCCGGGCGCCGGCGGAACGCAGCGGTTGCCACGCATCGTCGGCATCGCCAACGCACTCGACCTCCTGTTCTCCGCCGACTTCATCGATGCCGATGCCGCCCGGACCATGGGCATCCTGAACCGCCTGGTCGACAAGGGTGAGGCGCTCGCGACCGCCCGGGCCATGGTGGCAACCTACGCGACGCGGGCGCCGCTCAGCCTGCGCTACGCCAAGGAAGCGGTTCATGCCGGGATGCAGATGCCGCTCGCCGACGGCATCCGGTTCGAAGCGTATGTCGTGAGCGCCATTTACCAGACCGAGGACAAGCAGGAAGGCGTCCGCGCTTTTCTCGAGAAGCGGCCGGCACGCTTCACCGGTCGCTAGGCGCCGGTCACCGCCCCTCCCCCCGCACACTCGTACCCACGGCGCCCCGAATGGACTTCTCGCTGACTCATGAGCAGGAGATGATGGTCGACGCGTGCCGGCGCGTGGTGGCCCGGGAACTCGAACCCATCCTGGCTGCGCACCCCCCCGACCGATCGCTGCCCAAGCCGGCCACGCAGGCGGTCCTGCGTCACCTTGCCGCCATCGGCCTGACCGGCGCGAGGGTGCCGGCGGACGCGGGCGGAACCGGTATGAGCATGCTCGACTACGGCCTCATGTGCGAGCAGTTGCCGCCCGTGATCCTCTTCATGCTGCTGCCGCAGGAGACGACCGTCGCCCGGCTGCACCTCGGATGCAGCGAGGCGCAGCGGGCGAGCCTGCTGCCCCGGCTCATCTCGGCCGAGGTCCTCACCTGCACCGCGGCGACCGAACCGGACACGGGGTCCGATCCGCGAGGCATCCGCACCCGCATCCGCCGCGACGGTGACTCGCTGGTGCTCAACGGCCGCAAGCTCTGGATCTCCAACGCGACGGTCGCGGACCTCGTCAACGTCACCTGTGTCGACGAGGACAACAAGCTGGTCCGGGTCCTGGTGGAGCGCGAGCAGTCCCCGTTCGACGCAAAGGAGATACCGGTGACCGGGCTGCAGCAGGGGCACCTGGGCGAGATCGCCTTCCACGACTGTCGGGTACCGATCGCCAACCTGCTCGCCGACTCCGACGATGCGGCCAAGGTGCTGACCCTGACCTGGCTCGCCAACCGCCCCATCATCGGCCTGGGCGCCGTCCACCTGGCCCAGCGCGCCTTCGACGCGGCGCGAACCTACGCTGCCGACCGCCGACAGTTCGGTCGCCACCTGCGCGAGTTCCAGCTCGTGCAGGAGCGACTCGCCGACATCGAGACCGCCATCGTCACCAGCCGGCTGGTCTGCTACCACGCCCTTGCCGCACTCGACCGCGGCGAGCGGGCCAACGGTCCGTCGGCGATGGCCAAGCGCTATGCCGTCTCGGCGTGCGAGCAGGCGATCGCACTCGCGATGCGCCTGCACGGTTCGATGGGACTGAGCTGCGAGCTCGGCCTCGAGCGGATGGCGCGCGACGTGCGGATGCTCGCCATCCCGGACGGAACCCCCGAGATCCTGACGCTGATCCAGGGTCGCGAAATCACCGGCGTCGCCGCCTTCCGCGGCTGACGCTTCATCGCGCTTCCTTCACCGCACCGACGCACTCCAGGAGTTTCCATGAGCCGATTCAAGGACAAGCTCGTCGCCATCACGGGTTCCGCACGAGGCATCGGGCTTGCCACCGCCAAGCGCTTCGCCCACGAGGGCGCCAACATCGCCTTCCTCGACATGGACCGCGACCGCGCGGCCGCTGCCGCCGACAGGCTCGCGGCCGAATGCGGGGTGCGGACGATGACCGCGGCAGTCAACATCGCCGACCTCGCCGAGGTGCAAGGAGCCCACGCCGCCATCGTGGCCCAGCTCGGCATGCCCGACATCTTCGTGAACTGCGCGGCGATCACCGACGACAAGCTGTTCCTCGACTCCACGCCGAACGATTGGCGGCGCATCCTGTCGGTCGACCTGGACGGCGCACTCCATTGCCTGCACACCTTCCTGCCCGGCATGGTGGCGCGAGGCAGCGGGCGCATCATCTGCCTCGCGTCCGACTCCGCCCGCATCGGCCAGGCGCGCCTGTCCTACTACGCCGCGGCGAAGGCCGGCGTCATCGCGCTCGTGAAGTCCGTCGCCCAGGAGGTGGGGCGTTCCGGCGTCACCCTCAACGTGATCTCGCCGGGCGCCACCAACACCGAGATGCGCATCGACCGCGAGGCCGGGCTGCTGGCGCAGATGGGGCCGGAGAAGTACGAGCGGCGCCAGAAGGCGGTGCTCAAGATGTACCCGATGGGCCGGGTCGGCGTCCCGGACGACATCGCCTCGGGCATCCTGTTCCTCGCGAGCGACGAGGCGTCGTGGGTTACCGGACAGGTCCTGAGTGTCAACGGCGGCTTCTGCATGATCTGAAGGCAGCCCTCATGGACTTCGCTCCCACCCACGACCAGCGGCTGATGGTCGACGCGGCCCGCCGGATGGTCGCGAACGACCTTGCCCCTCTCCTGGCCAGGCAGGCGCCCGACGCTCCGCTGCCCAAGGAGGTCGCGCACGCCATCCTCCGCCACTGCGCCACCCTCGGCATCACGGCAGCACGGGTGCCTGAGGAAGGCGGTGGCGCGGGCATGAAGCTTCTCGACTACGGCCTCGTCACCGAGCAGCTGCCGCTGGTGGTCGCCAGCGTGCTGCAGCCGCAGGAAACGACGATCGCCCGCCTCTACCACGGCAGCACGCCCGCGCAGCGCGAGCGCTTCCTGCCGTCGCTCATCGCCGGCGACTGGATCACCTGCACGGCGACCACCGAGCCGGACGTGGGTTCCGACCCCCGCGGCGTGCGCACGCGGCTGACCCGCGACGGCGACTGGCTGGTTCTCAACGGCAACAAGCAGTGGATATCCAACGCCTCCATCGCCGACGTCATCAACGTGACCTGCCGCACGGAGGGAGGCGAGCCCGGGCGCGACCTCACGCGGGTGGTCGTCGTCCGCGCGGAATCGCCGTTCGTCACGCGCGAGATCGACGTCATCGGCATGCATCAGAACCACCTGGCCGAGGTGGTGTTCGACCAGTGCCGCGTGCCGGCCGACAACGCCCTCGGCAACAGCGGCGACGCGGCGCGGGTGCTCACCCTCACCTGGCTCGCCAATCGCCCCCTCATCGGACTCAGCGCGGTGCACATGGCGCAGCGGGCCCTCGACATGGCGTGCGAGTACGCAGGAACCCGCCGCCAATTCGGCAAGCTGATCGGCGGCTACCAGATCGTGCAGCAGGACCTCGCCGACATCCAGACACTCGTCGTGTCGAGCCGGCTGCTCTGCTACAACGCGCTGGCCGCGCTCGACCGCGGGGAGCGCGCCAACGGCCTGTCCGCGATGGCCAAGCGCTACGCGACCGATTCGTGCGACCGCGCGATCGCGCTCGCCATGCGCGTGCACGGGGCGATGGGCCTAAGCCGCGAAATGGAGCTCGAGCGGCTTGCCCGCGACGTGCGCATGCTGTCGATCCCCGACGGCACCCCCGGCATCCTCACGCTCATCCAGGGGCGCGAGCTGACCGGCATCGACCCCTTCCGCTCGTGAACGCGCGGCGCGCATGCCGGCAGTGCGGCGCTGCGCTCCGCGCCCTGCCCCTACACGTAGCCCGCCACGCGGTCCCGCGCGTCGCGTTCGAGCGCCTCGCGGTGCGCGGGGTGGGCGATGGCGATCATGGCCCGGACACGCTCGCGCACCGTGCGCCCGCGCAACTCCGCGACCCCGTACTCGGTGACGAAGACGTCGGCATCGGCGCGCGCCGTGGTCGTGACGCCGGTGCCGAGTTGCGCGACGATGCGCGATGCTCCCGACTTCCCGGTCACCGACGACAGGGCGACGATGGACCGGCCGTGCGGACTCGCCAGCGCCCCGCGGATGAAATCCGTCTGGCCGCCGATCGTGCCCAGGTATTCGCGCCCGGCGGACTCGCCGTTGATCTGCCCCGTCAGGTCGACCTCGAGCGCGGAGTTGATGGTGACGAAGGCGTCGAAGCCGGCAATGGTCGCAAGGTCGTTCGTGTATTCGACGTTCTCGACGCGGATCGCGGGGTTGCGATCCGCGTAGCGATAGAGGCGCTCCGTGCCGAACAGGGCACCTGTCACCGTGATGCCGCGGTCCGCCTTCTTCGTCGCGTTGGTCACCACGCCGCGCTCGATGAGGTCCGTCAGGACGCTGTCGCCGATCACGCCGGAGTGGACTCCGAGGTCGCGGTGACCGCCGAGACCGGACATCACGGCGTTGGGCAGGGTCCCGATGCCGACCTGCAGCACGGCCCCATCCGGAATGAGCGGCACGATGCGCTCCGCGATGACGCGGTCGCTGTCGGTGGCGTCGCGCGCCGGCACCTCGACCACCCGGCGGTCGGTGCGCACGACCACGTCGATGCGATCCGCCGGCACGTCGGCCCGCGCGTGCGTCCAGGGCATCGCACTGTTGACCTCGGCGATCACGACCCGCGCATGCCGCAGCAGCGACGACACGTAGGCATTGGCCACGCCGAGGCTGTAGCGTCCCTCCGCATCCTGCGCGAGCTGCACCAGCAGCACGTCGACCTTGAGCAGGCCGCGTGCCAGGAACACGGGCACGTCCGAAAGGTGGCAGGGCATCACGTCGAGCACGCCGGCCTTGCAGAAATCGCGATTGAATCCCACGGCGCCCATGCCGAAGAACGACATCGCATCCGCATGCTCCGGGCGCACGGTCTTGCTGAAGCACGTCCCGAGGAACACCCGGAACCTGCCGATCGCGTGACGCTGCGCGACCAGGGCCTCGGTGAGCGTGCGCGGCTCGCCGGTGGCATGGCTCCAGGACACCGTGTCGCCCGGACGAATCCAGCGCGCGAGCTCGAGTTTCGACGATTCGAATTCCTGCGGCACCTGCGGCTCCTCGCGACGATCGACGGGACGGTCGGATGCGATGGGACCACGAAACGCGGCCGGAACGCAACGCCACAATCATCGACAGCGAGGCCCGAATGACCGACTCCCCCTCCATGTCTTCGCTCGCCGGCGTGGCCGCGATTGCCGGCGTGGGCGACACCGACTACGCCGACGACTACCGCAAGGCGCGCGACAAGATCGTGGAGCGCGACGCCTACGGCTATGCGGCGCTCGCCTTCAAGCGCGCCCTTGCCGATGCGGGCCTGACGCGCGACGACATCGACGGGCTCGTGGCCGGCCCGACGCTCGCGAGCGAGCGGCTGGGCGAAGTGCTGGGTATCGACCCGCGGTGGGCCGCGCAGGGTGATGCCGTCAACGCCGTGATGAGCGCCGTCACGGCGATCCATGCCGGCGCAGCCGAGTGCATCGCGCTCGTCTACGGCAACAACCAGCGCACCAAGGGAACGCAGTACGGCGGCCCGCAGGCCGACGGCGGGGAGCGCTACCTCGCGTACGTCTACTACGCCCCCTGGGGGATGACGTCGCAGGGCGCGCTCTACGCGATGATGACGCAGCGCTACATGGCGCTGCACGGCGTGACCTCGGCGCAACTCGCCGAAGTCGCCATCGCCGAGCGCCGGTTCGCGCAGCTCAACGACAACGCGATCATGCGCGAGCCGCTTTCAGTCGAGCAGTACCTCGCCGGGCGCTACATCTGCGAGCCGCTGCGCCTGTTCGACTACTGCCTCGTCAACGATGGCGGGGTTGCGCTCATCGTGACCACGCCGGAGCGTGCCCGCCGCCTCGCCAAGCGGCCGGTGACGATCGCCGGCATCGGTCGCAGCGACATGAACCGCGACGCCACCAGCCTGCGCCCGCGCCTCATGGACTTCTATCACACCGCGCACCGGCAGGCCGCCGGGCAGGTGTTCTCGGCCGCCGCCGCGGGCCCGGGCGACATGGATCTCGTGCACGTCTACGACAGCTTCAGCGCGCACGTCCTGTATGCGCTGGAGGGCTTCGGCTACTGCGGCATCGGCGATGCCGCGAAGTTCATCGCCGGTGGCGCGATTGGTCCGGGTGGAAAACTGCCGGTCAACACCTCGGGAGGCCACTTGTCGGAAAGCTACATGCAGGGCTGGAACCACCAGGTCGAGCTCGTGCGGCAATTGCGCGGCGAGTGCGGCGCGCGCCAGGTCGCGCGCGCGCGCCATGGCCACTACATCTCGGACATCGCCGGCAAGGTGGCGAGCCTCGTCTATCGCGCGGAGGGTCCATGAGCGGCCTCTCCCGCCCGCGCCCGATCATGGGCGTCTACGAGCGCCCGTTCTGGAACGCGGTGCAGGCCCGCGAGCTGCGCCTGCAGCGATGCGGCGGCTGCGGGCACGTCTGGTATCCGCCCGGCCCCGTGTGCCCCCAGTGCCTGTCGGAGGACTGGTCGTTCTCGCGGATGTGCGGTCGCGGCCGCGTCGTCGCCTGGACGGTATTCCACCGCCAATACTTCCCGGAGCTGCCGGTGCCCTACCTTGTCGCCAGCATAGCGCTCGAGGAGGGCCCGCTCATGATCGGCAACGTGCTCGGGCTCGCGCCGGATGCCGCCCGCCTCGACCTCCCCGTGGCAGTCGATTTCGAACGCGCCAGCGGCAAGGACGGGGAGTGGCTGATCGTGCAGTGGCGTCCGGTGGAACCCTGACGCGCATCAGGATGGAGAAGCGCTGCTTCGAACCATGGGGGCAACGGCCCCTCGTGGCAGAGGACACCGGTGCGGTGACGCCGCGCCTCGTGTCCATGGGCTGGTGACAGAGGAGATGATCATGTCGGTCGACACCGTGAACGAGACCCGTGCCCGGCCTGCGCGACGCGCGCGGGCGAAGGACCCGCAGGGCGCCACCCGCGCGATCGCGGAAACCGCCGCCGCGCTCCGGTTCCGCGCGCTGCCGCGGCACGTCGCGGAGCGGGCCAAGGACCTCGTGCTGGATCACCTGGGCGTCACGCTCTACGGCGCCTGCCTGCCGTGGTCATGCAAGGTACGCGAGATCGTGCTCGCCGATGGGGGCAAGGCGGCGAGTACGATCTACGGCTCCCGCCGGGTGCCGGCGCGCGCCGCGGCGCTGGCCAATGGCACCGCTGCGCATGCGATCGAGTTCGACGACACCCACGACGAATCGCTGAGCCACCCGGCGTGCGCGATCCTCCCGGCAGCCTTCGCCATCGCCGAGGAGACGGGCGCCAGCGGTCGCGACTTCCTCGCTGCGATGGTCGCCGGCTACGAAGCGCAGTGCCGCTTCGGGGCGCCGCTCGGCAATGCGATCATCCGGCGGGGCTTCCACCCGACCGCCACGCTGGGCGTCTTCGGCGCGACGGCCGCCGTCGCCAACCTGCTGCGACTCGATGCCGGTCGCATCGTGAGCGCCTTCGGCTCCGGCGCCTCGATGTCCTCGGGCGTGATGCAGTTCACCGAGGACGCCGAGGGCACGATGATCAAGCGTCTCCACGCCGGCCTCCCCGCCGAGCGCGGCATCCTCGCCGCGCGACTCGCCGCGATCGATTTCACCGGGCCACGCGGGGCAATCGAAGGGACGTGGGGTATCGGACGGGTGTTCGCCGGGGTGACCGATCTCGGCCGCGTCACCGAAGGGCTGGGCGAGCGCTTCGAGATCGAACGCATCACGGTGAAGCTCTATCCGTGCTGCAAGCTCTTCCACTCACTGCTCGAGGCGATCGCCAACTGCAGGGCAGAGCACCCCTTCGCGGCCGCGGACGTGGTGGCGATCGAACCGTTTGGCCCCAGCAACATGATCGACACGCACATGGAGTTCCGGCCGCGCTCGACGATGGCCGCCCAGTACAGCCTCCCCTACGCCTGTGCCGCCGGCATCGTATTCGATCCCACGGACCCGGACAGCTACGGCGAGGCGCGACTGGAGGACAAGGCGGCGCTGCGCATCGCTGACCTCGTGGCGCCGGTCGTCGATGACGAGCTGGAGGCGATGTTCCCGCGGCGTTTCGCCGGCGGCGTCCGCATCCGGCTGCGCAACGGCCGGACGCTGACCAGCACGGTCATCGACTCCAAGAGTTCTCCGGATCGGCCGATCGGCCGCGACGAGATGCAGGCCAAGTTCCGGACGCTCGTTGCCGGAATCCTGGCGCCGGCGCGCCGTGACCGCATCATCGACACCGTCGCGCAGCTCGATCGGCTCGAGTCGGTCGCCGAACTCACCAAGCTGCTGCGGGGCATAGCGCTGCCGGTGGAGCCCGCGCCGGGCAAGGCGCGACGACCCACGCGAGGCACCGGCGCCTAGCACCTGCCCCCACGTTCGCCACCCCGCCCCGCCCTACGCGTTCCGCCCGGCCCCAAAGGAGAGCATTCGTGCCACTCATCGCCCGCATTCTTGCCGTGTTGGTTGCCGCGATCGGCATCGCAACGTCCGCCTCGGCCCAGACCTATCCGTCGAGGCCTGTGCGCATCGTCGTTCCCTATCCGCCTGGCGGCGGTACCGACGTCATGGCCCGCGTGCTCGCCAAGCAGCTTGCGACCAACACCGGCGACAACTTCTTCATCGAGAACAAGGGCGGCGGCGACGCGACCATCGGTGCCGAATACGTCGCGCGTGCAGCCAAGGACGGCTACACGCTGCTGGCGGTATCGGGCGTTCCTTTCGTCCTCAACCAGATCGTCTACAGCAAGCTGCCGTACAACATCCTCACCGACTTCGAGCCGGTGAGCATGTTCGCGTCCGGCCCGCTGGTGCTGGTGGTCAACCCCTCGGTTCCGGTCGAGACGGCGAAGGAGTGGATCGCGTACCTCAAGGCGAACCCCGGGAAATTCAACTATGCGGGATCCGACCAGTTCACCTACCTCGGGATGGAAATGATCCTGCTCGCAACCGGCACCAGCATGACGCACGTCCCCTACAAGGGCGTCGGTCCCTCCCTCACGGATGTCGTCGGGGGTCACGTCCCCGTGATGCTGAGCAGCCTTGCGCCGGCCATGCCGTTCATCCAGAGCCGGAAGCTCAAGGCACTGGCGGTGACATCGCGGGAGCGCTCGCCCGCCCTGCCCGACGTGCCTACCGTGGCCGAAACGATCGTTCCCGACTACGAATTCCCGGCGTGGTATGGCCTGCTCGCCCCCAAGGGCACGCCCCGCGCGGTGGTGAACTACCTCAACACGGCGGTCGGCAAGGCGGTGGAGGGCGCCGAGGTCAAGAACAACCTTGCGACGCTTGGGACCGATGTGGTGCGCACCTCACCTGAGCAGTTCGCGCAGTACCTGCGCGACGAACTCGAGAAACTCGCCAAGGTGGCCAAGGCGACCAAGCTGCCGACGCAGTAGGCCCGGTCCGGCCCGCACCGCCGCTAGAGCGCGGTGCGGCCCTGGAACAGCAGCGGATGGACGATTCCGATGGCGTCCACCTGCCGTCGCAGGTCGTCGGGCAGCGGCGGCATTGACGCGGCCCGCACGTTGGCCCGAATCTCGGCCGGGTCCCGAAATCCGAACACGAGCGCGTGGAGCCGGGGTTCCCCCAGCATCCACCGCAGCGTGAGTTCGCCCACGTCCATCCCCGCCTCGTCGGCCAGGTCGACACACGCGAAGTAGGCGCGGTGAAACGGGCCATCCATCCATGCCGGCGGCGCCTCGCGCCATTTGCGCTTCGGACGGGCCAGCCAGCCCTTCATCAACGGCGCACCGATGAGAACGCCGAGGTCGCGTGCGGCAGCAACCGGCAAGAGGCAGGACGCCGCGTTGCGCAGGACGGGATTGAACTGATGCGCCACCATGACAACGTCGATGTCGAGAGCTGCCACGACGCGTGCGAGGCGCCGCGCATCCTTGCCGGTTACCCCGACATGGCGCACCTTGCCCGCCGAAACCGCCCGGGCGAGGAACTCCACGACCGGCCCATCCGCGAAGTCATAGGCCTCGTCGTCGCTGACCAGCGATGCGGTCGGGCTCATGCCCTCCTCCGCCGTGACGGGCTCATCGACCCACCATTTGCGGAAATCCGCCTCGTGGATCTGCAGGACATCGAGATGGTCGGTGCGCAGGCGCAGCAGCGAGCCGTCGAGTTGCGCCGTCAGCCCTTCGACACGCCGGTGATCCTGCGGATCCGCGGTATACCCCACCTTGCTTGCCAGCGTGATCCCCTGGCGCATGCCGACGAGCGCCCTTCCGAGCATTGCCTCGTCCTCCCCCTCGCTGTAGTAGGGGGCGGTGTCGAAGTAGTCGATGCCGAGGTCATGGGCATGCTGCACGCCCCGTGTCACGACCTCCTGCCCCTGCGCGGCGACGAAGCTTACCCCCAGGCCGAGCGTGCCGACACTGAGCCCGGTCCGGCCGAGCCGTCGACGCGGAAGAAGAGGTGCACCCGGCGTCATCGCCGGTCACCGCATCGAGGTCGGCATCGCAACCGGCGGGCTCTCCGGAATCGCGAACGACGCGCGTCCGGATGCAGGACTAGTCACACCGGATCACGCCGTCCGCAGCCAGCGCGGCGAGTCGGGACGGCGCAAGTCCCGCCTCGGTCAGGATTTCGCGGGTGTGCTCGCCTACGCGCGGCGGCTGGAGCCTTGTTCCGAGCCGCGTTCCGCCCAGCATGAACGGCAGGCCGGGAAGTCCGGCCATCTGCCCGGTTCTCATCAACGTGTCGAGCAGGGCTCCACTCTCCAGCAAGTGCGGATCGGTGAACAGGCTCTTGGTCGTTGCGACCCTCGCAAACGGCACGCCTGCGCGATCGCAGCGTTCGATGACCTGGTCGGCCGACAATTCACCGATGCGCGCTGCGATTTGCGGAATCATCCACTCGCGCTGGCCAAGCCTCTCCGTGTTGGTATGCAGCCTGGCATCGACGGCCAGCGCGGCGAGATCGAACGCCGCGCAGAAACGCCGCCAGAGCGAATCGTTCGTGACGGCGATGAACACCCGTTCCTTGTCGGACGTTTCGAACAGCTGGTAGATCGACCATCCTCCCTGCCGCGTGGGCATCGGCGCCAGGTCCTCGCCGGTATTGGCGACCGCAGCCATGTGCTGTCCCATGAGAAAAACCACCGACTCGAACAGCCCGGCTTGTACAAGCCGGCCACGCCCCGTCCGCTGCCGGTCGGCAAGCGCTGCCATGATCGCGACGACCGCCATGGTCCCGCCCATGAGATCGACCACCGATGTTCCTGCGCGCAGCGGCATTCCGGGCGGCCCGGTCATGTACGCGAGGCCGCCCATGAACTGGACCGCCTCGTCCAGCGCCGTTCGCTTCTCGTAGGGCCCGGGAAGGAACCCCTTCAGCGTGCAGTAGACCAGGCGAGGAAACGCTTCCCCGAGCGCCGCGTAGCCGAGGCCCAGGCGATCCATCGTGCCGGGTGCAAAATTCTCGATGAGAACGTCGGCGGTCGCACACAGGCAGGACGCCACGTCCCTGCCCTCCGGTCGCTTGAGGTCGACCGAGATGCTGCGCTTGTTTCGATTGAAGAAGTCGGAGAACCCGCTGGTGAAGCCGGTAAGTGCGCGGGTGGGGTCCCCGTCCGGCGCCGCCTCCACCTTGATGACGTCGGCGCCCAGGTCGGCCAGGATCAGTCCGGCCACGGGCCCCATGATCAACTGCGTGAACTCGAGAACCCTCACACCCGCGAGCGGGAGAGGCTCCGCCGCTTGCGTGCCGGCGGGCGGGGACAGCCGCGATTCGCTCACTTGGCCTCGCCGCCGACCGCGAACTCCCGGCGCAACTCTTCCGTGTGCTGTCCCAGGGACGGGGCCGGCCGCCGCCTTGGATCCGACAATCCGGCGCGAAAGAGCGGATCCACGATGAACGGAATCTCGCCTTCCACGGGATGGTCCAGCGAACCCACGATTCCCCGCTCGGTGGCAAAGGAAGATCGAAGCGCTTCCTCCGGGGACAGCACGGGGCTGATGGCAATGCCAAGCGCCTGCATCTCGGCAGCGAGGCTATCCCTGTCGTGAGCGAGGCAGAATTCCTCGAGGGCGGCTCGAAAGAGTTCCGTGCGTCCCGGATGGATCGTATGCCGGTCCGCAGGCGTTTCGTCGTAGGCGAGGTCAGGGCGACCGACATGCTCGCAGAAACGCTGCCACGAGCGCGCTTCCAGAAGGCATACCGTCACCCATTTTTCGTCCCGGGTCCTGTATGTCGTGTATCGCGGATTGGCGCCGAAAGCCTGCAGCTTCGGCTCTCCCGAAAAGCCGGCAGCGCGGGCAAGCCCCGAGGAAAGCGCGATCGAGGACCAGCTCATCAGCGAGTCGTACATCCCGATCTCCAGATACCCGCCGATTCCCGTCCGGGTCCGGCGAATGTAGGCGGCCAGGATCGAGATGGCGGCGTAGGCGGCGGCCGCCCAATCCGCCGTCTGTATGCGCGGCATGGGTGCGGCTTCCGCATCGGACACGTGCATCAGGCCCGCCACGCTCTGGATCGCAGCATCGTGCCCGGGCGTCGTTGCGAGAGCGCCCTCCGACCCATATCCGTTGAGCGAGCAGTAGATGACCCGCAGGTTGATCTCGCGAGCGACGGCATAGTCCACCTTCAGCTTCGAGGCTACGCCCGGCCGATAGGACTCGACCAGGATATCCGCCGTCTTCAGCAGCTCGACAAAAAGCGCATAGTCGCCCGCGTCCTTGAGATCGAGGCAGATGCTTCGCTTGTTGCGATTCACGCTGTGAAAATAAACGCTGTCGCGCCTGTACGCCGGCGGATTTGCCCGGCTGGGGTCCCCGGCGCCCGTATGCTCGACCTTTATGACATCGGCCCCCATGTCTCCGAGCGTCTGCGTGCACCACGGGCCGGGCATCAGGTGGGACAGGTCAATGACGCGTACGCCATCGAGCGGGAGGAGACCGTCAGGGGATTGCGGTTGCAAATGTCCGGACATAAGCTAGTATAGCAAACGATTCGACGTCAGGAACCGACGACACCGGGAAGACGCCGTTCCCGCATCTCATAGAGGACGAAGAACATGTGGCCCAAGCCGATCATCGGAGCACTCGTCGCAATCGCCGTGAACGCCGTATTCCCTTCCATGGCTTGTGCACAGGCACCGAAGCCGGAAAAGCCCACCCTGGTCATGGCTGTGGCCGGCGTTTCCAGCCAGATCTATTTCCTGGTGCCGAACCTCGCCTCGCGGCTCGGCTACTTCAAGGCTGAAGGCCTGGAAGTGGAGACCGTCGACAGCGGCTCCGGCGCAAAGGGACTGCAAGCGCTGGTGGGAGGAAGCGCCGACATAACGTCGGGTGCCTACGAGCACACGATTCAAATGCAGGCCAAAGGCGTCGACATCCGTTGCATTGCCCTCTACGGACGAAGCGGCGGCACCGTGCTGGGGCTCATGAAGAACAAGGCCAAGTCTCCTCCCAGCGCCAAGGATCTCAAGGGCGAAACGGTCGGCGTATCCGCTCCGGGGTCCTCCACCCACACCTTTCTCAACGTCGTGCTGGGTGAATCCGGAGTCAAGCCCGACGAGGTCTCGATCCTGGCGGTCGGCAACGCCGCAGGAGCCATTGCAGCTGCGAGAAGCGGAAGGCTCGGCGGGATCTCCGGCGTGGACCCGGTCATGACCGAGCTGGAGATGGGCGGTGACATCGTCATCCTGGCTGACGCCCGCACTGCCGAGGGCAGTCGTGCCGTGTACGGCGGACCCTATGCGTCGGGCTGCCTGTATGTTCCTGCCGAATTCATCACCAAGTACCCCGGTACCGCGCAGGCGCTCGCCAATGCGATCACCCGCACGCTGCGCTGGGTCAAGAACGCCAAGCTCGACGAAATCATCGCCGCGTTGCCGCCCGAGTACTCGCGCGAGAACCCGGCGCTGTATCGGACCGCCGTCGAACGCAACCTGCCCGGCATCCCCGAGCAGGGCATGGTCGATCCGGAAGCGGCCAAGACCGTACTGCGAATGGCGGCACGAGCCGACCCGAAGCTGGATCCCTCCAAGATCGATCTGTCGAAGACCTTCGACAATCGCTTCAGCCAGGCCGCTGCGCAAAAATTCAAGTAGCGAAAGGGAGCGAGGGGGCAGGCGCGGCGCATCGCGGACTGCGGGGCGTCGGCTGCCGGCGATCGCCGCCTACCCGTCTTCGTCCAGCCGGACCGTTGAAATCCACGGACGCGCGCGGCGGTCCGCCTCCTCCCACCGCGCGATCGAAGCCTCGAACGCCTGCGTACGCCCGATTTCGTCCTCGACGACAGCCGCATGGTTTGCCGGCTCGGCCGGTATGGGCAAAGGCGCAGCGAGGCCCGTCGCGTCCACCGCGTGCGTCCCGAGGTCGACGGTGACGCGCGCGTCGCTGCCGAAAATGTGGCTGGCGAGACGTTCGAGGTCGGATCGCGCCATGGTGATGGTCGCGATTCCCTGGCGCCGGCAGTTGTCGCGGAAAATGTCCGCGAAGCTCACCGCCAGGATGCACCGAATGCCGAATTCGCTGAGCGCCCAGACGGCATGCTCCCGCGAGCTGCCGCAGCCGAAATTGGCACCGGTGACCAGGATGGCCGCCGTATCGAACGGAGGCCGGTTGAGCACGAAATCATCGCGCGCGTTGCCCCGTTCATCGAAGCGCCAGCGCGCGAACAGGCGAGCGCCGAAATCGGCATCGATACCCGAAAGCATGTCCGGAACCGGAATGATCTGGTCCGTGTCGACGTCGTCGAGCATCAAGGGTGCTGCGATACCAGCGATGCGCGTCGGCATGGTCACGAGCCCAACGAACGCGGGTCGACAATCCTGCCCTCGACCGCCGCGGCCGCAACGCTCGCCGCACTTGCGAGGTGCGTCCGCGCATCCCGTCCCTGGCGCCCTTCGAAGTTGCGATTCGTGGTCGATATGCACCTTTGATACGGCGGCACGACGTCGTCGTTCACCGCAGCGCACATCGAGCACGCCGATTCGCGCCACTCGAACCCGGCGGACAGGAAAATGCGATCCAGGCCTTCGTCTTCCGCCGCCCGCTTAACCGCACTGGAGCCCGGCACGACCATCGCGCGGACACCCGTCGCCACCTTTCTTCCGCGCAGCACACGCGCCGCCGTACGCAAGTCGTGGAGTCGGGCCCCATTGCAGGATCCGATGAAGGCGTGCTGGATCGTGATATCCGTCAGCGGCGTCCCCGGGCGCAATTGCATGTACTCCAGTGCGCGTACGGCCGTGCTCCGCTCGCCGGCATCGGGTATGTAGGCCGGATCGGGGATTACGCCATTGGCGGCGGCGGTGTGCTGCGGCGTCGTGCCCCAGGTTACCTGCGGTTCCACCGAAGCGGCGTCGATGGCCACGTCGCGCTCGAACTCGGCATGGGCATCACTTGCAAGCGAACGCCAGTGCGCGACGGCGGCGTCCCATGTTTCGGCATCAGGTGCCGCCGGTCGATCGCGCAGGTACGCCAATGTCGCGTCGTCGGCCGGCACGAATCCGACGCGGGCGCCCATTTCGATGGCCATGTTGCATACGGTTTGCCGCTGGTCGATGCACATGTCGGCGATGGCAGCCCCGCCGAATTCCACCGCAAATCCCGTACCTGCGCGCACGCCGAGCCGGCCTATCGCGTACAGGATCAGGTCTTTGGCGTCCACGCCGCACCGGGGCAACCCGTCGAATCGAATGCGCATGTTGCGCGCCTTGCGCAGCGCCAGGGTCTGGGTTGCGAGAACGTGTGCAATGTCCGACGTTCCGATGCCGAATGCCACTGCGCCGACGCCTCCCAGCGTGCAGGTGTGACTGTCCCCGCAGACGATTGTCGTTCCCGGCAACGCGAGGCCGAGCTCCGGCGCGATCACGTGGACGATGCCCTGCCGGCGGTCGGTTGCCCGGATCAGCCGAACCCCGAATTTCGCGGCGAAGCGTCGTTGCGCGAGCACGAAGGTAGCGCCCGGCGCATAGGTGGCATGATCACGGCCGGCCCGGGTCGAGAGGATGTGGTCCTCGACGGCGATCGTGAGTTCGCGACGGCGAACCGTGAGCGATCGGCGCGCCAGTTCGGCGTAGGCACGGGGCGACGTAACCTCGTGCGTGAGATGGCGATCGATATAAAGAAGCGTCCGGCCGTCGTCGAGATCCGCCACCGTGTGCAGACGCCAGATCTTGTCGTAGGCGGTTTTCAACGGTCGAACTTGGGCTTCAGGAAATCCATCACGCGCATCTTCGGATGCGCGCGCTCGTACTGGGGCGGGAAATCCGGTTCTTCACCAAGCTCGAGGGCGGCATGCCATGGCCAGCGCGCGTTGAAAAGCATTGCCCGTCCAAGCGCGACCATGTCGGCCTTCCCCGAAGCGAGCAACGCCTCGGCCTGCCTTGGCTCCGTGATCAGGCCCACGGCGACCGTTGGCAATCCGGCCTCTTCGCGAATCCGCTGGGCAAACGGAACCTGGTAGCCGGGTCCGATCGCGATCTTCTGCCCGGGATGAAGGCCGCCGCTCGACGCGGTTATGTAGTCGCAGCCGCGTGCACGCAATCGCCGTGCGAGTTCGACGCTCTCGTCGAGAGTCCACCCGTCGTCCATCCAATCGCTCGCCGAAATGCGCACGCCTATCGGCTTGCCCTCCGGCCAGGCGGCTCGGATGCGCTCATACACCTCCAGAGGCAAGCGCATGCGATTCTCGAGGCTTCCCCCGTAGGCATCGGTGCGCTGATTGGCCAATGGCGAGAGGAAGCTGTGCAGCAGGTATCCGTGTGCGCAATGGATCTCGAGGAAGTCGAGGTCGAGGTCGCGGGCGCGCCGCGTCGCAGCGGCATACGCGTCCTGGAGACGCCCGATGTCATCCAATGTCATCGCTTCAGGCAGATGTCGCCCCGGGTAGGGAATCGCCGACGGGCCTTGCACCTGCCAGCCGCCGTCGGCGATGGCGATCGGCGTTTGTCGCTGCCAGGGCGTCGTGACCGACCCTTTGCGGCCCGCGTGCCAGAGCTGAAGGCCAAATCGGGCGTTGGAATGCCTGCGACAGAATTCCACGATCCGGCCGAGCGCATCGCGTTGCTCGTCGTTCCACAGTCCGGAATCGGAGGGGCAGTTGAGCCCCCTCGGCACCACGGCGGTCGCTTCGATGCAGACGGCCCCGGCGCCGGATACCGCCATCGATCCAAGGTGCATCAGGTGCCAGTCGTTCATTACACCATCGACCGCGGAACACTGGCCCATCGGCGAGACCATGATCCGATTCGGGAAGGTGACCGCGCGCATGGCGATCGGCGAGAACAAGGTCGATGTCATCGAGGAGACTCAACGTTCCGGCGGCTGTGTACCGTGACATCCGCATCCGTCGACATCCTAGGATATTGTACGGACATTTGCAACGCCAGGGGCCGGTCGGGGCGTAAGCTCCCCCACCCAGTAGACAGCAAGAGCTGGACGTTTCGGGCAGGCGCGGCCGATCGGGTTCGCCGCGAAATTTCCGCGGACGAACGCAGAGGGCTTGGCCAGGGCCAACGCTTCGCGGGCTCGGTCCGAGCACGCGCGCCCGTCAGGCCGCGCGCGTAGCAGGCACCGTCGAGCGCAGCCAGTCGCGGCGCGCCATCAGCAGCCGGCCCAGATGATTGCGGCCCACGCCGCAGCACACGCCCCAGAAGGTCTCGTCCCAACAATTGCCGAAGCGGAGCTCGGCATCCGCCGTGGCGAGGAGCTGCTCGGCATAGCTGCCACCGGCCGCGTACTTCTGCGCGATGAGGCTCGACATCACGTCGAGGCGCACCGCGCGCCAGTTTTCGATCGGCTCCATCCACGACGCGAGGCGTCGCGCCGCGCGCGCGTTGGGCGCCTGCCGGATGATCTCGCGATTCTCCGCGGCAAGTGTCTTCGACGCGTGGTACGCGTGCTCGACCGTCGGGTAGGCAATGCCGTTGAGGAGCACGACCGCAGGCGCGCCGTTGTCGAGAAACGCGTATTCGCCTTCGAAGAACTCGATCCGTTCAATCCGCTCCTGGACCAGCATGTCGTGGATCCTCCCAAAGTTGGCACCGGCCTGCCTGCCCTCCCCGGGGCATCCGTGCCGTCCGCGTTTCCCGCGCGCGCGGCCCCACGCGCGTGAAACGCGAATGGACGCCATCTTGCGCCGCGTGATAGGCTGAATCAAATGAATATTACCTACTTTGGATCACTAGTGTCCGGACGTTGAACCGCCGGGCCGCGCTAAACGATTGAACGTAAATGGCAATTGCATGGATTTTCTTGGTCTCGATTTGAAACTTGTCTCGGCTATCTGCGATCCTGCGAGGAACCTATTCGCAGGGGGCGTCGATGAATGCTGGGCGGCTGGTTTGTGCGCAGGTCATGCAGCATTTGCCACTGACGACGTTTCGCCGTTGTGTCGCGCGTTACGACGGGGAGCACAAGGTCAAGAGCTTTTCCTG
>CALQLA020000062.1 GCA_943331295.2 Bordetella parapertussis | reverse complement strand
GACCGCCGGCGCGAGGCAGTCGGCCGCCGCCATCCGCCGCGACCTCGACGCCCACGTCGCAGCGCTGAACGGCGTCGCCGCCGCCGCCTATGCGCGCTGGGCGCAGGGACTGCGGCGCTGACCACGCACGGAACCATGGCCAGGATCCATGCGCTGCCGGATCACCTGATCAACCAGATCGCCGCCGGCGAAGTGGTCGAGCGGCCCGCGGCCGCGCTGAAGGAACTCCTCGAGAACGCGCTCGATTCCGGCGCGACCGAGATCGACGTCGATCTCGCGAGCGGCGGCGTGAGTCGCATCCGCGTCGCGGACAACGGCGCCGGCATCGCCCGCGACGAGCTGACGCTGGCGGTCGCGCGGCACGCCACGTCGAAGCTCGCGACGGTCGACGATCTCGAATCGATCGCCACGCTGGGCTTCCGCGGCGAGGCGCTGGCGTCGATCGCCGCGGTCTCGCGGTTTGCGCTGACGTCGCGCGCGGCCGGCAGCGCGCACGCGTGGCGGGTCGAGGTCGACGGCGGCGCCGTCGGTCCCGTCGCCCCCGCGGCGCTCGCCGGCGGCACCACGGTGATGGTGCAGGAGCTCTACTACAACACGCCGGCGCGGAAGAAGTTCCTGCGCACCGACGCCACCGAATGGGGCCACTGCGAGGAGGTGTTCCGCCGGCTCTCGCTGGCGCATCCCGACGTCGCCTTCACGCTGCAGCACAACGGCCGCGTCGTGCACCGGCTGCGGGCCGACGGCCGTCGGGCGCGGGTCGAGGCGCTGCTGGGCGAGGGTTTCGTCGCCGGCGCGACCGCCGTCGATGCCGACGCCGGGCCGCTGTCGGTCAGCGGTTTTGCGGTGCGCCCGGCCTACGCCGCGCAGGGGGGCGGGCAGTACACGTTCGTCAACGGCCGCTTCGTCCGGGACCGGGTGCTGCTGCACGCGCTGCGCGAGGCCTACCGCGATGTCCTCCACCACGACAAGCAGCCAGCGTACGCGCTGTGGCTGACGCTGTCGCCGCGGCTCGTCGACGTCAACGTCCATCCGCAGAAGACGGAAGTGCGGTTCCGCGATTCGGGCGCCGTGCACCAGGCGGTGAAGACCGCGGTGCAGCGCGCGCTGGCGGCGACGGGCGCCGGGCAGCCCGCGGTGTCCGCTGCGACCGGGCTCGGCATGGCGCCGGCGGGCGCGTCGCCTTCCTTCGCGACGCAGGCCGGTTCCCGGCCGGCTCCGTCGTTCGCGCCGGCGGCGGGGTTCGCGCCGCGGCAGGGAGCGATGCCGCTCGGCACGACCGAGCCCGCGGCGTTCTACGCCAGGCTGTTCGGCCCGCGCGATGCCGCCGCCGTCCCCGCCGCCGGGCCGGACCTCCCGCCGACCGGCGACGACAATCCGCTGGGCTTCGCCTTGGCGCAGCTGCACGGCATCTACGTGCTCGCGCAGAATCGCGCGGGCCTGGTGCTGGTCGACATGCACGCGGCGCACGAGCGCATCGTCTACGAGCGGCTGAAGGCCGCCCTCGACCGGCGGGTGCCCGTGCAGCCGCTCTTGATCCCCGCGACGTTCGCCGCGTCGCCGCTCGAAGCCGCCGCCGCCGCCGAGCACGCCGGCGTGCTCGACCGCCTCGGCTTCGCCGTGACGGCGCTCGGCCCCGCGACGCTCGCGGTGCGGGGCATTCCCGCGCCGCTCGCCGACGCCGACGCGGTGACGCTCGCCCGGGCCGTGCTGCACGACCTGCGCGAGTTCGGCGGCAGCGAGGTGCTCACCGCGCATCGCGACGAACTGCTGTCGACGATGGCCTGCCACGGCGCGGTACGCGCCAACCGCACGCTGACCGTGCCGGAGATGAACGCGCTGCTGCGCGAGATGGAGGCGACCGAGCGCGCCGGCCAGTGCAACCACGGCCGCCCGACGTGGTACCAGCTGGCGCTCTCCGACCTCGACCGCCTGTTCATGCGCGGGCGGTGAGCACGCTGCCCGCGGTGCTCGTGATGGGCCCGACCGCGTCGGGCAAGAGCGCGCTCGCGCTGGCGCTCGCCGGGGGACTCGCGGCGGAGATCGTCAGCGTCGACTCGGCGCAGGTCTATCGCGGCATGGACATCGGCACGGCGAAGCCGGACGCAGGCGAGCGCGCGCAGGTGCCGCACCACCTCATCGACCTGATCGATCCGACCGAGGCCTATTCGGCGGCCCGCTTCCGCCGCGACGCGCTGAAAGCCGTCGCCGCGATCCGCGCGCGGGGCCGCGTGCCGCTCCTGGTCGGCGGCACGATGCTCTACTTCAAGGCGCTGCTGGAAGGCCTGAGCGCTCTGCCGCCGGCGAACCCGGCGGTGCGTGCCGCGCTCGATGCCCGGGCCGCCGCCGAAGGCTGGCCGGCGCTGCACGCGGAACTGGCGCGGGTCGACCCCGCGACGGCCGCGCGCCTCGAGCCGATGGACGCGCAGCGCATCCAGCGGGCGCTCGAGGTGCACGCGACCACCGGCGTGCCGCTGTCCGCGCTGCAGGGCGCGCGCGTCGCCGATGCCGGGCTGGGGCCGCACGTCGCCATCGCCCTGCTGCCACCCGATCGCGCGGTGCTGCATGCGCGGATCGAGGCACGCTTCGACGCCATGCTCGACGCGGGCCTGGTCGGCGAGCTGCGGAGCCTGCGCTCGCGTTTCGCGCTGTCGCCCGACCTGCCGTCGATGCGCTGCGTCGGCTACCGCCAGGCGTGGGAATTCATCGACGGCGCGATCGACATGAAGGCGCTCCGCGCGACCGGCGCCGCCGCCACGCGCCAGCTCGCGAAGCGCCAGTTCACGTGGCTTCGCGCGCTTCCGGCGACCGCCTTCGATGCCGCGCTCCCCGGCCTCCACGCCGCGGTCGCGGCACTCCTCGCGCCGCTGGGGTTGCCGCGCCGCTGAAGCATCCCGCAGGTCGCACGGACGCCAGGGACACTTTGCCGCCTGTGCGATAATCGCCGGTTCCGGACCACGGCACACGTCACGCCGCCCCTCTCGAGACAGGATCGCCATGCACGCGCGCACGCTCTACGACAAACTCTGGGACAGCCACGTCGTCCGGACCGAGGCGGACGGGACGGCTCTGCTCTACATCGACCGGCACCTGGTGCACGAGGTCACGAGCCCGCAGGCCTACGAGGGCCTGCGCCTCGCCGGGAGGAAGCCGTGGCGCGTCGGCTCGATCGTCGCCACCGCCGACCACAACACGCCGACGAAGGACTGGCACCTCGGCATCCGCGAGCCGATCTCCCGGATGCAGGTCGAGACGCTCGACGCCAACATCGCCGCCACCGGCGCCAAGGCCTACTTCCCGTTCCTCGACAAGCGGCAGGGCATCGTCCACGTCATCGGGCCGGAACAGGGCGCCACGCTGCCGGGCATGACGGTCGTCTGCGGCGACTCGCACACCAGCACGCACGGCGCGTTCGGCGCGCTCGCTTTCGGCATTGGCACGTCCGAGGTGGAGCACGTGCTCGCCACGCAGTGCCTGCTGACCAAGAAGGCCCGCTCGATGCAGGTCAAGATCGAGGGCGGGCTGCCTGCCGGCGTCACGGCCAAGGATCTCGCACTTGCCGTGATCGGGAAGATCGGCACCGCCGGCGGCACCGGCCACGCGATCGAGTTCACCGGCCCCGCCATCCGGGGGCTGTCGATGGAAGGGCGGATGACCCTGTGCAACATGGCGATCGAGGCCGGCGCGCGCGCCGGGATGGTCGCCGCCGACGACACGACCTTCGAGTACCTCCGCGGCCGGCCGTTCGCGCCCAGCGCCGCGCTGTGGGAGCACGCCGTCGCCCGCTGGCGCGACCTGGGGAGCGACGAGGGCGCGCGCTTCGACACCGTCGTGACGCTCGACGCGTCGGCGCTGGCGCCGCAGGTCACCTGGGGCACGTCGCCGGAGATGGTCATCTCGATCGAGGGCCGGCTGCCGGATCCCGACAAGGAAAAGGACGCCGCGCGCCGCGACGGCATCGAGCGCGCCCTCACCTACATGGGCCTGAAGCCGAACACGCCGATCGGCGACGTCCGGGTCGACAAGGTCTTCATCGGCTCGTGCACGAACTCGCGGATCGAGGACCTGCGCGCCGCCGCCGCGGTCGCCCGCGGCCGCCACGTCGCGCCGTCGGTGAAGCTGGCGATGGTCGTCCCGGGGTCGGGCCTCGTGAAGGCGCAGGCCGAGAAGGAAGGCCTCGACCGGGTGTTCCTCGAGGCCGGATTCGAGTGGCGCGAGCCAGGCTGCTCGATGTGCCTCGCGATGAACGACGACCGGCTGGAGCCGGGGGAACGCTGCGCGTCCACGTCGAACCGCAATTTCGAGGGCCGGCAGGGCGCCGGCGGCCGTACGCACCTCGTGAGTCCCGCGATGGCCGCCGCGGCCGCCATCGAAGGCCATTTCGTCGACGTGCGGCGGCTGGGCTAGCCTGCCGCCAACCGACCGGGAGACATCCATGATCCGCAGACTCACCGCATCGCTCGCGCTCGCCGGCCTCTGCGCCGCGCTGCTCGCGGGCTGCAACACGATCGAAGGCGCCGGCAAGGACATCAAGGCGACCGGCAGCGCCGTCGAAAAAGCCGCCAACAAAGCGAAGTTCAACTGAAGACGCCATGGAACCCTTCCGCCTCCTCACCGGGCTCGTGCTGCCGCTCGACCGCGCCAACGTCGACACCGATGCGATCATCCCGAAGCAGTTCCTGAAGTCGATCAAGCGCACGGGCTTCGGCCCGAACCTGTTCGACGCGTGGCGCTATCTTGACCACGGCGAGCCGGGCATGGACCACGCCACGCGCCGCCCCAATCCGGACTTCATCCTGAACCAGCCGCAGTATCGCGGCGCGCAGATCCTGCTCGCGCGCCGCAACTTCGGCTGCGGGAGTTCGCGCGAGCACGCGCCCTGGGCGCTCGCGGACTACGGCTTCCGGGCGCTGATCGCGCCGTCCTACGCCGACATCTTCTTCAACAACTCGTACAAGAACGGGCTGCTGCCGATCGTGCTCACCGAGTCGCAGGTCGACAAGCTGTTCGACGCGGCCAGGGCCTTCCCGGGGTTCAAGCTCACGGTCGACCTAGAGCGGCAGCGGGTGTCCACGCCGGACGGCTCGATCGCGTTCGGCTTCGACGTCGAGCCGTTTCGCAAGCACTGCCTGATCAACGGGTTCGACGACATCGGCCTCACGCTGCAGCACGCCGACGAGATCCGCGCCTTCGAGGCGACTCGGCTCGCCGAGCAGCCCTGGCTCGCCTGACGCGGCGCCGCGGCGCATCGCGGCCCATTGCAACCAACGGCCTTCGACCATGAAAATCGCCATTCTTCCCGGTGACGGCATCGGCACCGAAATCATCAGTCAGGCCGTCCGGCTGCTCGACGCGCTGCGGGAGGACGGCCTGCCGATCGAGACCGAGACCGCGCCGATCGGCGGCGCTGCCTACGACGCCGCCGGCCATCCGCTGCCGCCCGCGACGCTGGCGCTCGCGCAGGCCGCGGATGCCGTGCTGATGGGCGCCGTCGGCGGGCCGCGCTACGACACGCTGCCGCGCGCGCTGCGGCCGGAGCAGGGGCTGCTCGCGATCCGCAAGGCACTCGGCCTGTTCGCGAACCTGCGCCCGGCGCTGCTCTATCCGGAACTCGCCGCGTCGTCGTCGATGAAGCCCGAGGTCGTCGCCGGCCTCGACATCATGATCATCCGCGAGCTGACCGGCGACATCTATTTCGGCCAGCCGCGCGGCCGGCGCACCAACGCCGACGGCGCCGTCGAGGGCTTCGACACGATGCACTACAGCGAGCCCGAGATCCGCCGCATCGCCGACGTCGGCTTCCGCACGGCGCAACAGCGCGGCGGGAAGCTGTGCTCGGTGGACAAGGCGAACGTGCTCGACACCAGCATCCTGTGGCGGGAGGTCGTGACCGCGATGGCCGCCGACTACCCGGACGTCGCGCTGTCGCACATGTACGTCGACAACGCCGCGATGCAGCTGGTGAGGAATCCCAAGCAGTTCGACGTGATCGTCACCGGCAACATCTTCGGCGACATCCTGTCCGACGAGGCGTCGATGCTCGCCGGCTCGATCGGGATGCTGCCGTCGGCGTCGCTCGACGCGAACAACAAGGGCCTGTACGAGCCGATCCACGGCTCGGCCCCCGACATCGCCGGGCAGGACAAGGCGAACCCGCTGGCGACGATGCTGTCGATGGGGATGATGTTCCGCTACACGTTCGCGCGGCCCGACGTCGCCGACCGGATCGAGCGCGCGGTCCGCGCGGTGCTGGCGCAGGGCTGCCGCACCGGCGACATCGCGCTGCCCGGCGAGCGGGTCATCGGCACGAAGGCGATGGGCGACGCGGTGGTCGCCGCGTTCTAGCCCGGCCCGCGAGGACGGCACGGCGGAGGGGGAGCCGGTTCGCCGCGGCGGGGAACACTGGGTAACGAGCAGAGAGCGATCATGCGAGTAGGCTTTGTCGGTTGGCGTGGCATGGTGGGCTCGGTCCTGCTGCAGCGGATGCGGGACGAGGGTGATTTCGGTCTCATCGACGCGGAGTTCTTCTCGACGTCCACGGTCGGCGGCGAAGGCCCCGACGTCGGCGGCGGCCGGAAGCCGCTGCAGGACGGGCAGGACATCGCCGCGCTGGCCGCGCTGGATGCGATCGTCACGTGCCAGGGCGGCGACTATACGAGCGACGTGTTCCCGCGGCTGCGCGCCGCGGGCTGGACGGGCTACTGGATCGACGCCGCGTCGTCGCTGCGGATGAAGGACGACGCCGTCATCATCCTCGACCCGGTCAACCGCGAGGTGATCGACGCGGCGCTTGCCGCCGGCGTGAAGAACTACATCGGCGGCAACTGCACGGTGAGCCTGATGCTGATGGGGCTGGCCGGCCTGTTCCGGCACGACCTGGTCGAGTGGATGACCTGCATGACCTACCAGGCCGCCTCCGGCGCCGGCGCGCAGAACATGCGCGAGCTCCTCGCCCAGATGGGCGCGGCGCACGACGCGGCCGGGAGCCTGCTGGGCGATCCCGGCTCCGCGATCCTCGACCTCGACCGCGAAGTCGCAGGCGCGCTGCGCGATCCCGCGTTCCCGACGAAGCAGTTCGGCGTGCCGCTCGCCGGCAGCCTGATCCCGTGGATCGACAAGGACCTGGGCGACGGCATGAGCCGCGAGGAGTGGAAGGGCGGCGTCGAGACCAACAAGATCCTCGGCCGCGGCGGCGCCGGGGGGGCGGCGCCGATCCCCGTCGACTCGATCTGCGTGCGCATCGGCGCGATGCGCTGCCACAGCCAGGCGCTGACGATCAAGCTGAAGCGCGACCTCCCGCTGGCGGAGATCGAGGCGATCCTCGCGTCGGCCAACGAATGGGTGCGGGTGGTGCCGAACACCAAGGAAGAGAGCATCACCCGGCTGACCCCCGCGGCGGTGACCGGCAAGCTCGAAGTCCCGGTCGGCCGGTTGCGCAAGCTCGCGATGGGCGGCGAGTATCTGGGCGCTTTCACCGTCGGCGACCAGCTCCTTTGGGGCGCCGCCGAACCGCTGCGCCGGATGGTCAGGATCCTGCTCGCGCACTGACCGCCGCCCGGCGCCGGGCGGCGCGCAGCGCTGCTGGCGGTTGACGGTTTGCGCCCTTCCTTCCGCTGCACGCGCCGCGGCACCCCTTTTGGGAGGTTTTATGCGCGCCCGGCACCGCGCCTGCCCCTGGCGGGTGCGGCCTGGCTGCGCATTGGCGCATCCTCGCCCGCAGCCTTGTGGCGTCGCGGACCCTCCACCCCGCGGAGGCGACCCCGCCACAATATCTTGTGATGCTCGCCGGATCGACCGCAAGCAGTAGCGGGGTGCGTTACGATGGCGGCATGAATCTCCGGTCTGCCGCTGCCGGTGGAATGCAAAAAAGCAAGCTAATACCGTGGTTTAGCTTGCACCCCTAAGCCCATGATGTTAAGTTAGCTTGCGAATTTCGAATCCCGTGAAGAGGTCCGCATGAGAGTAAAACCCATCATCAGGCTGGGCGTCCTGGCCGGCGCACTTGCGCTGCCGGGCTTCCTCCACGCGCTCGGACTCGGTCGCCTGACCGTCCAGTCCGCGCTCGGCCAGCCACTCTCGGCGCAGATCGAGCTCACCTCTGCCGCACGGGACGAACTCGACTCGCTGTCGGTCCGGATCGCCGATCCGGCGCTCTACCGGCAGAACAACCTCGCCTACAACAGTGTCCTTTCCCGCGCGAAGATCACGGTCGAGCGCAACGCCGCCGGCGATGCCTACCTGCGCATCGTCACGCCGGCCCCCGTCAACGAGCCGTATCTCGACCTGATGGTCGAGGTCAACTGGGCGGCGGGTCGCCTGGTTCGCGAGTACACCTTCCTGCTCGATCCGCCGGGCGTGGTCGCCTCGCCGGTTGATCCGGTGGCGCCTGCGCGCACCGGGGCGGCGCCGGCCCGCGCGCCAGCCGCGCAGCCTGCGGCCAGGCCCGCGCCGTCGGCTGCCGCCGGTTCCGGCGTGACCGGTGCCGGCACGCTGCAGGGCGGCACCCCGGCGGCCGGCGACTATCCGGTGCAGCGCGGCGACACCCTGTCGAAGATCGCCGCCGAATACAAGCCGCCCAGCGTGTCGCTGGAGCAGACGATGGTGGCGATGTACACCGCGAACCAGCGCGCGTTCGACGGCAACAACATGAACCGCCTGCGCGCTGGGGCGATCATGTCGATTCCCGCGCCGGACGCGGTGGCGGCAACCGAGCCCGCCGAGGCGAACAAGGTCGTCCGCATGCAGGCGAGCGACTGGCGGGCATATCGCGATCGCGTGGCTGCGACCGCGCCGGCCAGCGATGCCACGGGCACCCGCAACACCGCCGGCCGGATCGGCGCGGCCGCGGTCGACAGCGTGCCGGCGGCCCCCGCGGGGCGCGACCAGCTGAAGGTCTCGCGCACCCCGGGCGCCGGCAAGGGCGGCGCCGGCGCAGCCGAGGACAGCATCGCGCGCGATAACCAGATTCGCGAGGCGCAGGCCCGGATTGCGGAACTGGAAAAGACCGTGAGCGACCTGCAGCGCGCCGTCACGCTCAAGAACCAGACGCTGGCGCAGGCGCAGACGCAGGCGGAAGCCGGCAAGGCGGGGAAGGCGGCCGAGCCCAGGCCCGCGCCGGCCGCGAAACCCGAGCCCCCGCCGGCACCCGTGCCGGAGCCGGCGAAGGTCGCCGCGGCGACGAAGGCGCCCGAGCCCGCCAAGCTTGCGGAAGCACCGAAGGCAACCGAGCCCGGCAAGGCGGCCGCAGCGCCGAAGCCCGAGCCGGCCAAGGCCGTGGAACCGCCGAAGGAGGCGGCGGCGCCGCCCGTCGTCGCGCCCAAGCCGGTCCAGAAGACGCCGGCGGCCGCGCCGCCGAAGCCCGAGCCGTCGTTCATCGACGACCTGACGGCGAACACGCCGACGTGGGCACTGGGCGGCGGCGCGCTGGTCATCCTCGGTGGACTTGCCGCCATCATCGCCGCCCGCCGGCGCAAGGTGACGAAATACGAGGACGGGATCCTCGCCGACACCGACATCAAGACGAACACCGTCTTCGGCTCGACCGGGGGCGGTGTCGTCAACACCGGCGACAATTCGCTGTCCAGCGAATTCAGCCGCGAGGGCCTCGGCAACATCGACACCGACGAAGTCGATCCCATCGCCGAGGCCGAGGTCTACCTGGCCTACGGCCGCGATGCGCAGGCCGAGGAAATACTGAAGCATGCGCTGCGCAAGGATCCGCAACGGCAGGAGGTCTACCTCAAGCTGCTCGAGATCCACGCGCAGCACAACAAGCCGTCGGCGTTCGAAAGCGTCGCCGCCGAGCTCTATGCCGTGTCGCAGGGGAAGGGCGAGACGTGGCAGAAGGCGGTCGCCCTGGGCCGTCAGCTCGACCCGTCCAACCCGTTGTTCGTGGCGCCGGAGGGCAGCGCGGCTGCCGATGCGGCGGCCGCCGCATCCGCGGTCGGCGACACCGAGAACTTCTCGGTGATGCCCGACCTGAAGCCCGAGGCCGCGGTGGAAGGCCCCGGTGCGGCACGGGGTGCGAAGGGCAGCGACTTCGACCTGCGGCTCGACGAAGACCTCTCGGCGATGCCGAAGGC
Organism: Bordetella parapertussis; assembly: GCA_943331295.2. Taxonomy (GTDB): domain Bacteria; phylum Pseudomonadota; class Gammaproteobacteria; order Burkholderiales; family Casimicrobiaceae; genus CAIWHR01. Next base: position 17,817 of record CALQLA020000062.1, on the reverse strand, counting down.
CGACGGCCATGGCAGGGTCGCGGCGGGCGCTGCGATCGGCGCTGCCGCCGCGGCAGTGGCGGCGGACAAGCTGCGCGCCGAGCCTGCCGCGACCGTCGCCCCTGCCGCGGCCGATCGCGCGGAGATCGCCCGCGTGGGGGCCGACCTCGATTTCTACCTCGAGGACTCCGAACGGCCGGCGCCGCTCGGCCGCTCCGGCACGGCCGAGCCGCTGACGCGTCCGCAGCCGCCGATCGATCGCGACAAGCTCGACCTGTCGTTCGACCACTCGCAGCCGGCCTTCGAGGACGCCACGCCGTCGGTTCTCGACGGCCAGTGGCACGACGCCGCGACCAAGCTCGACCTCGCCAAGGCCTACCAGGAGATGGGCGATGTCGAGGGCGCGCGCGAAATCCTGCAGGAAGTCCTGCGCGAAGGCGACGAGCAGCAGAAGACCGAGGCCAGGGCGCTCATCGCCAAGCTGGCCTGAGCGGACGCCGGCGCAGCGGCGCCGATCCGCCAGGGGCGCGCCCCCCGGTTCGACGGTAGAATCGGGGCCATGGAAGAAAGGCGTGGCGCCCAGTCGTTGTTCGATCTGATCGCGGTGCACGCGCGCGATCGCGGCGCCGAGCCGGCGCTTCTCGCGCCGGGTTGCGCCCCGCTCGGCTACGCGGCGCTGCGCGACGAAATCCTCCGCGCCGTCGATGCGCTCGCGGCGCACGGCATCGGCCCGGGGTGCCGCGTGGCGGTGTCGCTCCCCGCCGGTCCCGGCGCCGTGGTCGCGCTGGTCGCGGCGATGACGCAAGCGACCTGCGTGCCGTTCGATCCGCTGCAGGACCGCGGCGCCTGCAGCGACCTCTTGCGGCGCCTGCGCGTCGATGCGCTGGTCGCCGCGGAAGGCGCGAACTCGCCGGCGACGGCAGCGGCCGAGTCGCTGTCGATCGCGGTGCTGCGCGTCGTCCGCCGATCCGGCGCGCCGGCCGGCGCCTGCGACCTTCGTCCGGACCGCCCGCCGCCTGCTGTCGCGGCCGGGATGGTGCGGCGCGGCGCAGACGTCGCGGTGATCTTCGGCACGTCCGGCACCACGGCGCGGCCCAAGCTCGTTCCCGTGTCGGACGCCCAGATCCTCGCGAACGCGGTCGTGCATCCGGTCGACGCCCGCGACCGCTTCCTGCTGCTCGCCCCGCTGCATACGCGCAGCGGCTTCGGGCTGGGTATCGTCGTCCCCCTTGCGACCGGCGGAAGCGTCGTGGTGCCGTCCGGTTACGACGGCGCGCGCTTCGTCGACTGGCTCGACGAATTCCGGCCGACGTGGTGCTCGGCAAGCCCGACCGTGCTGACGGCGATGGCGGATGCGCTGGAGGCGCGCCTTCCGGCCGCGCCTTGTTCGCTGCGCTTCCTCCGCGGCAGCAGCGACGCGCTGCCGTCCGCCGTCGCCGGGCGCCTCGAATCGATGCTGGGCGTTCCCGTGATCCAGGGCTATGGGACCACCGAAGCGGGCCTGGTGGCGCAGCATCCGCTGCCGCCGCGCGCGCGCCGCGCCGGGTCCGCGGGGCTCGCGATGGCGGAGCTGAGGATCGTCGGCGGCGATGGCGGGGACCTGCCTTCCGGCGTCACCGGCGAAATCCTGGTCCGCGGCCCCGGCGTGATGGACGGGTACTGGGACGACCCCGATGCCAGCCGGATCGCATCCGCCGACGGTTGGCTGCGCACCGGCGACCTCGGGCATCTCGACGCCGACGGCTACCTGTTCCTGTCCGGGCGATTGAAGGAACTCATCAATCGCGGCGGGCTCAAGGTCTCGCCGAGCGAAGTCGACGCCAGGTTCCTGCAGCACCCGGCAGTGCGCGGGGCGGCGACCTTCGGCGTCCCGCATCCGTCGCTGGGCGAGGACGTCTTCACGGCGGTGGTGCTGCGCGACGGCGCCGTGGCGAATGCGCGCGATCTGCGCGAGTTTGCCCGGAGCGTGCTGGCGCCGTCGCAGGTCCCGACCTCGGTGCTGGTCGTCGACGCGCTGCCCTTGAATCCGTCCGGCAAGCTGCGCCGCGACGCACTGCCGGCATTGCTGCATGCCGCGCTGGCGGGGGCGCGCATGGCGCCGCGGGATGCGGAAGAGGCGCTGGTCGCGACGGTCTTTGCCGAGGCGCTCGGCGTGCCGCAGGTGTCGGCCAACGACCATTTTTTCCTCTCCGGCGGCGACTCGCTGCGGGCGGCCCGCGTGATCGCGCGGATCGCCGCCGTCGCCGGCGTGGAACTCGACGTCGCGGCACTGTTCGAGGCGCCGACGGTCGCCCTGTTCGCGGCGCGCGTGCGCGCATCGCTGCGAAACGGTTCCGCCCCGGGCGGCGGGCCGACCGGACGGACTCCACGTCTGGTCGGAACATGAGCGTGAGGAGCCGAACCACGCGCGCATGCCGGAGCGTGGAATGCGCAGGTCGCCCGTCGCGCGGGCGCCGGGTTTGGCGCCCGATGTTCCTGCTCGCCGCGATCGCCGCGCTTGCCATCGGGGCCGACGGCGCGCAGGCGGCCGCGTATCCCGACCGGACCGTGCACATCGTCGTCGGCCAGACCGCCGGCGCCACGTCGGACACCGTCGCGCGGATCGTCGCCGACCTGCTGGCCGACGAGTGGCGCATTCCCATCGTCGTCGACAACCGCCCCGGGGCCGGCGGCACGATCGCGGCCGACATCGTGGCGAAGGCGCCGGCCGACGGCTACACGCTGCTCGTGGGGGGGCAGAGCAACCTCGCCATCGCGGCGGTGTCGGAACAGGACCTGCGCTACAACCCGATCACCGATTTCGTGCCGATCGGCCGCGTCGCCCGCGCCCAGTACTTCATCGTCGTGAGTGCCGTACTGCCGGTGAAGTCGATTCCGGAGCTGATCGCCCATGCCCATGCCGATCCGGGCCGCCTCACGTATGTCTCCTTCGGCGGCGGGACGCTCAGCCGCCTCGCGTTCGAACTGCTGAAGAAGTCGGCAGGCATCGACCTGACGGAAATCCCGTACAAGGGCTCGGCACCGGCGGTGGCCGACCTGCTGGCGGGCCGGGTCGACATGAGCCTCAACGACCTGCCGAACATGCGCCAGCACGCCGACGCGGGCAAGGTGCGCGTCATTGCGGCTGCCGGCGCGCAGCGCAGTGCCGCGTTGCCCGACCTGCCGACCGTAGCCGAGCAGGGCCTGCCCGGATATGCGATCGATGCGTGGTACGGGCTGGTCGCGCCCGCAGGGTTGCCGGCCAACGTTGCCGCCGCGTTGCGCGACGCGCTGGCGAAGGTGCAGCGGTCGCCGGCATTCCGGAACCGCGTCGAACTGTCGAACCTGGAGCCGATCCGCGAGGACGCGGCGCAGTTCGCGACGGTCATCCGCGACGACATCGACCGGTTTGCGCAAGTGCTGCGTCGCATCGACGCCGCGACGCCGGTGCCGGCCGTCGCCCGATGAGCGCGCCATGCAACTGCGCGAGTCCCTGTCGTGGATGAACCCGCGATGACCGACCCCGCCGCCGCCGATTTCACCGCACCGCTGTCGTTCGGCCAGCAGCGGCTCTGGCTGCTCGACCAGCTGCTGCCGGACAAGTCCGTCTACAACGAGCCGCGCGTCGACCGGCTGACGGGGCCGCTCGACGTCGCCGCGCTGGCGCGCGCATTCGCCGCCGTCGTCGACCGCCACGAGGCGCTGCGCACCCGTTTCGTCGTCGTCGACGGCGAGCCGCGGCAGCGGATCGTCGCCGCGCAGCCGATGCCCCTGCCGGTGGAGGACCTGTCGCGGCTGCCGGTCGAGGCGCGCGAGCCGGCGGCGCGCGCAGCGGCGCGCGCCGAGGCGCGCACAGCCTTCGCGCTCGCGGAGGGCCCGCTCCTTCGCGCGCGCCTGCTGCGGCTTGCGCCGGACGAGCACTGGCTCGTCACCAACGTGCATCACATCATCAGCGACCGGTGGTCCTCCGCCAACCTGGCGCGGGAGCTGTCGGTGCTGTACGGCGCATTCGTGCGCGGCGAGTCGTCGCCGCTGCCGGGGCTTCCGGTGCAGTACGCCGACTTCGCTGTGTGGCAGCGTGAGCGGCTGCAGGGCCCGCTGCTGGATCGGCACCTCGCGTTCTGGCGCGACGCGCTCGCCGGCCTTGCGCCCCTCGAGCTGCCGACCGACCGGCCCCGGCCGCGCGTGGCCGATCACGCCGGCGGCCAGCTCCAGTTCGCCGTCGACGCGACGGTGACGCAGGCGCTGAAGGATCTCGCGCGGCGCGAGAACGTGACGCTGTTCATGTTGCTGCTCGCGGCGTTCCAGGTGCTGCTCCATCGGCTCTGCGGGCAGACCGACATCCCCATCGGTGTCTCGACCGCCGGCCGCAGCCGTCCCGAGCTCGAGAGTCTCATCGGCTTCTTTGTCAGCACCATCGTGCTGCGCGGTGACCTGTCGGGCGACCCGGATTTCAGGACCTGCCTCGCGCGGGTGCGCGCGACCGCGCTGGCCGCCTACGCGCACCAGGAGCTACCCTTCGAGAAGCTGGTCGAGGACCTCGCGCCGGCGCGCGACCTCGCCCGCAATCCCCTCTACCAGGTGGCGTTCGCGCTGCAGAACTCGCCGGTTGCCGAGTGGTCGCTGCCCGGCGTCTCCGTCGCCCGCGTCGACGGCATCGGCACCGGGACGTCGAAATTCGACCTGACCTTCGCGCTGGCCGAAGCGGGGGGCGCGATGCGCGGTCGCGTCGACTACGCGACCGCGCTGTTCGATGCGGACACGATCGAGCGCATGAGCGGGCACTTCAGGACGCTGCTCGGGTCGATCGTCGCCGACCCGGACCTGCCGGTCTCTGCGCTCGGCCTGCAGACGGCCGCGGAGCGGCACCGGCTCCTCGTCGATTGGAACCCGGCGGCCGTCGTCGACGCCGAGGCGCTGCCGGTGCACCTGCTGTTCGCGGCGCAGGCGGCGCGCACACCCGGTGCCGTCGCGCTGGCGCCGGCGACGCCGGCCGGCGGAGATGCGCTCACGTATGCCTCGCTCGACGCGAAGGCCAACCAGGTCGCGCATCACCTGCGCGCGCTGGGAGTCGGCCCGGAAATCCTGGTCGGCGTCGCGATGGAGCGCTCGCCCGACCTGATCGTGGCGCTGCTCGGAATCATGAAGGCGGGCGGCGCCTACGTGCCCATCGATCCCGCCTATCCGGCGGACCGCATCGCCTTCATGCTCGCGGACACCAGGGCGCCGGTGCTGCTGACCCAGGCGCGGCTCGCGCGCGACATGCCGGCCCATGCGGGGCGGACCGTCTGCCTCGACGCCGATTGGCCCGCGATCGCCGCCTCGCCATCCGGCGAGCCCCCGGCGACCGCTTCGGCCTGCAACCTCGCCTACGTCATCTACACGTCCGGATCGACCGGAAAGCCGAAGGGGGTGATGGTCGAGCATCGCAGCCTGACCAACTACATGCGCTGGGCGCTGGATGCGTATTACCGCGGCCACCGTGGCGGGTCGCCGCTGGTGCACACGATCGCCTTCGACGGCGTCATCACCACGCTGTTCGGGCCCCTGCTGTGCGGGCAGCCGCTGTACCTGCTCCCGCCCTACGGCGAGATCGACGCGCTCGCCGCCGGCCCGCCGGCCGCCGGACCCTACGCGCTGACCAAGCTGACGCCGTCGCACCTGAAGCTCGTCAACGCCGCGCTCGAGGCCTCGGGCGCGGCCTGCCCGACCGCGACGCTGATGCTCGGCGGCGAGGCGCTGGTGCCCAAGGACGTCGCATGGTGGCAGGAGCGCTTTCCCGAGGTCCGCCTCGTCAACCACTACGGTCCGACCGAGGCGACCGTCGGTTGCTGCACGTTCGAGATCGCGGCGCCGGTGGCCGGGCGAGCAGGCATCCCCATCGGCCGTCCGAACCGCAACGCGAGGCTCTACGTCCTCGACGCGCGCCTCGAGCCGGTGCCGGTCGGGATCGTCGGCGAACTCTACATCGCCGGCGAGGGCGTTGCGCGCGGCTACCTCAACCGACCGGAGCTGACCGCCGAGCGGTTCGTCACCGACCCGTTCGGACCCACAGGCGCGCGGATGTACCGGGCCGGCGACGGCGCACGGTGGCGGGCCGACGGCGTGATCGAGCTCCTGGGGCGCACCGACCTGCAGGTGAAGATCCGCGGCTATCGCGTCGAGTTGGGGGAGATCGAGGCCGCGCTGGCGCGGCATCCCGACGTTGGGGAAGCGCTCGTCGCGTTGCCTGCGGGCGACGACGACGGCCGCGCCAGGCGCCTGGTCGCCTACATCGTCCCGCGCGCCGACGCGCGGCCGGCGGCGGCGGCGTTGCGGCAGTTTCTCAAGGCGACGCTGCCCGAGTACATGGTGCCCGTCGCCTACGTCGTCCTCGACGCGCTGCCGCTCACCCCCAACGGCAAGGTGGATCGCGCGCGGCTGCCGGCGCCCGCCGACGATGCCGCGGGCGCCGCTTCGACCGCGGAGGCGACCGGCAGCGGGCTCGAGCGCGAGACCGCGGCGCTTTGGGCGGAGCTGCTGGGCGTCGCACACGTCGATATCCGCGCGGACTTCTTCGACCTCGGCGGACATTCGCTGCTCGCGATGCAGCTCCTCGCGCGGATCGAGAGCCGGATGGGCGCCGCAGTGACGCTCCGCGAATTCTTCGCCGATCCGACGCCCGCGGGCCTTGCGGCAAGGCTGGAGGTGGCGCTGGCGGCGCGCGCCGCTGCCGCGGATCCGCAACGCCCGTCGCCGCCCCCGCAGATCCGGCGCAACGCGCGGGTTGCCGTGCGGCGCCGCGACGACCGGGACGCGGGGTGACGGACATGACAACGACGGGCCGGCCCACGGGCGAAACGCCGAGCGTGGAGCAGGACGCTCGTGCCGCGACGACCGGCGGGGTCGGTGCGATGCGCGACGGCGGACCGGACGCGGCGCCCGCGGCCGGGGACGTCTACGTGTTTCCCGCCTCGTTCGCGCAACAGCGGCTGTGGCTGCTCGACCGGCTGGTGCCCGACGGGTCCGTGTACAACGTGCCCAAGGCGCTGCGGCTCGCCGGCGCGCTCGACGTCGGCGCACTCTCCCGGGCACTCGACGGCGTCGTCGCGCGGCACGAGGTGCTGCGTACGCGCATCGGCGTCGACGGCGGCGTGCCGGTGCAGGTCGTCGCACCGGAACTTCGCGTCGGACTCGACGTGATCGACCTGCGCCGATTGGCCGCGCCGGACCGCGAAGCCGAAGCGCGGCGGCTCGCGGGTGAATTCGCCGGGATGCCGTTTCGCCTGGCGCGAGGCCCGCTCCTGCGAGCGCGGCTCCTGCGGCTCGACGACGGAGAACACTGGTTCCTGCTGACGCTCCACCACATCGTGACCGATGCCTGGTCGTCGGTCGTGCTCGGGCGCGAGCTGTCGGTCCTCTACAACGCCGCTTGCGCGGGGGCTCCCTCGCCGCTGCCTGCGCTGCCGATACAGTACGCGGACTACGCGATCTGGCAGCGCGAATGGCTGCAGGGGGAGGTGCTTGCCGCGCAGCTGGCCTACTGGAAGCCGGTGGCAACCGGCCTGCCGGTGCTCGAACTGCCGACGGACCGGCCGCGGCCGGCGCTCGCCGATTCGCGCGGCGGCCGCTTCGCCTTCGAGCTCGATGCGTCGCTGACCGCCGGCCTTGCCGCGCTGTCCCGCCGCGAGGGGGCGACGCTGTTCATGACGCTGCTCGCAGCGTTCCAGGTGCTGCTGTACCGCTGGTCGGGACAGACCGACATCGCGGTCGGCGTGCCGACGGCGGGGCGGACGCGGCCCGAGCTCGACGGTCTCGTCGGGTTCTTCGTAAACACCCTGCTGCTGCGCGCCGATCTTGCCGGCACGCCCACCTTCGCCGCCCACCTCGCCGGCGTTCGCAAGGCCGCGCTCGATGCCTACGCGCACCAGGACCTCCCGTTCGAGAAGCTGGTCGAGCACGCCGCGGCCGGGGGCGACCTGTCGTGCCATCCGCTGTTCCAGGTGATGTTCGCGCTGCAGAACACGCAGCCCGTCCAGTGGAGCTTCGCCGGCCTCGAGGCAACGGCCGTCGAGGGCGTCGGCGGCGAGACGTCGAAGTTCGACCTCTCGTTCTCGCTGGTCGAGGAGGCGGGCGCCGTGCAGGGCCGCGTCGTCTATGCGGCGGCGCTCTTCGACGCCGCGACGATCGAGCGGATGGCGGACCATTACCGGACGCTCCTCCGAGCGATCGTCGCCGCGCCCGACGCGCGTGTCGACCGCCTGCCTCTCCAGGATGCGGCCGGGCGTCACCGGCTGCTGGTGGAATGGAACCGCACCACGGCCCCCTACCCGGACGACAGCTGCGTTCATCGCCTGGTCGAGGCCGTCGCCGCGCGCGCGCCGGCGGCGCCTGCGGTGATCGACGGTCCGGTCGTCCTGACCTACGGCGAACTCAACGCGCGCGCGAATGCGCTCGCGCACCTGCTGCGCGAGCGGACACGGGCGCCGCGCATCGGCGTGTGCCTGGAGCGCGGCGCGGACCTCGTCGTCGCGATGCTCGCCATTCTCAAGGCCGACGCCGCGTACGTGCCGCTCGACCCCGAGCTGCCGGTCGAGCGGCTTTCGTTCATGCTGGCGGATGCCGGGGTGGCGCTCACCGTCACCTCCGGCGCAATGCTGCCGCGCCTGCCGGCCACCGGCGGGCAAGTGCTGTGCATCGACCGCGACGCGGCGGCGATCGCAACGCGGCCCGCGCACGACCACCCGCGATCGGGGTCCGCCGCGCAACTCGCGTACGTCATGTACACCTCGGGCTCGTCGGGCGCGCCGAAGGGAGTGCCCGTCGCGCACCGGGCCATCGCCCGCCTGGTGTGCGGCACCGACTACATCCGGCTGGACGCCGCCGACGTCGTGGCTCACGTCGCCAACCCGGCGTTCGACGCCGCGACGTTCGAGGTGTGGGGCGCGCTCGTCAACGGCGCGCGGCTGGTCGTGGTGCCGCGGATGGTCGCGCTGTCGCCGCAGCCGTTCGCCGCGCTGCTCCATGACGCGGGCATCACGACGATCTTCCTCACCACTGCGCTGTTCAACCAGATGGCGCGCGAGGCGCCGGCGGCGTTCCGCGGCTGCCGCACGGTGCTGTTCGGCGGCGAGGCGGTCGAGCCCGGCTGGGTGCGCGCGGTGCTGGCGGCCGGCCCGCCCGCGCGGCTGCTGCACGTCTACGGCCCGACGGAGGCGACGACGTTCGCGACGTGGCACGAAGTGCGCGCGGTGCCGGCGGATGCGTCGACGATCCCGATCGGGCGGCCGATCGCCAACACCGAGGCGTACATCCTCGATGCCCAGGGCGAACCGGTGCCCGTCGGGGTGCCCGGGGAACTCCATCTCGGCGGGCCCGGCCTCGCTGCGGGCTACCTCGGGCAGCCGGAACTCACTGCGTCCCGGTTCGTCCCGCATCCGTTTTCAGCGGATCCGGATGCGCGGCTCTATCGCACCGGCGACCGCGCCCGCTACCGCGCCGACGGGGCCATCGTGTTTCTCGGGCGACTCGACCGGCAGATCAAGCTGCGCGGCCATCGCATCGAGCCTCGCGAGATCGAGGCTGCGTTGTGTCGGCTGCCGCAGGTGGCGGATGCCGCCGTCGTGATGCACGGCACGCAGTCGGCCGACCGCCGCCTCGCCGCCTACATCGTTCCTGCCGCCGGTGCGCAGCCCGTCGCCGACGACGTCTGGCGCGGCCTGCGCCGCAGCCTCCCCGAGTACATGATCCCCGCCGCACTCGTGTTGCTGCCGGCGTTGCCGCTGACGAGCAACGGCAAGATCGACCGCGCCGCGCTGCCCGATCCCAGCGATCTCGCGTCGCAGCGGCGCGGCTATCGCATCCCGCCGCAGGACCTCCTGCAGAACACGCTGGCGAAGATCTGGGAGGACCTGCTGGGCATCGAGCATGTGGGCATCCGCGACAGTTTCTTCGACATCGGCGGCCACTCGCTGCTCGCGTCGCGGATGATGGACCGCGTGAACGCCGCATGCGGCTGCGACCTGCCGCTCACGACGCTCTTCACCGAGTCGACGATAGAGTACCTGGCGGCTGCCGTTCGCGGCACGGTCGCGCAGTCGACGGCGCCCGTCGTGGCCATCAATGCGGGCGGCCGCCGGCCGCCGATCTTCTTCCTGCACGGCGATTTCGTCGGCGGCGGGTTCTATGCGCGCCCGCTGGGCGCGGCGGGCGGTCCCGACCAGCCTTTCTACGCGGTGCACCCGAACGGGCTCGAGACGCCCGAGGTGCCGTCCACCATCGAGGCGATGGCGTCGAACCGGCTGGCTGCAATCCGCCAGGTGCGGCCGACCGGCCCGTACATCCTCGGCGGGCACTGCAACGGCGCGCTGGTGGCGGTCGAGATCGCGCGGCAGTTGATCGCCGCCGGCGAGTCGGTGCCGCTCGTGCTGGTCATCGACGCCAAGGCGCCATGGTCGCCGGTGCGGCTGTTCGACAGCGCGGCGACGGGGGGGCGCGCCGCGGCGCAGGCGCCCGGGCCGGCGCCCGCCCAGGAAACGGGGTCCGGGGCAGATCCGATCGGCGTGGTCTACGTCCGGGCGATGGCGCAATACCGGCCGGCGCCGTACCCGGGGCGCATTGCCGTCCTCCGCAGCGGCACCGTCAACGACATGCGGCCCACGCTGGGCTGGTCGCTCCTGTGCAAGTCGGTGACCGTGCACGCTCTCGACGGCGATCACCAGACCGCGATGACGCACCACGTCGCCGCGACCGGCGCCCGCATCGCCGCGTGCGTGGCGGCGGCGATCGGAGCGCCGGGCGCGGCCTGACCGCGGCCGGGACCGCCGGAGCCTGTCGCCGCAGTGCCGGCCACGCCCCCCCATCTCCCCCATGCGCATCGCTCTCGGCATCGAGTACGCAGGCACCAAGTTCACCGGCTGGCAGTCGCAGCCGGACGGGCGCGCGGTGCAGGACGCGGTCGAGCGCGCGCTCGGCGAGATCGCCGGCGCGCGCATCGCGACGTCGGCCGCGGGTCGCACCGATGCCGGCGTGCACGCGACCGCGCAGGTCGTCCATTTCGACTCGCCCGTCGCGCGGCCCGACACCGCCTGGGTGCGCGGCGTGAATTCCCACCTGCCGCCGGAGATCGCCGTGCAATGGGCGGTGCCCGTGACGCCCGGTTTCCACGCCCGCTTCGCCGCGACGGGCCGGCACTACGCCTACCTGCTGGTCAACGCCCCGGTGCGGCCCGCGATCCTCGCCGGGCGCGCGGGCTGGTACCATCGGCCGCTCGACGTCGCTGCAATGAGGGAGGGCGCCGCGGCGCTCGCCGGCACGCACGACTTCAGCGCGTTCCGGGCGGCGCTGTGCCAGGCGAAGTCACCGGTAAAGACGCTCGGGGTCGCCGCCGTCGCGGCGGAAGGCGGATGCATTCGTTTCGATTTCTCGGCCAACGGATTCCTGCATCACATGATCCGCAACATCGTCGGCGCGCTGATCCAGGTGGGCTCGGGCAATGCCCCGCCGTCGTGGATCGCGGAACTCCTGGCCGGCCGGGACCGCACGCGCGCGGCGGCGACGTTTGCTCCCGACGGGCTCTACCTCTGCGGCGTCGACTACGCGCCCGGGTGGGGCCTGCCGCCGACGCGGCGGCCCGTGGTGCTGCCGCGGGTGGCGGCAGCGGGCGCGGAGTCCGCCCGTGATTGACGCGGCCCCACGGAGCGAGCGATGAACGTGCGACGCACCCGCGTGAAGATCTGCGGCATTACGACGGTGGAGCAAGGGGTCGCGGCCGCCTGCGCCGGCGCCGACGCGATCGGGCTCGTCTTCTGGGACGGCACGCCGCGCCGCGTCGCGACCGACCGCGCCGCGGCGATCGTCGCCGCGCTGCCGCCGTTCGTGACGGTGGTGGGGCTGTTCGTCGACCCCGAGCCCGGGCACGTCCGCGCGACGCTCGCGGCGGTGCCGCTCGACGTGCTGCAATTCCACGGCAGCGAGGCCCCGGAACAATGCCGTGCGTTCGGCCGGCCCTATCTCAAGGCAATTGCGGTGGCGCCCGGAATGGGCGCCGCCGGTTTGGTAGAATGCGCCGTTCGCTACGCCGATGCGGCGGGGCTGCTGTTCGATTCGCCGCCGGCCGACGGGCTGCCCGGCGGAACCGGCCGGACCTTCGACTGGGCGGCGCTCGCCGGTGCGTGGCGGGAGGAGTTGCCGCGGCCGGTCGTGCTGTCGGGCGGGCTGCATCCCGGCAACGTGGGCAGTGCCATTCGCGCAGTGCGGCCGTGGGCCGTCGACGTTTCCAGCGGTGTCGAGGCGATCGGCCCCGACGGCCGTGCGCAGAAGGGCATCAAGGATCCCTCGCGGATCGCCGCATTCATCGAGGAAGTTCGCAATGCAGATGTACGACCTGCCTGACCGGCGCGGCCATTTCGGGCCCTATGGCGGCGTATTCGTCGCCGAGACGCTGATCCATGCGCTGGAAGAGCTGCGGGACCAGTACGCGCGCTACCAGCACGACCCGGAGTTCGTCGCCGAGTTCGAAAGCGAGCTCGCCCACTACGTCGGCCGGCCGTCGCCCGTCTATCATGCCCGCCGCCTGTCGGAAGCCGCCGGCGGCGCGCAGATCTGGCTGAAGCGCGAGGACCTGAACCACACCGGCGCGCACAAGATCAACAACTGCATGGGTCAGGCGCTGCTCGCGCGCCGGCTCGGCAAGCGGCGGATCATCGCGGAGACCGGCGCCGGGCAGCACGGCGTGGCCTCCGCCACGGTCGCCGCGCGCTTCGGGATGGAGTGCGTCGTCTACATGGGCTCGGAGGACATCCGGCGCCAGGCGCAGAACGTGTTCCGGATGACGCTGCTCGGCGCGACGGTGGTTCCGGTCGAGTCGGGCTCGAAGACCCTGAAGGACGCGCTGAACGAGGCGATGCGCGACTGGGTCACCAACGTCGAGAGCACGTTCTACATCATCGGCACCGTTGCCGGGCCGCATCCCTACCCGATGATGGTGCGCGACTTCCAGAGCGTTATCGGCAAGGAATGCATCGCGCAGATGCCCCTGGCCGCAGGCCGGCAGCCCGATGCGGTGGTCGCCTGCGTGGGCGGCGGCTCCAACGCGATGGGCATCTTCCACCCGTACATCGGCGACGAGGCCGTTCGCTTGATCGGCGTCGAGGCGGCGGGCGACGGCATCGAGACGGGCCGGCATTCGGCGTCGCTGACCGCCGGGCGCCCCGGCGTCCTCCACGGCAACCGCACGTACCTGCTGCAGGACGCCAACGGCCAGATCATTGAGACGCACTCGGTCTCGGCGGGCCTCGACTACCCGGGCGTCGGCCCGGAACACGCGTGGCTGAAGGACAGCGGCCGCGCCGAGTACGTGTCGATCACCGACGACGAGGCGCTGGCGGCGTTCCACCAGTGCTGCCGCGTCGAGGGCATCATCCCCGCGCTCGAGTCGTCGCATGCGCTCGCGTACGCGGGCAAGCTGGCGGCGACGATGCCGAAGGACGGCATCGTGCTGGTCAATCTCTCCGGCCGCGGCGACAAGGACATGAACACCGTGGCCGAGCGCACGGGCCTCAAGTTCTACTGCCGCCCGGAATGCGATCCGGCCCGTCGCTGACCCACCCGTCCGCCGAATGAACCGCATCGACACCAAGTTCGCCGCACTCAAGGCCGCGGGCCGCACCGCGCTCATCCCCTACGTGACCACCGGCGACCCGTCGCCGGCGATGACCGTGCCGATCATGCACGCGCTGGTTGCCGCCGGGGCCGACATCGTCGAGCTGGGCGTCCCGTTTTCCGACCCGATGGCCGACGGCCCGGTGATCCAGCGCGCCTCCGAGCGTGCGCTCGCGCTTGGCGTCGGCCTGCGCGACGTGCTCGCGACGGTCGCCGCGTTTCGCGCCACCGATGCGACCACGCCCGTCGTGCTGATGGGCTACGCCAACCCGATCGAGGCCATGGGGCCGCCCACATTCGCGGCGGCGGCCGAGGCGGCGGGCGTGGACGGCGTGCTGGTCGTCGACTATCCGCCCGAGGAATCCGTCGAGTTCGCGGCGCTGCTCGGCAGGCACGGCCTCGCGCCGATCTTCCTGCTGTCGCCGACCACGCCGGAGGCGCGCATCGAGTCGATCGGCGCGATGGCGCGCGGCTACGTCTACTACGTCTCGCTGAAGGGCGTCACCGGCGCGGGGCACCTCGACACGGTCGAGGTCGCGACGAAGGTCGACGCCATCCGGCGCCACATCGCGCTGCCCGTCGGCGTGGGCTTCGGCATCCGCGACGCCGCGACCGCCCAGGCCATCGCCCTGCATGCCGATGCCGTCGTGATCGGCAGCCGGATCATCCAGGAAATCGAGAACGGGCCGGCGGCCGCCGCGCCGGCGCGTGCCGGCGCCTGGCTCGCGGGCATCCGCGCCGCGCTCGACTCGATGCCGAAGCGCGCGCGCTAAACGCGTGCCGACCGAAGGGAGCGCCACGATGAGCTGGCTACAAAAGCTGCTGCCGCCGCGGATCAAGGCTTCTTCGGGCATCAAGAAGAACGCGGTGCCCGAGGGGCTCTGGGTCAAGTGCGTCGCCTGCGAGGCGGTGCTCTATCGCACCGACCTCGAGAACAACCTGATGGTGTGCCCGAAGTGTGCGCACCACGGGCGGCTGCACGCCCGGACGCGCATCGACCAGCTGCTCGATCCCGAGGGCCGGTTCGAGATCGGCGCCGAGGTGGTGCCGGTCGACAGCCTCAAGTTCAAGGACAGCAAGAAGTACCCCGACCGGCTCGCCGCCGCGCTGGAGGATACCGGCGAGACCGATGCGCTCGTCGTGATGCAGGGAAGCATCAAGAGCGTGCCGCTGGTGGTCGCCGCGTTCGAATTCGACTTCATGGGCGGCTCGATGGGTTCCGTCGTCGGCGAGCGGTTCGTCCGGGGCGTGCGCGTCGCCTACGAGAACCGGGTGCCGTTCGTGTCGATCGCCGCGTCGGGCGGCGCGCGGATGCAGGAAGGCGTCAGCTCGCTGTTCCAGATGGCCAAGACGACCGCGGTGCTGCAGGAGCTTGCCAAGGCGCGGCTCCCGTTCGTGTCGATCCTGACCGACCCGACGATGGGCGGCGTCTCGGCGTCGTTCGCGTTCGTCGCCGACCTCGTGCTGGCGGAGCCCGGCGCGCTGATCGGCTTCGCCGGCCCGCGCGTGATCGAGCAGACGGTGCGCGAGAAGCTGCCGGAAGGCTTCCAGCGCGCCGAGTTCCTGATCGAGAAGGGCGCGATCGACCGCATCATCGATCGCCGCCAGCTGAAGGACGAGCTGGCCGCGCTGCTCGTGCTGCTGACGAAGCAGCCGGCGCCGATGGGCTGATGGGCGCCGGGCTGTCCCGCGACACCCGACGTCCCGCGACCCTCGACGGCTGGCTCGCCTACCTCGAGACGCTGCACCCGAAGGCGATCGCGATGGGCCTCGACCGCGTCCGCGCGGTCGCGCAGCGGATGGGCATCGCCCCGGCGTGCCCGGTGATCACCGTCACGGGCACCAACGGCAAGGGCTCGACCTGCGCCATGCTCGACGCGATCTGCCGCGGGGCCGGCTACCGGTGCGGCGTCTATTCGTCGCCCCACCTCGCCCGGTACAACGAGCGCGTGCGCATCGACGGCCGGGAGGCCGACGACGCCGCGCTGGTCGCCGCGTTCAACGCGGTCGAGGACGCGCGCACCGGCGGCGACGGGCCGGTGCCGCTCACGTATTTCGAGTTCGGCACGCTCGCGGCGCTCCGGCTGTTCGGCGCCGCGGAGCTCGACGTGATGATCCTCGAGGTCGGGTTGGGCGGGCGCCTCGACGCCGTCAACATCGTCGATGCCGATGTCGCCGTCGTCACCAGCGTCGACCTCGACCACATGGACTACCTCGGCCCCACGCGCGAGGACATCGGGCGCGAAAAGGCCGGCATCTTCCGTGCCGGCCGGCCGGCCGTCTGCGCGGAGCCGTCGCCGCCGGCCGCGCTCGTCGCCCACGCCGCCGCGATCGGCGCGCCTCTCACGCTGGCCGGCCGCGACTACGGCCACGTTGCCGAGGGCGCGCAGTGGCAGTACCGGGGCCCCGGCGGCAGCCGCTACGGGCTGCCCTGCCCGGCGCTGCGGGGTGCGCACCAGCTCGCCAATGCGGCGACGGCGCTGGCCGCGCTGGGGCACCTGCAGTCCCGGCTGCCGGTGAGCGCGGGCGCCGTCCGCGACGGGCTGCAGCGGGTCGAGTTGCCCGGACGGTTCCAGGTGCTCCCCGGGCGGCCGACCATCGTGCTCGACGTCGCCCATAACCCGCACGCGGCGCGCGTGCTCGCGGCGGCGGCCGGCACAATGGGCTTCCATCCCGAAACGCGCGCCGTGTTCGGGATGTACGCCGACAAGGACATCGTCGGCGTCATCGCGGCGATGCGCCCGCGCATCGACCGCTGGTACGTCGCCACGCTGCCCGGACCGCGCGGGGCGGGGGCGACTGCGATCGCCGCGCTGCTCGGCGAGGCCGGCGTGCCGGCAGCGTCCGTGCGGGTGTTCGACGACGTCGGCGCGGCCGTGGCGGCGGCGCGCGAAGACGCGGTCGAAGCTGATAGAATCATCATTTTTGGGTCGTTCCTGACCGTCGGCGCCGCCCTGGCGGCGCTGCGGAGAGGAACCTCCCGCGCCCCCCGGCATGGCTGACCCGAATCCAGATACCGTCGACCACGCGGTAGACGAGTTGAAGCGCAAGGCCCGGCGACGGCTCGTCGGCGCGGTCATCCTCGCGCTCGCGGCCGCCACCTTGCTGCCGATGCTGCTGGAGCAGGAGCAGAAGCCGCTCGGCGACGACGTCGCGATCCAGATCCCCCCCGTCGACGCCGGCAAGTTCGTCAATCGCCTCAAGGGCGAACCCGCGAAGGCGCCGGCAGCGGATGCCAGGCCGGAGCCGCCGCCGACGAAGATTTCCTCGGCGCCGGACCTGCCGCCGCCTCCGCCGGCCGCTCCGGCCGACGCGCTGCCCGCCGCCCCTGCCGTTGCGAAGGCCGAGCCTGCCGACCACGCCAAGACAGCTGCGCCGCCAGCCGCCAATCCGGCCAAGGCGGCCCCGGTCGTCGAAGCGAAGCCTGCCGCCGCGCCGGCTGCATCCCCTCCCGTGTCCGCCCCCGTATCCCCACCCGTCGCCGCGCCTGTCCTGGCACCCGAGCCTGCGGTCGCCCCGGCTGCGTCCACGCCCGCCCCGCTGCCGCCGCCCGCTGCCGCGCCGAAGGGCGACGGCTTCGTCGTCCAGCTGGGCGCCTTCACCGACAACTACGGCGCCAACGCGCTCGCAAGCAAGCTGAAGAAGGCGGGTTACCCGGCCTATACCGAGGCCGTGGAGACCGGCAGCCGAGGCACGCTCTATCGCGTTCGCGTGGGCAGCTACCCGTCGCGCGAGGCCGCGGTCGACGCGCGCAAGAAGCTCAAGGCGGACGGCCACGACGGCATCGTGGCGGCGGCGAAGTAGCGCGCCCCGGTCGCCCCTTGCACGCATGATTCCCTGCCGGTGATGACCGGTTTCGACGTGGCCGTGATCGCCGTGGTCGTCCTGTCGACCCTGCTCGCATTCTTTCGCGGCATGGTGCGGGAAGTGATCGCCCTCGCGAGCTGGATCGCGGGGCTGGTGCTGGCATGGACGTTCGAGGGCGAGCTCGTTCGCCTCGTGCCCGGGCTGGAGACGCACGAGGTCGCGAAGCACGTGCTGGCGTTCATGCTGATCTTCGTCGCCACGCTGGTCGCCGGGACCCTCGTCGCGTTCGCGGTGTCGAAGCTGATGCGCGCGGTGGGCCTGGGCTTCCTCGACCGCTTCCTCGGGGCGCTGTTCGGCATGGCGCGCGGCATGCTGGTGGTGCTGCTGCTGGTGCTGCTGGTGGTGCTGCTG
>CALQLA020000061.1 GCA_943331295.2 Bordetella parapertussis | reverse complement strand
TTCCCGCCGGGCCGTCCCAAGGGAAGTCGTGCTCCCCCTCGGGGGGCAGCGAGCGAAGCGAGCGTGGGGGCCGTCGACTTCCCGCCGGGCCGTCCCAAGGGAAGTCGTGCTCCCCCTCGGGGGGCAGCGAGCGAAGCGAGCGTGGGGGCCGTCAACTAGCGGATCAGCTGGTTCATCGACACGATCGGCAGCATCACGGCGAGCACCAGGATCAGCACGACGCCGCCCATCGCGACGATCAGCGCCGGCTGCAGCAGCGCGGCGAACCACGTCAGCCGGCGCTCGGATTCGCGCTCCAGCTCGCCGGCCGCGCGCTCCAGCATCGGCGCGAGGCGGCCGCTCGCCTCGCCGTTGGCGACGAGGTGCACCAGCACCGGCGGGAACACCCGCTGCTCCTTGAGCGCGCGCGCGAGCGAGACGCCCTCGCGGACGAGATCGCCCGCGGTTGCCGCCGCCTCGCGCAGCGGCACCGCCCATACCACGTCGCGCGCGGCGTCGAGCGAGCGCAGCAGCGGCGCGCCGCTGCCGACCAGGATCGCGAGCGTGCTGGCGAAGCGCGCCGTGTCCACCGCGGTGACGAGGCGCCCGATCCCGGGAATGCGCAGCAGCGCCGCGTGCCACCGCCGCCGGAAGGCCGGCCGCCGGTTGGCGAACGCGAACGCGACGAGGGCGAGCAGCAGCGCGACCAGCAGCGCCCACCACGTCGCCCGGAAGAGCCCGCTGACCGCGATCAGCGCCTGCGTGAGCCACGGCAGCGTCTGCCGGCTCTGCTGGTACACGCCGACGACCTGGGGCACCACGTAGATGAGCAGCACGGAGATCACGCCCAGCGCGATGATCGTCACCAGCGCCGGGTAGATGAGCGCCAGCGTGAACTTCTGCTTCATCGCCTGCCGCTCTTCGAGGTAGTCGGCCAGCCGCTCGAGCACCTCGGCCAGCCGGCCGGTCTCGGCGCCGACGCCGACCAGGCCGCGGAAGAGCTCGTCGAAGGTGCGCGGCCAGCGCCCCAGCGCGCCCGAGAGCGGCTCGCCGGCAGCCACCTCCTCGCGCAGCGAAGTGAAGACCCGCGCGGCGCGCGCGTCGTCCGCCTGCTCGCCAACGGCCGCGAGCGCCTGGTCGAGCGGCATGCCCGAGCGGGCGAGCGTGGCGAGCTGGCGTGTCGCGAGGGCGACCAGCCCGGGCGGCAGCCGCAGCCGGTCGCTGCCCTCGCCGCCGCTGCTGCCGGCGCCGGCGCTGTCGATCAGCGTGGGAAAGAGCCCCTGCGCGCGCAGCTGGTCGCTGACCTGCCGCTCGCTCTGCGCGTCGACCAGGCCGCGGCGGGTCTTGCCCTGGCCGTCGACGGCTTCGTAGCGATAGGCCCCCATCACGCCGCCCCGGTGGCGCGCAATCAGGCCTCGCGCGTGACGCGCACGAGTTCCGCGAGCGAGGTCGCGCCGGAGGCGAGCCAGCGCGCGCCGTCGCGGCGCATCGGCGTCATGCCGCCGCGGGTCGCGGCATCGCGCAGCGCGTCCTCGGGGGCACGGTCGTGGATCAGGTGGCGCGCCGCGTCGTCGACGACGAGGAGTTCGTAGATCCCGGTGCGACCGCGATAGCCGGTGTCGCTGCAGGCGCTGCAGCCGACCGGCGTGTACAGCGTCTGCGCGGGGCCGAGCCCGGCCTCGGCCAGCAGCGCAGCCTCGCCCGCCGTCGCCGCTGCCGCCGCGCGGCAGGCGGGGCAGAGCGTGCGCACCAGCCGCTGCGCCAGCACGCCGAGCAGGCTCGACGCGAGCAGGTACGGCTCGACGCCCATGTCGGCCAGCCGCGTCACCGCGCTCGTCGCGTCGTTGGTGTGCAGCGTCGCGAGCACGAGGTGCCCGGTCAGCGATGCCTGGACGGCGATCTGCGCGGTCTCGAGGTCGCGGATTTCGCCGATCATGATGATGTCGGGGTCCTGGCGCAGGATCGCCCGCAGCGCGCGCGCGAACGTGAGCTCGATCTTGGGGTTGACCTGCGTCTGGCCGACGCCGTCGAGCGCGTACTCGATCGGGTCCTCGACGGTGATCATGTTGAGGCTGCCGCGCGGCAGCCGCGACAGCGCGGCATAGAGCGTGGTCGTCTTGCCGGAGCCCGTCGGACCGGTGACCAGCACGATGCCGTGCGGCTCGCGGATCAGCGCATCGACCGCGCGGAGCGTGGTCGCGCCCATCCCGAGCGCGGCGAGGTCGAGCTGCGCCGAATCCTTGTCGAGCAGCCGCAGCACGACGCGCTCGCCGGAGCCCGTCGGCAGCGTCGACACGCGAACGTCGACCAGCTTGTCGCCCAGCTTCAGCGCGATGCGGCCGTCCTGCGGCAGCCGCTTCTCCGCGATGTCGAGGCTCGCCATGATCTTGAGCCGCGACACCAGCGCCGCGTGCAGCGCGCGCGGCGGCTCGATCACGTCGCGCAGCACGCCGTCGATGCGGAAGCGCACGACGGAGCGGGTCTCGTAGGGCTCGAAGTGCAGGTCGGACGCGCGCTCGCGCAGCGCCTGCAGGAAGAGCGCGTTGATCATCCGGATCACGGGCGCCTGCGCGCCGCTCTCCAGCAGGTCCTCGGCCGGCGGCAGGTCCTGCATCAGCCGCGTGAGGTCGGTCTCGCGCGCGAGATCGTCGGACAGTTGCGCGACGCCGGCGGAGGCCGCGTTGTAGGCGCGCGCGAGCTCAGCCGCGAAGCGCTCGCCATCGACCGCGGTGAGGGCGAGCGGCCGCTGCAGCACGCGCTTCAGCTCGGCGACGCCGTCGACGGTGGCGTCGGGCCGCGTGAGGACGATCACGGCGCCGTCCGCCTCGCCCAGCGCCAGCACGCCGTGCGCCCGCGCGAAGGCGTAGGGAATGCGGTTCGTGTGCGTCGCGGCGGGCCGGACGGCGACGGGATCGGCGGGCATGGCGGTGGCGCGGACGGCGTGCGGACGGCGCGTCAGCCGGGCGGCTTCGGCGCCGGGGCCGGCGCGTCGGGTTCCGACGGCGGGATGATCGTCAGCGGCTTCGGCAGCGGCGGGATCAACGGCGCCGACGACGGGCCGAGCAAAGGCAACAGCAGCTCGGGGCGCGTCGAGTCGTTCCAGAACAGGCGGGACTCGGGAGTCATCCGGAGCTGCTCGCCGATCAGGTAGTCGTAGCGGTCCTGCGTCAGTCCGTCGGCGCTGTGCGAACCGCGGACGACCGTCGGCTTCAGGAACACCATCAGGTTGGTCTTCGCCCGCTGCCGGTTGTCGTAGCGGAACAGACCTCCGATGAACGGCAGGTCGCCGACCAGCGGCACCTTGTCGGTGCCGTCGGTGAACGCGTCCTGGATGAGGCCGCCCAGCACGATGATCTGGCCGTCGTCGACCGTCACCGACGACTCGAGCGAGCGCTTGTTGGTGATGATGCCGGCCGGATTGCTCTGGCTGTCGACGCGCGACACTTCCTGGTAGACCACGAGCCGCACGCTGCCGCCCTCGGTGATCTGCGGCCGCACGCGCAGCGTGAGGCCGACGTCCTTGCGCTCGACGGTCTGGAACGGCGCCACGCCGGTCACGCCGCCGGTGGTCGCGTACTGGCCGGTGATGAACGGCACGTTCTGGCCGACGACGATCCTCGCTTCCTCGTTGTCCAGCGTGAGGAGACCCGGCGTCGACAGGATGTTCGCGTTGGAGTCGGTCTGCAGCGCGCGGGCGAGGAACGCGAGGTTGAGGATCTGCCCCAGGCCCGGCACGATCACGTTGCCGTTGATGATGCCGAGGTTCAAGCCCTGCCCGGCGCTGCTCAGGTTGGCCGCGGTGTCGATGATGTTGTTGCCGCTGCCGCGGGCGCCGAAGTTGGTGCCGCCGATGCCCTGCACGCCGCTCTTGCCGATGCCGGTGAGCGCCTGCCACTGGATGCCGAACTGCGCGGCCTTGTCGGCGCTCACCTCGACGATCAGCGCCTCGACGTAGACCTGCGCGCGCCGGATGTCGAGCTTCTCGACGATCGCGCGGAGGTTGTTGTAGACGGGTTCCTGCGCCTGGATGATCAGCGCGTTGTTCGCCTGGTCGGCCTGGATCGAGATGCCGCCGCCGGAGTATCCCGCGCCGCCGCTGCTGCCGCCGCTGCTGCCGCCGCTGCCTGAGGAGCTGAGGGGCTGCGCCGTCGCGTTCGCGACCGCGTTGGCCAGCGCCCCGACGGGTGACGCGCTCGACGACGTGCCGATCGCCGCCACCGCGTCGCCGCCGCCGGACAAGAGCGAGCGCAGCGTCATCGCGACCCGCGTCGCCTCGGCGTTCTTGAGGTAGATGATGAAGATGTTGCCGCCGGCGCGCCCGGGCGTGTCCAGCTGCTCGATCAGCTGCCGCACGCGCGCCACGCGGCCCGCGTTGTCGGCCCGGATGATGATGCTGTTGGAGCGCGGGTCGGCGACCAGCGTCACCCGCTGCTGGTTTTCCGCTGCCGTCGCGCCTGTACCCTCGACCGCCAGTCGGTTGAGAATGCCGACCAGGTCGAGCGCCGACGCATACTTGACCGGGACGAAGATCGGCTCGCCGACCGGCGGCTGGTCCAGCGAACCGATGATCCGCTCGATGCGCTTCAGGTTGTCGGCGTAGTCGGTGATGATCAGCGCGTTGGTCGCCGGATACGCGGCGATCGTGTTGTTCGGCGAGATCAGCGGCCGCAGCACCGCCACCAGTTGCGATGCGGTCTCGTACTTGAGCGTGATCACCTGCGTGACGAGACGGTCGCCCGTCGCGACGACAGCACCCGCGGTCGTGGTGCCGCCCTGCTGCTTGGCGTCGGCTTCCGGCACGATCTTGACGATGCCGTTGCCCTCGACCGCCGTGAAGCCCTGGAGCCGCAGCGCGGACAGCAGCGTCGGGTAGACGAGGCTCGCCGGCACCGGCCGGGCCGAGATGATGTTGATCGTCCCCTTCACCTTGGGGTCGACGACGAAGTTCCGGCCGGTGATCTCGGCGACGGCCTTGATGACCGCCTCGATGTCCGCGTTGACGAAATTGAGCGTGACGAGGTTGTCGGCCGCGGGGGCGGCGGGCACGGTGCCCGCGCCGAAGGCGAAGAGCGCCGCGGCCAGTGCAACGATCGCGGCACGTACCGAAAGGCGGCGTAGGGAATCCAGTGGCAGGCTCACGCGGACAGGTTGCGGGGCAAAAAACTGCTCGAATCAGCGCAGGCGGCGCGATCTTTCGGTGGCGTCGATATTTTGCGGAATAATAGCACGCACCCCGGGCGTCCCTGCCGGGGAGCACGGCGCGGGCCGCCGGGGCGCGGCGGGGTTTCCTGGCAGCAACTGAATCCAAAACCGCCGGTGGCGCATCCAATCGAAAGATCGCACCTCACCCGGAGTCCCCATGCATGCTGCCCCCGCCCTTTCCCCTGCCGTTTCCCTCCCCCGCCGGCATTCGCTCCCGCGCCGGCTGATCCTCGGGTCGGCGTTCCTGCTCGCCATCGCGGTCTGGGCGGTGCCGAAGATGCCCACCGCCGCGGCCCAGGACGCGCGGCCCGCGGCCGCGCTGGCGGCGGTCGCGGCGCCGATGGTTCCGCCTGTCCCGGCGACACCCCCGGTCCCTCCGGTCCCGTCGGCCTCGAAGCCCGCCGACGGCACGGCCACGATCTCGGTCCAGATCGGCGACGGGCCGGCGGCCGAGGCCGCAGCGGACAAGGCGGCTGCCGACGAGGCCGCGCCCGATGCCGGCGCCAAGGGGAAGCGCTCCGTCATCGTCACCAAGGGCGGCAAGTCGGTCACGATCAACGGCACCATCGGCGAACGCGAGTACGATTCGGTCGGCGAATTCGTCCACACCGAGCCGGGGCTCGCGTACATGGTGATCGCGATCGTCGCGCTGGTGTTCCTGTCGCCGGTGCTGGCGATCGCGCTGGTCGTCGGTTACCGGATCCGCAAGGCGCGGATGGAAAACGAGACCATGCTGAAGCTCGTGGAGAAGGGCATCGTGCCGCCGGCGGACGCGATGGCTGCGGCCACGGGCGCGCGGGCCTGGACGCCTGCGGCGAGCCAGGCCGTCGAGCAGCAGGTGCGGGACCGGCGCAGGGAGGCGGCGTGGTCCGACCTGCGCAAGGGCGTGGTCATGTCCGCCCTGGGCCTCGCATTCACCGCCTACTCGCTGCTCGACGACCGCTCGCCCAACGTCATCGGGCTGGTGCTGCTGTTCGTCGGGCTGGGGTACGTCGTCCTGTGGTGGTTCGAGGACCGGCAGCGCGCGCCGCGCGACCGCACGGCCGGCCCCGGCGACGCCCGGTGACGCCGGGCGGAACAACCCGGATCCGCGCCTAGCGCCCCGATGGCGCCGCCGGCAATCACCGATGCCCAGCTCATCGCGCGCGTCGTCGTCACCGATGACCGGCACGCGTTCTCCGAGCTCGTCCGCCGTTACCAGTCGGCAGTGCGGTCGACGCTGCGGCGGCTCACCGCGGGCAACCACGCGCTGGCCGATGATCTCGCCCAGGAGACCTTCCTGTCCGCCTATCGCAACCTCAAGTCGTTCCGGCAGGAGGCGCGGTTCTCGACCTGGCTGTACCGGATCGCGACCAATGCGTTCCTCGCCGACGCCCGCAAGCGGAAGGAGGAGCAGCTGGCGGATTCCGGGGCCGAGGTCGCCGACGACGACGGCATCGACGACCGGCCCCTTGAACCGGGCGGCGGCGATCCGGCGCGCGCATCCAACCTGCGCATGGACATGGAACGCGCGCTCGCCGTGCTGTCGGAGGGCGAACGGGCGGCGATCGTCCAGTGCTACCATAATGACCTGTCGCACGAGGAGGCGGCGTACGTGCTGGGCTGCCCCGTCGGCACCGTGAAGACGCATCTCCTGCGCGGCAAGCTCAAACTCAAGGCGCAGTTGTCCGCATGGGCGCCGGAAGCGCAGAAATGAGCGAGGCACCACGATGAGCGAACAATTCGATACCGGCAGGACCCCGGCCGACTGGCTCGACCGCGCGCTGTCCGATGCCGGGCGCGAGGCGCGTGGCGAGCATGTCGCCGACGCCGGCTTCACCGCGCGCGTCGCCGCGGCGCTGCCGGCGCCGGCAACCGTGCCCGCGTGGCGCAGGCCCGTCGTCGTCGCCCTCTGGAGCATCGCCGCCGCGGGCGTCGTCGTCGCGATCCCGGGCGTCTTGGCCGACGTGGCGCACGGGCTCGTCCGCGTCCTGGGCAGCCGTCCGTTCTCGCTCGCCGACGTGGCGACCGTCGTGGCGGCGCTCGGCACCGCGAGCTGGGCCGCGACGGCCTACGTGCTGCGCCGCGAACAGTAGCCCGGGTTGAGCGAAGCGAAACCCGGGTGGGCCGTCCCTGTTGCCGCATTCCCCCGGGTTTCGCTCCGCTCAACCCGGGCTACCCAATCGTGACGGAATCGCGGCCTCCGGCAAGCGCCTGACGGGGAACCAACGCAAACGGCCGCCCGGGGGCGGCCGTTTGCGTTGATGCGCGGAACGCCGCGTCACTCGTCCTTGAGGGAGAAGTTGACCTCGACCTCGCCCACGTATCTCTCGCCGTCGGGCTTGAACTTCCACTTCTCGAGCGCCGACTTCACCGCGCGGTCGAACACGCGCGGCGGCTCGGCCACGGTGATCTGCACGTCGGTGACGTTGCCCTTCTCGTCGATCTGCAGCCGCGCGATGATGTGACCCTTGGACACGCCGGCGCGGATGGCTTCGCGCGGGTAGACGGGATCCTCGCGCTCGATCGGCACGATGCCCTTGCGCACCGCGGGCTTCGGCGCCGGCGGCGCGGGTGGCGCAACGACGGTGGGTGCCGGCGGGGCGATCACGTAGGGCTGCGTCGGCGCCGCCGACGTGACGGCCGAGATCACGGGCACCGTCGACTGCGCCGGGACCGGGATGTCCGGCGGCGGCACGTAGGGCTGCACCGGCGCCTGCTGGACCTTGGGCGGGTCCACGATCTTCTTCAGCGGCGGCGGGGGCGGCGGAACCTTGATCTCCTCGATGATCGTCGCGGTGAGCGGCTTCTTGATCACTTCCACCACCGAGCGCGCGAGGCCGGTCATCAGCGCGTAGATGACCAGCGCGTGCACAGCGACGACGAACGTGATCCCGATGACGTGCCGCGTCGGGTCCCTCTGCTGCCGTGCGAAATCCATGAAATTTTGACTCCAGTTGCCTGAAGGTGCGTAAGGCGTGGGGCCGGCGTGCTATTCGACGAACTGCTCGCTGCCGACGATCCCGATCTTGGTGAGGCCGAGCCGCTGGGCGGAGGCCATCACGCCGGCGACGATCTCGTACCTGGCGGACTTGTCGGGGCGCAGGTGCAGCTCGGGCTGCACCGCCTGCGCGGCCGCGGCGGAGAGCCTCTCCTCCAGCGCCGCGCGGCTGGCGACGGGCTCGGCGTTGACGTAGATCGCGCCGGTGGCGTCGACGTCGATCTTCATCACCTCCGGCTTGACGACCTGCGGCGGCGGCATGCCGGTCGGCATGTTCAGATTGACCGAGTGCAGCTGGATCGGGATCGTGATGATCAGCATCACGAGCAGGACCAGCATCACGTCGATCAGCGGCGTCGTGTTGATGTCCATGATGACATCCTGGTCGCCGGAACTGGAGCCTAGGTTCATCGCCATGATCTGTTTCCCATGAGTGTTCTGTTGCCTGCCGGCGGCGGCGCTGCCCGCGTCAGCCGCGCGCGGGCGGCTCGGTGATGAAGCCGACCTTGGCGATGCCGGCGCGCTGGCACGCGTAGATGATGCGGCCGACGGCGTCGTACTTGGCGTTGCCGTCGCCGCGGATCTGCACCTCGGGCTGCGGCGTCAGCACGGAGATCTTCTTCAGCCGGTCGATCAGCGCCTGCGTCGTGGGAATCTTCAGGTCGTTCCAGTAAATGTTGCCGGCAACGTCGACCGACAGCACGATGTTCTCGGGCTTGGTCTCGCGGACTTCGTTGCGTTCCTTCGGCAGTTCGACCGGGATCGACGTCGTGACGACCGGGATGGTGATCAGGAAGATGATCAGCAGCACCAGCATCACGTCGACGAGCGGCGTGGTGTTGATGGCGGAGACGATCTCGTCCTCGTCGCCGCTGGACGAGCCGATGCTCATCCCCATGGCCTAGGCCTTGGCCGGGGTCTTCGCCGCGGAGAGCAGCACGGCGTGGAGGTCGGCGCCGAAGCCGCGGACGAGTTCCATCGCCGCCTTGTTGCGGCGGATGAGCCAGTTGTAGCCCAGCACCGCGGGCACCGCGACGGCGAGGCCGATGGCGGTCATGATCAGCGCCTCGCCGACCGGGCCGGCGACCTTGTCGATCGACGCCTGGCCGGCGATGCCGATCGCGGTCAGCGCGTGGTAGATGCCCCACACCGTGCCGAAGAGGCCGACGAACGGCGCGGTCGAGCCGACGGTGGCGAGGAACGCGAGGCCGTCCTGCGTGCGGCTGTGCACGTTGTCGATCGCGCGCTGGATCGACATCGACATCCAGTCGTTCAGGTCCACGCCGGCGAGGAGCCCGACGTGCTTGGACTTCGCCTCGAGCCCGGATTCGGCGACGAAACGGAACGGACTGCCTTCCTTGAGGCTGTCGGCGCCCTGGCGCACCGTCGCGGCGACCCAGAAGGTCTTGTGCGCGGCAGCGGCCTGCCGGCCCATCTTGAACTGCTCGTAGATCTTGGTGATGATGATGTACCAGCTGCCCATCGACATGATGACGAGGATCGACAGCGTGATCTTGGCGACAAGGTCGCCGCCCTTCCACAGCGCTTCGAGGCCGTAGGGGTTGTCGACGACTTCGGATGACTTGCCGGACGCCTTTGCGGCGGGGGCGGCGGGCGCAGCCGGCGCCGCTGCGGCATCGGCGGGCGCGGGAGCGGGAGTCGCGGCGGGAGCCGCCGGCGCCTGCGCGTGCGTCGGCTGCGGAACGACCGCTGCGCCCATGCCCACCACCAGCACAGCGGCCAGCGCAGCCAATCGGATCATCTTCAGCATGTTGTCTCCAGACAAAGGGGTGTTTCGTGAGTGTATAGCGGCCCGGGTCCTGCAGGCGGGCGAGTGGCAAGATGCGCCCGACAGCGAATACGGTACCCCGGGGACCGGCAGCAGGCAGGCGGCAGGCGGCAGGATGCGAGCGCTATCCGGAATGGAACATTGGCCACCTGCAACCGGGCGGCAACCCGGCCCTGGTAGGACCGCTGTCGCACACCCGCCGCGTGGTGCCGACGCTCCAGGCCCGGCGCACACACCCCAAAACGCATTGGCCCCGCGATTGGCGGGGCCAAGCCTTCGTCACAAAGTCGCAAGATTCTACCTAAAACCGTCAAAAAGTCCACCCGAGAGTGGCAACCGGCGCGGGCGAAAATCCGTGTCCGACAACCGGCCGACAACCGGCTGCCATGCGCGCCTGCATGTGCCCGATGCCATACCCCGAGGACGATACCGGCATTCCGGCCGCGCAATTCATCGCCGGATGGCGTCGCCCGCACCCCGATTCGGGCGGTTCGTCGCGTGCCTGTTCCGGCCGCCATCCCGGGCGCCTACGATCTTCGTCACC
The DNA here is from genome assembly GCA_943331295.2 of Bordetella parapertussis. Taxonomy (GTDB): domain Bacteria; phylum Pseudomonadota; class Gammaproteobacteria; order Burkholderiales; family Casimicrobiaceae; genus CAIWHR01. Next base: position 17,812 of record CALQLA020000061.1, on the reverse strand, counting down.
GGGGGGCAACTCGACGCTCGCGCCCGGTCGATTGAATCCGAAACCCGCAGCCGGCGCATCCAAAGGTCAGTCGCAAGAGAACGAACCCGGAGACGAGACATGAACCGCTACCAGACCCGCACCCCCCGGACCCTCATCGGCCTCTCGGCCGCAGCGATGACGTTCGCCACCATCGCGCTCCTGGTCGCACTGCCTGCCTCCGTCGGCCCCGATCGCGGCGGCGCCGTCGCCGTCACGGCGGCGGCGGGCGCGACGGAGGTGCGCATCGTTCCCGACCGCATCGACGTGTTCGCCGTGCGCGAACCGCGCGACGTGGCGGCGGCGGAGACGGCGCTCAAGGTGCTGACAGCCGACACCCGTTCCGAAAACGCCGCTGCGACCGCAGGACCGGGCGCGGCGCGCCCTGCCCTGCGCCACCCGGCGCAGGGCACCGCTATTTGATCAGCGGGATCGTTGCCGCGATGTCGTAGGCCTGCACGGCCCGGATCTTGGATTCGAGCTGGACATAGCGCGCTGCCTTGCGCGGCGGCAGCGCCTTCATCACCTTGTTCTGCATCGCCCGGCGCGCCTTCATCTCCGACTCGTCGGCGAGCAGCCATTCGCCGGCGAGGTTCTTAGCGTAGGGATCGGTCATCGGCTTGTCGCGCGCGACGACCCCTTCGAGCACCACGACGCGCTGGCGGTTGGTCATGTCGAGGTTGCGCTGGTACGCGTCGTAGATCGGCCAGAACTTCTTCTCCTCGGCCGGCGTGAGCGCGAGCGTCGCGATCACGAACGCCTTCTTGTCGGCCTTGACCGCGTTGCGCACCGCCTGCATGTCCGTCACGTCGGCAGCCTTGTCGTCGGCGGCGGCGGCGGGCACCGCGAAACCGAGCAGCGCGCACAACACCGCAGCCACGATAGTTTTCATTGTCATCCCTTGATTGTCGTTCCCGGCAGCCGGCCTCGACGCGGGCATTGCGTCACCGGGGGCCGAAGTTCGCGGATTCTACCGCAAACGCGTCCCGCATCCGGGCGCCATGCATCCGGCGGAAGCGCAAAAAAAAACAGGGGACCCAAAGGCCCCCTGTCCCTGATAGTGCTGCCGCGTCTTACTTGAACGCGTACTTCAGGCTGCCCCACCAGAACCGGCCGGCGGGATCCGTGAGTGCCGGATCGTAGCCCACCTGGAACGAATTGCTTTGGCGGGTGTACGGCGGATCGGTGTTGAACAGGTTCTTCACGCCGACCGTCAGCGTCAGGTTCTTGAAGCCGGTGTAGGCGCCGTTCACACCCCAGATGCTGTAGCTGCCGACGTTGCGCGTCTCGTCCGCGTCTTCGTAGCCGTTGACGAACAGCTGGTTCACGTTGGCCTGCCACGGACCGTAGGCGTAGCTCATGTTGGCGTTGTGCTTCCAGCGCGGGAAGCCGCCGGTCGAACCGTTGCCCGCCACCGTCGACGCCACGCCGCCGCCGTACTTGCCGGCCAGCTTGATGGTGTCGGTGCCCTTTTCCTGCTGGTCCCACTGGATCAGGTACGTGCCCTGGATCGTGAACGACAGGTTGCCCCAGCTCTGCTTCGGCAGCTGGTATGCGAGGTTCAGGTCGACGCCCGAGGTCGTGATCTGGTTCAGGTTGAAGTTGGTCTGCACCCCATAGTTGACCGGGCAGGGCACGCCCGCCGGCTGCGGGGGACAGCCGACGCTGCCGGGCGCATACCGGAACAGCAGTCCGGCGCCTTCGGCTGCGACCATGTTATCGAAGATCGGCGTTTCGGACGGCGTGCCGATGACGTCCTTGATCTTGATGTAGAAGTACTCGGCGCCGGCCGACAGGCCCGGAGCCGGCTCGAGCACGATGCCGGCCGTGTAGTTCGTCGACCGCTCGGGCTTGAGGTCGATGTTGCCGCCGAGCTTGGTCGTGAACTGCGCGTTGCAGTCGCGCGGGCTGCTGGTCTGCGGGCAGCGCAGCGGATCGTCGTAGTTGCTACCGGTCGCGCCGTAGCTCGCCGGCGAGTACAGCTCGGGCAGCGACGGCGCGCGGAAGCCCGTGCCGGCCGAGCCGCGGAGCAGCAGTTCCTTGATCGGCTGCCAGCGGACCGACACCTTCGGGTTGGTCGTGTTCCCGACGTTCTGGTAGTCGTCGTAGCGAACGGCGACGTTCGCTTCGAGGTTCTTTATGATCGGGATGTTCAACTCGCCGTAGATCGCCCAGATGTTGCGGGTCGATTCCGGCACCGAGGCGATCGAGCCGCCCAGGCCGGGCACGTCGGCTTCCTGCGTCGCCGTCGACGAGTTGTAGACGTACTCTTCGCGCCGGAACGTCGTGCCGAGCGCCAGCGCCACCGAGCCGGCGGGCAGCTTGTAGACTTCGTTCGACGCGGTCGCGGTGATTTCGGTCGTGGTGCCCTTGGCGCTCAGCACGTCGCCGGTGATCAGCGCCTTGCTCATCAGGTTGACCACTTCCGGCGTGTTGAGGCCGAAGAGGTTGACCACGCCGCTGTTGAGGATCGGCAGCAGTTCCGAGCCCTTGGCCCAGCCGGCGAGCCACGAGGTGGTGGCCTTGCTCTGCGACCAGTTGCCGAACACCGTGTAATCCCAGCCCTTGACCACGCCTTCGACGCCCAGCACGTAGCGCTGCTGTTCCATCGTGTTCTTGTCGGTGCGGGGCCCGAGCTCGAGTCCGCGCCAGAACACTTCGAGCGGCTGGCCGTTGACGCCGTACTGCGTGGCGAGCGCCGTCGGGTAGAACGGCGACGTCGGGATCGTCAGCACCGGGTCGCCCGACAGGATCGTCGCGGACGAGACCGGCGCCGGCGAGACCTTGGCCGTGCTTTGGGTCTTGTTCCACGACGCGTCGAAGAACAGCTGGTGGTCCTGCGCGAACTGCCAGCGCGCGCTGCCGTAGGCGTTGAGCGATTCCGCCGGCGGCGTGATGTCGATCACGCTGGCGAAGTCGAAGCGGCACTGCAGCGGGCTGCCGGCGGTCGGGAACGAGTAGGGGGGCAGGCAGGCCGGATTGGCCGGGCTGGTGGTGACGCCGTTGGTGCGGCTCCCTGCCGGGGGCAGGAACACGTTGCCCGGGATGCTGTTGCCCGACGTGCGGTCGTAGCGGCCGCCCGCGGCGAACGGCAGGTAGGCGGTCTTCGAAAACTCGCGCTGCGCCGCGGCGATCGCGTCGATCTTCGAATAGTCGATGGTGCCGTAGACGTTGAACTTGTCCTTGGCGAGGTCGCCCCAGCCGCCGGACAGGTTGTAGCGCTGCGAGGCACCGCCGCCGTCCTGCGTGTCGCCGTAGTATGCAAAGGCCTCGACGCCCGTGAAGTCCTTGCGCATGATGAAGTTGATGACGCCGGCGATGGCGTCCGTGCCGTAGATCGCGGACGCGCCGTCGGTCAGGATTTCGACGCGGTCGATGCCGGACATCGGGATCGAGTTGATGTCGACGGCCGCGCCGGAGAACGCCGTGTTGGCGATGCGCTTGCCGTTCATCAGCACCAGCGTGCGGGACGAGCCCAGGCCGCGCAACGACGCCGACGCATAGCCGACGTTGGTGCCGCCTTCCGAGCCGGCCAGGTTCAGGCCGCCGATCGACGAGTTGGCGGACAGGCGCTCGACCAATTGCGAGGCGCTCTGGATGCCCTGCTTTTCCATGTCGTCACGGGTGATGACCTGGACGGGAAGCGCGCCTTCCTGCTCGAGTCGCTTGATGTTCGAGCCCGTCACATCGACTCTTACGTCGGCGGCAAAGGCGGGGACACCGGCCACGAGGGCGGCAGCACCGACGCCGAAGGCGCTTGCGAGTGCCACGGCGACTCTATTTTTCTGAAAATTCATCAAATGGACCCCCAAATAAGATGAAGCAAGAAAACAATTGTGCTGTTCGCCTTCCGGCAGACAGTGAGACATTACCGCAGCGGCGAAAGCACGGGCAACGAATCTATGCGATTGTTACAATGAGCGTCACAAAACTGTTGCAAATCCGCCAACTGTGCCGATCCGCCACGCGCAACCCCATGATCTGGAAGACATCGTCGCGATCTACAACGCGGCGATCCCGGGCCGGATGGCGACCGCGGATACCGAACCGGTGACCGTGGCGTCCCGCGAACCCTGGTTCCGGGACTTCAATCCGGCGCACCGTCCGCTCTGGGTGACGGACGGCGTCAGCGGGTCGCCGGTCGACGGGTGGCTGGGCCTGCGGTCGTTCTACGGCCGGCCCGCCTATCGCCACACGGTGGAGGTGGCCGTCTACGTCGCTCCCGCGGCGCAGCGGCGGGGCGTCGCGCAGGCGCTGCTGGCGCACGCGATGGCGGCCGCGCCCGGCCTCGACGTCGAGACGCTGCTGGGATTCATCTTCACGCACAACGCGCCGTCGATCGCGCTGTTCGAGCGGGCCGGTTTTGGCACCTGGGGCCGACTGCCGCGCGTGGCCGTGCTGGACGGCGTCGAGCGTGACCTCTCCATCCTCGGCCTGCGGCTCGGCTGACGTGGCGCTCCCCTCCGACACCGCGGCGAACCCCGCCGCCGGTCCCGTCCCGCCGGGTTTCGAACTCCGCGCCGCGACCGCCGCGGACCTGCCGGTGATCGCCGGCCTGATCCGGGCGCTGGCCGACTACGAAAAGCTGACGCACCTCTGCGTCGCGACCGACGCCGACCTCGCCGACGCGCTGTTCGGCCCGCGGCCGGCGGCGGAAGTGCTGATTGCATGGCAAGGCGGCACCGCGGCCGGATTCGCACTTTTTTTCCACAACTTCTCGACCTTTCTCGGGCGGCGCGGGGTGTGGCTGGAGGATCTTTTCGTCCAGCCCGCGTTCCGGCGCCGGGGCTGCGCCCGGGCACTCCTGCGCTCGGTCGCGGCGATCGCCGTCGAGCGCGGCTGCGGCCGCTTCGAATGGTCGGTGCTGGACTGGAACGCCGACGCCATCGCGTTCTACCGCGGACTGGGCGCGACGGTGCTGCCCGACTGGCGGATCGCCCGGGTCGTGGGGCCGGCGCTCGATGCGCTGGCCGCGCCGGACGGCAATCCGGCAGGCTGACCGCCCGGGCCGTCCGTGCCCGTTCCGGCGGGGGCTCCCGCCGGATGAGCGATAATCCGAACCTTTTGCCGCGCCGCCCGGCGCCTTTCCCCGCGCGCGCAACGAGACCCCGATGCCCGATTCCGACCGCTCCCCGTCCGCCGATCTTTCCTCGCTCGATTTTCGCGCCGATTTCTGGTCGGTGCGCCTGGTCGAGGAAACCAGCGAGAACTACACCGTCCGCAAGAACGTTCCGCTGCCGCTGACCCTCTGCACCGACCGCGGCGCGATGGCGACCGTCTACGACGGCGGCGGCTACGGCTATGCCGCCACCGGCGACACCTCGCGCGCCGGTCTCCTCGCGGCGCTCACGCGCGCCGCCGCATGGGCCCGCTTCACCGGCCGCTACGCGCTGCTCGACGCCGGCGCGCTGCCGCGCCCCGCGCCGCGCGGCGAATACGCGTCGCCGTCGCTCGGGGCGCCCCGCCGCTCGCGCCACGAGTGGTATGCGTTGCTGGCCGAGGAGTCGCGCCGGGCGGCGATCGACCCGGCGATCGTCGACTGGGACGCGGGCGTCGACGTGATCGACGCGACGCACCGGCTCGTCACCAGCACCGGCGGCGACATCATCCAGCGCTACCGCTACCTGATGCCCGGCATCTCGGTCACCGCGCACGGCAACGGCCACACGCAGACGCGCTCGCTCAACGGCTACCGCGGCATCTGCCAGCAGGGCGGCGACGAGATTCTCGGGCGCTTCGGCTTCGTCGGCAGCGCCGCGCGGATCGCCGAGGAGGCGCTCGAACTCCTCGCCGCGCCGAACTGCCCCAGCGGGAAGATGGACGTGCTGCTGATGCCCGACCAGATGATCCTGCAGATCCATGAGTCGATCGGCCACCCGCTGGAGCTCGACCGCATCCTGGGCGACGAGCGCAACTTCGCGGGCACGAGCTTCGTCACGCCGGACATGTTCGGCACGTACCGCTACGGCTCGGACCTCCTCAACGTCACGTTCGACCCGACGCGCGCGGAGGAGCTCGCGAGCTACGGCTGGGACGACGACGGCACGCGGGCGGAGAAGGTCCACCTGATCCGCGGCGGCATCCTGGAGCGCCCGCTGGGCGGCGCGCTGTCGCAGGCGCGCGCCGGGATGCCGGGCACCGCCAACGTGCGCGCGGACAACTGGAACCGCCCGCCGATCGACCGCATGGCGAACCTCAACCTCGAACCGGGCGACGCGACGATCGACGAGATGATCGCCGGCATCGAGCACGGCGTGCTGATGGAAACCAACTGCTCGTGGTCGATCGACGACTCGCGCAACAAGTTCCAGTTCGGCTGCGAGCGCGGCCGCGTGATCGAGAACGGGAAGCTCGGTGCCGTGGTCCGGAACCCGAACTACCGCGGCATCAGCGCCAGTTTCTGGCGCAGCCTCGCGCGCGTCGGCAACGCGGACACGGTGCAGGTGCTGGGCTCGCCGTACTGCGGCAAGGGCGAGCCGTCGCAGGTGATACGGGTGGGCCATGCCACGCCCGCGTGCGTGTTTTCCGGCGTCGACGTGTTCGGCGGCGACGAGGGGGAAGAATGATGGTGCCGCTCGACCGAGCCGTCGCACAGGCGACGATGGAAGCGTACTTCAACGAGCTCGCGGCGCGCCTCTCGACGCTGCTCGCTCCCGGCGAGGACTACACCGCGCGCTTCTCGGCGGAAACCTCCGACTTCGTCCGGCTGAACCGCGGGCGGATCCGCCAGCCCGGCAGCGTGACGCAGCGCTACATCGACCTCGACCTGATCCGCGGCGCGCGCCACGCGACGCACACGCTGTCGCTGTCGGGCAACCTCGCCGCCGATCACGCGGCCGTCGCGGCGGCGGTCGCGGGACTGCGCGCGACGCTGCCCGACCTCGGGGACGACCCGCATCTCGCGCTGGCGACCGAAATCGTGAACAGCCGCGACGTCCGCGGCGAACCGCTGCCGCCCGCCGAGGAAATCATCGAGGCGGTGCTGAACGCGGCCGACGGTCTCGACCTGGTGGGCCTCTACGCCGGCGGCCCCGTGTACCGCGGCTTCGCCAACGCGATGGGCCAGCGCAACTGGCACGAGGCCACGTGCTACAACCTCAACTGGAGCCTCTACCACCGCACCGACAAGGCGGTGAAGAGCGCGCTGTCCGGCCTCGCCTGGAGCACGCCGTCGCTGGTCGCGAAGATGGACGAGGCACGGGACCTGCTCGCGCACATCGCGCAACCGGCGAAGTCGCTCCCGCCCGGCCGCTATCGCGCCTACCTCGCGCCCGCCGCGATGGAGGACATCGTGGCGACGCTGTCTTGGGACGGGTTTTCGGCGCGCGCGCATGCGACCCGGCAGAGCCCGCTGTCGCGGATGCGCGACGCCGCCGGCGGCGGGCTCTCGCTCGACCCGCGCGTCCACATGGCGGAGGCGACGGCCGACGGCGTCGCCGCGGCGTTCCAGCACGACGGCTTCGCGCGGCCGGCGCGCATCCCGCTGATCGACGGTGGCGCGCTCGCGGCCACGCTGGTGTCGCCGCGCACCGCGCTCGAGTTCGGCGCTGCCTGCGGGCCGTCCAACGGCGCCAACGGCGCCGAGTCGCCCGAGGCGCTGGCGATGGCCGGCGGCGACCTGCCCATGCGCGACGCGCTCGCGGCGCTCGGCACCGGGCTCTTCGTCGGCAACCTGCACTACCTCAACTTCTCCGACCGCAACGCGTGCCGGATGACCGGGATGACGCGCTTCGCGACGTTCTGGGTCGAGGACGGGCGCATCAAGGCGCCGGTCGACGTGCTGCGCTTCGACGACACGATCTACCGGATGCTGGGCACGAACCTCGAGGCGCTCACCGCCGAGACGGAATTCCTGCTCGACAACGGAACGTACCGGCAGCGCGCGCTGGCGAGCGTCGAGGTGCCCGGCGCGCTGCTGTCCGAGATGGCGTTCACGCTGTAATCCGGGCAGCGCGCGCGAAACCCGCGCGGGCGCTGTTTCGCATCCACCCGGGTTTCGCCTGGCGGCTCAACCCGGGCTACGCAAACTGGACCCGGACCCGGAAACGGCCTACGCGGCCGGGTGGCGGCCGCCCTGCCAGCCCTTCGGGATCGACGACAGGAGGCGCTGCGTGTAGGCCTCGCGCGGATTGCGGTAGATCTCGTCGGAATTCGCGATCTCGACGATCTCGCCGTTGTTCATCACCATGATCTGGTCGGAGATGTACTTGACCACGGCGAGGTCGTGCGAGATGAAGATGTAGGACAGGCTGAACTCGTCCTGCAGGTCCTGCAGCAGGTTCAGCACCTGAGCCTGCACCGACACGTCGAGCGCCGACACCGACTCGTCGCAGATCAGGATGTCGGGCTTCATCGTCAGGCAGCGCGCGATCGCGATCCGCTGCCGCTGCCCGCCCGAGAACTCGTGCGGGTACTTGTAGAACGAAGCCTCGGGCAGCCCCACGCGATGCAGCAGCTCGAACGCGAGCTCGGTGCGCTCCTGCGAGCCGCTCCCGATGCCGTGGATCTGCATCGGCTCGGTCAGGATCTCGCCGACGATGAAGCGCGGGTTGAGCGACGCGTACGGATTCTGGAAGATGATCTGGATGCGCCGCTTGTACGCCATGAACTCCTTCGGCGACATCGCGAGGAGATCGCGGCCCTCGAAGATCGCCTGGCCCGATGTCGCCTGGTGCAGGCGCATCAGCGTGAGCCCGACCGTCGTCTTGCCCGAGCCGGACTCGCCGACCAGTCCCAGCGTCTTGCCCTTGGGCAGCTTGAACGAGACGTTCTTCACCGCCTCGAACGTCCGCTTGCCGAACAGGCCCTCGCGCGAATAGAAGCTCTTGCCGAGGTTCTTCACCTCGAGCACGATCGGGTCGCCGGGGTCGACGCCGCGCGCGCGCTCCGACATGTCGCGCGAGCCCGCGGACCGGCCCTCCAGGTAGTCGTCGATGACCGGCAGCCGCACCGGGCGGCGGTCGAGATGCGGCCGGCACTTCAGCAGCGCCTGCGTGTAGGGGTCCTGCGGCGACTCGAACACGTCCTTCGCCGACCCCTGCTCGCGGATCTCGCCGTTCTTCATCACGACCACGTAGTCGGCGATCTCGCCCACCACCGCGAGGTCGTGGGTGATGAACAGCACCGACATCCGGCGCTTCTTCTGCAGCGCGCCGATGAGGTCGAGGATCTGCTTCTGGATGGTGACGTCGAGCGCCGTGGTCGGCTCGTCGGCGATCAGGAGCTTCGGCTCGCAGGCGATCGCCATCGCGATCATCACGCGCTGCTGCTGCCCGCCCGACATCTGCGACGGAAAGGCGTTGATCTTGTACTCGGGGTCCGGGATGCCCACCTCGTCCAGCAGCTCGATCGCGCGCTTCCGCGCCGCGGCGGGCTTCATCCCCATGTGCAGGCGCAGCACCTCGGTCAGCTGGAACCCGACGGTGAAGACGGGGTTCAGCGACGTCATCGGCTCCTGAAAGATCATCGAGATGTCGGCGCCGCGCATCCTGCGCAACTCCTCCGGCGACAGCGCCAGCACGTTGCGCCCGCCGAAGATCACCTCGCTGCCGGCGTCGATGATCGAGTTCTCCGGCGGCAGCAGGCCGAGGATCGCGAGCGACGTCACCGACTTGCCGCTGCCGGACTCGCCGACCAGGGCCACCGTGCAGTCCTGCGGGACGTCGAAGCTGATGCCCCTGACCGCCTCGAACACGCTCTCCCGGTCGATCCGGAACGCCACCTTCAGGTTGCGGACGCTGACGAGCGGAGTCATCGCGCCCCCCCGGCTTCCGTAGCCCGGCGTTGAGCGACGCGAAACCCGGGGCAATCGCCCATCGAGGCACCCACCCGGGTTTCGCTGCGCTCAACCCGGGCTGCACAAACCTTCATTCCCGCTTCGCGATTCATGCGCCCAGCCTCCCCTTCAGCTTGGGATCGAGCGCGTCGCGCAGCGCGTCGGTGAACAGGCTGAACGCCGTCACCAGCAGCGCCATCGCGAAGCCGGCGGCGGCGAGCTGCCACCACTTGCCCAGGATCAGCTCGTTCTGCGCCTCGTTCAGCATGGAGCCCCACGACACGACGTCGACCGGGACGCCGAAGCCCAGGAACGACAGGATCACCTCGGCCTTGATGAATCCGACCGCGTAGATCGAGAGCTGGACCAGCACCACGTGGCTCACGTTCGGGAAGATGTGAACGAACATCCGGCGCGTGTTGGAGGCGCCGATCGCGTCGGCGGCCTGCACGTATTCGCGCGCCTTGTGCTTCAGGTACTCGCCGCGGATCAGCCGGAACGTTCCCGTCCAGCCGGTGAGGCCGAGGATCAGGATGATCGTCAGGATTCCCTTCTGCTGCAGCACGGCGGCGACGGCGAGGATCAGCAGCAGGTAAGGGATGGAACTGAACACGCTGTAGAACCAGTTGAAGAAATCGTCGACCCAGCCGCCGTAGTAGCCGGCCACTGCGCCGAACAGCGTGCCGAGGAACACCGCGACCGCCGCGGCGGCGATGCCGACGAAGATCGACGTCTGCGAGCCCTTGATCGTCTTCTTCAGCACGTCGCGGCCCCACTTGTCGCCGCCGAACGGCAGCGTCGGCGCGCGGGCCTCGACCACCTCGGCTGGCGCGCCGCCCTTGGCGGCCTCCTTCGCGGCGCCGGCCTTGATGTCGGCCATCACGTCGGCCAGCGGGTCGACCGACTTGCCGCCGTCGCCGGCGGCTGCGTCGGCGGCCGGGGCCTCGGCGGGCTTCTTCTCGCCGCGCAGCTCCGCCAGCACGTCGGCCAGCGGATCGACGACGGTCGACTTGTACGCGGACGGCGTCTCCGCGGATGTCCCGGCCGGGCTGGCCGGGCCAGCCGGAGCGGCGGGCGTGCCGCCTTCGATGTCGGCGCCGATGAACGACGGCGGCGCGTAGTTGACGCCGGCCTCCTTCGACCAGTCGCGGGCGACGATGCCGGACCACGACAGGAACATCAGCACGAAGAACGCGAGCACGATGCCGAGCGACACCATCCCCACGTGATCCGACTTGAGGCGCCGCCACGCGAGCGCCCACAACCCGGGCGATACGGTATGCGCCACCGCGTTCACGCGCGCCGGGGCCGTCATTTGAGCTGCACCCGCGGGTCGACCGCCTTGTACATCAGGTCCGCCAGCAGGTTGGTGCCGACCGTCGCGAACGCGACGTAGACGGTGATCGCCTTGATCACCGGGAAGTCCGAGCGCTCGACGGCGAGGATCACCTCGCGGCCGATGCCCGGGATCGAGAAGAAGCGCTCGATCAGGAACGAGCCCAGGAGCAGTGCCGGCAGCCCCGACATGAGGTGCGTGATGATCGGGATCGACGCGTTGCGCAGCACGTGGATCCACATGATCCGGTTCTCCGACAGGCCCTTGGCCCGCGCCGTGCGCACGTAGTCGTGGTTGATCTCGTCAAGGATGAAGGTCCGGTAGAGCCGCAGGTTGGGCGCGATGCTGACGGTGAGCCCGATCAGGATCGGCAGCGACGCGTAGACGAACAGGTTCTCGAGGAAGCCGTTGCCCCAGCCCTGCACCGGGAACCACCCCAGCTTGTAGGCGAAGAAGTACTGAAAGACGATGATGTAGACGAGGATCGAGATCGACAGCCCGACCGTGCAGACGATCATCACCAGCCGGTCGGTCAGCGAGCCGCGCACGTAGGCGACGGCAAGCGCCAGCCCGATCGCGATCAGCGTCTCCAGCACCAGGAGCGGCACCAGCACCGTGAGCGACGGCCCGAGGCGGCTCGCCAGGATGTGGCCCACCTTCTCGTTGGTGCTCCACGAGGCGCCGAAGTCGCCGGTGACCACCTGCTTGATGAAGATCCAGAGCTGCACGATCGCCGGCTGGTCGACGCCCAGCTGCCGGCGGATGTTCTCGATCTGCTCCGGATTCGAGATCTTGCCCGCGAGCACGTAGGCGGGATCGCCGCCGATCCAGTTGAACAGCACGAACACGAGCAGGATCACCCCGAGCATCGTCGGGATCATCTGCCACAGGCGCCGGATGATGTAGGCGGTCATGGCCCGACCCCGGCGCCACCCGGTTGCGCGCTCACTTGCGTGCTCACTTGCGTGCTCACTTGCGTGCTCACTTGCGTGCTCACTTGCGCGGACCCAGGTCGATGTACTGCCACTCGGCGTGCAGGATCGGGTGTTTCTTGAATCCCAGCACCCAGGGCTGCACGAGCATGTTGCGGTAGCGGCTGATGTCGAGCCGCCACGGCGCGTAGGCCTCGATCACCTTCGCCATCTCGACGTAGAGCCTGTTCCGCGCCGGCGAGTCCGGCATCTTGAGCGACTGCTCGTAGAGCTTGTCGTATTCCGGGATGTTCGCGCAGGCGTTGTTGCTCTGGTTGATGTTCTTGCTGTAGAGCAGCTGCATGAAGTTGTCGGCGTCGGGATAGTCGGCGATCCACGCCGCCGTGCGCATCTGCAGCTTGCACTGCTTCTCGAGCTTGAGGAGCTCCGGGAACTTGTCCTTCTGCACTTCCATCCGGATGCCGATCGAGTCGAACGCCTTCTTCCACATCTCGTCCTGCTGCCGGCCGAGCGAGTCGGGGCGCGACGCGTAGCGGATCGTGAACGGCTTGCCGTCGGGCAGGCTGCGCATGCCGTCGGGCCCCTTCTTGTAGCCGAAGCGGTCGAGCAGCGCGTTGGCGCCGGCCGGGTCGTACTTGACGCTGGACTTGTACGCCGGGTCGTGGCCGACGACGCCGGGCGGGATCGGCGACTGCGCCTCGATCGCCTGCCCGTTGCGGACCACCTTGATCTCCTCGTTGACGTTGTACGCCATCGCCATCGCCCGGCGCAGCGCGATCTTCTCCCTGGAGAGGCCGCCGACGACCGGGTCCTGCAGGTTCCAGTAGTGGTAGGTGATCTCGGGGTCGACGAAGCGCGACAGCTTCACGCCCCTGGCCGCGAACTCGGGCCGCAGCTTGTCGCCGTTGAGCACGTTCGGCGCGAGCGGGCCCTCCATGTTCATCATGTCGAGCTCGCCGCCCTGGAAGGCGAGGAGCCGCGCCTGGTCCTCCTCGATGATGCTGATCTCGACGCGGCCGATCTGCGGCATCTTCTTGCCCTTCATCTCCTTGACGATCCGCGCGTCGTCGGGATCGCTGCCGGCCTTGAAGTCCCACACGAAGCCGCGGTACTCGGGGTTCGCCTCGAGCGTGATCTTCGACGAGCGCACCCAGTTGGTGACGCGGTAGGCGCCGGTGCCGACCGGGTTCGACATGATGCGGCCGCCCTCGTCCGCGTACTTCTCCACCACCTCGCGCGCGACGGCCGACGTGGGCTCGTGCGCCAGCACGTACGACATCCCGTAGTCCGGCTCCTTCAGGCGGATGCGCAGCGTGTAGCGGTCGACCGCCTCCAGCCCGGCGACCTTGGCGTTGTAGTCGAACTTGCCGGCGGCCTTCGCCGCCGCCGCCTGCTCGTCCAGGCCGACGATCTTGCCCTCGACCAGGAACGCGTAAGGCGAGCGGATCTTCGGGTCGATCAGCCGCTTCAGCGAATAGATGTAGTCCTCGGCGACGAGCTCGCGCTTCTGCCCGTTGAACGCGGCGTCAGGCGCGAAATGGACGCCCTTGCGGATCCTGAACGTGTACGTCTTGCCGTTGTCGGTGATCGCGGGCAGCGCCTCGGCGGCCATCGGGACAAGCTTCGACGGGCGCGCGAGGTAGTCGTAGGTCAGCAGCGTCTCGAACACCGCCTGCACCACGGTGCCGGAGTAGAGGTCGGTGATCGCCTGCGGGTCGAAGCCGGTCTCGGCCGCGGGAAACACGTGGCGGAGGACCTTGTTCATGTCGGCGGCCGCAGCCGGGGGCACGGCAGGCAGCGCGGCCAGCGCGGCGAGCAGGACGACGGCGCCGCGATTCAGGGTGCGAAGCATTGCGCGCATGGTGGGTTCCGGGAGGGGTGGCGGAGGACGGTACGCGGGTCAGCTGCGCGGCTTCAGGTCCAGGTAGACGAACTCGCTGTGCAGGATCGGGTGCTTCTTGTAGCCCAGCACCCACGGGCGGATCAGCTGGTTGCGCTCGGGCGCGACGTGCAGGCCCCAGGCGCCGTCGACTTCCATCTGCCGGGACATCTCGAGGAACAGGAAATTGCGCTCGGGCGAATTCGGCATCGTGGTGGACTTCTCGTAGTACGCGTCGAAGGCCTTGGATTCGTAGCAGCCGTTGTTGCTCTGCCCCGTGTTTGGGCCGTAGAGCAGCTGCACGAAATTGTCGCCGTCCGGATAGTCGGCAACCCAGCCCGAAGTCCACATCATCAGCTTGCACGCCTTCGCCGCCTTCAGGTGGTCGGAGAACTTGCCGATGTCGAACTCGATCCGGACACCGATGACGTCCATCGACTTCTTCCACAGCTCGTTGAACTCGCGGTCGGAGGCGCTCGTGCCCGTCGCGAGCCGCAGCACCAGCGGCTTGCCGTCGGGCAGCGTGCGATAGCCGTTGCTGCCTTTCCGGTACCCGAAATGGTCGAGCAGCTTGTTGGCGAGCGGCGGGTCGTAGCGGTCGCCGGCGCGGTAGTTCGGGTCGAATCCGACCACCCCCGGGGGGATGGGCATCTCCAGCGGAATGGCCTGGTAGCGGCGGATGACCTTGATCTCCTCCTCCAGGTTGTAGGCCATGTTCACGGCGCGGCGCAGCGCCAGCTTCTCCTTCGAGAAGCCGCCGACGACCGGATCGCGGAAATTGAAGAACGTGTAGGTGATGCTGGGCTCGATGCCCCGGTACAGCGATACGCCCTGCTCCGTCCACTCCGGCTTCAGCTTGTTGTCGGCACCGAACGCCTGCGGCCGGAACGTCGCCGGCAGCGCGAGGTAGTCGAGCTGCTTCTGGTTGAAGGCGAGCCAGCGCGACTGGTCCTCCTCGATGATCGTGATCTCGACGCGGCCGATCTGCGGCATCTCCTTGCCCTTCATCGCCGCGACCAGCGCATCGTCCCAGGCCGGGTCCACGGGGGCGAAATCCCAGGTGAAGCCGCGGTAGCCGGGGTTCGCCTCGAGCACGATCTTCGACCCGCGCGTCCACGCCTTCAGCACGTAGGGCCCGGTGCCGACCGGGTGCGCCTGGACGTCGTCGCCGTAGGCCTCGACCACTTCGCGCGCGATCGCGCCGAAGGGCACGTGGGCGCAGATGTACAGGAAGTTGTAGTCGCTCTTCTTGAGGCGGAACCGCAGCGTGTGCGAGTCGACCGCCAGCATCCCAGGGACCTTGGCCGCGTAGTCGAACTTGCCGGACTTCCTGGCCGCCTCGCCCAGCTCGTCCAGCCCCTCGATCTTGCCTTCGATCATGAAGGCGTAGGGCGAACGGTTCTTCGGGTCCATGAACCGCTTGAACGCGTAGACGAAGTCCTCGGCCACCAGCTCCCGCTTGACGCCCTTGAACGCGGGGTCGGGCGTGTAGTAGATCCCCTTCTTCAGCTTGAAGACGTAGATCCGGCCGTTGTCGGAAATCTCCGGCATCGCCTCCGCGACCATCGGCACGAGCTTCGCCGGGCGCGCGAGGTAGTCGTAGGTCAGGAGGCGCTCGAAGATCGCCTCGTTGATGGTGTTGCTGTAGATGTCGGAAATGCGGACGGGATCGAAGCCCGTCTCGGCGGTGGGGAACGCGACCCGCAGCACCTTGGCGGGGTCGGCGGCGGCACCGGCCCGGCCCGCGAAGAGCGCCAGCGCCAGGACGGCAGCGAGCGCCGCGATCCGTCCGACCCGTGTTTGCCTTCGCCACCGCGCCATTGCCGCCCCGCAAAATGAAAAGCCGGGTAATGTAACATTTTCGTCCTCGCGGCCGCCATCGAGGGCCGCCTCACGCACCGATGAAACCTGACTACTGGAACGAAGCCACCCGCGTGCTCGGCCGCCGCGACCCGGTCATGCGGCGACTGATCCGTGAGTACCCCGACGTCAGCGTGCAGCGCCGGGGAGACGCGTTCACCACGCTGGCGCGGGCGATCGTCGGCCAGCAGATCTCGGTCAGGGCGGCGCAGACGGTGTGGGACCGCTTCGCGGCCGTGGCCGGGGCCGCCGGCGAGCCGCCGCGGCTCGACCCCGCCGCGGTCGGCAGGAAGCGCCTGCCCACGCTGCGCCGCTGCGGCCTGTCGGAGCGCAAGGCCGGCTACATCCGCGACCTCGCGCGCCATTTCGTCACCGGCGCCCTCGACCCCGGGCAGTGGCCCGCCCTGCCCGACGAGGCGCTGATCGAGCGGCTGTGCGACGTCCGGGGCATCGGCCGCTGGACCGCCGAGATGTTCCTGATCTTCCACGAACTGCGCCCCGACGTGTTCCCCGTCGACGACATCGGCCTGCAGCGCGGCATCGCGCTGCACTACACGGGCGGCGAGCGGATTCCCGCCGCGGCAATGCGCGTCCTCGCGGCGCCGTGGCAGCCTTGGCGCAGCGTCGCCACGTGGTATCTCTGGCGCTCGCTCGACCCGATTCCCGTCGAATACTGACCGGCGCGCATAATGGCGCGATGCCCGATGCCGCGCCGCCGCCCTATGCCGGACTGACGCCCGACCGCGTCCTCGACGCGCTCGAGAGCGCCGGCGTGCGCGGCGACGGCCGGCTGCTGGCGCTCAACAGCTACGAGAACCGCGTCTACCAGGTCTGGCTGGAGGACGGGCCGCCCGTCGTCGCCAAGTTCTACCGGCCCGGGCGCTGGTCCGACGCGCAGATCCTCGAGGAGCACGCGCTGGTCGCCGAGATCTGCGAGCGCGAGATCCCGGCGGTAGCACCCGTCGCGCTGGCCGACGGGCGGACGCTGCACGCGTCCGGCGGTTACCGGTTCGCCGTCTACCCGAAGCGCGGCGGCCGCGCGCCGGAACTGGAGAACCCCGACACGCTGGAGTGGCTCGGCCGCTACCTCGGGCGCATGCATGCGATCGGCGCGCTGCGCCCGTTCGCGGCCCGGCCGGGGCTCGACATCGACAGCTTCGGCCTCGAGCCGCGCGACTGGCTGCTCGCGCACGGCTTCCTGCCGCCCGACCTCGAGGCGACCTGGAAGAGTGTCGTCGACCAGGCGCTGGACGGCGTCCGGCGCTGCTATGCGCGGGCCGGCGACGTCGCCTCGCTCCGGCTGCACGGCGACTGCCACGCCGGCAACGTGCTGTGGACGGACGACGGGCCGCACTTCGTCGACTTCGACGACAGCCGCACCGGCCCGGCCGTGCAGGACCTGTGGATGCTGCTGTCCGGCGAGCGCGCAGACATGACAAGGCAGCTCTCGGACGTGCTCGCCGGCTACGAGGATTTCTTCGAGTTCGACCGGCGTGAACTCTTCCTGGTCGAGGCGCTGCGCACGCTGCGCCTCGTCCACTACTCGGCGTGGATCGCAAGGCGCTGGGACGACCCGGCGTTCCCGGCGGCGTTCCCTTGGTTCAACACGCCGCGCTACTGGCAGGACCGCATCCTCGAATTGCGCGAGCAGGTCGCGCTGATGGACGAGCCGCCGCTTTACGCCTGACGGCCCCCCGGCGCCCCCGGTTGCGCTCCCTACGCGCCCTGCAGCACGCCGTCGACGAGCAGCAGCGTGCGGTCGGTGCGGGCCGCGAGTTCCGGGTCGTGCGTGACGATCACGAGGCTCGTCCCCACGGCGCGGTTCAACTCCAGCATCAGGTCGAACACCTGGCCGGCGGTGCGGCGGTCGAGGTTGCCGGTCGGCTCGTCGGCGAGCACGCACTTCGGCTGCGTCACCAGCGCCCGGGCGAGCGCGACGCGCTGCCGCTCGCCGCCCGACAGCTCGCCCGGCAGGTGCTTCACGCGATGGCCGAGGCCGACGCGCTCGAGCA
>CALQLA020000060.1 GCA_943331295.2 Bordetella parapertussis | reverse complement strand
CTTGCTCTCGGACTCGACGTAGACGGGCAACTGCGGATCGAAGCGCTCGAGGCAGGCGACGAGCGCGGTCTCGAACGCCTTCTGCGAGGGTTGCGGCGCGTCGGGGAGGTCGCCCAGCAGCGATCCGCGATGGCGGGCGAGACCTTCGAGATCGAGCGTCTGCGCGCCTTCCGCCGCCAGCGCGCCGAGGAGCCGGCTCTTGCCCGAGCCGGTCAGGCCGCAGATGACCTCGTAGCGGAATGCGGCCGGCAGCGTGTCGAGCTGCGCGACGACGTGGCGCCGGTACGCGCGATAGCCGCCGTCGAGCTGCACGGCGCGCCAGCCGATCTCGTTGAGGATGTGCGTCAGCGCGCCGCTGCGCTTGCCGCCGCGCCAGCAGTAGACGACGGGCGTCCATTCGCGCGGCTTGTCGGCGAACGCGGTCTCGAGCATCGCCGCGATGTTGCGCGCGACCAGCGCCGCGCCCGCGCGCTTGGCCGCGAACGCGCTGGCCTGCGCATGCAGCGTGCCGATCCGCGCACGCTGCTCGTCGTCCAGCACCGGGTGGCTCTGCGCGCCGGGAATGTGGTCGTGCGCGAACTCGGCCGGGCTGCGCACGTCGAGGCGGTCGGGGT
Source organism: Bordetella parapertussis (assembly GCA_943331295.2). GTDB lineage: Bacteria > Pseudomonadota > Gammaproteobacteria > Burkholderiales > Casimicrobiaceae > CAIWHR01. The sequence continues at coordinate 28,683 of CALQLA020000060.1, read as the reverse complement.
AGCCGGCGAGTGCCGCGACCGGGATGCGCGTGTCGCGCACCTGGATCGCGCCGCCGGGGCCCGCCTTCGCGGCGCCCGTCGCTGCGTCGGCGCTCATTTCGGCTTCCCGAGGAACGGCGCGAGCTGCGGCCAGACGTTGTCGAGGAGCTTCGGCTGCGCGGCTGCGGTCGGGTGGATGCGGTCGGGCTGGAACATCTCGTTCTGGTCGCCGAACCCGGCGAAGAACGCCGGCACCAGCGGCACCTTGTGCGCGGCCGCGACCGCCGCGTACAGCGCCTCGAATTGCCGCGTGTACGCCGCGCCGTAATTCGGCGGCAGCTGCATGCCGACCAGCAGCACCTTCGCGCCGGCGTTTTTCGCGGCGCCGACCATCGCGTCGAGGTTGGCCTGCGTGGAGGCGAGCGTGCCGCCGCGCAGCCCGTCGTTGCCCCCCAGCTCGATCGCCACGATCGCCGGCTGGTGCTGCGCAAGCAGGGCCGCGAAACGGGCCCGGCCGCCGGCGGTGGTGTCGCCGCTGATGCTCGCGTTGACGACGCGCTGCGGATAGCCGCGTTCCTTGAGGCGCGCCGCGAGCAGTTCCACCCAGCCGGTGCCCGGCGGCAGCCCGTAGGCGGCGGAAATCGAGTCGCCGACGACGAGCAGCACCGGCGGGACTTTCTGGGCAACGGACGGCGCGGCCAGCGCCGCCGCGGACAGGGCGGCGAACGCGGCGGCGACGAAGTGGCGGCGGGAAGGCATCGGTGGAGGCGGGAAGGGGGCGATTGTAGAGGGTCGCCCGGTTCGACGCGAGCGGCAGGTTAGAATGCCCCGGGAACGCAACGTTCCCCTCGCGTTCCACGGAACGTTGCCGCGGAACGCGGGTCCGACCACCGTCCTCTCCTCCGGCCCACCTGCCCACCATGTCCCCGCCCGTCCTGCGCGCCGTCGACCTCACGAAGATCGTGGTCAGCGGCGAGGCCCCGCTCACCATCCTCGACCGGGTGAGCTTCGACGTCCTGCCCGGGGCTTCGGTCGCCATCGTCGGCGCGTCCGGGTCGGGCAAGACCACGCTGCTCGGGCTTCTCGCCGGCCTCGATCGCGCGACCACCGGCGACGTCTGGCTCGACGGCATCGCGCTTTCCGGCCAGGACGAGGACGCGCGCGCGGCGCTGCGGCAGCGGCTGCTAGGCTTCGTGTTCCAGTCGTTCCAGCTGCTGCCCGCGCTCACCGCGCTCGAGAACGTGATGCTGCCGCTGGAACTCGCCGGCGCCTCCGACGCCACGGCGCGCGCGCGCGACTGGCTCGCGCAGGTGGGCCTCGCCCGTCGCACGACGCACTACCCGAAGCAGCTGTCCGGCGGCGAGCAGCAGCGCGTCGCGATCGCGCGCGCGTTCGCCGGCGAGCCGAAGCTGCTGCTCGCCGACGAGCCCACGGGCAACCTCGACGCCGCGACCGGCGCCGAGGTGGCCGACCTCATGTTCCGGCTGAACCGCGAGCAGGCGACGACGCTCGTGCTCGTCACCCACGACAACGCGATCGCGGGCCGCTGCGCGCGCCGGCTGTCGCTCGCCTCCGGGCGCCTCGTCGCCGACGAGCGGATGCCCGAGTTCGCAGGGTGAAGATCCAGACGCTGCGCCTCGCGCTGCGCATGCTCGCCCGCGACTGGCGCGCGGGCGAGCTCACCGTGCTGGTCGCGGCGCTGGTGCTGGCGGTCGCCAGCGTGGGCACCGTGGCGTTCTTCGCCGATCGCGTGAAGTCCGGGTTGACCCGCGAGGCCAACCTGCTGCTCGGCGCCGACGTGATGATCTCCGCGGACCGGCCGCTGCCGGAGGCGTTCGCCGCGGAGGCCGCGCGGCGTGGGCTCGCGGTGACGCCGGGCATCAAGTTCAACAGCATGGTGCAGCGCGCGGCGCCCGGCGACGGCGGCAACGCGGTGCTGGCCGACGTGAAGGCCGTCGGCGCCGGCTATCCGCTGCGCAGCGCGATCACGCTGGCGGACCCGGCGAAGCCCGACGGCGTCGCGGTGCGCGGCATCCCTGCGCGCGGCGAAGCCTGGCCCGATGCGCGCCTCGCGCAGCGGCTGGGCGTCAAGAAGGGCGACCGCATCGCGGTCGGCGAATCGACGCTCGTCGTCGGCGCCATCGTGGCCCGCGAGCCCGAGGTGACGAGCGGCCTGCTAGCGATGGGCCCGCGGCTGCTCGTCAACATCGACGACGTGCCGGCGACGAACCTGCTGCAGCCGGGCAACCGCGCGTCGCACCGGCTGCTGGTGGCCGACGCCGCCGCCACCGGCGCCCTCGACGCGTGGACGCGCTGGGCGCAGGGCGAGCTGAAGGCCGGGCAGCGCCTCGAGACCGTCCGCGACCTCCGCCCCGAGGTGCGGCAGACGCTCGACCGCGCCGAGCAGTTCCTCGGCCTGTCGGCGCTGGTGGCGGTGATCCTCGCCGCCGTCGCCGTGGCGCTCGCCGCCGCACGCTATCTGCGCCGGCACCTCGACACGGCGGCGATGCTGCGCTGCCTCGGCGCGGGCGAGAGGCAGACGCTGGCGCTGTTCGTGATCCAGTTCGCGGTGCTGGGCATCGGCGCCAGCGCGATCGGCGTGGTGCTGGCGCTTGCGGGCCAGCAGATGCTGGTGCTGCTGCTCGGCACGCTGTCGAGCGCCGAATTGCCGCCGCCCGGCCTGCTGCCGGCGGCGGGCGCGTTCGGCACCGGCGCGCTGCTGCTCTTCGGCTTCGCGCTGCCGCCGCTGATCGCGCTGGCCGGCGCGCCGCCGCTGCGCGTGCTGCGGCGCGACCTGCCGCGCCCGCGTCCCGGCGGCATCGTCGCCTATGCGCTGGGCGCGGCGGTGATCGCGCTCCTCATCGCCTTCCAGGCGCAGGACGTGAAGACCGGCGCGATCATGGTCGGCGGCATCGCCGGCCTGCTCGTCGCCGCGGCGCTGTCGGCGTGGGCGCTCATCGCGCTGCTGAAGCGCCTGCCGCAGCGCGGCGTGACGTGGCGCTTCGGGCTCGCCAACCTGCGCCGCCGGCCGCTCGCTTCGTCGCTGCAGATCGGCGCGCTGGCGCTGGGCCTGATGGCGCTCCTGCTCCTCACCACCGTGCGCGGCGACCTGCTGCAGAACTGGCGGGCGAGCCTGCCGCCCGACGCGCCGAACCAGTTCCTGATCAACGTGCTGCCCGACCAGGTCGACGGCGTGCGCGCGCTAGTCGCGCACGAGACGGGCGTCGCGATGCCGCTCTATCCGATGGTGCGCGGGCGCCTCACCGCGGTGAACGGCACGCCGCTCGACACGCGCAGATTCGGCGAGGAACGCGCGCGCAGGCTCGCCGAGCGCGAGTTCAACCTGTCGTGGACCGGCGAGCTGCCGCGGACCAACCGCATCGTCGCCGGCGCGTGGTGGGGCGAAGCCCGCGGCCCCGGCGCCGGCATCTCGGTGGAGAACGGCATCGCGGAGACGCTGGGGCTGAAGCTCGGCGACGCGCTGACCTACGACGTCGCCGGCACGCCGGTCACGGCGAAGATCACGAGCCTGCGCAAGGTGAGCTGGGACACGTTCCGACCGAACTTCTTCGCGCTGTTCCCGCCGGACGTGCTGGAAACGATGCCGGCAACCTACATGGGCGCGCTCCGCGTGCCCGAGCGCGCCGCCGGCAGCTGGCTCGCGCCGCTGGTCCAGCGGTATCCGAACGTGCTCGCGGTCGACGTCGGCGAGATCATCCGCCAGATCCAGTCGATCATCGACCAGGTCGCCGCGGCGGTCGAGTTCGTGTTCCTGTTCACGCTGCTGGGCGGCCTGCTCGTGCTGCAGGCGGCGATCGCCGCGACGCAGGACGAGCGCAGCTTCGACGCCGCGATCCTGCGCACGCTGGGGGCTTCGCAGGCGACGCTCAATGCGGCGCAGATGGCGGAGTTCCTGGTGCTGGGCTCGCTCGCCGGCGTGCTCGCCGCGGCGGGGGCCACGGCCGTCGGGTATTTCCTCTCCGATCGCGTGTTCCAGATTCCGTTCGCCGCGAATCCGATGGTCTGGGTCTACGGCGTCCTCGGCGGCGCGATCTCCGTCACGCTCGCCGGCTGGCTCGGCACGCGGGGCACCGCGCGGCGCCCGCCGCTCGAAGTGATCCGGCAACTGGGATAGGCGCCAGACCGCCGGCGGCGACGCGCGGCGGGGCGAAGTTCGTAGCCCGGGTTGAGCGCCAGCGAAACCCGGGGCAATCGCGGCAATTGCCACGTCCACCCGGGTTTCGCCCGCGCTCAACCCGGGCTACGCGATGCGATAGGGCAGGCGAGCGGGGGTCGCTACGGCGTGGCCCGCCTACCTTCCGGCGAGCAGCGACTCGCGCGCGAAGAGCCGCGCCACCATCGCCAGCGCAATCGCGGCCAGCACCGCAGGCACCGCATAGGACTGCAGCAGTTCGACCAACGGCAGCGCCTCGCCGCGCAGCGCGCGCGTGAGCAAGGCGTATTGCCCCGACACCGGTATCCACAGGAGCCACGCCGGCTCCTTGCGCGGCAGGAACATCTGCAGCGTCGGGATGATCGAGATCGCGAACAGCAGCAGCGACACGTTCGACTGCGCCTCCTTGAAACTTCGGCCCCGGCAGCCGACGTACAGAAGAACCGCCGGCACCAGCAGCACGAGCGGCGCCAGCACCGCGACGAAGCGCGCGAATTCGGGGAGCCCGAACAGGAACGGGATGCCCACGGCAGGCAGCGGCGCGAAGCGCAGCGTGAGGTAGAACCCGAGCAGCGTCACCGTCACCACCAGCGCGTTCTGCAGGCACACCGCGAGCCATTTTCCGGCGGCGAGCTCCATGGGCCGCGCCGGCGTCATCAGCAGCGGCTCGAGCGAGGCGCGCTCGCGCTCGCCCGCCGTCGCGTCGAGCGCCGGCGCCATGCCGCCGACGACAGCGGCGAACAGGCCGTAGAACGCGATCAGGAACAGCACCAGCGAGCCCGAGCTCTGCGGGGTGGCGAGGTCGCGCGCGTCGACCTCCAGCGGCTGCCCCACGACCGGCGCGATGCCGCGCAGCAGCAGGCGGCCGCGCCCCCATTCGCGGTTGTACGCGCGCAGCAGCGCCTCGACCTCGCCGATCGCCGACCGCGCGCGATCGCGCGAGCGGTCGTAGACGAGGCGCACGGTGGCGGCGCGGCCGGCGGCGACGTCGGCGGCGAAGCCGGGATCGATCTCGAGCGCGACGTCGAGCTCGCCCGCGCGGATTCGCTCGTCGACGTCGTCGGGCGCGGGCACGATCGTCACCTGCTGGCGTTCGAGGAACGCGACCAGCGCGGGCGCGTGCTCGCGGCCCGCGACCGGCAGCCTGATCTCGCGCGCGCGGTCGGCCTGCATCGCGACGAGGTTCAGCACCAGCAGGAGCAGGAGCGGCCCCGCGCCGATCGCGGTCACCAGCGTCACCAGCAGCGTGCGCCGGTCGCGCGACGCGTCCAGCAGTTCCTTCCGCGCGACGACCGCGATCCGCCACCACGCTGGTCTCATCACGCCGCCAGTCCTTCGCCGGCGCCGAGGAGCGCGACGAAGGCGTCCTCCAGCGTCGCGGCGGCCGACTGCGCGACGAGCTCGTCCGCGGTGCCCGCGGCGACGACGCTGCCCTGGCCGAGGATCACGATCCGGTCGCACAGCGCGGCGACTTCCTGCATCACGTGCGACGAGAACAGCAGGCACTTGCCGGCGCCGCGCAACTCGCGCAGCAGGTCGCGCAGCGCGCGCGTGCTCATGATGTCGAGGCCGTTGGTCGGCTCGTCGAGCAGGATCGCGGCCGGGTCGTGGACCAGCGCTCGCGCGATCGCCACCTTCATCCGCTCGCCCTGCGAGTAGCCCTGCGCCGGCCGGTCGGCGATTGCGGCGATGCCCAGCGTGTGGAGTAGCGAATCCACGCGCGCGTCGAGCGCAGGGCCGGAAAGGCCGTGCAGCGCGCCGTAGTAGCGGATGTTCTCGCGCGCGGACAGGCGCGCATAGAGGCCACGCGCGTCCGACAGCACGCCGATGCGACGCCGCACCGCGTTGCGGTCGCGCGTCACGTCGAGCCCGTCGACGGTGGCCGTGCCGGCGTCCGGCACTACCAGCGTCGCCAGCATCCGCAGCAGCGTGGTCTTGCCGGCGCCGTTCGGTCCCAGGAGACCGGTGATCTCGCCGTCGGGCGCCGTGAACGAAACGTCGGCGACGGCGCGCACCTCGCCGTTCCGGCCGAACGACTTCGTGAGACGGTCGACGACGATCACGGCGCGCCCCCGAGGCCGTCGGGCCACAGCGGCGGCCGCACGCTCGCCTCGAAATGACCGACGCAGCCTGCGGGCAGGCGCGCGGCGTCGGGGTCGTCGACGAAGGCCGCGACGAGCCGCGGCCCGCACGCGTGCGGCGAGACGATGTGGCCGTAGCCGCGCGCGACCACGTGCCGCGCCCGCGGCAGCGTCTTCGCCACTTCGTCGCCGTAGGCGGGCGGCGTGACCGGATCGAGGCCGCCGGACAGCAGCAGCACCGGGATGTCGCTCGACAGCGGCTGCACGGCGTCGGCCGGCGTGCGCCCGCGCGGCCACGCGGCGCACACCGCGCGCACGCGCGCGGCGAGCGATCGCGTCGGCAGGGAGGCGAGCGCCGCCGCGCCGGCGGACGCCGCCGGCCGCGCGGCGTCGTCGGCACAGTTCACCGAATAGTGCAGCGCGCTGTTGACCTGCGCGCCGGGATCGGCGGCGCCGAGGGAGGCGATGGCGTACAGGGGGCCGAAATCCCCCGCCGCGGTGCGCGCGATCACCTCCGGCAGCAGGCTCTGCAGTTCCGGCGTATAGAGCATCGACTGCAGGCCCGCCAGTACATGGTCGAAGGTCACGCGCTGCGTTTCCTGCCGGCCGGTGCGCGGGTCCGGCACGACGATGTCGCTGCCGTCGGCGCCGAGCCGCGCGGCGATCGCCGCCAGCGCCGCCGCGGGATCCGGGTGCGCGGCCCGGCACGCCGTCGACGCGGCACAGGCGGCGAGCACCGCGGCCTGCGCCGCGTCGCGCGTGGGCCAGGCGTCGCGGCTGATGGCGAGGCGCGGCGGCACGACGCCGTCCAGCACGGCGCTCCGCACCGCGGCGCCGTGGCGGCGCATGTATTCCTGCGCCACGCGCGTGCCGTAGGAGCCGCCCCACAGGTTGATCCGCGCGTAGCCCAGCGCCCGGCGCACGGCATCCAGGTCGGCGACGTACGCCGCCGTCGTGTACTGCGCGGGATCGAAGCCCGCCGCGGCGAGTTCCGCCGCGCAGGCGACGGCCTTCGGTACCGGATCCTGCGCCATCGCCGCACCGGGGCTGTCGTCGGGTTTCCATGCCGCGCATTCGAGCGGGGACGAACGGCCCGTGCCGCGCTGGTCGACCAGCACGATGTCGCGGTCCTTGCGGATGCCGATGAGCTGCGCGGCGAACGGCCCGAGCACGCTCGCGGCCTGGCCGGGGCCGCCGGCGAGGATGAACAGCGGGTCGGGCCGCGGCGAGAGCGTGTTCGCCGGCAGCACGGCGACGGCGACCTGCAGCGTGCGCCCGGCAGGCGCATCGCGGTTTTCCGGGACGGTCAGCGTGCCGCATTGCGCGGCGAGCGGAAGCCTCGGCAGCTGGCACGCGTGGAGGAGAAGCGTCCGGCGCGGCGCATCGGAGCCGTCGCCGCAGGCGGCCAGCGCCAGCGCCGCGACGGCGAGCGCGCCGCCTGCGAGGCGGCTGGGCTGGCGAAGACGAGGTCGCGGGGCGCGGATCATTCCGGGCGATGGTAGCAAAGTCCACGCCGCGCGCGGCACCGCGGATTCGTGCTGTTGCCCCGGATCAACTATCATTTGCGGGGACCGCGGCGTGATCGGCGATGCGCGGCCGCAACGTGGCACCGCTGCGCGCAGGGTCCGACGCGCATGCCCCACGTCGCAGCCGCTGGTCGAACCGGTCCCTCAGTGTCCGTCTTACTCGATGCCATCCGCTGAATCCACCATCGCCGATGCCGGACGTGCCGCCGCGCGCAACGCACCCTGCCCGTGCGGCAGCGGCCGGCGGTACAAGGCCTGCTGCGGCGCGGTACGGACGCCGGGCGACGCCGACGCGATCGTCGGGGCGCCAGCCGAGGGCGCGCACGGCGGATCGATGCAGCAGGCCCTCCTGCTGCACAAGGCCGGGCATCTCGCTGCCGCCGAAGCGCGCTACCGGGAGGCGCTCGCCGACGCGCCCGGCCTTGCCGACGCGCTGCACATGCTGGGCGTGATTTGCCTGCAGGCCGGCGACTCGCTCGCGGCGATGCACTTGCTGCGGCGTGCCGGCGACGCGTTCAGCTGGCGCCTTCCCGCCGTGCGGCAGAATCTCGGCCTCGCGCTGGCGTCGGTGGTCGCCGGACGCAACCACGAGGCGGTTGCCGCGCTCTGGGCCGGCTACGACCGGTATCGCGAGGAACTGCAGCGGGCCGCGCGCCCGGTGGCGCCGCGCGTCGGCGTCGTGATCCCATCCTATGACCACGCCGGCTACATCGACGCCGCGCTCGAGTCGGTCTACGCGCAGACGTACCGCGACATCGAGATCGTCGTCATCGACGACGGCTCCACCGACGGCTCGGTCGCGGTGATCGAGCGCGCGCTGGCGCGAAGCCCCTTCCCGGCCCGGTTCATGGCGCGCGCCAACCGCGGCGCCGCGCCGACGATAAACGAAGCCGTCGCGATGTGCGACGCGCCGTTCATCAACGTGCTGAACTCCGACGACCGGTTCGCTCCGACGCGGGTCCAGGCGATGGTCGACGCGGTCGCCGGCACCGGCAGCGCATGGGGGTTTTCGCGCGTGGAGATGACCGACGCCGCGGGCGCCGTGCGCGCGCGCGCCGCGTCGCCGCGCGTGACGCTGCTGCACGACCTGATCGCAGCAGTCGCCGCCTCCGACACTGTCGGTGCCTCTTTCCTTTCCGCCAACGGCGCAATCACGTCGGGCGCGCTGTTCGTCTCCCGGCTTCTGTTCGACCGGCTGGGCGGGTTCCGCGACCTGCGCTACACCCACGACTGGGACTTCTGCCTCCGCGCGAGCGTCGAGGCCGAGCCCGTATTCGTCGCGTCGCCGCAGTATCTGTACCGGATGCACGAGCGGAACACGATCCTCGAGGCCGCGGCGGGCGTCCAGGTCGAAACCGGCGCGATGCAGCTCGATTTCCATCGCGCGGCGATGGCGACGCGTGCGCCGGCGAACCCGTTCGCCCCCGTACCCGCCGTGTGGGGCGCGCGCTACTTCGCGCAGTTGATGGCCAACGCCAACGTCGTGCACTTCACGCCCGAGATGCTGGCATGCGTCTGCGACGGTATCGCGCAACTCTGCGCGGACGCGCCGGAATGAGTGCGCCGGGCAGCCCCAGGCGCGAATGCCGGACCGCTGACCGCGAACGAAACGCATCGAACCCGCCGATGGACGCCACCGTCCTCATCGCCGTCAATCCGCATGCGGGGGACATGCGCCGCGTGCTCGACGCCTACCTGACGCAGACGCCCGCTGCGGGTGCGTTCGAGGTGCTGGTCGTCGACAACGGCGCGCGGTCGAGGGTCGCCGACGCCTACGCCGATCACGTGCGGAGCGCCCCGCACACGCCCGTGCGGCTCGTCGCCGCCGCGGCGCCCGGACGCGCGGCAGCGAACAACGCCGGGGCACGCGCCGCGCGCGCGGACATCATCATCTTCGTCGCGGACGACTTCATCCCGGCGCCCACGCTGGTCGGCGCGCACCGGATCTTCCAGGCGTCGGTCCCGACGGAAGTCGTCGGCATCGGCCCGGCGTTCTTCGCGGAGTCGCTCGCTCGCGATCCATTCCGGCACTGGATGGAGGCGAGCGGTCACCTGTTCGGCGTAGCGTTCCACACGGCGTGCTATTCGCTGCCCCGGCACTACTTCTACGCCGGCAACACGTCGCTGCGGCGCGCCACGTTCGACCGGCTGGGCGGCTTCGACGAGGCCTATGCGCACGACGCCGGCGACGACTTCGAGTTCGGATGCCGGCAGGAGGCCGCCGGCATCCCGTCGACGTTCCTGCCGAAGGCGCTCGCCTGGCACGACCACGCGGTGACGCTCGCCGAGCGCCTGCAGGCGGTGGCCCGCGGCGGCGCCGCGTCCCGCCATTGCGAGGCTTTGCACCCGCGTCGCCAGCCGTGGGCGGCGCTGGTTGCCACTCCGATTGCAGTGCTCGAAGCGCAGGCGGAACGGGCACTGGCGGCGGAACGCGAAGCGCCCACGCCGGCGACGCGCGCCGACTGCTACCGGACGCAGCTCGGCCTCGCGTTCGTCCGCGGTTATCTCGGCGCGGCCCCGGAGGCGGCGCCCGGAGAGGTCAGTGGACGTCCCGGAGGATGAACCGGACGAGCGCCAGCAGGCAGAAGACCAGTACCGCCGCCAGTGCCACGCCGACGACGATCACATGCAGCGGCTTGATGGTCCCCATGTCGCGCGACATCGCGTCACCCTTGCGGATGCCGAAGAAGCTCCAGAAGACGGCACCCACGACTTGCAGCAGGGAAGCGGTCCTGGCCGGGGTTTCAGGCGGTACAGGCGGTACAGGGGGAACGGTCATGGGCGAGGCGGGTGGCGGAGAGAGGAATCCTAACACGCACGGGGGCTGCTTCAGCCCGGCTTGCCGGGACCACCGAAACGCTCGTCAACCTCGCTTTCGTCGAGTTCCCCGAACATGTAGGACGCCTCCAGCCACATCACGTTGATGATGCCGAAGGCGAGGGCGAGCCCGACGCCAAGGATCCAGGTGAAATACCACATAGCAATGGCTCCGGTCAGTACAGCCCGTGGCTGTCGGCCTGGACGTGGGCGACGGTAACCGTCCCCCGCATGACGCGGTAGACCCAGCCCGTGTAGGCGATCACCAGCGGCAGGAACAGCAGCACGACCCAGAACATGATTGGCAGCGTGCGGTGGCAGGACACGCCGTCCCACAGCGTGATCCCGCTGCCCGGGTCGGTCGACGACGGCAGCACGAACGGGAACAGCGCGAAGCCGGCGGTCGGCACCACCCCGGCCACGGCCAGCGACGACAGGAAGAATGCGAGCCCGGCCAGCTTGATCGCGAGCACGGTGGCGACCTGGCGCGCGAGCGGGCTCTGCCGGCGCCACCAGCCGCGCAGGGACGCCGCGGCCGGCTTGCCGCCGGCTGCATGCGTTGCTGCGGGGTACGTGGCAGGCATGACGCCCTATCATCCCGGCGCGGTGCCGGCCGTCCAGTGCGCCGGCGCACAGACCGGCCGAACGCGCGCGCCGGCGGAAGTCCCGAGGTCGAATAGGGCACGCAAGCCCTTGAATCGCCGTCGCCGCGGCCCCATGTCCAGACTAGGGTCAATCCGGGAGGGTTTCATGCGCTTCGACAAGCTCACCACCAAGTTCCAGCAGGCACTCGCCGATGCGCAGAGCGCCGCGCTGGCCGCCGACAACGGCTACATCGAGCCGCAGCACCTGCTGCTGGCATTGCTGAACCAGGAGGACGGCGGCACCGCGTCGCTGCTCTCCCGCGCCGGCGTCGCCGTGCCGCGCCTCAAGACCGCGCTGGCGCAGTCGATCGCCAACCTGCCGAAGGTCGAGGGGCAGGGGGGCGAGATCACCGTGTCGCGCGACCTCACGCGGCTCCTGAACCTGACGGACAAGGAGGGTACCAAGCGCGGCGACCAGTTCATCGCCAGCGAGCTGTTCCTGCTGGCGCTCGCCGACGACAAGGGCGACACCGGCCGCCTGCTCAAGGAGCAGGGGCTGACGAAGAAGGCGCTCGAAGGCGCCGTGGAGGCCGTGCGGGGCAGCGGCAGCGTCGACTCGCAGGAGGCGGAAGGGCAGCGCGAGGCGCTCAAGAAATACACGATCGACCTCACCGAGCGCGCCCGCGAAGGCAAGCTCGACCCCGTCATCGGCCGCGACGACGAGATCCGGCGCACGATCCAGATCCTGCAGCGGCGCACCAAGAACAACCCGGTGCTGATCGGCGAGCCGGGCGTGGGCAAGACCGCGATCGTCGAGGGACTCGCCCAGCGCATCGTCAACGGCGAGGTGCCCGAGACCCTGAAGGACAAGCGCGTGCTGTCGCTCGACATGGCGATGCTGCTGGCGGGTGCCAAGTACCGCGGCGAGTTCGAGGAGCGGCTCAAGGCCGTGCTGAAGGACATCGCCGCCGACGCCGGCAAGACGATCGTCTTCATCGACGAGCTGCACACGATGGTCGGCGCCGGCAAGGCCGAGGGTGCGATGGATGCCGGCAACATGCTGAAGCCGGCGCTGGCGCGCGGCGAGTTGCACTGCGTCGGCGCGACCACGCTCGACGAGTACCGGAAGTACGTCGAGAAGGATGCCGCGCTGGAGCGCCGCTTCCAGAAGGTGCTCGTCGACGAGCCGAGCGTCGAGAGCACCATCGCGATCCTGCGCGGGCTGCAGGAGCGCTACGAGATCCACCACGGCGTCGAGATCACCGACCCTGCGATCGTCGCCGCGGCCGAGTTGTCGCACCGCTACATCACCGACCGCTTCCTCCCCGACAAGGCGATCGACCTGATCGACGAGGCGGCGGCGCGCATCCGGATGGAGATCGACTCGAAGCCCGAGTCGATGGACAAGCTCGACCGCCGGCTGATCCAGCTGAAGATCGAGCGCGAGGCGGTGAAGAAGGAGAAGGACGAGGCCTCGAGGAAGCGGCTCGACCTGATCGAGGCCGAGATCGCCAAGCTCGAGCGCGAGTACGCCGACCTGGACGAGGTGTGGCGCGCCGAGAAGGCGCAGGTCGCCGGCTCGCAGCACATCATGGAGGAGATCGACAAGATCAAGCTCCAGATGGAGGAGGCGAAGCGCCGCGGCGACTGGCAGAAGATGAGCGAGCTCCAGTACGGCAAGCTGCCGCAGCTCGAGGCGCAGCTCAACAAGGCGGACCGGAAGCGCGACGCCGAGCAGGCGAAGCACCCGCAGCTGCTGCGCACGCAGGTCGGCGCCGAGGAGATCGCCGAGGTCGTTTCGCGCGCCACCGGCATCCCGGTGTCGAAGATGATGCAGGGCGAGCGCGACAAGCTGCTGCACATGGAAGACGCGCTGCACGCGCGCGTCGTGGGCCAGAACGAGGCGGTGCGCCTCGTCTCGGACGCCATCCGGCGCTCGCGCTCGGGCCTGTCCGACCCGAACCGGCCCTACGGCTCCTTCCTGTTCCTGGGGCCCACCGGCGTCGGCAAGACGGAGCTGTGCAAGGCGCTGGCGGAGTTCATGTTCGATTCGGAGCAGCACCTGATCCGCGTCGACATGTCCGAGTTCATGGAGAAGCATTCGGTGGCCCGCCTGATCGGCGCGCCGCCGGGGTACGTCGGCTACGAGGAGGGCGGCCACCTGACCGAAGCGGTGCGGCGCAAGCCGTACAGCGTGATCCTGCTCGATGAAGTCGAGAAGGCGCACCCCGACGTGTTCAATGTGCTGCTGCAGGTGCTGGACGACGGCCGGATGACCGACGGCCAGGGGCGCACGGTCGACTTCAAGAACACGGTGATCGTGATGACGTCGAACCTGGGCTCGCAGATGATCCAGCAGATGTCGGGCAACGACTACGGCGTGATCAAGCTCGCGGTGATGGCCGAGGTGAAGACCGCGTTCCGGCCGGAGTTCGTCAACCGGATCGACGAGATCGTCGTGTTCCACGCGCTGTCCGAGACCAACATCGCGGCGATCGCCGGCATCCAGTTGAAGTCGCTGGCGGCGCGCCTCGCGAAGATGGAGATCGGGCTGTCGGTCTCCGACGCGGCGCTGAAGATCGTCGCGGAGGCGGGGTTCGACCCGGTGTACGGCGCGCGGCCGCTGAAGCGCGCGATCCAGCAGGAGATCGAGAACCCGCTGGCGAAGGACATCCTGGGCGGCAAGTACGGCGCCGGGGACACCGTCAAGGTGGGGGCGGCGGGCGGAAAGCTCGCGTTCGCGAAGGGCTGACACGCCGCGTCGCCGGTGCCGGCGGCAATGGGCGCCGCCCTTCCGGGGGGCGGCGCGCCGCGCCGCCCGGCGCCGCCCGTCAGACGCTCTTCTCGGCGCGCGCCTGCGCGACGAGGCTCACCAGCACGCCGGTGGTCCAGCCGAAGGCGAACATGCCGGACATCGCCATGATCGGCGAAAGGAGCCGCCAGTCGAAGGGCATCTTCACGTCCTCGTAGCCCAGCGTCGTGTAGGTGACGGCCGCGTAGTAGAACGCATCCCGCAGGCCGGGGATCGCGCCGACGCTCATCAGCGTCCCCGCCCAGAGCAGCACCTCGACGAGGTGGGTGGCGAGCATCAGCAGCACCAGGTAGGAAAAGATGAACTGCCGGTGCGAATGGGCTGCGCGCCGTCCTGGCCAGTACTGCTCGAACTGCCGCTGGACGAACACCATCCCGACGCCGTGCACCAGCGTCGACGCGACCAGCAGCAGCGCGCCGATCGCGATCTCGATCACGGGAGGAATGTCTTGCATGGGGCGAATTTTCCCATGCTGGGCGGGAAATTGCGTAATCTTTGGCATCGGTTCGGCGACATCGAGACCGGGGCTGCGGCGGGGCGCTGGCGCGGCCCCCGGAAGGCGTGCCGCCGCCCCCCGACGCGACTCCCATCGTCCCCGCCGCCAGCCGGCGGCAACCACGAGGCTGACCGAGATGACCGCCTTGCCCGCCGCAGCCCCCCCGCCGGCCTCGGCGTGGATCCACCGCTTCGCGCCCCTCGTTCCCCCCGGCGCGCGCGTGCTCGACCTGGCCTGCGGCCGGGGCCGCCACGCGCGGCACTTTGCCGCCCGCGGCTGCCGCGTCGTCGCCGTCGACCGCGACCCCGTCGCGCTGGCGGCAATGGCGGACGTCCCCGCCATCGAGACCCGCGCGCTCGACCTCGAGGCCGGCGGCTGGCCGCTCGCGGGCGAGCGCTTCGACGCCATCGTGGTCGTCAACTACCTGCACCGGCCGCTGTTCGCTCCGATCCTCGCGGCGCTGGCGGACGACGGCGTGCTGCTCTACGAGACGTTCGCGCGCGGCAACGAGGCCTACGGGCGCCCGGCGAACCCGGACTTCCTGCTCGCCCCGGACGAGTTGCTCGCGGTGGCGGCCGGCCGCATCGACGTCGTCGCGTTCGAGCAGGGCCTCGTGGCCGGCGGCGATCGCAGCGCCGTCGTCCAGCGGCTGGCGGCGGTCGGCCGGGGCCGGCCGGGGCCGGCGCCGTTGCCGGCGCCGCCACCCCTGCCGTGACCGCCGCCGACGCCGGACCGGCCCGACCTGGGCGAATGGGGTAAAATCGTTCCTTTTCATGGCGCTTCTTCCATGTTGACCGGTAGCCTCGTCGCCATCGCGACGCCAATGCAGCAGGACGGCGCGCTCGATCTCCCCGCGCTTGGCCGGCTGATCGACTTCCATGTGGCCGGCGGAACCGCGGGCATCGTCATCGTCGGCACCACCGGCGAATCGCCGACGGTCGACGTCGACGAGCACTGCCTGCTGATCCGGACGGCCGTGGAGCAGGCCCGCGGCCGCGTGCCCGTCATCGCCGGCACCGGCGCCAACTCGACCGCCGAGGCCGTCGCGCTCACGGCCTTCGCCAAGGAAGCCGGCGCGCACACCTGCCTGTCGGTTGTCCCGTACTACAACAAGCCGACGCAGGAAGGCCTCTACCGGCACTTCCGCACGATCGCCGAGAAGGTCGACCTGCCGCTGATCCTCTACAACGTGCCGGGCCGCACCGTCGCCGACCTCGGCCTCGAGGCCACGCTGCGGCTTGCCGACGTGCCGGGGATCATCGGGATCAAGGACGCCACCGCCGACCTCGGCCGCGGCAGCGAACTCCTGCGCGCGCTCGCGGTCGGAGGCAAGAGGGACTTCGCGGTGTACAGCGGCGAGGACATCACGGCGCTGCCTCTCATGTTCATGGGCGGCCACGGCGTGATCTCGGTCACCGCCAACGTCGCGCCGGCGCTGATGAGCGAGATGTGCCGGGCTGCGCTGGCCGGCGACTTCGCCACGGCGCGCGCCTGCAACGACCGGCTGCTGCCGCTGCACCGCAAGCTCTTCGTCGAACCCAATCCGACGCCCGTCAAGTGGGCGCTGGCGGAAATGGGCCTCATCCAGAACGCGTTGCGGCTGCCGTTGCTGCCGCTGTCGCCGCAGTACCACGAGACGGTCCGCGCCGCGCTGCGCGACGCGGGTTGCCTCGGATGACCATCAAGGTGTTGCACATGCCCGCTGTCCCCAATCTCCCGTCCTTCCGTGCCCTGGTCGCTGCGCTCGCCATGGCCGTCGCCGCGCTGGCGCTCAGCGGCTGCGAGTCGCTCACCGGGCCCTTGTCGAAGAAGATCGACTACAAGTCCGTCTCCTCCGCGCCGTCGCTGGAAATTCCGCCCGACCTGACCACGCCGCAGTACGACGATCGCTACAACGTGACGACGGCCTCCGGCATCGCCGCCCGGGACGCGACGCGGCCGAAGTCCGGCGGCGACATCGCGCCCAATGCCAACGCCGATGCGCGGATCATGCGCGCGGGCAACGAGCGCTGGCTGGTGGTGCGCGCGACGCCCGAGCAGGTGTGGAACACCACGCGCCAGTTCTGGATCGACAACGGCTTCGCGCTCGCCATCGAGCAGCCGCAGTTCGGCCTCATGGAGACGGACTGGGCCGAGAACCGCGCCGAGCTGCCGCCCGACTTCCTGCGGCAGTCGATCGGCAAGTTCGCCGACGTGTTCTACTCGACGTACAAGCGGGACAAGTTCCGCACCCGGGTCGAGCGCGGCACCGAGCCCGGCACGATGGAGATCTACATCGCCCAGCGTCGGATGGAGCAGGTGCCCACGACCAAGATCGACAACGTCTCGCCGGCCGCGTTCGCGTGGGCGGTGATGCCGCCCAACCCCAGCATCGAGATCGAGTTCCTGACCCGGCTGATGGTGAAATTCGGCACGTCGGACCTGCAGGCGGCGCAGGCGGTGCAGGTGGCGCTGTCGCCCGCCGCGCCCGAGAAAGCGCGCATCGACAAGGCGCCCGACGGCACGTCGCGACTCTACGTCGACGATACCTTCGATCGCGTCTGGCGCCGCGTCGGGCTGGGGCTCGACCGCGTCGGCTTCACCGTCGTCGACCGCGACCGGTCGAAGGGCTATTACTTCGTCCGCTACTCGGATCCGGACTCGACGGTCAAGGACACGAGCTTCATGTCGAAGCTGATGTTCTGGAAGGACACCGCCGAGAAGCCCGAGCAGTACCGGATCTTCGTCGCCGATTCGGCGCCGCCGACGCTCGTGACCGTGCAGGATCCGAACGGCGTGCCCGACAAGACGGTCACCGGCGAGAAGATCCTGGCCCTCCTCAAGGACCAGCTGAAATAATGGCCGCAGGTTCGCTTCGCCCCGCGTCCGCGCCGCGGCGCGGCTGACGGCGCCCGCCCGTGCGCTTCGCGTCCCTGGGCAGCGGCAGCGAGGGCAACGGCCTCGTCGTCGAATCCGGCGACACGCGGGTGATGATCGACTGCGGGTTCGGCGTCCGCGACACCGCGACGCGGCTCGCGCGCCTCGGGCTCCTTCCGGAATCGCTCGACGCCATCCTCGTCACCCACGAGCATTCCGACCACGTCGGCGGCGTGCGGGCGTTCGCGACGCGCCACCGGATTCCGGTGTGGGCGACCTTCGGCACGCTGTCGGCGGTGGCGGCGCGGATCGAGGGGATGGAAGGCTGCTTCGGCTTCGACAGCCACGATGCGTTCGCGATCGGCGCGCTGGAGATCCGCCCGTTCCCGGTGCCGCACGACGCGCGCGAGCCGGTGCAGTTCGTGATCGGCGACGGCGCGGTCCGGCTGGGCGTGCTGACCGATATCGGCGCGTCGACGCCCTACGTCGAGGCGAGCCTCGCCGGCTGCGACGCGCTGGTGCTGGAGTGCAACCACGACCGCGACCTGCTGGCGAACAGCGCCTACCCGTACCCGCTGAAGCAGCGGATCGCCGGGCCGTTCGGGCACCTCGACAACGAGGCCGCGGCGGACCTCCTCGCGCGGATCGACACCGGCCGGCTGCAGCACATCATCGCGGCGCACCTGTCGCAGCACAACAACACGCAGGCGCTGGCGCGGGCGGCGCTCGCCCGGGCGCTGGAATGCTCCGAGGACTGGATCGGCATCGCGGACCAGTCCGCGGGCTTCGCCTGGCGGGACATCGCCTAGGACGCCGCAGCGCGGATTACGCACCCCTCGGCCGCCGCCGGCAGCGTGGCCGAGGCACAATGACGACATCGTCGTCCGACACGGGGATCCAGCATGGAAAAGCGACAGGAGCTCTACCGGGGCAAGGCCAAGACCGTCTACGCCACCGACGATCCGCACCGGCTGCTGATGCACTACCGCGACGACGTCTCCGCATTCGACGGCGTCAAGCTCGCGCAACTGCCGCAGAAGGGCGAGACCAACAACAAGATCAACGCCTATGTGATGGGCAAGCTCGCGGCGGCGGGCATCCCCACGCATTTCATCGGCCTGCAGGGTGACCGCGACTCGGTGGTGAAGGCCATGAAGATGCTCCCCGTCGAATGCGTCGTGCGCAACATCTGCGCCGGCTCGATGGCCAAGCGCTACGGCATCGCCGAGGGCACCCGGCTGGCCGAGCCGCTGTTCGAGTTCTTCCTGAAGAGCGACGCGCTGCACGACCCGCTGGTCAACGACGACCACATCCGGATCCTGGGCTGGGCCACGGCCGGCGAGATCGCGGAGATGAAGGCGCTGACACACAAGGTCAACGCGGTGCTGAAGCCGCTGTTCGCCGACGCCGGCATCGACCTCGTCGACTACAAGCTGGAATTCGGCCACCCCACCGACGACCTCTCCGGTCCGCTGGTGCTGGGCGACGAGTTCACGCCCGACGGCTGCCGGTTGTGGGACGCGAAGACCGGCGAAAAGATGGACAAGGATCGCTTCCGGCGCGACCTCGGCAGCGTCATTGAGCAGTATCGCGAGGTGGCGCGGCGCATCGGCGCGCCCCTCTGACGTCCGACCACGGTTGCGATTCTTTGGACGCCGTAGCCCGGGTTTCGCTTTCGCTCAACCCGGGCTACAGGCGCATAGCCCCACGACCAAGCAAAAGGCCGACCCGAGGGTCGGCCTTTTGCTTGCATCGCCGTCAGTGACGGCGATGGCAATCGCGAATTACGACTTCGGCGCGGCGGCCGGAGCAGCGGCGGGTGCGGCGGCCGGGGCAGCAGCGGGCGCCGGCGTGGCGGCGGCCTTGGCGGCGTCGACAGCCTTGCCGGCGGCATCCTTGGTCGCGTCGGCGGCCGTGGCGGCAGCGTCCTTGGTCGCATCGACGGCCTTGCCGGCGGCATCCTTGGTCGCGTCGGCAGCCTTCGCTGCGGCTTCCTTCGCGGCGTCGGCGGCCTTGTCGGCGGCGGCCTTGGCAGCGTCGACGACGGCGGCGGCCGGCGCGGCGGGCTTCTGTTCGCTACAGGCCGAGACGGCCAGGGCCAGAATGATGGCGGCGAAGATGGTCTTGTTCATTTGTAGAGGTCCCTAAGTATCTGAATGAGTGAAGTTGCGCGATCGGTCGCCGCGACTGCCGGCTTGTCCTTGGCAACGCGTGCGCCTGATGCGTTGCAACCGAGGCGCGAATGTTATCACAAATCTCAACCAATTCAAAGGTGTGGTGCGCCGCTACACGTCCCGGGTGCATTTTGGTGCAAACCCGTCACACCGCCCGCGCCGGCGCGGTGCTACGCGTGCCGGCAGGCGGCCTTCCGCACGGGCTTCAGAGGCCCAGCACCGATCCGGCCACGCCAGGTTCGCCGGCGGCCCATATCTCGTCGAAACGCAGCAGCAGGGGCTTCGCGCCCTGGGGGTGCTCGATCCCCAGCACGGCGCGGGCGTGGTCGATGTGGAAGCGATGCAGGTAGTGCCGGCCGTCGACAATCACGAGCGGGTCCATCATGCCGGCCGAGGCCGCCCCGGTCCGGCGGACGGTGATCGCGGTGCTGAAGTGGCGCTGCAGCGCCACGAGGCGCGCGCACTGGCTCTCGTACCAGCGGGTGTCGTGCAGGATGATGTCGAGCCGCGCGTCGCGCGCGCCGCGCACGAAGGTCGACAGGCGCTCCGCGCGTTCCGGCCGGTTCCAGCCCGATCCCGACAGGTCGACGTCGAACACCCGGATCGTCCGTCGGGCGAGGCCGGCCAGCGTGTCGATGGCGGCGGCCTGCGCGGCAATGCCGTCGATGTGGTGCAGCCCGGGCGCCGGCGGCGCCGGCGCGTCATCTGCCGGCGTGGACGAAACCATCGCTGTACCAGCCATGCAGCAGGGCGATCGTGGGGGCCGCGAGCGCCGCCACCTCGGCCGGCGAGAGAAGGCGCACATCGGCGAGCCGCGCCAGCGCCTTCGCGTCGGTCGCCGGCCACGCCTGCGCCGCGCCGTTGACGTACAGGTGGCCGTCGTCATACAGCATCTGCGTGCGCAGGTCGAGCCGTACGCCATGCTTCGCGGCTGCCTTCGCGAATGCCGCCCGCGACAGGCACGGGTGCGGCGGATCGAAGAACACGGAGGGCTTCGGCTCGGACAGCCAGCAGCCGAGGAAGCGTGCCACCATGGCCTCGTCCCAGCGGATATCGCCGAGTGATTTCGCGCACTGCCGGCGCATCGCCGCGCCGATGCGCGCGGGCGTGCGCGTCGGCGCCAGGTCCGGGTCGGCGTAGCGGCCGGGCAGGTCGAGCCGGTCGCGCAGGTAATCGACGAACGCGGTGGCCATCTCGGTCGTGGCGGCGGCGCGGAAGCCGATCGAGTACGTGGTGCACGCGTCGATCGCGACGCCGTCGTGCGCGTACTGGGGCGGCAGGTACAGCATGTCGCCGCCTTCGAGCGTGGCGTCGTGCTCCGGCGTGAAGCGGGCGAGGATCTTCACCGGCAGCCGCGGCTTCAGCGCCAGGTCGTCCTGCCGGCCGTAGCGCCAGCGGCGGCGCCCGAAGCCCTGCAGCAGGAACACGTCGTACGAGTCGAAGTGCGGCCCGACGCCGCCCCCCGGCGCCGCGTAGCTCACCATCAGGTCGTCGAGGCGGGCGTAGGGCAGGAACGAGAACCGCCGCAGCAGCCGGTCGCCTTCCGGCGCGTGCAGGTTGACGCCCTGGACCAGCAGCGTCCAGTTGCGCGTCGGCAGCGCCTTCCGGTCGGCGCGCGAGAACGGGCCTTGCTCGAACGTCCAGCGCGAGCCCTCGCGGACGACGAGCCGTGACTCGACGTCGTCGCGCGCCGCGAGCGCGAACAGGCGTTCGGCGTCGAACGGGCCGGTGAACCCGGGCAGCGCCGCGCGCACCAGCAGCGCCTCCTTGTGCCAGCATTTCCGCAGGAACGTCGCGACGCCGCGCCCCCCCAGCAGCGTCCGGGTGCCGGCGGCCGGCGGCGGTGTCGCGGCGCTGGCCGCAGGTGGGGCGTCGTTCTTCATGTTCCGATTATAGGACAGCCGCTGCGCTACAATGTGCCCCCTTGTCCGCAGCCGCTACCGCACCGAGCGCGCGTCGACTGGTCCTTCCAATTGCGGTGTCGAGACCCCGATGAACATCTTTGCCAATACCGTCGTCACGCTGAACTTCGAACTCTTCGATGCCGACAACACGCTGCTCGAATCGACGACGGAGCCGATCGTCTACCTGCACGGCGGATTCTCCGCGATCCCGCCGAAGCTCGAGGAGGCGCTTTCGCACAAGAAGGCCGGCGAGGCGGTCTCGGTGACGCTGGAGCCCGCCGACGCGTTCGGCGAGTACGATGCCGAGCTCGTCAAGATCGAGCCGCTGGAAAGCCTGCCGGCCGACGTCGAGATGGGGATGATGTTCGAGGCCCATGCCGGCGACGACGACGAAGGCCAGGGCATCGTGTTCACGGTGACGGACATCGCCGACGGCAAGGTCGTGCTGGACGGCAACCACGCCTGGGCGGGCAAGCGCGTGCGCTTCGAGTGCCGCATCGTCGACGTGCGCCCCGCGACGGCGGAAGAGGTCTCGCACGGCCACGTGCACGGCGCGCACGGCCACCACCACTGACCCGCGTCCCGCATCCGTCGCCGGGGCGCGTAGCCCGGCGTTGAGCGAAGGCGAAACCCGGGGGGATGCGCAAACGGGCGCGTTCCACCCGGGTTTCGCATTCTCAACCCGGGCTACGGATCAGGTTGCGCGCGCTTCAGTTCGTAGAGCGCCGCCAGCGCTTCGCGCGGCGTCATCGCATCCGGATCGAGCGCGGCGAGCTGCGCCGCCAGCACGCGATTCGTCGCGGCGGCCGCGGCGTCCTCCGCGGCGGCATGCGCCGCCGCATCCGGCATGCCGGCGCCGGGCGCGGCGAACAGGTCCGCCTGCGGCCCGCCGCCCGCGCTGAACCGGTCGATCCGCGCGAGATAGGCCTTCGCCCGCCGTATGGCCTCGGCCGGCACTCCGGCGAGACGGGCGACCTGCAGCCCGTAGCTCTGGCTCGCCGGGCCGTCGGCAACCGCGTGCAGGAACACGATGCCGTCGTTCCTGCCGTTCGCGTGCAGCACCGCGTCGAAATGGATGTTGGCGCAGCCCTCGATCTCCATCGGCAGCGCGGTGAGCTCGAAGTAGTGGGTCGCGAACAGCGCGAGGCTGCGGTTCTTCTCCGCCAGCTGGTGCGCGATCGCCCAGGCGAGCGCCAGCCCGTCGAACGTCGACGTGCCGCGGCCGATCTCGTCGACCAGCACGAGGCTCTCCCGCGTGGCGCGGTTGAGGATCGCCGCGGCTTCGGTCATCTCGACCATGAACGTCGAGCGGCCGCCGGCCAGGTCGTCGGCCGCGCCGATGCGCGTGAAGATCGCGTCGAGCGGCCCCAGTTCGGCGCTGGCCGCGGGCACGTACGACCCGCAGTGCGCGAGCAGCGCGATGACCGCGGCCTGGCGCATGTACGTCGACTTGCCGCCCATGTTGGGGCCGGTGACGACGAGCAGCCGGCGGTCGGGCCGCAGCTCGAGGTCGTTGGGGATGTAAGCCTCGACCTGGGCCTCGACCACCGGATGGCGACCGCCGCGGACCGTCATTCCCGTCTCCGGCACGAACACCGGCCGCGTGAGGTCGAGCGCGTCGGCGCGCTCGGTCAGCGTCGACAGCACGTCGAGCGCGGCGAGCGCCGCCGCCGCGCCCTGCAGCGCGGGAATCGCCGGCGCCAGCGCGGCGACGACGCCCTCGAACAGCAGCTTTTCCCGCGCCAGCGCGCGTTCCTGCGCGGACAATGCCTTGTCCTCGAATGCCTTCAGTTCCGGCGTGATGTAGCGCTCGGCGTTCTTCAGCGTCTGCCGGCGCCGGTAGTCGTCGGGCACGCGCGCCGTGTTGGCGTTGGTGACCTCGATGTAGAAGCCGTGGACGCGGTTGTACTCGACCTTGAGGTTCGCGATGCCGGTGCGCTCGCGCTCGCGCGCCTCCAGCGCCACGAGGAACTCGCCGCAGTGGTCGTCGATCGCGCGCAGCTCGTCCAGCTCCGTGTCGTGCCCGGCGGCGATCACGCCGCCGTCCCTGACCTGCGCCGCGGGTTCCGGTGCGATCGCCGCCGCGAGCAGCGCGCCCCACTGCGGGTCGACGTCGAGCGCCGCCGCGAGCGTGGCGAGGAGCGGCGCCTCGCCGGCACCGGCCGCGGCCGCGAGCGCGGCGCGCAGCGCCGGCAGGCGCACGAGCGTGTCGCGCAGGCCCGCGAGGTCGCGCGGGCGTGCCGACTGGAGGGCGACGCGGCCGGCGATCCGCTCGATGTCCACCGTCTGCGCAAGCTCGCGCGCGAAGTCGCGGCGCGCCGCGGGCCGCGCCTGCCACGTCGCGATCGCCGCATGCCGCGCCGCTGCCGCGCCTTGCGCCCGCAGCGGATGCGTGAGCCAGTGGCGCAGCAGGCGGCTGCCGGCGGCCGTGGCGCAGGTGTCGAACAGCGACAGCAGCGTGGGCGCCGGCTCGCCGCGCAGCGTCGCGGTGATCTCGAGGTTGCGCCGCGTCGCCGCGTCGAGCTGCAGGAATTCGCCGGCGTTCTCGACGCCGAGCGTGCGGACGTGCGCCAGCGCGGCGACCTGCGTGCCCGACGCGTAGTCGAACAGCGCGCCGGCCGCGCCGACGGCGAGCTCGAGTTCCTCGACGCCGAACGCCGCGAGGTCGCGGGTGCCGAGGTGCTGCGCGAGCGCGCGCGTCGCCGCCGCCGCGTCGAACCGCCACGCCGGCAGCGCGCGCACCGGCACCGCGCCGCCGCGTGGCGCGGCGAACACCGCGCCATCCGGCAGCAGCAGTTCGGCGCAGTCGAGGCGCTCGACCGCCGCCTCGGCTTCCGCGGCGGGCACCTCGGCCAGCGTGAATTGCCCCGACGCGAGGTTGAGCCACGCGATGCCGGCGCGATGCCGGCCGGGATTCACCGCCACCAGCAGGCTGTCGCGCCTGGCGTCGAGCAGGTTGGCGTCGGTGACCGTGCCGGGAGTGATGACGCGCAGCACCTTGCGCTCGACCGGGCCCTTGCTCGTCGCCGGGTCGCCGACCTGCTCGCAGATCGCGACCGATTCGCCGAGGCGCATCAGCTTGGCGATGTAGCCCTCGACCGCGTGGAACGGCACGCCGGCCATCGGGATCGGCGACCCGGCCGACTGGCCGCGCGTCGTCAGCGTGATGTCGAGGAGCCGCGCCGCGCGCTGCGCATCGTCGTAGAACAGTTCGTAGAAGTCGCCCATCCGGTAGAACAGCAGCTTGTCCGGATGCTGGGCCTTGGCGCCGAGATACTGGCGCATCATCGGCGTGTGCGCGGCGAGCGCCGCGGCGGGCGGTGCGGAGGAGGGGGACGCCATCGCGCCGATTATAAGGCGTTGCCTGCCCGCTGCCGGAGCGGGGGTCGCGCGGCATCGCCCGCGCGCGCCAATCTGCGGCACAATGCGCGACGATTCCCCTGCCTGACCCTTCCGGGAGCGCCACGCCTCATGGTTCGCCAATCGCCGCCGTCCGCCGTCCCGCCGCTGTCGGGCGTCTTCCCGGTGCTCGCCACTCCGTTCCTGCCCGACGGGGCGCCCGACGAGGCGGGCCTCGCCGCGATCGTCCGCTACGTCGTCGCCGCGGGCGCCGACGGCGTCGTGTTTCCCGGCGTCGCCAGCGAGTTCGAGTCGCTCACGCTGCCGGAACGCTCGCGGCTTGCGGCGGTCGTCGCCGAGACCGTCGCCGGCGCGGTGCCGATGGTGCTGGGCGGCTCGGTGGTCGACCCGGCACAGTCCGACGCGGTGGTCGGCGAGGCGGCTGCCCTGGGTGCCGCGGCAGTGATGATTCTCGCCCCGAAGTCGCTGGCCACATTCGCGGCCCTGCGCGATTTCTACGCCCGCGCGGCCGATATCGCGGGCGTCCCCGTGATGCTGCAGAACGCACCGGCACCCGTGGGCGCCGGCCTGCCGGTGTCGCTGGTGCTCGAAGTCGCGGCGGCCGTCCCGCGGATCGCGTACATCAAGGAAGAGGCGCTGCCGTCGGGCGCGCGGATCAGCGCGCTGGTCAAGGGCGCGCCGTCGACACTCCTCGGCGTGCTGGGCGGCGCCGGCGGACGCTACCTGCCCGACGAGCTGGCGCGCGGCGCCATCGGCACGATGCCCGCGTGCGAGCTGACGGAGCTGCATGCGGCGCTGTTCCGCGCCCATCGCGCCGGGGATCGCGCCGCCGTTCGCGCGCACTTCAACCGGATGCTGCCGCTGCTCAACTTCCAGGCGGTGTTCCGGATGGCGATGACCAAGGAGGTCCTGCGCCGGCGCGGCATCATCGACTACGCCGACAAGCGCGCGGCGGGCCCCGCGCTGGACGCCGGCGACCACGCCGAGCTCGGCGAACTGCTCGCGGAGGTGGCGGACCTGCTGGCGCCGCCGCTCCGCGCGATCCACTGACCCGACGCTGGATGGCCGTCGCCGCTGCCGCAGTTGCCAGGATCGAGACGTGCATCGTCTCGTTGCCGCGCGACGTGCCCTACCTCGGCCCCCTCGGCCCCGGCGAGACGATCAACGCCAACGGCTACTTCGTCCGGCAGGGCAACCGCACCGTCTATCCCGCCACCGACATGTCGGTGCTGGTGAAGGCGACGGCCGCCGACGGCACGGTGGGCTGGGGCGAGACCTACGGCATCGCGGCGCCGGGGGCCACCACGGAGATCATCGACGACCTGCTGGCGCCGTTCGTGACCGGCCGCCGTGCGGCCGATGCCGCGGCGATCTGGGACGACCTCTACGACCTGATGCGCGTGCGCGGCGGCTCGGGTGGCTATTACGGCGACGCGCTGGCGGGCATCGACATCGCGCTGCACGACCTCGCGGCCCGGCAGGCCGGCGTGTCGCTGTGCGAATTCCTGGGCGGCACGGCGCCCGGGCCGATCCCGGCCTACGCTTCGGGGCTGCCCAAGGCGACGCTCGCGGAGCGCGTGGCGCTGGCGCAGGAATTCGCCGCGCGCGGCTTTCCCGCGATCAAGTACGCGGCACCGGTCGCGCGCGACGGCGTGGTCGCGGAAATGCGCGCGCTGCGCGCGGCGTTGGGCGACGACGCGAAGCTGATGGTCGACCTGCACTGGAAGCACACGGCGGCGGAGGCGATCGACCTGATCGCGGAACTCGCGCCGTCGCGGCCGTATTTCGTCGAGGCGCCCTGCGCGCCCGAGGACGTCGCGGGACTCGCCGCCGTCTGTGCCGCGACCCGCGTGCCCGTGGCGGCCGGCGAGGAGTGGCGCAACGTGCACGAGGCGCGCCTGCGGCTCGAACGGAGCGGCCTCGCGATCGTCCAGCCCGAGATCGCGCACACCGGCGTCAGCCAGTTCATGGCGATCGCGCGGCTTGCGGCCGCGCACGGCGCGCTCGTGGTCCCGCACGCGACCGTCGGCGTCGGGATCTTCCTCGCGGCGAGCCTGCACGCGACGGCAGCGCTCGGCGCGGTGCCGTATCATGAATACCAGCACTCGGTGTTCGACCGGAACCTGCAATACGTGACCGCGTCGATGCGCTGCGCGGCGGGGTTCTACCACGTCGGAAACGACGTCGGGCACGGCGCCGCGCCGCGCCCGGAACTCTGGCGGTTCCTGCGTCCCGGGCCGCGACGATGACGAAACGATGACGGCGGCGATCGCGCCTGCCGGAGGAGAGCGAGCGATGTGGAAGCAACTGGTCGTACTGGCCGCCGGCGCCCTGCTCGGCATGGGCGCGCAGGCGCAGCCGAAGCCCGTCGAGCTGGACTTTCCGACGTGGCAGGCCGAGGAGCCGGGGCTCGGCGACTACTGGACCGAGCTCATCAAGGCGTTCGAGGACGCGCATCCGGGCGTGCGCGTGAAGAAGCAGCAGATCCCTTTCCGCGACTTCCTCGACAAGATGACGGTGCGCTTCGCGGGCAACAACCCGCCGGACATCGTGCACCTGCCGTCGCGCAATTTCGTCGCCTTCGCGAGCCAGGGCTGGCTCGCGCCGCTCGACGACCTGATGGCCGGCACCGACATCAAGGCCGCCTACACGCGACTCAACGACGAACTGGTCTACGAGGGCAAGTACCAGGGCGTGCTGATGATGGCCTACGGCAACATGTTCTACTACAACGAGAAGCTGCTGCGCGACGCGAAGGTGGCGGTGCCGAAGACGAGCGACGAGCTCGTGAAGGCGATCGCGGCGACGACCGACGCCAAGGCCGGCGTGTTCGGCTACGGCGCGCCGACAACCGAGCACCCCAACCTCTTCGTCGAGATCGCGAGCTGGGTGACGGGCGAGGGCGCCAGCCTGTTCAGGAATGGCCAGTACAACCTGACGGACCCGGCCGTGATCAAGGCGGTCGACAAGTTCCGCGCGGCGGTGAAGAACGCGCCGAAGGGCACGTCGAGCGAGCAGGCGCGCCAGCTGTTCGTCGACGGCAAGGTCGCGATGCTGCGCGACGGGCCGTGGGTCGCCGCGGCGCTGAAGAAGGCCCCCGAAGCCAACCGGGCGAACCTCAAGATGGGGATGCTGCCGTTCTCCGTCGTTCCCGGCGGCACGAGCAACAGCCTGCACATCCCGGCGAAGCTGGACGGCGAGAAGAAGCGCCTGGTCTGGGAGTTCATCAAGCTGACGACGACCCCGGGATGGCAGGCCAAGTACACGCTGCTGTCGGCGTCGCCCGCGCCGCGGAAGAACGCGCTGTCCGCGAAGGAACTGGAGGCGCGGCCGGACCTGGCCCTCGTCAACAAGGCGGCGGCGGAGGCGGTGAACCTGTTTCCCGAGATCCCCGCGGTCCGCGCGAACTACAACGAGTTCGCGAAGATCTTCAGCGAGACGGGGCTGCGCCTCGTCAACTCCGACAAGCCCACCGCCGACCTGATGCGCGACCTGCAGGCGGAGCTCGTCAAGCGCGTCCCGACGAAATAGCCGGCGCGCCGCCGCCAAGCCGACGTGGCCCGGGCCTCCTCCGCCGCCCCCGCGCCCCGGCGCGGATCGCTGGCCGCGCGCCGCCGCCGTTTCGCCTATGCGCTGCTCGCGCCGGCGGTGATCGCCGTCGCCGGGCTGATCGGCTATCCGCTGTACCTGCTGGCCGCGATGAGCCTGCGCGAAGGCAAGTCGCTCAACTTCCTGGCGATGAACCGGCAGCCGCTCGGCCTCGGCAACTATGCGGCCGTGCTGACCGATGCCGCCACGTGGCACAGCGCCGGCGTGTCGCTCGCGTACACGGCGGGCGCCGTGATCCCGGCGTTCCTGATCGGTCTTTTCACCGCGCTGCTCCTCAACCGGGCGTTCCCGTTCCGGCGCTGGCTGCGCAG
>CALQLA020000059.1 GCA_943331295.2 Bordetella parapertussis | reverse complement strand
GCTCATGGTGGGCCCCCTTGGCGCTCTCGCGCCTTCCCCCCGAGGGGGAGCAGTTCGCGCTTGGGGCGGCCCGGCGCGCTCATGGTGGGCCCCCTTGGCGCTCTCGCGCCTTCCCCCCGAGGGGGAGCAGTTCGCGCTTGGGGCGGCCCGGCGCGCTCACCGCTTCCGCTTGGCCTGCGCGGCTGCGAAGCGCTCGATCTCCGTCTCGATCACGCTGCGGTCGGTGATGCCGGCCGGCCGCGCGCGGTTGGGCAGGCACGCGAGGAAAGGCTGGAAGCGCTCGAGGCTCCTGTCGTGGAGCCGGCGCAGCTCGACGAACGGCGCCTCGTGGTCGTCGACGCGCAGGTCGAGCGACGGGTACTCCTCGCCGGCGTGGACCTGCAGCGCGGCGGACTGCCGGCCGCGCTTGTCGCCGCCGGCGGCGTCGCCCGCGTCGAGCGCCGCGAGCAGGCGCTCGGCGAACGTCAGCTTGTGCGAAGCGACGAACGCGGCGGCGGTGGCGGCAAGCACGTCGGGACCGGCCAGCATGTTGCCGGCGACGGAAAAACCCTCGCCCGCGATGTGCCCGCACCAGTCGATGCACGCGGCACCGGTGTGTGCGGCGACGCGGCCCTGCGCATCGACGATGTGCAGCTGCCGGTGCTCGCGGCCCACATCGCGGGTGATCAGCGCGGAGAGCACGTCGCCGGCAGGCGTGCCCTTGGCCAGCATCTCGATGCCGCGATGGCCGTAGAGCGGGTTCATCAGCGCCTGCGTGGCGAGCGCGCCGGCGCCGCTGCGCCCATGCACGCACAGCGCGCCGACGGCGAAGAAACGGCTCGCGATGGCGATGCCGAACGATCCGTTCGGCTCACGGGCAACGATCGACCAG
Source organism: Bordetella parapertussis (assembly GCA_943331295.2). Taxonomy (GTDB): domain Bacteria; phylum Pseudomonadota; class Gammaproteobacteria; order Burkholderiales; family Casimicrobiaceae; genus CAIWHR01. The sequence goes on along the minus strand of CALQLA020000059.1, from coordinate 29,564 downwards.
GTCATGCGTGTGCTCCGTCCTGCGCCGCTGCCGCAATGGCACCGCGCCTGACCGCTTGTACCACATCGCCGGCCCCTGCCATCGCCCCGGCCCGGTCGACGACGATCATCGCGGCACGGGCTCCCTCCGGCTCCGCGCGAGGGTGCGCGCGCATCGGCACCGCCCGGGCCGGCTACGCGACCCGGGACCGGCGCAACACCTCGCGATCGACCTCGATGCCGAGGCCGGGTCGCGACGGGACCCGCACGACGCCGCGCTCGCACAGCACCGGCTCCGACACCAGGGCCATCCGGAACGGGTGGTCGGAGCAGTCGTATTCGAGCATCGGCTCCACCGGGTACAGCGAATGGTGCGGGACCGGAAGCGCAGCGATCAGCTGCACCGACGCGGCCTGCGCGACGCCGGTGCCCCACACGTGCGGGTTGACGCGCAGTCCGTGCGCCTGCGCCAGCGCGACGATGTGCTTCGCCGCGGTGAATCCGCCGCAGGAACCGAGGTCGGGCTGGACGATGTCGACGCCGCCGCCCGCGATGAAGTCGCGGAAGCCGTACAGCGTGTGCTCGTTCTCGCCGCCGGCGATGGGCATCGTCAGCGCCCGCCGCACCTCCGCGTAGCCGTCGCGATCCTCGGGGGCCACCGGCTCCTCGAACCAGAGCAGGTCGAGATCGGCGACCGCGCGACCGAGCGAGATCGCCTCGGCGACGCCGTAGGCGTGGTTGGCGTCGATCATCATCGCCACGCCGCTGCCCTCGAGCGCCGACGCGATGGCCCGCAGCACGGCGACGTCGTCGGCGACGCCGAAGCCGATCTTCACCTTGACCGCCGAAAATCCGGCGGCGGCGCGGTCCTTCGCCTCCTGCACGAGGCGAGCCGTCTCGCCGCGGCCGCTCTTGCGGTAGAAGCCCGTCGCATACGCGCGCATCTCGTGGCGGAAGGCACCGCCCAGCAGTCGGTGCACCGGCTGCCCGTAGAACTTGCCGGCGAGGTCCCACAGCGCCATGTCGACCGCGCTGATCCCGGCGATCACGCTGCCCTTGCGGCCGTAATCGCGCGTCGCGTGGTACATCCGGTGCCACAGCACCTCGGTCGCCAGCGCATCCTCGCCCAGGAGCAGCGGGGCGAGCGCGTGCTCGACGACGGCGGCGGCGATCTGCGGCGGCTCGAGCCCCTGCGGAAACGCCTCGCCCCAGCCGACGACGCCGTCCGCGGTCTCGATCTCGACGATCGTCGCGCAGCGGCGGCGGACCCAGCCCTGCGAGAACGCGAAGGGCTCGGCGAGCGGGCTCGCCAGCGGATGGACAGTGATTCGCTTGATCTTCATGGTGCGGCAATCATAGCGCGACCGGCCGGGACGGGTTTGCATTGTCCTCCGCGCGAGGTAAGCTTGGAGATAGAAGCGGCCGTCGCCACCGGCCTGCCGTGCTTCTCCGGCAGGCGGTCGGGGACGCGGCCGAACGAGGACCCATGTTCCCATTCCAGCCAGGCACCGGCGGCACCGATCCGCTGCGGACGAGAAAGGCCGCTGCCGATTGGTTCCGCACGCTGCCGCTCGACGTGATCGGGCGGCAGCAGCAGGTGCTGCAGGCGCTGGACGCGCTGCGCCACGGCGACGCGCCGGTCACGGCCCATCGCCTGGCCGCCATCGAGTTTGTCGACGGCGCGCTGGCCGCCGACAACCGGACCGTCGAGAAGTGGTACCTGGACAACCTCGACACGTCGCCGCGGCTGTCCGACCGCTTCTGGCAGGCGGGGAGCGACGTCGCGCAGGGCTTCATCGGCGTCTACGGCGCCGCGCTCGCGCGGGCCGAGGCGCAGGTCAACGACCGCCGCTCGTACCCGATGCGGGCGCGGATCACCGCGCGCCTGATGCGCCACTACGCCGTCGATGCGAAGCTGCACGTGTTCCGCGGCGAAGCATGGATTCCGGCCAAGTACGCGCGGCTGCACGCGCTGTTCCTCGCGGCGGCGGCGGTCGAGGCCGAGCGCCTGCCGGTCGTGGACGAGGGCGACGACACGCTGCGGACGCAGTGCAGCGTCGAAAGCGAGTACCTGCACGCACTGCTGACGCTGCGGCTCGACACCGGCAACCTGACGCCGCCGGAAATCGCCTGGGCGGCCGGCCAGTTGCGCCTGTGGAGCGGCGAACTGGCCCTCGAATCGGCGCCCAGGGGCCCGGATGGGTTCCTGGTCGATCTCGCCGGCAGCGCGGGCCTCGCGCGGCGCGAGGGCGACGATCGCGGCGCTCGGGTGGGCTACCTCGATACCTCGCCGCTGATCGCGCGGCTCGACGCCGCGCTCGCCGTGCCGGAAGGATCCTCCGGCGCGAGCGCCGCCCCGGGCGAGTTGCCGCGGGCAAGGCGTTGCGCGGTGCTGCAAACGCTGCGCCCGGTCTTCGCGCCCCGGCGGCAAGCCGAACTGCGGCGTCACCCGAGGATCGGCGTCAACCTTCCGGCCGACGTGCGCGTCGGCCTCGCCGCGATCACCCACGATCTCGCGGAACCGAAGCGACCGCCGACGCACGCCGCGGCATCGCGCCCTGCGGCGCCTCCCGACTGGACGATCGGCGAATACATCGCCACGTATGCGCCCGTGGAAAACGCGGTCCGGCGCCCCCTGCCGATCGCGGATTCGGAGGAGATCGTGATCCGGCCGCTTCCCGGCGACGAGGAGTTCGACGAGCGCTCGCGCCTGCCGGAGCCGGTGTTCGCTCCGCGCCAGGCGCCGGCGGCGCGGTGGCAGGTCAGGGACAGGAGCGTTTCCAGCTGCGGCCTGCGGGCGCAGGGCGACGCGGGACCGGACCTCACGCTCGGCGCGCTGGTCGCGGTACGCCCGGCGAACCTCGATACCTGGTCGGTGGGCGTCGTGCGCCGCGTGTCGAAGCCCGCGCGCGACCGGCGCGATGCCGGCATGGCGGTGCTCTCGGAGCGCGCCATACCCGTTTCGCTGCACGCGCGGCGCCCGACCCGCGCGAACGAGGAATTCACCGTCGACGGCGTCAATGCCTCGATGCTCGGCGCGCGGTTCTCCGGCCTCTACCTGATGCCACCCGCCTCCGACGCCGCCGGGGCCCCGCCCGCGCGCACGATGATCATCCCCACCGCCGAGCACGTCGAAGGGCGCGACCTGATCCTGACGACAGCACGCTCGATCTACGCGATAACCATCGGCCGCCTGCTCGACCAGCGGCCCGACTGGAGCTGGGTGACCATCGAAGTGTCCGCGCGCGCCTCGGCCGGCTGAGCGGCCGCGCGGCCGGCGCTCGGCCGGCCGGGACGGGCGTCAGTGCAGCCGCTGGCGCGACTTGCGGGCGGTGTCGGAGAGCACGCTGCGGCGGGCGCCGGTGCCCGGCGCCTGCACGGCGCGCTTCTTCTCCTGCCAGAAGCGGTGGATCAGCACCGCGGCGACCGGCAGTTCCTCGATCAGGCCGGTGCGCTTTTCCTCGCTGTCGACCCATTCGGTGAAGTCGTCGTCGTGGTCGCCGAACGCCAGCGCCTCGATCGGGAAGACCCAGTCGCGCGCCTGCTCGTTGTCGTAGAGCGGCTGCCATTCCTCGTCGCGCAGCTTGACGCCGGACATGTAGCCCTCGCACCACGCGGTGCCTTCGGGCGGCGTGCGCTCGGCCTGCCGCGTGACCGCCTCCGGCACGTACAGCAGCGGCTTGAAGCGGGTCGGCGATTCGGCCAGCGTGCGCTCGATGCCGACCATGTGGCGCAGCATCAGCGCCATGATCCGCTGCGCCTGGTCGGAGCCGGTGAAGGCGGGCGTCGAACTCTTGCCGCCTTCGCTCCACACCTGGAGCATCCATTCGGACGGCTGGATCTGCTCCGGGCCCGACGCGATCGCCGTCAGGTAGCCGTCGAGCATCTCGAGGTCCATGCAGTCCTGCGGCACGGAATCGGACGCAAGGAATACCTCGAGCTCGTCGAGTTCGGTGTCGGTCAGCGGTTCGTCGAGGGCGCGTGATTCGGTCATGGGAGCTTCCAGGGGAACTGCCGGGCGGGAACCGCATATCATCTCCCGTCCTGCGGCTGCACGCAACTAAGGGCGATTGCCGCGCAAGGCGTGCGCGACGTTGAGCGCCGCGGCGAACACCAGCACCGCGCCGGCCTGGTGCGCGGCGGCGAGGTGCAGCGGCACGACGAGGAGCAGCGTCGCGATGCCGAGCGCGATCTGCATCGCGACCAGCGCCAGCAGCAGGTGGCTGCCGGCCCGGGCGCGCCCGGGCAGACCGTCGGTGGCGCGGAGCTTCAGCCACAGCGCCGGCACCGCGAAGGCGATCACCCACGCGAGCAGCCGGTGGTCGAACTGCACCGTCGCCATGTTCCAGAAGAAGTTCTTCCACCACGGCGCGAGCATCATGATCTCGGGCGGCACGAGGTGCCCGTTCATCAGCGGAAACGTGTTGTAGGCGAAGCCCGCGCGGATGCCGGCGACGAAGCCGCCGGTCAGCATCATCGCGAAGACGAGCAGCACGAACGCCATCGCCATCCGCCGCGCCGATGCCTGCGCCGGGGTCGCCCGCTCTGCCCACTCCGCCCGCTGCGGCCACGCGAGCGACATGCCCACCCATGCCATCGCGGCGAAGATCACGAGTGCCAGGCCCAGGTGCGCGGTGAGCCGGAACTGCGACACGCGCGGGTCGTCGACGAGCCCGCTCTGCACCATGTACCAGCCCATCGCGCCCTGCAGGCCGCCGAGGACGAAGATGCCGGCGAGCTTCCACGCGTAGCCCGGCGGGACGCGCCGGCGCGCGACGAACCAGACGAGCGGAACGAAGAAGGCGAGGCCGATCAGCCGCCCCAGCAGCCGGTGGAAGTATTCCCACCAGAAGATGCCCTTGAACTCGACGAGCGCCATCCCCGCGTTCACCTTCCGGTACTCCGGGGTGGCCTGGTACTTGGCGAAGGCCTCCTGCCAGGCGTCGTCGGTCAGCGGCGGCAGCGTGCCGACGATCGGCTGCCATTCGGTGATCGACAGCCCGGAATGGGTGAGCCGCGTGACGCCGCCGACGACGATCATCGCGAACACGAGGCAACAGCAGGCGAAGAGCCACAGCGCCACGGGACGGCTTGCCGCCGCGTGCACTGGAACGCCGGGGGCACCCGGATAGGGCGCCGCGGCGGACGCAACCGACGGGTAGTTCATGGCCCGCATTTTGCCATAGGCGACCCGTGGGACCCGGCGAGCGCCGCCGGCTCGTCACGTAAAATGCCCCGGTCGCCCCTGGCTGCGTGCAGCCCTGCCGCCGCCAACCACGAGGAATCGCCATGCCGAAATCGATACCCCTGCTGTCGCTCTTCGCCGCCGTGCTGGCCGCAACGTTCGCCGCCGCCGCGGGCGCGCAGGTGACGGTCACCGACGCGTGGGTGCGCGGGACGGTCCCCGGGCAGATGGCGACCGGCGCGTTCATGCAACTGAAATCACCCACCGACACCACGCTCGTCGGCGCGGCGTCGCCGGTGGCCAAGGTCGTCGAGGTCCACGAGATGAAGATGGACAACGGCGTGATGAAGATGAGCGCAGTCCCGAAGCTGCCGCTGCCCGCGGGCAAGACGGTCGAGCTGAAGCCGGGCAGCTATCACGTGATGCTGATGGACCTGGGTCGCCCGCTGAAGGAAGGCGAGTCGGTGCCGGTCACGCTGACGTTCGAGGACAAGGCGGGAAAGAAGCAGTCGGTCGACGTCAAGGCCACGGTCAGGTCGCTGACCGCCGCGAAGCCCTAGCCCAACGGGTTGAGCGCAAGCGAAACCCGGGGCGATGCGGCAACAGGCAACGCGCACCCGGGTTTCGCATTGGCTCAACCCGGGCCACGGAACCGGCGGGGTGCCGATGCCGATTGGTGCACAGCACCATCGCTTCATCGTTGACACGGCGCGCCCAAACCTGTTCAATTGGTCAGACCACCTGACCAGAACGCGGCCGCTTCCGATCTCCCGAAGCCGCGCGTCGGGAATCATCAAACGGAGGAGTGAAACATGCGATCTGCAATTTGCGCGGTGCTGCGCTGCGCCGCTGCCCTGACCCTGGCGCTATCGTTCGGCGCCGCCGCCCAGGCCCCCATCACGCTGCACGGCGCCGTCCAGTTCAACGACGGCCACGCGTTCAACCAGTCGCTCGAGAAATTCCAGGAACTGGTCAAGAAGTACTACGGCAAGCCGATCAACTTCGTCCTGCACAAGAACAGCGAACTGGGCCTCGAGAAGGACTACTTCGCGTACATGAACCAGGGCATCTCGGTCGATTACGGCATCGTGTCGCCGGCGCACATGTCGACGTTCGCTAAAGCGGCGCCGTTCATCGACGCGCCGTTCCTGTTCCGCGACCTCGACCACCTGAACAAGGTCATCGACTCCGACACGCTGAAGCCGGTCGTCGACGAAGTGGCGGCGAAGGGCGACGTGATGCTGATCGGCTTCGCCGGCGGCGGCACGCGCAACATCTTCGCCAACAAGCCGGTGCGCAACATGGCGGAAATGAAGGGCCTCAAGGTTCGCGTCCAGGGCGCGCCGATCTGGAGCAAGACCTTCGCCGCGGCGGGCATGTCGCCGACCGTGATCGCCTACGACGAAATCTACAACGCGATCCAGAACGGCGTGATCCAGGCTGGCGAGAACGAGGCGGCCGGTGTCGAGGCAATGAAGTTCTACGAAGTGGGCCCGAACCTCAACATGACGCAGCATGCGATGACGATCCGGCCGATCTGCTTCTCCGGCAAGACGTTCAAGAAGTTGCCGCCGGACCTGCAGGCCGCGATCGTCAAGGCCGGCAAGGAGGCCGGAACCTACGGCCGCCAAGTCGAGTCGAGCCAGGACAGCGCGAAGCTCGATGCACTGGAAAAGGCCGGCAAGCTGAAGAAAATCCCGTTCGCCGACCGCGCCGCGATGAAGAAGGCCGCAGATCCGGTGATGGCCGAGTACGCGAAGGAAATCGGCGCGACGGAAATCTTCAACAAGATCAATTCGATGTAGTTGCCGACCGCAGGGCCGGCGCAAGAGCGACATCTTGCGCCGGTCTTTTTTTTGGCTTCGAGAACAGGTTGCCCCGGGGAAACGCATGCGCAACTTCATTGATGGCTACTACCGGCTGCTCGACGTCCTGCTGGCGCTGAGCGTGGGCATCCTCGTGGTGCCGGTGACGATACAGATGATCTCGCGCCTCACCGGGCTCATCCCGGCGTGGATCTGGACCGAGGAATTGGCGCGCTTCCTCTTCATCTGGATGGTGATGCTGGGCGCGATGGTCGGGGTGCGCGACGGCACCCATTTCGACGTCGACGTCTGGCCGGAGTTGCCGCCGCGCTTCAACGCGCTGCTGCGCATCGTTTCGATGATCTTCATCCTGGTGTTCGCGCTGGTGTTCGCCTGGTACGGCACCCGGTTCGTCCAGTTCGGCTGGAACCAGACCTCCGAACTCGCCGAACTGCCGATGACCTACATCTTCATCGCCTGGCCGCTGACCGGGTTCACGTGGCTGCTGTTCGGCGGCGAACGCCTGCTGAACGACATCCGCCACGTCGCCAGGGGCATCGATCCGAAGGACCCGCGGTACCACCGCGAGATCGGCACCGGGAGCGTGGTATGAGCGCGTCGGGCCGTCCCAAGGGGCCAAACCCATGACCGGGGCGGCACTCACGCCCGCCGTAGCGGCGATGTGGCTGTTCGGTACGTTCTTCCTGCTGATGATCCTGCGCGTGCCGGTGGCGTTCGCGCTGGGCCTCGCCTGCCTGCCGGTGCTGTTCATCGAGCCGCGCCTGTCGCCGATGGTCGTGTTCAACACCACGTTCAAGGCCTACAACTCGTTCATCCTGCTGGCGGTGCCGTTCTTCCTGCTCACCGCCAACCTGATGAACGTCGGCGGCATCACCGACCGGCTGGTGACGCTGTCGCGAACCATGGTGGGCAATTTCCCGGGTGCGCTGGCGCAGATCAACGTGCTGCTGTCGGTGTTCTTCGCCGGCATCTCGGGCTCGTCCACCGCCGACGCGGCCAGCCAGGGCAAGATCTTCATCGAGGCGCAGGTCAAGGAAGGCTACGACTTGAGCTTCTCCATCGCCATCACCGCGGTGTCGGCGGTGCTGGCGGTGATCATCCCGCCGTCGATCCTGATGGTGGTGTGGGGCGGCGTGCTCCAGGTGTCGATCGGCGCGCTCTACCTCGCCGGGGTGATTCCGGGAATGCTGATCGGGCTGGCGCAGATGGCGACCGTGCATGCCTACGCCAAGATCCGGCACTACCCGACCTATCCGCGCGCGACGCTGCCCGAGTTCTTCAAGGCCGCGGTGGTGTCCATTCCCGCGCTGATGACGCCGTTCATCATCGTCGGCGGCATCCTGCTCGGCTGGTTCACAGCGACCGAATCCGCGGCCGCGGCGGTGATCTACGCCGCCGTGCTGTCGATCTTCATCTATCGCCAGTTGAACGCGGCGCAGTTTTGGCAAGCCCTCCTCGAGACCGGCAAGCTGTCGGCCATCGCGCTGTTCTGCGTCGGCACGGCGTCGATCTTCGGCTGGCTGCTCGCCTACTTCCAGATCCCCAAGGCCCTGCTCGAGAACGTCACCTCCTGGGGCCTCGGCATCATCGGCGTCGGCTTCTTCATCGCCTTCGTCTTCCTGATCGTCGGCTGCTTCCTCGACGCGATCCCCGCCATCATCATCGTCGGCACCACGCTGCAGCCGCTGGCCGCCTCGGTCAACATGCACCCGGTGTCCTTCGCCATCATCGGCATCGTCGCGCTGGCGTTCGGCCTCGTCACTCCACCCTACGGCCTCTGCCTGATGATCTCCTGCGCCATCGCCAAGGTCAGGCTGCGCTACGCGCTCAAGGACACGCTGATCATGCTGGTCCCCATGCTGCTGGTGCTCTCGGCGCTGATCATCTGGCCGGAGATCCCGCTCTGGCTGCCTGGGGTCATTCGGCCGGATTTCCTGAAATGACCCGGGCGTGACGCTGGTCACCCTGCTTCCATTTCGGCGCGAAGGCCCACGGCAAAGGAGGAGGAGATGAACCTGCGCCCGCTGGGCCCGGGCTTCGGACTGGAAGCTTCGGGTATCGACCTGTCGCGCCGGCTGTCCAACGCCGCCTTCGCCGCAATGGAGGAGGCGTTCTTCGCCGGCCAGGTGCTGGTCATTCCCGGCCAGGACCTGACCGCGGCGCAGTTCGCCGCGTTCGCGCGCCGGCTGGGCCCGCCCGAGCCGCACGTGATCGACCAGTTCCACCATTGCGACGACCCGAACATCCTGGTCCTGTCGAACGTGAAGGCGGGCGGCCGGCCGACCGGGCTCGCCGACGCGGGATCGTATTTCCACACCGACTATTCGTACCTGCAGGTGCCGGCGCGCGCCACGACGCTCTATTCGCTGGTGGTGCCCAGGGCCGGTGGCAACACGCTGTTCGCGAACCAGTACGCGGCCTACGACGGCCTGACGCAGGCGATGAAGGACCGCATCGAGCCGCTCTTTGGAATCCACCATTACGGCAACCGGCGCGACCAGGACGAGGCGAGCCGCACGGTGGCCTCGCTGCTCTCGGCCGAGCAGAAGGCGAAGATGCCGGTGATCACGCATCCGCTCGTGCGCCACCACCCGGTGACGAAGCGCCGGGCACTCTACGCGGTGTCCGGCAGCTCGTTCGGCATCGTCGGCATGCCCGACGACGAGGCGACGGACCTGCTCGACGAGCTCGCCGCGCACGCGACGCAGCCCGCGTACCAGTACAGCCACAAGTACGCCGTCGGCGACGTGATCGTCTGGGACAACGCGTCGCTGCTGCATTCGGCCACGCTGATCGACCCGAACGACCCGCGCACGCTGTGGCGGATCACGATCAAGGAGCCCGCGCTCGCCGCCGCGTCGGTACTGGCGCCGACGTACGCCACGAATGCGTAGCCCGGGCTGAGCGAGGGCGAAACCCGGGGCGACCTCGCCATTGCCCCGCCCGCCATTGCGACGAGCGCCGCGACACCCGCGCTCAGTGCCGCAGCGCGTCGATGCCCTTCGCGATGCCGCCCAGGGTCAGCGGGAACATCCGCGGACCAAGAAGGCGCAGGATGATCTGCGTCGACCGCGTATACTCCCACGCGCGCTCGGGCTCGGGATTCCACCACGCGACGCGCCGGAAGTGGTCGAACAGCCGCTGCAGCCACACCGCGCCCGGCTCCTCGTTGCTGTACTCGACGCTGCCGCCCGCCTGCACGATCTCGTAGGGGCTCATCGCGGCGTCGCCGACGAAGATCAGCTTCCAGTCGGGGCCGTACTTGTGCAGGATGTCCTGCGTCGGCATCCGGTCGATCTTGCGCCGCCCGTTGTCGCGCCACACGTGGTCGTAGACGCAGTTGTGGAAGTAGAAGTACTCGAGGTGGCGGAACTCGCTCTTCGCCGCCGAGAAGAGCTCCTCGCAGATGCGCACGTGCGGGTCCATCGAGCCGCCGACATCGAGGAACAGCAGCACCTTCACCCGGTTGCGGCGCTCCGGCACCATGTGCAGGTCGAGCCAGCCCGCGTTCTTCGCGGTGCCCTCGATCGTGCCCTCGAGGTCGAGCTCCTCGGGCACGCCTTCGCGCGCGAACCGCCGCAGCTTCCGCAGCGCGACCTTGATGTTGCGGGTGTTCAACTCGACGTCGCCGTCGAGGTTGCGGAACGAACGCTCGTCCCAGACCTTGACCGCGCTGCGGTTGCGGCCCTCCTCCTGGCCGATGCGGATGCCCTCGGGGTTGTAGCCGTACGCGCCGAACGGGCTGGTGCCGCCGGTGCCGATCCATTTCGAGCCGCCGGCGTGGCGGCCCTTCTGCTCGGCGAGGCGCTGCTTCAGCGTTTCCATCAGCTTGTCCCAGCCGCCCAGCGCCTCGACCTTCGCCTTGTCCTCCGGCGTGAGCAGGCGCTCGAATTCGCGGCGCAGCCAGTCCTCGGGAATCGGGCCGCGGACGTCGAAGATCGCGTTCACGCCCTTGAAGTAGCTGGCGAACGCGAGGTCGAAGCGGTCGTAGTGCGCTTCGTCCTTGACGAGGCAGATCCGCGACAGCGTGTAGAAGTCGTCGAGCGACAGCGACACCACGTCGTGCTTCAGCGCATCGAGCAGCGTCAGGAACTCGCGCGTCGAGACCGGCAGGCGGGCGGATTTCAGGTGCAGGAAGAAGTCGATCAGCATCGGCGTGGTCGCATCGGGCCGGGCGGGGGACCCGCGTCGCGGGCCGGCACCGGCCGGGCAAAGATAGCACGGGCGCCGCCCTCGGGTGCGCGCGGAAGGCCGGTTGCTAGAATCCGCGCTTCCCGACAATTTCAGGAGGCGGACCCGTGCCAGCCCAGACGCCGGACAGCTACGACGAGATGCCCTACATCAACAGGGCATTTCCGCAGACGCACCCCGACCGGCTGGCCGCGCTCGCGCGACTCTTCGGCCTCGAGGCGCCCGACGTCGAGACGTGCCGCGTGCTGGAGCTGGGCTGCGCCAGCGGCGACAACCTGCTGCCGATGGCGCTCGGCCTGCCGGGCGCGCGCTTCGTCGGGATCGACTTCTCGCTGCGGCAGGTCGAGCAGGGCCGGCGCGCCATCGCGGCGCTCGGGCTCGCCAACATCGAGCTCCGGCACGCCGACATCACCACGATCGACGCATCGCTCGGCCGGTTCGACTACATCGTCTGCCACGGGATCTACTCGTGGGTGCCGCCGCCCGTCCGCGAGAAGGTGCTCGCCATCTGCAAGCAGAACCTCGCTCCCGCCGGGGTCGCCTTCGTCAGCTACAACACCTATCCCGGCTGGCACCTGCGCGAGATGGTCCGCGACATGATGGTCTATCACGCCGCGCCCGTCGCCGGCGCGAAGAACAAGGTGGCGCAGGCGCGCTCGCTGCTCGAATTCCTCGGGCAGAACCTGCCCGCCGACACCCCGTACGGCAACGTGCTGCGGGAGGAGGCCGCGCTGGTCCGCGGCGAGGACGACGCGTACCTGTTCCACGACCACCTCGAGGCGGACAACCACCCGGTGTACTTCCACCAGTTCGCGCAGGCGGCGAAGGACAACGGGCTGCAGTATCTCGCCGAGGCCGACTTCAGCAGCATGCTGCCGACGAACTTCCCGCCGCCGATGGCGACGGCGCTGCGCCAGATCAGCGGCGACGTCGTGCGGCTGGAACAGTACATGGACTTCTTCCGCGCCCGCAGCTTCCGGCAGACGCTGCTCACGCACGCCGGCCGGGAAGTGCAACGCAAGCTCGAACCGCAGGCGATGCAGTCGTTTCACTTCGCGTCGCCGGCGGTGCCGACGACGGGCGCCGCGTTCCACGCGGACGGCGTTGCCGAGACCTTCCGCGCGCCGCAGGGCGCGAAGCTGACGACGCGGGGCGCCATCGTCAAGGCGGCGATGCTGGTACTGGCGGAAGCGTGGCCGCAGGCCCTGCCGTTCGCCGAGCTGGCGCAGGCGGCGCGCGCGAAGCTCGACCGCGCGACCGGCGCCGCGGCAGATCCCGCGCGCGCGGCGCAGGACAACACACAGCTCTGCAACAGCCTGCTGCAGTCGTACGCGGTGAACGTCGTGGAGCTTCGCCTGCGCTCGCCGCGGCTCGCGGCGACGCCATCCGCGCGGCCGCGCGCGAGCCCGCTGGCGCGATGGCAGGCGGGCGAGGGGCTGCCGCTCACCAACCTGCGCCACGAGCCGGTGAAGCTCGACGAGGCCAACCGCCAGGTGCTGCGCCTCCTCGACGGCACCCGCGACCGTGCCGCGCTGGTGGCGGCGATGACCCAGCTCGCGCGCGACGGAGTGCTCGCCGTGCAGCCCGACGGCCGTCCGCCGCCGCCGGGGCCGCAGCTGGAGCAGATCCTGCGCGAGGGCCTGGAGGAGAACCTCCCGCATTTCGCGAGGGCCGCGCTGCTGGTGGAGTAGTCCCGTGGTCCCGTAGCCGTCGCTATCGCGGCCGCTCGAGCTGGTGGGCGAGGTGCCGCTTCACGGCCGGCCACTCGGCGGCGATGATGCTGAATACGACGGTGTCGCGCAGCGTGCCATCGGGCAGGATCTGGTGGTTGCGCAGGATGCCGTCCTGTCGCGCGCCCAGCCGGGCGATCGCGGCGCGCGACTGGAAGTTGAAGAAGTTGGTGCGGAACTCGACCGCGATGCAGTCGAGCACCTCGAACGCGTGCGCCAGCAGCAGCAGCTTGCACTCGGTGTTGATCGCGGTGCGCTGCGCCCGCCGCGCGTGCCACGTATGGCCGATCTCGACCCGGCGGTGGGTCGCGTCGACGTTGAAGTAGCGGGTGCTGCCGACGATATCGCCGGACGCGTTGTCGCGGATGACGAACGTCAGCGCGCCCCGCTTCTCGCGCATCGCGAGCGCGGAATCGATCCAGCCGGCGACGGCCTCCGGGGCCGGAACGCTCGTGTACCAGAGCCGCCACAGCTCGCCGTCGGCGGCGGCCGCGCGGACGTCCGGCTCGTGCGCCCGCGAGAGCGGCTCCAGCGTCGCGTGGCGGCCGGCCAGCATCACCGGTTCGATGAAGGTCATGGCGCGCTCCCGGGACCAGCAGCTCAGCTGCGCTGCGAGCGCGCCATGAAGGCGACGCGCTCGAACAGGTGAACGTCCTGCTCGTTCTTGAGCAGCGCGCCGTGCAACGGCGGGATCAGCACCTTCTTGTCGGAGCTCCGGAGCGCCTCCGGCGGGATGTCCTCGGCCAGCAGCAGCTTCAGCCAGTCGAGAAGCTCGGAGGTCGACGGCTTCTTCTTGAGGCCGGGCACCTCGCGCAGGCCGAAGAACACCTCCAGCGCCTCCTGCAGCAACGCCTTCTTTAGGCCCGGGAAGTGGACGTCGACGATGCGCGTCATCGTCTCCTTGTCCGGGAACCGGATGTAGTGGAAGAAGCAGCGGCGCAGGAACGCGTCGGGCAGCTCCTTCTCGTTGTTGCTGGTGATGACCACCAGCGGCCGGTGGCGCGCGCGCACCGTCCGCTGCGTCTCGTAGACGAAGAACTCCATCCGGTCGAGCTCGCGCAGCAGGTCGTTCGGGAACTCGATGTCGGCCTTGTCGACCTCGTCGATCAGCACGACGGCCGGCGCCTCGGCATCGAACGCCTCCCACAGCACGCCGCGCTTGATGTAGTTGGCGATGTCGGCGACCTTCTCGACGCCCAGCTGCGAGTCGCGCAGCCGCGACACGGCGTCGTACTCGTAGAGCCCCTGCTGCGCCTTGGTCGTCGACTTGATGTGCCACTGCAGCAGCGGCCGCGACAGCGCGCGCGCCACTTCCTCGGCCAGCATGGTCTTGCCCGTGCCGGGCTCGCCCTTGATGAGAAGGGGCCGCTCCAGCGCGATGGCCGCGTTGACGGCGAGCATCAGGTCCGGGGTGGCGACGTAGGTGTCGGTGCCTTCGAAACGCATGGAGTTGTCCTGGAAGCGCGGTGAGGAAAGATGGTAGCCGATCGGGCGCAGGATTTCAGGCCGGGCCGCGAAACAGCCATTGCATGGCCCACAGCGCGAGCATGCCGATGATCATCGTCGCCGCCGTGCTGCGGGTGCGCCAGGCCACCAGCAGCGCGACCAGCGCGGCGACCGGCTTGGCGGCGGCCAGGCCCGGCGCGGCGCCGTCCGCGTGCTGCAGGACGACGGCCGGCACCACGATCGCCGCCAGCATCGCCGCCGGCACGAACCGCAGCGCGCGCGCCACCAGCGCCGGCATGTTCCAGCGCGCGAACAGCGCGATGAACGACAGCCGGGACAGGTAGTTGGACAGGCCGACCGCCAGGATCACCACCCAGAGCGCGAGCGTCGCGCTCATCGCGTCCGCCGCCGCTCGGCGACGAGCCCCGCCGCGATGCCGATCAGGCCGGCGCAGATGAGCGACAGCCGCATCGGCAGCGCGTCGAGCGCGATCACGGCGACCGCCGCGGCGGCGGCGGCCACCCGCGTCGGGCCGTCCTCCAGCGCCGGGACGAGGATCGCGAGAAAGCAGAGCGGGACGATGAAGTCGAGCGACCATGCGGCCGGCAGCACGTTGCCGAGCCAGTAGCCGGTCAGGTTCGACACCTGCCACGCGGTCCACAGCAGCACGCCGGTGCCGAGGAAATACGACGCGCCGGCGCTGGTGCTGCCCGACGCGTGGAACCGGCGGATCACCGCGGCGAACGCCTGGTCGTTGAGCAGGTAGGCCAGCGCGTTGCGCCAGCGCGGCGGCAGCGGGCGCAGGTGCGGGGCCATCGCCGCGCTGTACATCATGAGGCGCATGCCGACGACGAGGCAGGTGAGCACGATCACGGCGACCGGCGCGTTCGCGGCGAGGAGCTGCATCGCGATGATCTGCGCCGCGCCGGAGAAGATGATCGCCGACATCCCGAAGGCGCCCCAGGCGGACACGCCGAGCGCCTGCGCGGCGACGCCGCACACCAGCCCGAACGGCGCGAGGCCAATCAGCGGCGGCAGCATGTCGCGGACGCCGGCGACGAAATCGGAACGGGAGAAGATCGGGCGCAAGGGGGGCTTCGGGGGCGCCGGCGGGAGGGGGCGCGGAACGCAGCATCGGGAGGCCCGGCGCCTCCCGCACGAATGCGAACGATTATACCGCGGGGTGAACGGGTCGCCGCCGCCGGCCGCATCGTTCGCGGCAGCGGGTTGTTGTACGATGTGTCCCCTCGTCCGGATCCCGCCATGACCACCGAACCCGCTGCGCCCGCCTCGCCGTTTCGCTGTGTCCTCGACGCCCGGGCGAAGCTCGGCGAATGCCCCGTCTGGTCGAGCGCCGAGCAGGTGCTCTACTGGGTCGACATCAACGGTCCCTCGCTCAACCGCTTCGATCCCGCCACCGGCGCCAATACCGCGATGCCGATGCCGGAGTCGATCGGCTGCTTCGCGTTGCGCCGCTCCGGCGGCTTCGTCGTGGCGCTGCGCGGCGGGATGTGGCTCGCCGCGCCGGACGGGACGCTCCTCCGGCGAATCGCCGACGCGCCGTACCCGACGGCGAACCACCGCTTCAACGACGGCCGCTGCGACGCACAGGGCCGGTTCTGGGCCGGCGCGATGAACGAGGACCGCGACGCCAATTCAGCCGGCCTGTACCGGCTCGACGCCGATCATCGCCTCGCCCCGGTGCTCTCCGACATGATGATCTCCAACGGCGTCGCCTGGAGCCCCGACGGCCGCACGATGTACCACGCCGACACGCCGACGCTGGCGATCGACGCGTACGACTTCGATGCGCGCGCCGGCACGCTGTCGAACCGGCGGCCGTTCGCCCGCTTCACGCACGAGACCGACCGACCCGACGGCGGCGCCGTCGACAGCGAAGGCTGCTACTGGAGCGCGTTCTATCGCGGCGGCAAGGTCGTGCGCCTGTCGCCGTCGGGCGAACTGCTCGCCGAATTCGCGGTGCCGGCGTTGTGCCCGACGATGTGCGCGTTCGGCGGGCCCGATCTCTCCACGCTGTACCTCACCACGGCGCGGCAGATGCGGCCCGACGACGAGCTCGCCCGGCTGCCGCTGTCCGGCGGCCTCTTCGCGATGGGCGTCGACGTGCCCGGGCTGCCGGAGCCGGCGTTCGCCGGCTGACGACCCGCATCACCGTCCCGTCCCCGCCGTGCCCTTCGACGCCGCCGCCCACCTGCCGCTGCACGCCCAGGGACGCCTCGGCGCGTCGGCATCGGGCGCCGCGTTCGCGACGAGTACCGGCGACATCCTCGACGTCGCGGCATTCGGCCCCGGCGTCTTCCGCCTGCGCGCGGGACCCGACACGCGACCCGACTACGGCATCGTGCAGGGCCGGGCGCAGCCCTGCGTCGTCGCGCAGCCGCGGCCCGGCGCATGGACGTTCGCCACGCGCGACGCGGTGCTCGAACTCGACGAGAACCCGCTGCGCTTCCGGCTGCTGCACAACGATGCCGTCGCGCTGCAATCGAGCACGGAACTCGACGCCGTGGGCGCGTTGCGGCTGCCCGCGATCAGCCGGATGCGCGGCGCCGCGCACTGGACCGCGGCGCTGGCGCTCGCTTCCGGCGAGCCCGTCTACGGCCTCGGCGAGAAATCCGGCCCGCTGAACAAGCGCGGGCAGCTCGTGCATTCGTGGGTCGGCAACGCGCAGGGCGCCGCGACCGACCTCGCGTCCAACAACGCGCCGTTCGCGTGGGGACCGGGCGCCGGCGCGGCGAAGGGCGCCGCGTGGGGCGTGTTCGTCAACACGCCGGGCAGGGTCGCCCACGGCGTCGGCCATCCCGACTGGTCGCACCGCTCGTACGTGCTCGAGGTGAAGGACGAGGCGCTCGACCTGTTCGTGTTCGCGGCGGACTCGCCCGCCCGGATCGTCGACCTCTACACGCAACTGACCGGCCGCGCGCCCAGCGTGCCGCTGTGGAGCCTCGGCGTCTGGCTGGGACGCGATTCGTTCGAGACGCCCGAAGCCGCGCAGGCGGCGGTCGCCATGTGCCGCGAGCGCAGGATTCCGGTCGACGTGGTCACGCTCGACGCGCGCACCGCCTGGACGCAGAAGACGCGCTTCGACTTCCGCTGGGATCCGGAGCGCTTCCCGCACCCGGCGGCGACGGTGGCGGCGATC
This sequence comes from Bordetella parapertussis, assembly GCA_943331295.2. Classification (GTDB taxonomy): domain Bacteria; phylum Pseudomonadota; class Gammaproteobacteria; order Burkholderiales; family Casimicrobiaceae; genus CAIWHR01. The sequence continues at coordinate 12,048 of CALQLA020000059.1, read as the reverse complement.
AAGGCGCACGGCGTGCGGGTCTGCGTCGCCGAATCGCCGTACGTGGGAGTGACGGCGCCGCTGTTCGCCGAGCTCGCCGCCCGCGGATACCTGCTGGCGCGGGGCGCCGGCGACCCCTGCACCTGCGCCCGGGACACCGGCACCGGCGGCCTCCAGCCGGACACCGCCACTGCGCCGCCCGCCCAGTGCGGGATCGTCGACTTCACCAATCCCGACGCCTACGCGTGGTGGCGGGATGCGCACGCGAAGCTCTACGCCGACGGCGTCGACGTGGTCGGCACCGACGGCGGCGAGCACGTGCCCGACGACGCCGTCGCGTTCAACGGCGACCAGGGCCAGCGCCTGCACAACGTCTATCCGCTGCTCTACAACCAGTGCGTCCATGACGCCGCGATCAAGTTCCGCCGCGAGCCCGACGACCTGCCGGTCGGCTGGGGCCACGCGGGCTGGGCGGGCAGCCAGCGCCACCCGGTGCAGTGGGGCGGCACGCCGCAGAGCGACTGGGAGGGGCTCGCCGCGTCGATCCGCGGCGCGCTGTCGTGGGGGATGACCGGCGCCCCGTTCCACGCCGTCGACGTGGGCGGCGGCTGGGGTCCGCCGCCGTCGGCCGAGCTGTACCAGCGCTGGCTGCAGGCCGCCGTGTTCGCCTCGCACCTGCGCCTGGCCGGCCGCGACCCGCGCGAGCCCTGGGTCTTCGGCGCCGCCGCCGAAGCCGTCGCGCGCAAGTGGTTGAGCTTCCGCTACCGGCTGCTGCCGTACCTGCAGCGGGTGATCGGGCAGGCGACGCGCACGGGCCTGCCGGTGATGCGCGCGATGCCGCTCGCTTTTCCGGGCAACGCGCAGCTGCGCGGATTCGAGACGCAATTCATGTGCGGCGACGCATTGCTCGTCGCGCCGATCGTGGCGCCCGGCGGCGAGGTCGAGATCGCGCTGCCGCCGGGCGCGTGGTTCGACCTGAACTCGCGGCAGCGCTTCCCCGGGCACCGCGTGCTGCGCTACCGCGCGGCGCCCGACCAGTTCCCGGTGTTCGGGCGCGAAGGCCACGCGCTGCCGCTGGGCCGCGCGGTCCAGCACACCGGCGAGATCGACCAGGCGGCGCCGCTCGAGGGCCTCTGGGTGTTCGGCAAGCCCGCGTGCTCGCTGACCGGGTGGACGCAGGCGGTCATCAGCGCCGGGACCGACGGCGCGTTCGGCGTCGAGGCCACCGCCGACGTGAAGGTCGAGCTGTTCGGCGACGCCGCGGGCATGACCGTCAACTGCCGCGCTGCCGGGCCGCGCGCGACGCCGCCCGGGAATCCCGATGCGTGACGCCCCGATCGTCGCCCCCATGGTCGCCATCACCGTCGGCGAGCCGGCGGGCATCGGGCCGGAACTGGTCGCGCGCCTCGCCGAGCGCCATCGCGCCGCGCCGTACCCCGCACGGCTCGTCGCCGTCGGTGACATCGCACTGCTCGGAGCGCGCGCGGCGCGGATCGGCGTCCCGGCGGACTACGCCGTGTTCGATCCGGCCTCGCCGGCGCCGCCGGCGGCCGGCACGATCGAGGTCTGGCAGCATCCGCTCGCCGTGCCGGTGATCCCGGGGGTCCCCGACCCCGCCAACGCCCGCAGCGTGCTGGCGACGTTTGCCCACGCCGCCGACGCCTGCGCCACGGGGGCCTTCGCCGCGCTCGTCACCGCGCCCGCGCAAAAGAGCGTGCTGATGGACGCGGGCATCGCGTTCTCGGGGCACACCGAGTACTTCGCCGAGCGCACGCACACGCCGCGCGTGGTGATGCTGCTGGTCGGCGGTCCTGCCGGCGCGGTGCTGCGCGTCGCGCTCGTCACCACGCACCTCGCGCTGAAGGACGTCGCCGCCGCGATCACGCAGGAAGCCGTCGGCGCGACGCTCGCGATCGTCCACGCCGAGCTCGCCGCGCGCTTCGGCATCAAAGCGCCGCGCATCGCCGTCTGCGGGCTCAACCCGCATGCGGGCGAGGGCGGGCACCTCGGGCGCGAGGAGATCACCGCGATCGCGCCGGCGATCGCGGCGGCGCGCGCCGCGGGCATCGACGCGGTCGGGCCGGTGCCGGCCGACACCGTGTTCGTCCCGAGCCACGCGCGCGGATTCGACGCGATCGTCGCGATGTACCACGATCAGGGGCTGCCGGTGCTGAAGGCCGCGAGCTTCGGGCACGGCGTCAACGTCACGCTGGGCCTGCCGTTCATCCGCACCTCGGTCGACCACGGCACCGCGCTCGACCTCGCCGCCCTCCCCGCGCTCGCCCGCACCGCCGACCCCGGCAGCCTGTTCGCCGCGCTCGACCTCGCCCTCGACCTCGCGCGCACCGCCGCGCGCGGCGGGCACTGACGCCGATGGCCGAGCACCACCAGCCGCGCAAGCGCTTCGGCCAGAATTTCCTGGTCGATCCGCACTACGTCGGCCGCATCATCGACGCGATCGCGCCGCAGCCCGGCGACAACGTGGTCGAGATCGGGCCGGGCCTCGCCGCGCTCACCCGCGCGCTGGTCGACCGCGCCGGCCACCTGACGGCGGTCGAGATCGACCGCGACCTCGCGGCGCGCCTCGCCGGGGAGTTCGGCCCCGACCGGCTCACGCTGCACGTCGCCGACGCGCTCGCATTCGATTTCGCGACGCTGGGCCCGGGCCTGCGCGTGGTCGGCAACCTCCCCTACAACATCTCGACGCCGCTGCTGTTCCACCTCGCGCAGTACGAGGCGACGCTCACCGACCTGCACGTGATGCTGCAGAAGGAAGTCGTCGCGCGGATGACCGCGGCGCCCGGAACCGCCGACTACGGCCGGCTGACGGTGATGCTGCAGGCGAAATTCGCGGTGCGGCGGCTGTTCGTCGTTCCGCCCGGCGCCTTCCGTCCGGCGCCGAACGTGGATTCGGCGATCGCGCGGCTCTTGCCGCTGCGCGCCGCCAAGCCCGTGATCGCCGATCCCGACCTGTTCGCCCGCGTCGTCGGCGCGGCGTTCGGCCAGCGGCGCAAGACGATGAAGAACGCGCTGGCGGAGATCGGCGACGCGGCGGCCCTCGCCGCCGCTGGCATCGACCCCGCCGCGCGCGGGGAGACGCTGGCGGTCGAGGATTTCGTCCGGCTCGCCAACGCGCTCGCAGCCCGCTGACGCGGATCGCCGCGGCCGGGCGCGGCTGTCAGCGGAAAAGCATCAGCACGGCCCCTTCGAGCCACGCCACCGGCAACATCAGGACGAGCTGCAGCAGCACGATCAGGATCAGCGGCGACAGGTCGAGCGTGCCGCCCACCGGCGGCACGCGCCGGCGGATCGGCGACAGGAAGCGATAGGTCAGCGCGTTGAGGAGGCCGGCGGCCGGACCGTCGGGCGCCACCCAGGACACGATCGCCTGCGCGAACACGGCCACGATGAGCAGCCACAGCGCCGCCTTGACGAGCAGCACCGCGGCGAGCAGCGCGAGCACCGCGAAACCGGGGCCGCCCATCACCGCGAGGCCGCCCATCACCAGGGCGATGGCCAGCGACCACAGGTATTGCGCGAGCCACGCGAGCAGCAGCGTCGCCCAGTCGATGCCGCCGAAGCCGGGCAGCAGGCGCCGCATCGGCTTCACCGCCCAGTCGGTGAGCGCCGTCAGCGCCTGCCCGATGGTGTTGCGAAACGGCGCGCGCAGCCACTGCATCGCGAACCGCAGCAGGAACGCGTAGGTGAAGAGCCCGAACACCACGTCGAGCAAGTACTTGATGGCCTGGTCGAACATCGGAGTCCCCTCCCGCGGGCCGCTAGTCGGCCGCGCCCAGCGCCGCGCCGAGTTCCTGCGCGCGGTCCGCCGCGGACTTCACGGCGGCGATGATCTTCGCCTTGACCGCATCGGTATCCATCATCGCCAGCGCACGCTCGGTGGTGCCGCCCTTCGACGTGACCTGCGCGCGCAGCGTCGCCGGCGGCAGGTCGCTCGCCTGCGCCAGTGCCACCGCGCCGGCGAACGTGGCGTAAGCGAGGCGGCGCGCGTCGTCCGGCGCCAGCCCCAGGTCGCGCGCGGCCTCCTCGCAGGCCTCGAGGAAATAGAAGACATAGGCCGGGCCGCTGCCCGAAACCGCCGTCACCGCATCCAGCATCGGCTCGGCCGCCACCCAGATCAATTCCCCGGCGGCTTCGAGCACCGACGCGGCCAGCGCGCGTTCCGCCGCGTCGATCTCCGGCCCGGCGTACGCGCCGCTGATCCCCTTGCCGATCAGCGCCGGCGTGTTGGGCATCGCGCGCACCAGCCGCGGGGCGCCGGAGAGCCAGCGCGCGAGGTCGGCCAGGCGAATGCCGGCCGCGATGGTCAGGATCACCGGCCCGCCGGTCCGCGGCAGCACTGAGGCAAGCGAACGCGCGACGTCGCGCATCTGCTGCGGCTTGACCGCCAGCACGACGAGGTCCACGTCGTCCAGCACGCCGGCACCGACGGCTTCCTGCACGTCGATTCCGGCAAAGCGGGCCGCCAGCTTCTCCCGCTGCGGGGGATGGGGCTCCACGACGCGGAAGTCCCGCGGCGCGCGCCCGCGCGCCAGCATCCCGCCGATAAGCGCGGTCGCCATGTTGCCGCCGCCGATGAAGAGTGTGGTCACGAATCGGTTCCTTGTGATGAGCGTGGGGCCGCGGGAGTCCGCGTGCCGAAAATTGCGCTGCCGACGCGCACCATCGTCGCGCCTTCGGCGATCGCCGCGTCGAGATCGGCCGACATCCCCATCGACAGCGTGTCGAGCGCCAGGCCGGCCGCGGCGCAGTCCTCGCCGCAGGCGCGCAGCAGCGCGAACTGGGCGCGCTGCAGGGGAGCATTCGCAGTCGGCTCGGCGAGGCCCATCAGCCCGCGCAGCTTGAGGCGCGGCAGGCGGGCGACCGCCTGCGCCAGCGGGACGACGTCGCCCGGGGCGACCCCGCTCTTCGTCGCCTCGCCGCTGATGTTGACCTGGACGCAGACATTGAGCGGCGGCAGCGACGCCGGGCGCGCCGCCGAGAGCCGCTCCGCGATCCGCGCGCGATCCACCGTGTGCACCCACGCGAAGCGCGCGGCGGCATCCTTCGCCTTGTTGCCCTGCAGCGGGCCGATCAGGTGCCATTCGAGGCCGTCGAGATCGGCGGTGGCATCCATCTTGGCCAGGGCCTCCTGGACGTAGTTCTCGCCGAACGCGCGCTGCCCGGCGCGCCACGCGGCGCGCACGGCGTCGGCGCCGAAGGTCTTGCTGACGGCCAGCAGCCGGACGGCGTCCGGCGGGCGCCCGGCCGCCTGCGCGGCGCGCCCGATGCGGGCAATCACGTCTAGCCAGCACTGTTGCAGTGGCTCATAATCGGCTGGCACCATTCCAAGGCTGCTCCCGGCACGCGAATTGCATTGTCGAAGGTGTTGCTCGAAGGTGTTGCTCGAAGGTGTTGCTCGAAGGTGTCGCCTGACCGCGTCGCGGCGAAACCCCGGGCATCGCTGCCTCCGCCGGCACCACCCGCGAGAAATTGCAAAGACCGAGTCGCCGCGCGGCCGGAAACCCCGGGGATTATAGATGGACATCACTGAACTTCTCGCCTTCGCCGTCAAGAACAAGGCTTCGGACCTGCACCTGTCGGCAGGGCTGCCGCCGATGATCCGCGTCCACGGCGACATCCGCCGGATCAACCTGCCGCCGATGGAGCACGAGGACGTGCACTCGATGGTGTACGACATCATGTCCGACGCGCAGCGCAAGTCGTACGAGGAGAACCTCGAGTGCGACTTCTCGTTCGCGGTGCCCAACCTCGCGCGCTTCCGCGTCAACGCGTTCGTCCAGCAGCGCGGCGCGTCGGCGGCCTTCCGTACGATCCCGTCGAAGGTGCTGACGCTCGAGGAGCTGAACGCGCCCAAGGTCTTCGCCGACATCACGGGACGTCCGCGCGGGCTGATCCTGTGCACCGGGCCCACCGGTTCCGGCAAGTCGACGACGCTGGCGGCGATGGTCAACCACGTCAACGAGAACGTCTACGGCCACATCCTGACCATCGAGGACCCGATCGAGTTCCTGCACGAGTCGAAGAAGTGCCTCATCAACCAGCGCGAGCTGGGGCCGCACACGCTGTCGTTCCCGAATGCGCTGCGGAGCGCGCTGCGCGAAGACCCCGACTACATCATGGTCGGCGAGATGCGCGACCTGGAGACCATCCGCCTGGCGCTCACCGCAGCGGAGACCGGCCACCTCGTGTTCGGCACGCTGCACACGAGCTCGGCGGCGAAGACGATCGACCGCGTGATCGACGTGTTCCCGGCCGCGGAAAAGGACATGGTCCGCGCGATGCTTTCGGAATCGCTGGTCGCCGTCATCTCGCAGACGCTGCTGAAGACCAAGGACGGCGAGGGCCGCGTCGCCGCGCATGAGATCATGCTCGGGACGCCCGCGATCCGGAACCTGATCCGGGAAGGCAAGGTGGCGCAGATGTACTCGTCGATCCAGACCAACCAGGCGGCCGGCATGCAGACGCTCGACCAGAACCTCGTCGAACTGGTGCGCCGACGCGTCGTCGCCCCCGCCGAGGCCCACTACCGCGCCGTCAACAAGGACCTGTTCGCGGGCTGAGGCCGCCGCCGCGCGTCCCGAAGGAGACCGACGATGGAACGTGCCAACGCCACCCAGTTCATCCACGAACTGCTGGAGCTCCTGGTGCAGCAGAAGGGCTCCGACCTCTTCATCACCGCGGACTTCCCGCCGGCGCTGAAGATCGACGGCAAGATCTCGCCGGTGTCGAAGACCATGCTCACGCCGCAGCACACGATCGAGCTCGTGCGCAGCGTGATGAACGACAAGCAGGCCGCCGAGTTCGAGTCGACCCGGGAGTGCAACTTCGCGATCAGCCCGCCCGGCATCGGCCGCTTCCGCGTCAACGCGTTCGTGCAGCAGGGCCGCATCGGCATGGTGATGCGGGCGATCCTGACCGAGATCCCCCGCTTCGAGGACCTCAACCTGCCGCCGGTGCTGCGGGAGGTCGCGATGAGCAAGCGCGGCATCATGATGTTCATCGGCGCCACCGGTTCCGGCAAGTCGACGTCGATGGCTGCGCTGCTGGGCTACCGCAACGAGAACAGCTACGGCCACATCATCACGATCGAGGACCCGATCGAGTTCGTCCACCACCACAAGAACTGCATCATCACGCAGCGCGAGGTGGGGGTCGACACCGACGGCTGGAGCATCGCGCTGAAGAACACGCTGCGCCAGGCGCCCGACGTGATCCTGATCGGCGAGGTGCGCGACCGCGAGACGATGGACTACGCGATCGCGTTCGCCGAGACCGGCCACCTGTGCCTCACCACGCTGCACGCCAACAGCACCAACCAGGCGCTCGACCGGATCATCAACTTCTTCCCCGAGGAGCGGCGCGCGCAGCTGCTGATGGACCTGTCGCTCAACGTCCGCGCCTTCGTCGCGCAGCGGCTCATCGCGCGCCGCGACAGCCGCGGCCGGGTGCCGGCGGTCGAGGTGATGCTGAACTCGCCGCTCATCTCGGACCTGATCTTCAAGGGCGACGTATCGGGTATCAAGGACATCATGAAGCGCTCCCGCGAGCTCGGCATGCAGACGTTCGACCAGTCGCTGTTCGACCTGTACGAGGGGCAGCTGATCTCCTACGAGGACGCGCTGCGCAACGCCGACTCGATCAACGACCTGCGCCTCCAGATCAAGCTGCACGGTCGGGAGGCCAAGGACCGCAACCTCTACGCCGGCATCGGCAACCTGGGCGTCGTGCCCGAGGCAACCTCCAACAGGACTTTCTAGTGGCCGGACTCGACGCAAAGACACCGCACCCCACCGAGATCAAGCTGCACCAGGCCTCGCGGGTGCTCGAGATCGCCTTCGCCGACGGGAGCACGTTCCGGCTGCCCTACGAGTTCCTGCGGGTCTACTCGCCGTCGGCCGAGGTACGCGGCCACGGGCCGGGCCAGGAGGTGCTGCAGGTCGGCAAGCGCGACACCGGCATCAAGGAGGTCGAGTCGGTCGGCCACTACGCGATCCGGCCGGCGTTCTCCGACGGACACGATTCCGGCATCTACTCGTGGGATTACCTGTACGATCTCGGACTCCGGCAGGCCGACCTGTGGCAGCGCTACCTCGACCGGCTGGCGGCCGCCGGCGCAAGCCGCGACCCGAAGTGAACGGAGAAGGCGGATGAACGAGAAGACCCATTTCGGCTTCGAAGAGGTCGCCGACGGCGAGAAGGCAGGCCGAGTGCGGGGCGTCTTCGAATCGGTCGCCGGCAAGTACGACGTGATGAACGACGTCATGTCGGTGGGGATGCACCGGCTGTGGAAGCGGTTCGCGGTGAACGCCACCGGCGTGCGCGCCGGGATGCGCGTGCTCGACCTGGCCGGCGGCACCGGCGACCTCGCGCGGCTCTTTTCCGAGCGCGTCGGCCCGTCCGGCGAGGTTATACTCACCGACATCAACGGCGCGATGCTCGGGAACGGCCGCGACCGGATGCTGAACGAGGGCCGGCTGGTCCCCGCCGTCCAGTGCGACGCCGAGGCGCTGCCGTTCCCGGCATCGCGGTTCGACTGCGTCAGCATCGCGTTCGGGCTGCGCAACGTCACTCACAAGGAACGCGCACTCGCCGAGATGGTCCGGGTGCTGAAGCCGGGCGGGGTCGCGGCGATCCTCGAGTTCTCGCGGGTCTACGCGCCGCTGGCGCCGTTCTACGACTGGTACAGCTTCAACGTGCTGCCGAGGCTCGGCAAGCTGATCGCCAACGACGACGCGAGCTACCGTTACCTGGCCGAGTCGATCCGGATGCATCCTGACCAGGAGGCCCAGAAGGCTATGATGGAACAATCCGGCTTCGACCGGGTCGAAGTGCACAACCTGACGGCGGGTGTCGTCGCGCTGCACCTCGGCTACAAGTATTGAATGCAGGATCGACCACGGAACTGGGCAAGAAGCTAAGCGAGCACTCACATTACCCACGCGCCGGCCGGGTGCCGGCGTCGCCAATACCGACCAATACCCACTTGTGCGCGGCCGACCGCGCCTCAACCTAGCAGGTTCCAGGAGGAACGTTCATGAAACGATTCGGATTGTTGACGATTGCCGTGCTGGCCGCGGCGACGCTCGTGTTGAGCTCCCCCAGCGACGCCAAGCGCCTGGGCGGCGGCAGCAGCTCCGGCGCGCAGCGGCAGAGCATCGCGCCCAAGCCTTCGACTCCCCCCGGCGCGGCATCGCAGCCGGTGATGCCCGGCGCCACGCTGCCGGCCAAGCCTGCCATGCCCGCGGCGGCACCCGCCGCCTCCGGCATGTCGCGCTGGCTGGGCCCGATCGCCGGCATCGCCGCCGGGCTGGGGCTCGCCGCGCTGCTGTCGCACTTCGGCCTGCCCGAGGGCATGGGCAGCTTCCTGCTGCTGGCGCTGGTCGGCATCGCGATCGTCTTCGCGGTGAAGATGCTGCTGTCGCGCCGCTCGGCCGGCAACGCGAGCACGGACCGGCCGCTGCAGTACGCGGGCGCCGGCAACGCCGCCTCGGCCGCCCCGGCGCCGGAAGCGTCGAAGTTCGACCCGCCGGCCTGGGGTGGCGCGAACCGCGTCGAGCCCGTGCTGGCGCCGGCCGACGCGCCGCCAAAGGCCGCCGTCCCGGCTGGCTTCGACGTCGCGGGCTTTGAAAAGCAGGCGAAGCTGCAGTTCGCCCGGATGCAGTCGGCGTACGACGCCGCCGACCGGCGCGCGCTGGCCGAGCTCACCACGCCGGAGATGTTCGCCGAAGTCACGCGCGAGCTCGCGGCGCGCGGCGACCACCAGCCGACCGAGATCGTGACGCTGACCGCCGAGCTGCTCGAGGTCACCACCGAGGGCGGCAGCCACTGGGCCAGCGTCCGCTATGCGGGCGCCGTGCGCGAAGACGGCGAGCCCCTGGCGAAGCCGATCGACGAGGTGTGGAACCTGACCAAGCCCGTCGACGGCTCGTCCGGCTGGGTGCTGGCGGGCATCCAGCAGTACGCCTGACCGGCGACCGGCGATGGATCCCGCGGCGGCTCTCGCCAACCGGATCCTCGGTGGGGAAGCCTGGGCCACGGCGCGGCTCGCGGCGCACGCGGGCCGCGTGTTCGCGGTGGCCGCCGGTCCGCTTTCGGCGGTCCTGCGCATCGACGTCGCGGGCCGGTTCGAGGCGCTGCCGCAGGCCGGCAGCGTCCCCGACCTGACGCTGCGACTGTCGCCGCTGTCGATCCCCGCGTTTCTCGCCAATCCGTCGCGCTGGAGCGAGTTCGTCGCCGCCGACGGCGACCGCGCGCTGGAAGCCACGCTCGCCGAGTTGGCGCTGACGCTGCCCTGGTTCGCCGAGAAGCTGCTGGCGGACCTGCTGGGGCCTATCGTCGGCCAACGCGCGGCCGATGCCGGGCGGTCGCTGCTCGCATTCCCGGAGTACGCCGCGGCGCGGGTCGCCGACAGCCTCGGCAGCTACGCGCGGGACGAGGGCGGCCTGTTCGCCCGCGCCGGAGCGATGCAGGAATTCACCCGCGAATCGTCGCAGGTCGCGGCGCAGGCCGAAGCGCTGGCGCAGCGGATCGACGCGCTGGCCGCCCGGATCGGCCCGGGGTGCGCCGCCGCGCCCGAGTCCGGCTGACCCCGCGCTGCCGGCTGGCGGCCGGACGGCCCCGCCGATCGCGGCGCGCCAGCGGCGCCGATACCTTACAATCGGCAGCATGCGCCTGCTGCGCCTCGCCAAGATCATCCAGGTTGCGCTCAAGTACGGGCTCGACGAATTCCTGACCGGCCATGAACGGTTTCGCGCCGTGCGGCCGGTCGCGCACGCGCTGACGTCGTGGCGCGACACGTCGGCGCCACGCGGTGCGCGCCTGCGCCTCGCGCTGCAGGACCTGGGGCCGCTGTTCGTCAAGTTCGGGCAGATGCTGTCGACGCGGCGCGACGTGCTGCCGACCGACATCGCGGACGAGCTCGCCCGGCTGCAGGACCGCGTCCCGCCGTTCCCGTCGGACGAGGTGGTCGCGATCCTCCACCGGGCCTACGGCAAGCCGGTGGACGACGTGTTCCTCGAGTTCGACCGCACGCCGATCGCCAGCGCGTCGGTGGCGCAGGTGCACTTCGCCACGCTCCATGACGGCACCAAGGTCGCGGTCAAGGTGCTGCGCCCGAACCTCGCCGCGGTGATCCGCAAGGACATCGACCTGATGTACACCGCCGCCATGCTCGCCGAGAAGCTCTGGTCCGACGGCAAGCGGCTGCGGCCCCGCGCCGTCGTCGCCGAGTTCGAGAAGTCGCTGCACGACGAGCTCGACCTGATGCGCGAGGCGGCGAACTGCTCGCAGCTCCGCCGCAACTTCCAGTATTCGCCGCTGCTGCTCGTCCCCGTCGTCTACTGGGACTACTGCACGCGCGACGTGATGGTGATGGAACGGATGACCGGCATCCCGGTCAACCAGACCGGGCGCCTGGTCGAGGCCGGCATCGACCTGAAGAAGCTGGCGCGCGCGGGCGTCGAGCTGTTCTTCACGCAGGTGTTCCGCGACGCGTTCTTCCACGCCGACATGCACCCGGGAAACATCTTCGTCGCGGTCGACGACGCCAACCACGGCAAGTACGTCGCGCTCGACTTCGGCATCATGGGCTCGCTGTCGGAGACCGACCAGGGCTACCTCGCCCAGAACTTCCTCGCCTTCTTCCGCCGCGACTACCACCGCGTCGCGACCGCGCACATCGAGTCGGGCTGGGTGCCCGCCGGCACGCGCGTCGACGAGCTGGAGAACGAGATCCGCATCGTCTGCGAGCCCGTGTTCGACCGCCCGCTGAAGGAGATCTCGCTGGGCAAGGTGCTGGTGCAGCTCTTCGCCGCGTCGCGCCGCTTCAACGTCGAGATCCAGCCGCAGCTCGTGCTGCTGCAGAAGACGCTGTTCAACATCGAGGGACTCGGCCGCAGCCTCGACCCCGACCTCGACCTCTGGATCACGGCCAAGCCGTTCCTCGAGCGCTGGATGCAGAACCAGATCGGGTTCCCGGCGCTGAAGCGCCGCCTGCTCGCCGAGGCGCCGTACATCATCGCCGCGCTGCCGGAGCTGCCGCGCCTGCTG
>CALQLA020000058.1 GCA_943331295.2 Bordetella parapertussis | reverse complement strand
CGCCTCGCCCCCCCGAAGGTCGAACGCCAGCTCGCGCCACCGATCACGCCGCCGCCGCAGGAGGCCCCGTTCGTCCCGCCCGCGCCGCTCGAACGCCTCGCCCCCCCGAAGGTCGAACGCCAGCTCGCGCCACCGATCACGCCGCCGCCGCAGGAGGCCCCGTTCGTCCCGCCCGCGCCGCTCGAACGCCTCGCGCCACCCAAGGTCGAGCGGCAGCTTGCCCCGCCGATCACCGCACCGCCGGCCGAGCCGCCGGCCCCCGTTCCCGCGCCCGCCGCGACCGGCACCACCGTCAATCGAGCCCCGCCCGCGGCCACCGCTCCGGTCGCCCCGCGCAGCGCCGCGCCGGCCGGCGACGTGCCCGCGCGGCTGCCGTTCGGACGGCCCGAGATCGACGCCGAGGTATTCACGCCACGCCGCGACGTGGTGATTCCCGGCGCGACGACCGACGAGCCGCCGCGCATCGACCTCGACGCCTCGCGCCGGCGGGCCCGCGAAATCGCCAGCGAAAGCAAGGGCTCGCGCGGGGCGCTGCCGCTCCTGCCCCCGCCGCCGGACGACAGCGAGCGCGATGCGCTGCGCAACCGCAAGCCCACGTTGAGCGAGATGATCGAGAAGGCGATCAAGCCGGACTGCCGCAATGCGTATGCGGGGCTCGGCCTGTTGGCGATTCCGCCGCTGATTGCGAGTTCGATCGGCAACGGCGGCTGCAACTGGTAGGCGCGCGGGGCGCGCGCCACCGCCGGCGACTACTGCAGCTGGGGCTGCTTGAGGAACGCGGCGCGGTCGGCCGCGCGGACCCCGATCGCGAACGGCGCGCCGTCGCGTCTCAGCGTCAGCGGCACCTCGGTGCCTGCCGGGCCGAGCGACCAGACGCGGCGAAAGAAGTCCGCAAGGTCGGTCGCCCGCTCGCCGGCGACTTCGAGCACCACGTCGCCCAGGTGCACGCCGGCGCGATCGGCCGGCCCGCCGTCGGCCAGCGCGCTGACCACGAGGTTGCCGTCGTGCTCCACCGTGTACATGCCGAGCCACGCGCGCGGCGGCCCCGGCGCCCGCCCGGTCGTGCGCATCGCCAACTCGATCGGCCCGAGCAGGTCGATCGGCACGAACATGTTTCCCTTGACCATCTCGCCGTCGAAGGCTTCCTGGACGAACAGCGAGCCGATGCCCACCAGCCGGCCGCCGTCGTCGACGAGCGCGGCGCCGCTCCAGGCGGGATGGGCGGGCGTGGTGAACAGCGCCGTGTCGAGCACGTACTCCCAGTAGCCCGCGAATTCGCGCCGCGCGAAGATCTGCGTGGACAGCGCGTGCTTGCGGCCGCCGCCGCCGATGACGGTCACGTCGTCGCCGACGTCGACGGTGTCGATCGAGCCGCGCGGCATCGGCGCGAGGCCGAGGTGGCCCAGCGGCAGCACCAGCCCCAGGCCGGAGCCGAAATCGAAGGCCAGCGGATGCCCGGCGACGACGCGGCCGTCGTTGGTGGTGATCCAGATCGACTCGGCTTCGGTGATGAGGTAGCCGATCGTCAGGATGAGCCCGTCGTCGCCGATCACCACGCCGCTGCCGACGCGCTCGGTGCCCAGGATCGATGCCGTGAACGCGTCGTCGGGAATGTGCGCCTTCAGCGTGACGACCGCATCCAGCGCCGCGGCGAGGTTGAAGGCGAGTTCATCGGCCTTCGGCTGCAGGTGGGGGGGACACGCCCAGTCGGAACGCTCGGCCATCGCGCGCCTTTAGGCCGTCGCCCAGTAGATTTCGATCACGTAGCCGTCGGGATCGGCGCAGCGGAACGACACGAGCGTCGGGCTGTCGTGGAGCGCCTTGGCGATCGACACGCCGTCCGCGGTCATCGCGGCCAGCATCGTCGCGACGGCTTCGCGGCTGTCGAGCAGGATGCCGAAATGAAACCACGGCGGCATCGGGGCAGGCGCCGGGTCGTCCATCAGCGCCAGCAGGAATTCGCGCCCGCCCTGCATGAAGGTCATCGCCTCGCCGCGATTCACGACGGCGAGCCCGAACCAGCGCCGGTAGAAGGCGACGGCGCGCTCGCGGTCGCGGACGTGCAGGTGGAGATGGGAAATGTCCATGGGGAGTGAAAGTCTGGTGGCAGGTCGGCCTCCTGTCAATTCGCACGGGTTCGCGCGCATCGCGGCGGCGGCCCGGAGTGCCGGGCCGGCCGCGGCCGGGTTGGCGTTGCGCCCCGGTTTCGTGGCACTCTTGCGGCTCGCCAACCCCCGGGACCTCCGCATGAAGCTCTTCTACGCCGCCGCCTCGCCCTACGTACGCAAGTGCCTCGTCACGGCGTTCGAACTGGGCCTCTCCGACCGCATCGAGCGCCTGCCGGCCGCCGCGAACCCGGTCGACCGCGACCGGACCATCGTCGCGAAGAATCCCCTCGGCAAGATACCGACCCTGATCACCGACGACGGCGCCGTGCTCTACGACAGCCGCGTGATCTGCGAGTACCTGATCGACCTCGCCGACGGCAGCCTGCTGCCGGCGCGCGGGCCCGCGCGCTGGCGCGCGCTCGTCGAACAGTCGCTGGCCGACGGCATCAGCGACGCCGCGCTGCTCGCGCGCTACGAAACCGCGATGCGCCCGGAAGCGCTGCGCTGGGACGCGTGGACCGCGGGCCAGTTGGAGAAGGTGACGAGCGGGCTCGACGAGATCGAGGCGCGGGCGGGGGATTTCGGCGATCGCGTGGACCTCGGCACGATCGCCATCGCCTGCGCGCTCGGGTACCTCGACCTGCGCTTCCAGTCGCTCGCCTGGCGGGACACGCGGCCCAACACCGCGGCCTGGTTCCAGTGGTTCGACGGCCGCGACGCGATGGCGGCCACGCGGCCGCCCGCGGCGTAGCGAAAGGACCGGTCGGGGCGCCCGGGCCGCGCGGCGCGCCCGCCAGGCGTCGCCCTCGCTACATGCTGCGGCGGTACTGCCCGCCGACCTCGAACAGTGCGTTGGTGATCTGCCCGAGCGAGCAGACGCGGACGGTGTTCACGAGCTCGGCGAACACGTTGCCGTCGTCGATCGCCACCTGCTTCAGCCGCGCGAGCGCCGCGGCCGAGGCATCGGCGTGCCGCGCCTGGAAGTCGGCGAGCCGCGCGAGCTGCGAGCGCTTCTCCTCCTCCGACGACCGCGCCAGCTCGATCTTCATCGGCGCCGCGTCGGCGTGCGGGTTGCGGAACGTGTTGACACCGATGATCGGGTACGTGCCGTCGTGCTTCTGGTGCTCGTAGAACATCGACTCTTCCTGGATCTTGCCGCGCTGGTAGCCGGTCTCCATCGCCCCCAGCACGCCGCCGCGCTCGCTGATCGCCTCGAACTCCTTCAGCACCGCGTCCTCGACGAGGTCGGTGAGCTCCTCGATGATGAACGAGCCCTGGTTCGGGTTCTCGTTCTTCGCGATGCCCCACTCGCGGTTGATGATGAGCTGGATCGCCATCGCGCGGCGCACGCTTTCCTCCGTCGGCGTGGTGATCGCCTCGTCGTAGGCGTTGGTGTGCAGCGAGTTGGTGTTGTCGTAGGTCGAGATCAGCGCCTGCAGCGTGGTGCGGATGTCGTTGAACGAGATCTCCTGCGCGTGCAGGCTCCGGCCGCTGGTCTGCGAGTGGAACTTGAGCTTCTGCGAGCGCTCGTTGGCGCCGTAGCGGTTCTTCATCGCCACCGCCCAGATCCGGCGCGCGACGCGGCCGATTACCGTGTACTCGGGGTCCATCCCGTAGCTGAAGAAGAACGACAGGTTGCCCGCGAAGTCGTCGATGTGCATGCCGCGCGCGAGGTAGGCCTCGACGAACGTGAAGCCGTTCGACAGCGTGAACGCGAGCTGCGAGATCGGGTTCGCGCCGGCCTCGGCGATGTGGTAGCCCGAGATCGACACCGAGTAGAAGTTGCGGATGTCGTGGTGGACGAAGTACTCCTGGATGTCGCCCATCACCTTGAGCGAGAACTCGGTCGAGAAAATGCAGGTGTTCTGCCCCTGGTCCTCCTTCAGGATGTCCGCCTGCACCGTGCCGCGCACCGTTGCCTGCGCCCATTCGCGGAGCTTGGCCGTCTCGTCGTCGGTCGGCTCGCGGCCATTGTCGGCGCGGAACTTGTCCAGCTGCTGGTCGATCGCGGTGTTGAGGAACATCGCGAGCAGCGTCGGCGCCGGGCCATTGATCGTCATCGACACCGAGTTGTTCGGCGCGCAGAGGTCGAAGCCCGAGTAGACCACCTTCATGTCGTCGAGCGTGGCGATCGACACGCCCGAGTTGCCGACCTTGCCGTAGATGTCGGGCCGCAGGTCGGGATCGTTGCCGTACAGCGTCACGGAATCGAACGCCGTCGACAGCCGCTTCGCCGGCATGCCGTCGGCCAGCAGGTGGAAGCGGCGGTTGGTGCGGAAGGGGTCGCCTTCGCCGGCGAACATCCGCGTCGGGTCCTCGTTCTCGCGCTTGAACGCGAACACGCCGGCGGTGAACGGGAAGCTGCCCGGCACGTTCTCGGCGAGCTGCCAGCGCAGGATCTCGCCGTCGTCCTCGTAGCGCGGCAGCGCGACCTTGCGGATGCGGGTGCCCGACAGCGAGGTCGTGGTGAGCGCGGTGCGCAGCTCCCTGTCGCGGATCTTCACCACGTACTCGTCGCCCGCGTACGCGGCCTTCGTCTGCGGCCACATCTCCAGCAGCTTCTTCGCGCTGGCGTCCAGCGCGCCGTCACGGTCGGCGACCAGGAGGTCGAGCGCTGCCGGCGCGTCGGCGCCCAGCATCGCCTTCGTCGCGCGGAGCTGCTGCCGCTCGCGCGCGATCCGGCTCTGCGCGAGCGACCAGCGGTGGTAGCCGCGGACGCTCTCGGCGATCTCGGCCAGGTAGCGCACGCGCGACGCCGGCACGATCGCGTGCTGGCGCGTCGACTGCCGCGTGGCGACGGCCGGCAGCAGGTGCGCGGACAGCTTCAGGCCCTTGCCGGCGAGGTCCGCGGCGAGCGCCTGGTAGAGCGCGGTCACGCCGTCGTCGTTGAAGCGGGCGGCCATCGTGCCGAACACCGGCAATTCCTCGGGCGCCGCCTTCCACCGCTCGTGGTTGCGCTGGTACTGCTTGCGCACGTCGCGCAGCGCGTCGGCGGCGCCCTTGCGGTCGAACTTGTTGATGGCGACGAAGCTGGCGAAGTCGAGCATGTCGATCTTCTCCAGCTGCGACGCGGCGCCGAACTCCGGCGTCATCACGTACAGCGAGGTGTCGACCAGCGGCACGATCGCCGCGTCGCCCTGGCCGATGCCCGACGTCTCGACGATGACGAGGTCGAAGCCCGCGACCCGGCATGCCGCGATCACGTCGGGCAGCGCCTTCGAGATCTCGCTGCCCGCGTCGCGCGTCGCCAGCGAGCGCATGTAGATGTTCGGATGCTCGATCGCGTTCATCCGGATGCGGTCGCCCAGCAGCGCGCCGCCCGACTTGCGGCGCGACGGGTCGATCGACACGATGGCGATGGAGAGACGGTCGCGCTGGTCGAGGCGGAAGCGGCGCACCAGCTCGTCGGTCAGCGAACTCTTGCCGGCGCCGCCGGTGCCGGTGATGCCCAGCACGGGAATGCGGGTCGCCGCGGCGGCGGCGAGGAGCGCCGCGCGCTGCGCCGCCGGCACGGTGCCGGCCTCGAGGCCCGTGATCATCCGCGCCAGCGCCCGGGTGCGCGAATGCGCGTCGCCTTCGGTCAGCGGCGCCAGGCCGGCCGGCAATTCGTGCGCGAGGTCGGCGTCGCAGGCGGCGACGATCTCGTTGATCATCCCCTGCAGCCCGAGCTTCTGCCCGTCCTCGGGCGAGAAGATCCGCGTCACGCCGTAGTCGTGGAGCTCCCTGATCTCGGCCGGCACGATGACGCCGCCGCCGCCGCCGAAGACCTTGACGTTGCCGCCGCCGCGCTCGCGCAGCAGGTCCAGCATGTACTTGAAGTACTCGACGTGCCCGCCCTGGTAGGACGAGATCGCGATGCCGTGGGCGTCCTCCTGCAGCGCGCAGTTGACCACCTCGCCGACCGAGCGGTTGTGGCCCAGGTGGATCACCTCGCAGCCCGACGCCTGCAGGATGCGGCGCATGATGTTGATCGACGCGTCGTGGCCGTCGAACAGGCTCGCCGCCGTGACGAAGCGGACCTTGTTGCGCGGCTTGTAGACGAGCGGCTGCTTGGAAAGCGAGAGATCGGTCATCGCGGGCCTCGTTGGGCGCGTGGGCTGCCGGCCGGGATCGCAACGATCGGACGGGCCGCCGGGGCGAAAAGCTTACCCCATGCGGGCAGGGTCGGCAGCAAAGGTCGGTTTGTCGGCACGGTGCCGGGGGATGACCACCGGCGACCACCGGACGCTATATTACGTCAACGTCAACGTCAATTCACGCCCTCCGGGGCGCCGCCGCGGGCGCCGGAACCGATCGCCGCCACGCCGTTCGTCGCGCCGGGGCGCGAACTATCGCCGCCGGCGACGGTCCATCGCCACGTCCGTCCCACCGCCCCGGCGGCCTGTATTCTCAGCGCCACCCAACCTTCAGGCACCTCGTTCATGCTCTCCATGTTCCGCTTGACCCGACGCATCGCGGCCTTTGCCGTCGCCTGCTCCCTCGCCTTCGTCGCCCACGCCGCGGCGCCCGCCGGCATCACCGTCGGCCCGACGATCGAAGGCATCACCGAGTACCGGCTCGCCAACGGCCTCACCGTGCTGCTGTTTCCCGATGCGTCGAAGCCGACGACCACCGTCAACATGACCTACAAGGTCGGCTCCGCCTATGAAAGCTACGGCGAGACCGGGATGGCACACCTGCTCGAGCACCTGCTGTTCAAGGGCACGCCGACGCGCGGCAACCTGATGACGGAGCTCGGCAAGCGGGGCATGGAATTCAACGGCAGCACCGGCTGGGACCGCACCAACTATCACGAGACGTTCACCGCCGGCAGCGACAACCTCGACTGGGCGCTGGCGATGGAAGCCGACCGGATGGTCAACTCGTGGGTTCGCAAGAGCGACCTCGACTCCGAGATGACCGTCGTGCGCAACGAGTACGAGAGCGGCGAGAACAACCCGCAGAACGTGCTGTTCAGCAAGATGCTCGCCTCCGCCTACGAATGGCACAACTACGCGCACACGCCGATCGGCGCGCGCTCGGACATCGAGAACGTCAACATCGAGCGGCTGCAGGCGTTCTACAAGCGCTACTACCAGCCGGACAACGCGGTGCTGACCGTCGCCGGCAAGTTCGACCCCGCGGCCACGCTGCGCCTCATCGACAGGTACTTCGGCAAGATCCCGAAGCCGTCGCGCAAGCTGCCGCCGATCTACACGACCGAGCCGGTGCAGGACGGCGAGCGCAGCGTCACGCTGCGCCGCGTCGGCGACACCAGGTTCCTGGGAATGATGTTCCACACGGTGCGCGGCGCGCACCCGGACTACATCGCCACCGACGCCCTGGGCGAGATCATGACGCTCGCGCCGTCGGGCCGGCTCTACAAGGCGCTGGTCGACACCAGGAAGGCCTCGCGCGTCGACGTCTGGCAGGAAGCGCAGAAGGACCCGGGGTCGATCACGTTCTTCGCGCAGATCCCGGCTGCCGAGCCGATCGAGCCCGCGCGCGCCGCGATGCTCGCCACGTTCGAGAACCTCAAGGCCGAGCCCATCACCGACGCCGAGGTCGCGCGCGTGCGCGCCAAGGCGGCGAAGTACTTCGACGACGTGATCAGCGATCCGCAGAAGCTCGGCGTCGCGCTGTCGGAGGCGATCGCGCTGGGCGACTGGCGGATGTTCTTCCTGCAGCGCGACCGTTACCGCGCGGTCACCGCGGCCGACGTGCAGCGCGTCGGCCTCGACTACCTGAAACGCGCGAACCTGACGATCGGCGAGTTCATCCCGGACGCGAAGCCCGACCGCGCGCCGGTGCCCGCCCCGGTGGACCTCGCGGCGATGGTCAAGGACTACAAGGGCGACCCCGCGCTGGCCGCCGGCGAAGTGTTCGACACCGACCCGAAGAACCTCGAAGCCCGCACCGTCCGCGTCACGCTGGAGAACGGGATGAAGCTGGTGCTGCTGCCCAAGAAGACGCGCGGCGGGGCGGTCAACTTCTCGCTGGCGCTGCGCTATGCCGACGAGAAGTCCGCGGTCGGCAACAAGGCGGTCGGCACCGCGACCGGCGCGATGCTGCTGCGCGGAACGACGACAAAGAGCCGGCAGGAGATCGACGACGCCTTCGACAAGCTGCGCGCGCACGTCGGCATTCACGGCAGCGAGACCGCGGCGTCGGCCACGGGCCAGACGTTTCGCCAGGAATTGCCCGACACGCTGCGGCTCGTCGCCGAGGCAATGCGCACGCCGGCGTTCGTGCCGGAGGAGTTGGACAAGCTGAAACGCGAGAAGACCACCGCGCTCGAGGCTTCGCGCGCCGACCCGCAGCAGATCGCCGTGCGCGCCATCCGGCGCAACGGCAATCCGTACCCGGCCGGCGACCCGCGCTACGTGCCGACACTCGACGAGGAAATCGCCGCGGTCGCGGCGGTCACGCCGGAGGCGGTGAAGGCGTTCCACGCGCGGTTCTACGGCACCGGCGACGGCGAACTCGCGATCGTCGGCGACTTCGATCCCGACGCGGTCCGCGCGCTCGCTGCCGAGCGGTTCGGCAACTGGAAGAGCCCGTCGCCGTATGCGCGCGTGCCCGAGCCCTTCGTCGCGAACAAGCCCGGCGACCTCAAGTTCGAGGCGCCCGACAAGGCGAATGCGTTCCTGCTGGGCCGCCAGGCGCTGCCGCTCAACGACGCGAGCCCCGACTACCCGGCACTCTCCGTCGCCAACTACCTCTTGGGCGAGTCGCCGACGTCGCGCATCTGGGGCCGGCTGCGCCAGAAGGACGGGCTGTCCTACGGCGCCGGCAGCTCGTTCCGGCCGAACGCGTTCGAGGAGAACAGCACGCTGTCCGTCTACGCCATCTTCGCCCCGGAGAACCTTCCCAGGATCCGCGCCGGCTTCGCCGAGGAAATGGCGCGGGCGCGCAAGGACGGTTTCACGGCGGCCGAGGTGGCGCAGGCGAAGCTGGGCATCCTCGAGGAGCGCCGCGCGCAGCGGGCCGACGATGCCGCGGTGACGGGCATGCTGGTCGGCCAGGCCTATCTCGGCCGGACCTGGGCGCGCGACGCGGCGATCGACCGCGCGATCGACAAGCTCACGCCGGCGGAGGTCAATGCGGCGCTGCGCAAGTACGTGCTGCCGACGGAGTTCGCGTACGCGTTCGCGGGCGATTTCGCGAAGAAATAGGAAACGCATCGCGTAGCCCGGGTCGCGCGCGAGCGAAACCCGGGTGGGCGCGGCAATCGGCACGATCCACCCGGGTTTCGCATTCGCTCAACCCGGGCTACGGGCGATCGGGCCGCGGCGTGGCCCAGTGCCGGGCCGGCGTATGATTTCGCCTTCGCCACGCCCCGGAACAATGCCATGGCCACCATCGCCCCCGCCAAAGCGAAGGACGAGTACCGCGACTACGAAGCGCCCGCCCGCGACACGGTCCGCGCGTTCTACCGCGAGAACCACGCCCGCCAGACGCACGCGTTCGCCGTCGCGAAAAAGGCCGAGTTCCTGCGCTTCGACCGGCGCGCGATGACGCCCTGGGAGGCGCTCGACTACCTCAACACGCTGGTCGACGATTCCGATCCCGACACCGCGCTGCCGCAGGTCGACCACCTGCTGCAGACCGCCGAGGCGATCCGCGCCGACGGCCGCCCCGACTGGATGGTGCTGACGGGGTTCATCCACGATCTCGGCAAGGTGCTGTGCCTGTTCGGCGAACCACAGTGGGCGGTGGTCGGCGACACGTTCCCGACCGGGTGCCCGTACTCGCCGAAGATCGTCTACAGCGAGTTCTTCGCCGCCAACCCGGACGCGCAGAACGCGCAGTACCAGGCCGGCACCGGCATCTACGCGCCGGGCTGCGGGCTCGGCGCCGTGACGATGTCCTGGGGCCACGACGAGTACCTGTATCACGTCACGAAGGATCACCTGCCGCAGCCCGCGCTCTACATGATCCGCTACCACTCGTTCTACGCGTGGCACCGCGAGGGCGAGTACGCGTATCTCGAGGACGACACCGACCGCGCGATGCTGCCGTGGGTGCGGGCATTCAATCCGTACGACCTCTATTCGAAGCGCCCCGACCGGCCGCAGCTCGCGCCGCTGCGCCCCTACTACGAAGACCTGCTTGCGAAGTACCTGCCGGCGACGCTGCGGTTCTAGAATCACGTAGCCGGGTTGAGCGCCAGCGAAACCCGGGCCACGCAATACGACGCAACCAACGCCATCCTTCGCGCGAGCCGATCCTGAAACAACAGCTCACCCCGCGCGACCTCGCACTGACGCTGCTGGTGGTCGCCGTCTGGGGCTACGTGTTCGTCCCGATCAAGGTCGCGCTGGTCGAGGTGCCGCCGTTCCTGCTGGCGGCGCTGCGCTTCTCCTGCGCCGCGCTGCCGATGGCGTTCTTCGTGAAGCCGCCGGCCATGCCCTGGCGCAACGTCGTCGCCTACGGCCTCGCCATCGGCGTGGTCCAGTTCGGCGTGCTGTTCCTCGGCATGCGGCTCGGGATGCCGGCCGGGCTCACGTCGATCGTGATCCAGATTCAGGTGTTCTTCACGATGGCGCTGGGCATCGTGGTCGCCGGCGACCGCCTGCAGCGCTGGCACGTGCTGGGCGCCGGCATCGCCGCGCTCGGCGTGGCCACGCTCGCGGCGTACAAGCTGGCGCTCGGGATGAGCGGCACGCTGGTGGGCTTCCTGCTGGTGCTGGTCGCGGCCCTGGGCTGGGCGACCGGCAACATCATCGCCAAGCGCGGTGCCGGCGACCACGGCGCCGACATGCTCGCGCTCGTCGTCTGGTCGAGCCTGGTGCCGCCGCTGCCGCTGGCGACGATGTCGTGGCTCTTCGAGGGCGGCCCGGCGATCGTCGACGCGGTGCGCGCGATGAGCGTCACCGCATGGGCCTGCGTCGCGATCATGTCCTACGGCGGGACGTTGTTCGGCTACGGCGTGTGGAACGCGATGCTCCACCGGTATCCGACCGCGCTGATCTCGCCGTTCGCGCTGCTGATCCCGGTCACCGGCCTCGCGAGCGGCGCGCTGTTCCTGGGCGAGACGCTCGCACCGGTGCAGGCGGCAGGCGCCGTGCTGGTGTTCGCCGGGCTTGCGGTCAACATCTACGGCGCGCGGCTCTTCGCGTGGATCGCGCGGCGCGCCTAGCCGGCGCGCGCCGTCACGCCGCCGCGGGCCGCCGGCGCTTCCTCGCGGTGAGGTGCCGCGCCAGCACCGGCACGACCATCGCGATGCCGATCGCGGTGCTGGTGATGCCGGGCGCGACCATGAGGATCGCCGCGGCGGCGCAGACGAAGCGCTCCCAGGTGTGCATCCGGACCAGCAGGTAGTTCGACAGCGCGGCGGAGAGGAAGGTGATGCCGAGCACGCAGCCCACGAACGCGACGCCGAACTCCTCCCAGGTGAACCCGGGCACCACCAGCAGCAGCGACGGCGCGAACACGAACACGAACGGCACCATCACCTTGCCCATGCCCAGCCGGAACGCGGTGTTGCCCGTCTTGAACGGGTCGGACCCCGCCATGCCGGCCGCCGCGTACGCCGCCAGCGCGACCGGTGGCGTGATGTCGGCGAGCACGCCGTAGTAGAACACGAAGAAGTGCGCGACCAGCGGCGCCACGCCGAGCACGCCGAGCGTCGGCGCCGCGACCGTGACCATGATGATGTAGTTGGCCGTCGTCGGAATCCCGCAGCCCATCAGGATGCAGACGAGGCCCGTCATCACCAGCGCGGCGAGCAGCGTCAGCGTCTTCGGGTCGGCCCAGCCGTTGGGCAGCACCGCCATCACCGTCGATGCGATCGACGAGGCCGCCGACGTCACGATGAACGAGATCTTGAAACCGACGCCGGTCAGCGTGACCACGCCGATGACGATGCCCACGGTCGCCGCCGCGGCGCCGACCGCAAGCGCGTACTTGGCGCCGGTCTCGAACGCCTCGACGAGGTCGCGCTTCACGATCCGCGACTTGATCTTCAGCGCATGGTGGACGAGCGGGACCACGACCAGCATCGCGATGAATACCTCGTTGCCCCACTCGCCGAACAGCTTGTTGATCAGCGCCAGCAGCACGGCATGGAACACCACCAGCGCGGTCCATTGCGCCGCCGTGGTCTTGCCGCGCGTCGTGAACAGGCCGACCAGGATGCACGACGAGATCCCGGTGAACGCCGCGAGATAGGGCGTGGAGCCGCTGGAGATGATCCAGATCAGCAGCACCAGCGGCGTCAGCGTCGGCCAGTTGTTCCGGATCGACTTCTTGAGGTCCGGCAACTCCTCGGCATTGAGGCCGCGCAGGCCGCGGTTCTTGGCCTCGAAGTGGACCTGCATGAACACGCCGAAGAAGTGCATGAACGCCGGCACGATGGCGGCGATGATGATCGTCTGGTACGGCAGGTTCAGGAACTCGATCATCAGGAACGCCGCGGCGCCCATGATCGGCGGCGTGATCTGCCCGCCGGTCGACGACGCGGCCTCGACCGCGCCCGCGAAGTGGCGCGGGTAGCCCAGGCGGATCATCGCGGGGATCGTCAGCGAGCCGACGGTCACCGCGTTGGCCACCGACGAGCCGGAGAGCATCCCGAACATCGCCGACGCGAACACGCTGACCTTGGCCGGGCCGCCCGCATAGCGCCCGGCGATCGACGAGGCGATGTCGATGAAAAGCTGGCCTAGGCCGATCCGCGTCGCCAGCACGCCGAACAGCACGAAGTGGAACACGTAGGTCGCGACGACGCCGACCGCGATGCCGTAGATGCCCTGGCTGGTCAGGTAGAGGTGGTTGACGAGGTTGGGCCACGACGCGCCCGAATGCCGCAGCAGGCCGGGGAACACCGGGCCCCAGAGCGAGTAGGCCATGAAGCCGATCGCGATCAGCGGCAGCGGCCAGCCCATCGCGCGCCGGGTGGCTTCGAGCAGCAGCACGACCAGCACCGACCCCATCCACACGTCGAGCGGCAGCGGATTGCCGACGCGGAACGCGAGGTCGTCGAAGATGAACGGGATGTAGAGGATCGAGACGGCGATCGCCAGCGCCAGGAACCAGTCCAGCAGCGAGACGCCGCCGGGCGAATGCCACGCCGACGGCCGCCCGCGCTCGAGCAGCGCCTTGCGCGCCGGGAAGACGAGGAAGATGAGGCCGAGGACGAAAGCGAGGTGGACGCCGCGATGCGTCGTCTCGCGCAGGAGGCCGAAGCCCGCCGTGTAGTAGTGGAAGCACGACAGGATGACCAGCAGCGCGGCGACGATGAACGCCGCCGGGTGCACCAGCGGCCGGAAGCGCATCTCGGGATCGAACTTCTCTTCGAGCTCGATCGTTTTCCTGGTGTCGATTTCCTGCACGCCCGTCCCCCTGCCGTCAAATGACGACGGGGCCGGCGGATTGCCGGCCCCGTCGCGTTGGTCGATGCATCAGCGCCTTACTTCAGCAGGCCCTTTTCCTTGTAGAACTTCTCGGCGCCCGGATGGAACGGGATGCCGGCGCCGGCGGTCGCGGTGGAGAGCTGGATCATCTTGCCCTTGGCGTGGCCGGCGTCGAGCGCCTTGCGCGTGGCGTCGTTCCACACCGTCTTGGTGATGTCGTAGATCATCGCGTCGGGCATCTTCGCCGTCGTGACCCACTGCGCGCCCACGGCGATCGTCTTGACCTCGCCGATCCCTTTGTAGGTGTTGGCGGGAATCGTGTCGGGCGCAAAGAACGCGTATTCCTTGCGCAGCTTGTCGACTTCGGGGCCGGCAACCGGGATCAGGTCGATGCCGCCGCCCGCCGACGCGAGTTCCGAAATCGCGCCGGTCGGATAGCCGCCGACGAAGAAGAACGCGTCGAGGCCGCCGTCGCGCAGCTTGTCGCCGGCGGCGTTGGGCTTCAGGTACTCGGGCTTGATGTCCTTCTCGGTGATGCCGAACGCGCCGAGGATGATCCGCGCGTCGACGATCGTGCCCGAGCCGGGCTCGTCCAGCGACACCCGCTTGCCCTTGAGGTCGGCGACGCTCTTGATGCCGGCGCCCTTGCGCGCGACGAGGTGGATCGTCTCGGGGTACAGGTTGGCGATGAGCCGCAGGTCGGCGACCTTCGGCTTGCCGTCGTAGAGCCCGGTGCCGGTGTAGGCCCAGTACGCGACGTCGGACTGCGTGAAGCCCGATTCCATCTGGCCGGACGTGATGCCGTTGATGTTGGCGACCGAGCCGTTCGAGGCGACGGCCGTCGCGACCAGCGTCGGCGGCGTGGAAATGGCGTTGGCGATCATCCCGCCGATCGGGTAGTAGGTGCCGGCGGTGCCGCCGGTGCCGATGCGAAAGAACTTCATGTCCTGCGCGATGGCGAACGTGGCGGCGACGGCGCCGATGACTGCGAGCGCGGTGGTGCGCGTGACGAAGGATTTGAGCGACATGGATACCTCGGGTGGGGTTGCGGAACAGCGCAGTGTCGCACGCGAGCCGGGGCCGTTCAAGCGCGCGCCGAGGCCACCGCCCCGTAGCCCGGGTTTCGCGTTACTCAACCCGGGCTACGAAAACTACGGCATGGCCGCGACCGCCGCCGCGCAGATCGCCGCGCTGTCGACGCCGAAATACGCGCGCAGGGCCGCGCGCGTGTCGCTGCGTCCGTAGTCGTCGGTGCCGAGCGTCGCGTAGCGCCCCGGCACCCAGGCGCGGATTAAGTCCGCAACCGCGCGCACATAGTCGGTCGCGGCGACGAACGGCCCGACGCGGCCGGCGAAGCACTGCGCGATCCAGCTCACCCGTGGGTCGTCCGGGTGCGCGCGGTTCCACGCGTCGCAGGCGAGCGCATCGCGCCGCAGTTCGGTGAAGCTCGTCACGCTCCAGACGTCGGCGCCGATGCCGTGCTGCTGTTCCAGCCGGTCGGCAGCGGCGAGCACCTCGCGCAGGATGGTGCCGGCACCCGCGAGCTGCACGCGGGGTGCTGCCGCCGGCAATGCCGATTCGCGCAGCAGGTAGGCCCCGCGCCGGATACCCTCCTCGCTGCCCGGGACGAGCGGCGGCTGCGCGTAGTTCTCGTTCATCACGGTGACGTAGTAGAACACGTCCTCCTGCGCCTCCAGCATCCGGCGCGTGCCGTCCTGCAGGATCACCGCGAGCTCGCAGCCGAAGCACGGGTCGTAGGCGACGCAGCTGGGGATCGTCGACGCGATCAGGTGGCTCGTGCCGTCCTGGTGCTGCAGGCCTTCGCCCGACAGCGTGGTGCGGCCGGCGGTGGCGCCGATCAGGAAGCCGCGCGAGCGCGAATCGGCGGCAGCCCAGATGAGGTCGCCGATGCGCTGGAAGCCGAACACCGAGTAGAACGCGTAGAACGGCAGCATCGGCGTCGCGTGCGCGCTGTAGCTCGTCGCCGCGGCGATCCACGACGACATCGCGCCGGCCTCGGTGATGCCTTCCTCGAGGATCTGGCCGTCCTTGGCTTCCTTGTAATAGAGCAGCTCGTCGGCGTCCTCCGGCTCGTAGAGCTGGCCCACCGCCGAGTAGATGCCGATCTGGCGGAACAGCGACTGCATCCCGAACGTCCGCGCCTCGTCGGCGACGATCGGCACGATCCGCGGCCCGAGTTCCGGCTCCTTGAGCAGTTGCGAGAGCACTTGCACGAACACCGTCGTCGTCGACTGCTCGCGGCCGTTCGTGCCTTCGAGCATCCGGGTGAACGCCGACAGCGGCGGGCAGGGGAGCACCGGCGCCGCGCGGTTGCGCGCCGGGACGTAGCCCGAGAGCGCCTGCCGGCGCGCGTGCATGTACTTCATCTCCGGCGCGTCGTCCGCCGGCTTGAAGAAGCGCACCTCCTCGAGGTCGGCGTCGGACAGCGGCAGGGAGAAGCGGTCCCGGAACGCGGCGAGCGCCTCGATGTCGAGCTTCTTCTGCTGGTGCGTCGTCATCTTGCCCTGGCCCCAGTGACCCATCCCGTAGCCCTTCTTGGTCTTGGCGAGGATGACCGTCGGCTGGCCCCGGTGGTTGACCGCCGCGTGGTAGGCGGCGTAGATCTTGACGGGGTCGTGGCCGCCGCGCCGCAGCCGGTCGATGTCGTCGTCGGACATCGTCGATATCAGCGCCTGCAGCTCGGGATACTTGTTGAAGAAGTGCTCGCGGTTGAAGCGGCCGTCGGTCGCCGCGTAGGTCTGGAACTCGCCGTCGACCGTCTCGTGCAGCCGCTGCAGCAGCACGTTGTCGACGTCGCGCGCGAACAGCGAGTCCCAGTCCGAGCCCCACAGCAGCTTGATCACGTTCCAGCCGGCGCCACCGAAGAGGCCCTCCAGCTCCTGGATGATCGAGCCGTTGCCGCGCACGGGCCCGTCGAGGCGCTGCAGGTTGCAGTTGACGACGACGATCAGGTTGTCGAGCCCTTCGCGCGCGGCCATCGACAGTCCGGCCAGCGACTCGGGCTCGTCCATCTCGCCGTCGCCGGCGAACGCCCAGACCTTGCGCCCGCGCTGGGCCGCGCCGTCGTGGATGCCGCGGTCGGCGAGGTACTTCATGTAGCGCGCCTGGTAGATCGCCTGGATCGGCCCCAGCCCCATCGACCCGGTCGGGAACTGCCAGAAGTCGGGCATCAGCCACGGGTGCGGATACGACGACAGGCCGCCGCCGCCGGTTTCGCGCCGGTAGTGGTCGAGATGCGACGCGGTGAGCCGGCCCTCGAGGAAGGCGCGGGCATAGACGCCGGTGGCCGAATGCGGCTGGAAGTAGACGAGGTCGCCTTCGGTGCCGGCGCGGAAGAAGTGGTTGAAGCCGACCTCGAACAGGTCGGCCGACGACGCATAGCTCGCGATGTGCCCGCCCAGTTCGGGAAACTCGCGGTTCGCCCGCACCACCATCGCCAGCGCGTTCCAGCGGACGATCGCGGAGAGCCGCTGCTCGAGCTCGAGGTTGCCGGGAAACTGCGGCTGGTCGGCGAGGCTGATCGTATTCTGGTACGGCGTGTTCATCACCGGCGGCAGGCGGACGCGGCGGACGCGGGCGTGCTCCAGCAGCCGGCGCAGCAGGTAGGTCGCGCGCTCGCGGCCTTCGGTGGCGATCAACGCGTCGAAGGCATCGAGCCATTCGCGCGTTTCCTGGGGATCGGCGTCTTTCGGGTTCACGCGCCAGAACGCGGAGGTTCCGAGGTCGGTCAGGTTGTTCATGGCAGGGAGTAGGCGGCCCGCAGGGCCCGGACTGCGATTTCACCACGAACCGCCCGCGCGCGGCGATTGGTGCGGCGCAACAACTCCAGATTTCGGTGCCGCGCCGCTTGTCGCGGCGACAGCGTCAGGCGTCCGGCGTGCCGGGAACCGCGTCGATCACGCGCGGCGCGTGGCCGGTCGCGGCGAGGAAACGCTCGAAATCCGCGTGCGAGAGCACCATCGTCGCGGTGTTGACGAGCGGGTGCGCCTGGATCGCCGGCGCCTCCCACAGCGCGCGGTCGATGACGTACTCGACCGCACGCTCGCGATCGTTGGCGAGCGCCAGGAAGCTGACCGACCCGGGCGTGATGCCGAGGTGCTTCTGCAGGCGCTCGGCGGACGCGAAGCCGAGCCGGCCGGTGCCGAGGGTCGCGCCGAGCGCATTGAGGTCGACGGCGCGATCGGGCGGCACCGTCACGAGCAGGTGCCGCAGGCCCTTCCTGTCGCGCAGGAACAGGTTCTTGGTCTTGGCGCCGGGGAGCCGCGGCACCAGCAGCGCGGCCTCGTCGCAGGTCATCACCGCCGGGTGGTCGTGGCGCGCGGCCGCGATGCCGTGCGCGTCGAGGAAGGCCTGCAGGTCCATGGCGAATCCGGTCAGCCCGGCGGGCCGCCCCGGGGGCGAACCCCGGGACGCAGCGCGCGCAGGCGGCTGGGCGGGCGTGTCGCCCGGCTCCGGGATGTCAGCGCAGGAGTTCGAGCCCGCTGCCCGTGACGCGGACGCGGTCGCCGATGCGCAGCCCGGGCGCCGACGTCTGCTGGACCGTCGCGTACGAGCCGTCGTCGTAGCGGATGCCGATGCGCCAGACCAGCGTGCGGTCCTTCTCGGCCAGCGTGTTGCCGACGAAGCCGCCGCCGATGGCACCGACCACCGTGGCGACCGTCTTGCCGGTGCCGCCGCCGATCAGGCTGCCCAGGCCCCCGCCGATCAGCGCGCCGCCAATGGCGCCGACGGCGTTCGGCACGTTCTGCACGGAGTCCTGCTGGATCGATTCGACCGTGCCGACACGGCCGGACGAGGGCTGGCTCACTTCAAAGGCCGGCGGCGTGTTGCAGCCGGCGAGGAGCAACGACACGGCGACCGCGAACACGGCGGCGCCGCGGCGCAGGAATCGGGTTTGCATCAATATTCTCCTTGGCGAGTCGGGACGATCACTCGGGGATCGAATTCAGCAGGAACATCGCGGCGAGCAGCCCGGACGGGCGGCCGAGGCGGCCCAGCCACTGCTCGAAGATCACCTCGATGTCGGGCGACAGGAAAATCTGCGTCAGCCCCTTGTTCACCTCGAGCCGGAACGCCGAGTCGTTGCGCGGCAGCGCGAACGCATAGGGCTCGAACGAGAGGTCCTCGGTCAGCATCGCGAGCTTCTTGGGGTCGGCGGCCTGCGCGGCCAGCGCGATCAGCTTGATCTTGTCGCCGGCGTAGGCGTCGGCGGTGCCGGCCTCGAGCATCTTCACGCCTTCGGCCGCGTCGCCGATCGGCAGGACCGTCGCGGTGATGAGGCGCCGCGACAACTGCTCGGTGAGGCGCGCTTCGGTCGTGGTGCCCTTCAGCACGGCGATCTTCTTGCCGCCCATGTCGGCGATCCGGTTCACCGGCGAATCCGACTTGACGAGGAAGCCGCCGCCGTCGACGAAGATGAGGTTCGAGAAGTCGACGGTCGCGAGCCGCGTCTGGGTCTCGCTGGTGTTCGCGCACTCGAGGTCGGCCTTGCCGCCGGCGACCATCTGCACGCGCTCGGCGGCGCTGCCGGCGATCCAGTTCACCTTGAGGTCGGGCACGCCGACGGCGCGGCCGATCTGCGCGATCACCCGCTTGCAGAGGTCGATCGAATAGCCGACGGGCTGGTCGTTCGACGTCTTGTACGAGAACGGCAGCGAGTCGGGCGAATACCCGACGTTGATGGACTTGGCGGCCTTGATCTTGCCAAGCGTGTCGGGCGCGGTCTGCGCCTCGGCGCCGGCGGCAAACACGCCCGCGGCGGCGAGCAGTACGAAAAGGAGACGGTTCACGGAGGCCTCGGGGTCGGTGGACGGAGCCTGCAGGGACAGCAGTGCGGCCTGCCAGCCTGCAGTTGGCACTGACGTGACTTTACACCACGCCGCCGTGGCGGAAAAACAACATGCGCCGCGCGAACGGGCGCCGCCCGCGGATCGATCGCAAGAGCGCACTTTCACCGCCCGAAGTTTGTTATCGTCGACGCCAGGCCTTTGTCCGGCGCCAACGTTACGTGCCAGCGCCATCCTGCCCGGAGACGCACCATGCGTTGCTTCGTCGTCACCCACAAGCCGGCCTGCACGATCCGCAGTTCGCTCTACAGCGTGATCGCCGTCGGCGGCGCCGCGGTGCCCGATGCCGAGTTCCGCGACGATGTCGGCGACAACATCGCGGCGCGCAACCCGAGTTACTGCGAGCTCACCGCAACCTACTGGATCTGGAAGAACTCCCGCGAGGACGCGGTCGGCCTGTGCCACTACCGCCGCTATTTCAACCTGCTGCCGACCACCGCGTTTCACGTTCCCGTGCTGACGCTGTCCAGCCGTGACGAAACAGCCGCGAAGCTGCTGTCCCATCCCGGGCAGGCGGTGGCGATGCAGCGCCTGTTGGAGCAGTACGACATCATCGTCCCGCGGGCGGCGTTCCACCCCCGGTCTGTTGGCGACGACTACGTGCGCAACCACGGCGAGGCGGAGTGGGACGAGTTCGTCCGGCAGCTCGACCTGCTGTACGGGGCCGATACCCATTCGATCCGGGACGAAAACCGCTTCTACGCCTGCAACATGCTCGCCTGCCGGAAGGAGGTGTTCGACCGGTATGCCACCCAGCTGTTCCAAGTCATCGACCCGGTCTACGCCGCGATCGGCCCCCGCCCGGACGAGGTCGGCGCCCGCTTCCAGCCCGGCCGCTACCCGGGGTACCTGGGGGAGCGGTTCATGAGCGCCTTCCTCAACGCGAACCGGCTGAAATACTACGAAGCGCAGGTCGTGTTCGTGCCGGATGCATGAGTGCGACGGGCCGTCCCGAGGGCGAGTACCGGGGTGTGGAACACGACGTTACGCCAAGGAGGCGCGTGGCGGTTCGGTCGCAGGCCACCGGCGTCACGCGCCGCCGCGCTGCAGATGGCGACGGGCGACCGCGAGCGCTTCGGCGATCGTGACGTCCATGTCGAGGTAGCGAAACGTCCCGAGCCGCCCGAGGAACGTCGTCGCGGGCTCGGCAAGCGCGAGGTCGGCATACCGCGCGACCATGGCCGCATTGCCGGGGTGGTGCAGCGGGTAGAACGGGATGTCGTCGCGTCCCGCCGCGCGGCTCACCTCGCGGTAGACGATCGTCTGCTCGTGCTGCTCCCACGGGGCGAAGTGCTTGTGCTCGGTGACCCGGGTCCACGGCACCGTCGCGTCGCAGAAGTTGATCACCGCGTTGCCCTGGTAGTCGCCGGACTCGCGCAGGACGGTGAAATCGAGCGTACGGTAGTCGAGGCGGCCTGCGCAGTAGTCGAACCAGCCGTCGAGCACGCCGCTGAAGAACACGTGCGCGTAGCCGGGCTTCATCCCGCGCTCGAACCTGGTGCCCAGCCGGAGCGTGATGTTCGGATGGTCGAGCATCCGGTCGACGATGTACGTGTAGCCGTGCCGCGGGATTCCCTGGTGCCGGTGGTCGTAGTAGTTGTCGTCGTAGTTGAAGCGCAGCGGCAGCCGCTTCAGGATGCTGGCGGGCAATTCCCGCGGGTCGATGCCCCATTGCTTGATCGTGTAGGTCTTGAAGAACGCCTCGTAGAGTTCCCTGCCCACGTAGCGCAAGGCCTGTTCCTCGAAGTTCTTCGGGTCCTGGATCGACCGGTCGGCGATTCCGGCGATGAACGCCGAGGCCTCGCCCGGGTTCAGCGTCTTGCCGAAGAAACTGTTGATGGTGAGCAGATTGATGGGCAGGGAAAACACGCGCCCCCCGGTGACGGCCTTGACCCGGTTCCGGAACGGGACCATCTCGTCGAACTGCCCGATGTACCGCCACACCTCGTCGTCGTTGGTGTGGAAGATGTGCGGGCCGTAGGTGTGCACCATCACGCCGGACGCGATGTCGCGTTCCGTGTGGCAGTTTCCCGCCGTGTGCGCGCGCGCGTCGAAGACCTCGACCGCGAAGCCCGCCGCTGCCAGCTCGCGCGCCACGACCGCGCCGGAAAAACCGGCACCTGCTACCGCAATCGTCATCCGCATCCCCACGAGTCTCCGAGGCTGCGCAGCGGCGTTTCGCCCGCAGTGCCATGGAGCCGGTGAGCAATCTACCGGCTCTCGCGCCGATCGACAATCGTGCGCCGGCGCGGCCCGGCGTCGGACGGGATGCCCAGGACGATGCCGTCCGGCAAGGGGCTGTCGTCGAAGGTCCGCCGTCGGGCGTCACGACTGCGGCCATCGGCGCCGCGATCGACCGACGTCGAGTCGGTGATCGACCCGGGTTTCGCCCTGGCGGCGGCAACCAGGTCCTTGAACGTCGCGTACGGCGAATTCATGCCGACGACGAGGAAGAACGGCGTCGTCGCCACCGTGGCGACGGTCTGGAAGTCCTTCACCGAGTCGAAGGGCAGCTTCGCGTACAGCGACTGGTTGACCGCCTGCGAACCCGCGTACGTCAGCAGCAGCGTATAGCCGTCGGGGGCGGCCTTGGCCACCATGTCGGTGCCGATCACGCCCGCCGCGCGCGGCAAGCTTTCGTTTCGATTCGGAGGTCCGACGGTGCCGGACCATCACCGGCCATGCATGGTGAGTGACCCGCCACGCGCCGAAACGGTCGCCGCCGGCTGGCACGATCGCGACGTCAATCGCGTGCTTCTGGAGGTGGTGCTGCAGCCGTCTTGCCGGCTCCAGGTCCTGGGGTGGGATGATCCGGTAGATCCTCGGCGGGCTCAGCGCGTTCCTGGCGAGAGAATACGTGGCTACCGCGGCATAGGGCGCGCAGTTGCTGTCAAAGCAGAAGACGATTGCCGGACTTTGTGTCATTGTTTCCGAATACCTCTGGACGATGCACGTTGGCGCCCGCGCCGCCACGGTCGCTGTCGGCATGCGGTCGCGCCGCCCGATCATCGCCGCGCGTTTCCGCGCCCGCAGGAAGAGTGCATGGACGTCTGCCCCCTGCGACAAGGCTGCCGTCGCCCCGGCACGCCGCGTCCGGAGGGTCCGGGGACAGGGTGGGTGTCGTGGCGGTGTCCGTGGCCGGCGCGCATTGGCGCATCGATGCCGGCGACGCGGGCGGGTGACCGGTCAGCCGGGGGCCGGGGAGATCCAGTTTCGCCGCCAGCGCCTGCAGCACACCCAGGGGCACCAGCCCGCCAAGTCCCGCCTCCAGGCATTGAATCAGCACGGCGTCGCCCCATCGATGCTTCGAAGGGGCCAGTGCATTTGCCGGCGGTTCCGACGACCCGCTTCGGGCCAGGGCCGCCGCCAGGATGGCATCGGCTTCCTCGCATGCCGCGCGGTGCGACTCGTTGATCGTGTTGGCGCCGTGGAGCCGGTACAGATAGGCGCAGTCGGGCAGATAGGCCGGCTCGGCCATCCAGATGGCGCGCAGGCAGAATTCCCAGTCGTGGTTATAGCGCAGGTCCCGGAACAGCCCGGCCTCGATGGCAAACCGCCGCTCCATGAAGAGGTTGCCCGTGGAGATCGCGACGTTGGCGCGCAGGAAGGCGTGACTCAACGCCGGCAACTCCTCGAGATTCTCGTTCAGCCATCCAAGATGCGTGATCTTGGCGGTGTCGTCCGCCGAGAACCTGCCGGTCGCCCCGGGGACGAAGCGAACGCCGCTGAAGGCCCATCGGGCCCCCGTCGCGTCGAGCAGCGCCAACATGCGCGTCACCCTGTCGTCGGCATACAGGTCGTCCGAGTTGAGGATGGTGATGTAATGACCGCGGGCCAATCCGATTCCCTCGTTGATCGTCGCCGCCGCTCCGCGGTTGGCACGGGCAACGAAGCGCGAGGGAAATGGGCTTTCCGCGAGCATCCCGGCGACGAGCTCCGGCGACCCGTCGGTCGATCCGTCATCGATGACGATGAGTTCCAGGTTGCGGTAGCTCTGGCGGTAGAGCGAGCGCAGCGCCTCGCCGATGTACCGGCCGTGGTTGTACGAGGGAACGATGACCGACACGAGCGGCATCGCGCCGGGATGCGGCCATCGGGCGCGCGCCGGCGACGCCACGGTGGGGCAGGCATCGGCCCCGCTGCCGTCGTCGACCGCGGCAGCCTCGCGGATGCGCGCGTTCCTGGCGATGCACAGGCCCAGGTTATTCCGCGCGGCCGGAACATCGCTCGGGTAACAGGCGATCGCACGCTGGATCAGCCGGGCTCCATCGCCGGGCTGACCCTGCTGATATCTGAGGACGCCGAGCATGTGCAGCGCATCCGGCAACCCGGGATCCTGCGCAAGAACGCTCCAGTACAACTGCTCGGCGAGATCGAGTTCACCCCGTTGCTGCGCCGCCAGCGCCCGTTTCATCCGCCCCTGGACCTCCGCATCGGGCACCATGGAATCGGGCCGGCCCTGCGCTGTCCTGTCGACCGCGCGCCCCAGCAAGCTGCCCACCTGCTCGCTGGTCACGCCGGTCCCTTGGCTCCCCTGCCGCACCAGTTGCTCGAGGTAAGCGCGGGCGAAGGCGGCGTCCAGCATTCGGCGGATATGGCTGATCTGCGCCGCGCGGCTCATCCGCCGCCACCGGGAGAGGCCGGGGAGGCGGACATCGACCGCCGAAAAGCCTGGCGCCTTGTAGCGCCACGGGTGGAGTGCCGTCGGATGGATGCGTTCGAAGACTGCGGCCGAAATGCCGGCGTTGCGCATGTTCGCCAGGCGCTCGGACAGCGTCACCGCATGTTCGTGCTCGCACGCCGCTTCGGCAAGATAGTGGGATCGATAACCCGCGTGAACCAGTCGCTGGCCGAACTCCATGTCGTCCCAGGCGTCGTAGGGGAAGCGCTCGTCGAACCGCCCCGCCCGGTCGACCATGGCGCGCTTCAGCGACGTGTTGGCGACGTAGAAGAAACCGGGCGGGAAGTCGAGCCGGGGACGGGTGAGTGAGACGCCGAGGAGGGTACCGCTGTCCTCCAGCCATCGGCGAAAGCGGCTCCCGCGCAGGCGCTCGGGAAACAGTCCCGGGCCGACCGCCGCCGCTTCAACCGCCGGGTTGTCCTGGTGAAAGCGTCGATGCGCAGCCAGAGCGCCGGGACCCGGGAGAAAATCGTCCGCGAGAAAGAGCACGATGCCGGCTCGCGCGAGTTCCAATCCGCGGTTGACGGCACTGGCGCGTCCGGACGGAGCCATTTCGACCAGGTGCAGGTTGAGGCCCTCCTCGACGATGGATCTGTGGCCGTCGACAAGGTCGCGCCAGTCGCGCCGCCGGATGGCATCGATGACGATCACCTCGAACTCGTCGCGACCGATGCCCACCTGCCTCGCCAGCGCCTCCACCATGAGTCCGAGCGTATGGGTGTGATCGAGCGCGATGATAACCGACAGCTGGAGGCGATCCCCGGTCGGCGGGCACGCGCGGCCGCTGTGGAGCGCGCCACAGCAGGACTTGTAGCGCCGGCCCGAGCCGCAATGACAGGGGACGTTGCGCGAGGCTTGTCGTGCCGCAGCCGCGTTCGCGGGACTGGACCGGCCGGCCGGATGCATCAGGTCCCGGTGTTCGGTACTTCGACGCGCATTTCAGGCGTCGCGTCCGCCCTGGAGTCGTCACCGGCACGGGCGGTCACCCAGAGGAACGTTTCTCCACCCAGCGAGCGCTCCCGCGCCTCGACCAGTTCGAGCCCGGCGGCATGCAGCTGCGCCACGAGTTCGGACGGAGTGGCATGGCTGTAGTAGAGCTCGCGGCCCATGAAGCTCATATGGCCGTCGAATCGGTCCTGTCCCGTATAGGAGCGGGTGGCGTAGGTGAACAGCAGCACGCCGCCCGGGCGCAGCCAGTTGCGCATCCGCGCGAACAGCGCGGGATGATCGACAACGGGGACGTGGAACACGCTGTATACCGCGCAGATCGCGTCGAACGCATTCGGGGCAAGTTCCACGGAGCGCATGTCGCCCTCGATCCGGTTCATCTGCGGCACGTACCGCGCGGCGAGGTCGAGCATCGCGCGGCTCACATCCACGCCGGTCACGCCCCAACCGCGTTCGACGAAATCCCGGGCAAACGGCTCCCCTGCGCCGCAGCCCAGGTCGAGCAGGTCGCCTGCGGCGGGCAACCGGGCGCGGAAATCGCCGAGCACGTCGGTCATGTCGAAATGGCCGCGATTGCGCTCGTAGGTCACGGCAAACGCGTCGTACGCCGCGGCCAGGAACCCGGCCGTCCGATCCGCCGGGGGCGATGCCGGGGGCGATGAACCCGCCGGCGTCGCGATTTCCTGCTGTTCGCGACTCACGACCGGCGCGGCGCCGGACGTCGCCTCAGGGCGCGACTTGCGACCACGGCAAACGCGCCCAACGAACCCTGGCTCCTCTCACGAAACTCCCTCCCTGCGCTGCAGATGTCGAACTCGCGCGCACCGCACGCCGCATTTCCGCCCACCGCACTGTATCAACTTTCGGAAAGAACGGCCGGGCGTTGGCGGGAGCCACGATGCCCGCGGCCGACAGCGCTCGGGATGAGGCGCAGGCAGCACCCCGCGCGAAGGCGCGGTCGAGGCAAAATGCACACGCGCAAGAATGGAGTTGCCGGGCGGGCACTCCATTCCCGCGGGCGAGCGCGCCGTCAGGCCCCGAAGCTTTCCAGCACGGCGTTGTAGGTCGGGCTGGGGCGCATCACCGCCGTCACCTTCTGCATGTCCGGCAGGTAGTAGCCGCCGATATCGGCGGGCTTGTCCTGGACTGCCGCCAGCTCGCCGAGGATCTTCTGCTCCTGGTCGGCCAACGCCTTGGCCAGCGGCGCGAACCTGGCCTGCAGCGCCGCGTCTTCCGTCTGCGCCGCCAGTTCCTGCGCCCAGTACAGCGCCAGGTAGAACTGGCTGCCGCGGTTGTCGAGCGAGCCGGTCTTGGGCGACGGGCCCTTGCGGTTGTCCAGCAGCTTGCCGGTGGCCGCATCCAGTGTCCTGGCCAGGATCTTGGCCTTGTTGTTGCCGTTCTTGATGCCGAGGTCCTCGAACGACACGGCCAGGGCCAGGAACTCGCCGAGCGAATCCCAGCGCAGGTGGTTCTCTTCGACCAACTGCTGCACGTGCTTGGGCGCCGAGCCGCCGGCACCGGTCTCGTACATGCCGCCGCCGGCCATCAGCGGCACGATCGACAGCATCTTGGCCGAGGTGCCGAGCTCCATGATGGGGAACAGGTCGGTCAGGTAGTCGCGCAGGATGTTGCCCGTGACCGAAATGGTGTCGAGGCCGCGCACCACGCGCTCCAGCGTGTAGCGCATCGCGCGGACCTGCGACATGATCTGGATGTCGAGGCCTTCGGTGTCGTGCTCCTTGAGGTAGACCTTGACCTTCTTGATCAGCTCGTTCTCGTGCGGGCGATAGGGGTCGAGCCAGAACACGGCCGGCATGCCCGAGTTGCGCGCGCGCGTCACCGCCAGTTTCACCCAGTCGCGGATCGCCGCGTCCTTGGCCTGGCACATGCGCCAGATGTCGCCTTGTTCCACGTCTTCGCTCAGCAGAACTTCGCCGGTCGCGAGGTCGGTGATGTTGACCACGCCGTCCTCGGCGATTTCGAAGGTCTTGTCGTGCGAACCGTACTCCTCGGCCTGCTGCGCCATCAGGCCCACGTTCGGCACCGTCCCCATCGTCCTGGGGTCGAAATTGCCGTGCCACTTGCAGAAGTTGATGATCTCCTGGTAGATGCGGGCAAAGGTCGACTCCGGCATCACCGCCTTGACGTCCTTCAGGCGACCGTCGGCGCCCCACATCTTGCCGCCGTTGCGGATCATGGCGGGCATCGAGGCATCGACGATGATGTCGTTGGGCGAATGGAAATTGGTGATGCCCTTGGCCGAATCCACCATCGCCAGTTCGGGACGGTGCTCGTGGCAGGCGTGCAGGTCGCGCTTGATCTCGTCCTGCTTGCTCTGGGGCAGCGTGGCGATCTTGTCGTACAGGTTGACCATGCCGTTGTTGACGTTGACGCCCAGCTCGTCGAACAGCTTGCCGTGCTTGGCGAAGGCGTCCTTGTAGAAGATCCGCACGCAGTGGCCGAACACGATGGGGTGCGAGACCTTCATCATCGTTGCCTTGACGTGCAGCGAGAACATCACGCCGGTCTTGTGCGCGTCCTCGATCTCCTTCTCGTAGAACTCGAGCAGCGCCTTCTTGCTCATGAACATGCTGTCGATGACTTCCTTGGCGAGCAGCGACACCTTGGGCTTCAGCACGATGGCCTTGCCGCTCTTCGTGATCAGCTCCAGCTTCACGTCGCGCGCCTTGTCGAGGGTCATCGACTTCTCGCCGGCGTAGAAGTCGCCCTGGTGCATGTGCGAGACGTGCGTGCGCGACGCCTGGCTCCACTCCGCCATCGAGTGCGGGTTCTTGCGCGCGTACTCCTTCACCGCGCGGGGCGCGCGGCGGTCCGAGTTGCCTTCGCGCAGCACGGGGTTCACCGAGCTGCCGATGCACTTGGCGTAGC
Organism: Bordetella parapertussis; assembly: GCA_943331295.2. Taxonomy (GTDB): domain Bacteria; phylum Pseudomonadota; class Gammaproteobacteria; order Burkholderiales; family Casimicrobiaceae; genus CAIWHR01. The sequence goes on along the minus strand of CALQLA020000058.1, from coordinate 2,875 downwards.
GCGCCTTGATGGCCTTCTCCTCGTCGGACCTGGGCGCTTCGGGAAAATCGGGAAGCGCGTAACCCCTGGCCTGCAATTCCTTGACGGCGCTCACCAGCTGGGCCTGCGACGCGCTGATGTTGGGCAGCTTGATGATGTTCGCGTCCGGCTGCTGCGTGAGCTTGCCCAGGTACGCGAGGTTGTCGGGTACTTTCTGCGCGTCGGTCAGGCAGTCCGGGAACTCGCCCAGGATGCGCGCCGCCAGCGAGATGTCGCACGCGACCACGTCGATGTCCGCCTGTGCCGCGAAACTGCGCACCAGCGGCAGCAGCGCAACGGTGGCCAGCATGGGCGCTTCGTCGGTCAGGGTGTAGATGATCTGTGCCTTGCCTTTGCTCATGTCTGTCCTCCTGTGTCGTTCTGGTCAAGGAATGCGGGAAAGCGATGCGTGCGAGGCCCGTGCGCCCGCTGCGGTCCTCTCGGATCTCGGCGAAAGCTCGGGTGAAATCCGGGTGGGCCCCACGGCGCAACGGCGGCGCGGGCTGGCGAAGTGGCCGGAAACGGCGCGGATACGCGAACAATCACCTCCGAAGTGCCTGTGATTGCATCGGGTCCATCACTGGTTGCATATCCTTTCCGGCAGAACGGGTCGGCTAGCCCTCTATTGGGCAGCAAAATGCGCGGGCAGGCAATACCGCTCGTTTTCCGTGCAGGAAGCAGAAAGCCCCGCTCGGAGGCGAGGCTAAGCGCTTGAATGTCCTGCCGGTCGTGTCGAAATCGCCCCTGTTCCGAACGTGAGCCGGCAGCGCCCGGGCTGCCGGGGACAACTCTTGATTCGGATCAAGGTCTTGCCAGAATCACGGCCGGACCGGCGCCGCACCGGGATCCGCGCGGGTCGCCGGAGAGCGGACAGCCAGCCCGCCGGCCGCCGACCATCGGGGCGGTCGGCGGCCGTGGCTGCCGCTGCCGCGCCGCCGTCCGAGACCGCCACCGTGTTCGTGAGCTGCGTCGACGAGGCGGCGGTGATGTTCACCGACACCGCGATGGGTGGGTACGACGATCCGGCCGGCAGCGCGTCGCTGCGGGTGCAGGTCGGCAATGTCGTGCCGGTCCAGCCGGTGCCGCTCATGGCCATCACGACCATGCCGGTCGGCGCCGTATCGGTCACCGTCACCATGCCCGCCGTCGGGCCGGCGCCCACGTTGGAGACCGTCACCGCGCAGACGTTGGCCGCGCTGCTGTCCGTGAAGTTGCCGGCGTGCGGCGACCTTGGCGGCGTCGAGCACGCCGTCCACCGACCGCCAGTCGGTGTAGTCTTAGCGCCGGCTGCTCGACGTGGCCGTGCTGGTTGCGCTCTGGAACTCCTATGCCGTTGCAAAGGCAACGCCCCTCCCAGCCTCTCATGCCATCGGAAGAGGCTCGGGGTCGCGCACCTGCAAGAATACGGGTGCCACCCCCGTAACAAAACGGGTAAACTAGGAAAAAATTTGGGAACGTTCGCCGAGTTCGGCAGGTCGCGGAATCTCCTTCGCGTTCGATTGGGAGCTTGGTCCGATGTCTGGCTGATCCCGAACCAGCCTCTCGCAATTGGCAATCAGAATTGCTTCGGCGATGCTTGGGATCGGTCGCGGCCGGAAGCTTCAATTACTGTGGGGAAGTGTAATCGTGACGATATTGACCAAAGTGCTACGCCGTTGCGCCGGATCGCTCGCGGCTCTCGTGGTTGCGGTCGCGCCCGTCGTTCCGGCACAAGCCAGTTATGAAGATACCAACGGCTTCACCTTCTCCAACGCCGGAACGCCCGACGGCACCGGCTTGTCCGGACGGGGCTTTCCCGATACCAGGCAAAACGCTACCGTCACAAGTACGCTGCTGCCAAGCGGAATTGTCGTATCGATAGCCTTTGCGGGTAACGTGGTTGTCCGTGGGACAGCGTCACCTCCCGCGCCGGTGCCCATTTCGTATACGCTGCTGACCAATCTCAATATGCAGGCGGCGCAGAGCTACAGCGCCAGCGCGATCAGTGTCAACGCGGTCCCGCTCATCACGGACTATGTTCCGTGTACGCTCGTCAATACCAACCCGGGCACGTCTACTGATTGCGGAACCCTCGGTTCGTTCACCGTGTCGTTCTCGCAACCGGTAACCAACCCCATCATCACTTTTGCTGGCTTGGGCGCCATCGGCGGAAACACGGTGCTTTGGTCCGAGCTTATTCTCGACCCCACGTCAGCGAGTGCGGGCCTCACGCTTACCAAACTCACGGGGACCGCGGACCTCGAGGTGACTGGCGGAACCCACGTCCTTCCTTCGGTCAATACATACCCGAATACCGTCTGTGTCGGCAATGGCAGTAGCGGGGCGAATGGCCCCGCCCTCTGCGGATCGATACAAGTCAACGGCACGATGAGCGCGGTGACGTTCAATGTCCCTTACAAGGCGTTCAATACCACGACCGTCTCCAACAGCTACATTATGTCAGTTGACGGGTGGGGCATGGTCGTGAGCGCGGACCCGCCGGCTCTGGGTGTGGTCAAGTCGCACAGTGGCAGCTTTGTCGCCGGCAGCACCGGCAGTTACACCGTGACGGTCTCCAACACCGGTGGCAGCCCGACCTCGGGAACGGTCTCGCTGACTGACACGGCGCCCACCGGCATGACCGTGACTGCGATGAGCGGCACGGGCTGGACCTGCACCACGCTGCCTATCTGCACGCGCAGCGATGCCCTGCCGGCCAGCACCGCCTACCCGGACCTTACCGTCACCGTGTCGATCGCCTCCGATGCGGCCGCCTCCCTGACCAATTCGGTCCAGGCCTCGGGCGGTGGCGCTACCAACACCCCCACGGCTACCGACCAGACCCCCATCGTCCGACCCGTGCTCGGCATCGTCAAGT
>CALQLA020000057.1 GCA_943331295.2 Bordetella parapertussis | reverse complement strand
GCGGCCGTGCTGACCGATGCCGCCACGTGGCACAGCGCCGGCGTGTCGCTCGCGTACACGGCGGGCGCCGTGATCCCGGCGTTCCTGATCGGTCTTTTCACCGCGCTGCTCCTCAACCGGGCGTTCCCGTTCCGGCGCTGGCTGCGCAGCCTGATGCTGCTGCCGTGGGCGGTGCCCGGCGTGATGGTCAGCATCGTGTTCCTCTGGCTGTTCGATCCGTCGTTCGGCGTCGTCAACGCGCTGCTGCGCAACGCCGGCCTCGTCAGCCGCGACGTCGCGTGGTACACCGACGAGTCGACGGCGCTGTTCGCGGTGATCGTGCCGACGATCTGGAAGAGCTACCCCTTCTTCACGCTGACCCTGCTCGCCGCGCTGCAGGCGGTGCCGGCCGACCTGTACGAGGCGGCGGGCATGGACGGCGCCGGTCGCTGGCAGGCGTTCCGCTACGTCACCTGGCCCGGCATCCGCAACGCGGCCACGCTCGCGCTCGTGCTGCAGGGGCTGTGGGTGTTCCGCGAGTTCGACATCATCTATGCGGCGACGGGCGGCGGACCGGCGAAGGCCACGGAGACGCTGGGCCTGCGCGCCTACAACGAGGCCTTCGGGTACTTCAACATGGGCAAGGCCGCCGTGGTCGGCATGCTGATGCTGGCGATCGCGCTCGTCGGCGTGCTGCTGGCGCGCAAGCCGCTGTCGAAGGAGTTCTTCTGATGGCGCGTGCCGCGGCGCCGGTGCTGCACCGGATCGCGCTGACCGCGGTCGCCGCGGCGATCACGGTGGTGATGCTGTTCCCGGTCTACTGGATGCTGCTGACCGCGCTGGCGCCGTCGGCCAGCGTGCTGTCGCGCGATCCCGCGCTGCTGCCCGCGATGGCCGACGTTTCCGGCGCGGCGCTCGTCGCGGTGTTCGCGACCAAGCCGCTGGCGGCGTGGATGGCGAACAGCCTGATGGTCACGGTCGGAGCCACGCTGCTCTCGCTCGTCATCGCCGCGCTCGCCGGCTACAGCCTCTCCCGGTTCCGGACCCGGGCGCAGCAGTGGACCGGGCTCACGCTTCTCCTCACCAAGATGCTGCCCGGCAGCCTGATCGTGATCCCGTTCTTCATCATGGCGAGCACGTTCCACGCGATCGACAGCCTGTGGGCGCTGATGCTCGCCAACGCGGCGGTCGGCGTGCCGTTCGCGACGTGGATGCTGAAGGGCTTCTTCGACGGCATCCCGCGCGAGCTCGACCAGGCGGCGATGATCGACGGCTGCACGCCGCTGACGGCGTTCCTGTACGTGATCGTGCCGCTGGCGCGGCCGGGCCTCGCGGCGGCAGCGATCTACCTTGCGATCCTGTCGTGGTCGGAATTCGTGTTCGCGCGGACGCTGATCAACGACGGCGCGCACTGGACGATCACGATGGGCCTCGTGTCGTTCATCGGCGAGCACGCCGTCGACTGGCCCCACCTGATGGCCGCCGGCGTGCTCTCGATGGCGCCGATGGTCGTGCTGTTCCTGCTGCTCGAGCCGTTCCTGGTGAGCGGGATGACCGCCGGATCGCAGCGCTGACGGGGCGATGTCCCGTCGTCCCGTAGCCCGGGTTGAGCGGCACGCGAAACCCGGGTGGACCGTGCCCGATTGCGCATCCCCCGGGTTTCGCTACCGCTCCACCCGGGCTACGCAAACACCGTCGATGGCGCGCGGGGCTGCCGCCTATTCCGACTTGGCCAGCAGCGTGAAATGCTCGACCACCGGCGGCGTCGCGAAGAACGGGCCGACGATCGCGCGCCACTGCGGGAACAGCGGGCCGCCGCGGAAGTCCACGGTGTGGTTCTCGAGCGTGTCCCAGAAGATCATCAGCAGGTACCGCTCCGGCGACTCGACGCCCTTGTTGACCTTGTAGCCGCGGTAGCCCTTGGCCTGCGCGATCACCGTCGTGACGCCGCGCACGATCGCCGCGTCGAAGGCGGCCTGCTGGCCCGGCTGGATGCGGACGTCGGCGAGTTCGAGAATCATGGCGGGTCCTTCGTGGCGTGGTCGATGGGCGTTGGCGGATCCATTCTACCGGACGCCGCCCGGCTCGCAGCGATGCGCCCCCTGCAGGGGCGGCGCGGTCGTCGGGTCGTTGCCTCCCGCGCGCAGCGGCGCGACGCGCACCGTGGCGTCGTAGCAGCGACGCCACCACTCGACGTGCCGGGCGAAGCGTCGGGCGGCTAACCGCGTGCGCTCGCCCGGCGCCACGCGGTGTATGGCGGCGAATCCCGGCAGCCCCTCCAGGGGAATCGCCATGCACAGCGCGGGGTGGTCAGTGACGAGGATGGCGTTGGCGTGCCCGGCGAGGGCCGCGCACCGGCGGGCGAGCGCGTCGAGATCGAGCGTGCCGTCGCCGGTCGCGCCATCCGCCGGCACGACGATCATCACGTTCGGGAGCTCCGGCGCGAATGCCGCGGCGTACGTCGACGCGCACGCGAGCTCCGGCGCGTAGCCGCTGGCCCGCGCGCGCCGCGTCTTCCAGCGCTCGCGCAGCATCGTAGCCAGCGTGCCGATGGCCGTCAGTTCCCGCTGCGTGGATGGCGGCGCGTCGCGCAGGACGTCCGCCCGGCCGCCGAAGCCGTGCCGCAATTCGAACTGCAACGCGTTACGGCGCACGATCCGCGCGATTTCGCCGGCGGGAAAGTAGCGGCCGATCGTGCCGCGGTGCACGTGCCGGACGCGCGACGCGGGGCAGAACTTCACCTGCAGGCCGTCGCGCGCGGCCTGCACGCCCCAGTCGGCGTCCTCGAAATAGAACGGGGCGTAGGACGCCGTCGTGGCCATGTACGCGCGAAGGCGCGCGGCCCGGAACAGCGACGCGCCGCCGCCTGCGTAGAGGTGGCCGCGAACCGCCGTGCCTTCGGGTTCGCGGTCGAAGTGCTCGGTCACGCCGGCGGTGACGGCGAAGTCGGTCCAGCCCGTCTCCTCGCGGCGCCGCGCCGTGTCGACGAAGAAGATCTGCGACGCGATCGCGAACGTGCGGTCGTCGCGCCAGGGCAGCAGTTGCGCGAGCGTGTCGGGGGCCAGCGTCATGTCGCTGTTGAGGAGGTAGACCCAGTCTTGCGCGACGTCGGCCAGGCCCATCGCGACGGCGCCGCCGAAGCCGAGCGCGCAGCGGTGGTGGCGCCAGCGCACGTCCGGGTGGCGCGCGGCCAGCGCGTCGTAGGCGGCGGGGTCGCCGCCGTTCTGCGCCACGACGATGTCGACCGGCACCGGCAGCTGCGCCACGGCCGCCCGGACCGACGCGAGGCAGGGATCGAGGAGGTCGGGCGTTCCGCGCTCCGGGATCACGATCGCGAAGCCCTCCGCCGCGTGCCCGGCGGGCAGTCGCGGCCGCGCCGGGAGGATCCGGGCGGACGCGTCCGCCGCGACGTCGACCGCACGGACCGCCGCCGCCAGCAGCGTCGCGCGCCCGTTCATCGCGCGATCTCCGCGGCCAGCAGCGCGAACCCGAGCTCGCGGGTGTCGACGCGCCGGCCGCAGGGCGGGGAGTGCGCGTGGGCAACCGTGAGTCGGACGCCGGCCTCTCCGACGCCGGCGCGCGCGGGGGGAAGGGCGATACGCGCGTCGACGGACAGTACAGCCGCCGAAGCGTTCGTGATCACTGCCGACGCAGCATCGTCGATGAAAACGGTCAGGGTGTTGCCGCCCTCCGGACCGGGCGGCAGCATGCCGCGCAATGCGAGCGAGCGCGCGCGCGGCGTCCGAGCCAGCACGAGCAGGGCGTCCCGCCGGCTCCACACCAGGCCGTCCTCGGTGGCGTGCCACCCGCGCAGCAGCTGTGCCGTGTTGTCCGCGGGCGTGATCCGCGCGGCGAGCGGCGCGGGCCGGTGCACCTTTCTGTACGCGCACTGCGCGCAGGCGGCGTCGCGCGCGGCGGCGAAGCCGGCACGGAACCCTGCCAGCGCGCTGCCGTGCCAGATCTCATCGAGCGTCGCCGTCGCGACGTTGCCGACGGGAATCCCGTCGCGGACTTCGCAGGTCACTACGGTCCCGTCGGCGAGGATGTGCAGCGTATCGAACGGATCCTGGTCGCAGGAATGGACGGCGAGGCCGGCCGGCAGCGCCGTCGCCCACTCGACGATGCGCGTTCCCGGGTCCGCCGCCGGGGCGTGCGGATCCGGTGCCGACACCTGGATCGCGACGCCGGGCGCGGCCGAGCGTGCCGCCGCGAGCGCCGCGGCCAGCGCTGCCGAAAACGACGGCGTCACCTGGCCGCCGGCATCCACTTCCGCGGCGAAGCGCTCGTCGATTTCGCTGCGGCGTATGAGCGGGTGCACGGCCAGCACGGGTATCCCCAGGTCCTGCGCCAGCGTGGCGATCGTCGGCAGTTCCTGCAGGTTCCGGGCCATCGCGACGAACGCGAGGTCGACGACGAACGGATGGCGCGACGAGCCGCGCAGCGCCGCGGCTTCCCGGACGCCGGCCAGCAACCGGTCGAGCGTGCCGAAGCGGTAGATGGCGTCGTAGCGCGCGGGGTCGAGCGTGTGCAGCGATATCGTCAGGCGATTGAGGCCGGCGGCGACGATCGCCGCGAGGCGCGCCGCGGTCAGCGCGGCGGGCACCGAGACCAGTTCGACCCACGCGCGGGTCGCGGCGGCGAGGCGAACGGCGTCGACGATGCGGGGGTGATGCACCGACTCGCCCGAGTAGTTGAGCCGGATGATCGCGGGACGGTCGAGCTGGGCGATGAGCTTCGAATACAGTTCGAAGTTCATGTTGACGCCGTTGCCGCGCAGCGTGCGGCGCGAGCAGAACGGGCAGTCGTAGGGGCAGCGCGACGTGAGCTCGATCCAGACGATGCCCGGCCTCGGCGCGGTCCGCGCGCGCGCGGCCGCCATGCCGGCGTCGGCGTCCGCAGGAAGCGTCGCCGGCGCCTGGCGCGGGCGACGGAGGAATCGCAGCGGCTGCGGCATTGCGGTGCCCACGGTACGCGCGGTCGCTGCCGGAGGCGCTAGAACACCCAGAGACTCGCGCGCGGCACTTCGAGCCAGTGCGCGCCGGTCGCCAGCGGCCGGTCGCCGTACGCGCGCAGCCGGGCGGCGCCGAGCGCGAACAGGTGCTCCCACTTGTCGCCCAGGTACATCGAGGTCGTGAGGCTCGCCTCGACGCGGTTGTCGCCGGGGCCGTCGGCCAGGCGGATGCGCTCCAGGCGGATCATCGCGGTGCCGTCGGCGTCGGCCTTGGTGCTGGCGCGCGCGACGCCCCACAGCGCCCAGCCGTCGCCTTCCAGCCGCGCGGCGCCGTCGCGGATCTCGGTCACCCGCCCGGCCAGCCGGTTGTTGCTGCCCATGAAGTCGGCGGTGAACAGCGTCCCCGGGTTGCTGTACATCTCCTCGGGCGTACCCTGCTGCTCGATGCGCCCGTTGTTGAGGAGCAGGATGCGGTCGGACATGGCGAGCGCCTCGCCCTGGTCGTGCGTCACGCACAGCGCCGAGAGCTGCATCCGCACGATCAGCTCGCGCAGCCACGCGCGCGCCTCCTCGCGCAGCTTGGCGTCGAGGTTCGACAGCGGCTCGTCGAGCAGGATCACCGGCGGGTTGTAGACGAGCGCGCGGGCAAGTGCCACGCGCTGCTGCTGCCCGCCCGACAACTGGTGCGGATAGCGCTCGCCCAGGTGCCCGAGCGAGAGCTGCTCCAGCACCGTCTTCACCCGCGTCGCGATCTCGCCGGCGCCGATCTTGCGCAGCTTCAGCGCGTAGGCGACGTTCTCGGCCACGGTCTTGTGCGGCCACAGCGCGTACGACTGGAACACGAGCCCGAGGTTGCGGCCTTCCGCGGGAACGTCGGCGCCGCCGCCGAACACGACCTTGTCGCCGATCCGGATCGTGCCCTCGTGCGGCATCTCGAGGCCGGCGACGGCGCGCAGCAGCGTGGTCTTGCCGCTGCCCGAAGGCCCCAGCAGCGACACCACCTCGCCGCGGTTGAGCGTCATCGAGACGCCCTTCAGGATCGGGTTGTCGCCGTAGGTCAGGTGCAGGTTCAGGACGTCGAGCTCGGCCATGGGTCAGTTCCCGGTTTTCGGTTCAGTCGCGCAGCTTCACGCCGAAGCGCAGGGCGAGCGCCAGGCCGGCGCCGACCAGCACCACGTTGATGAGCGACAGCGCGGCGACGACGTCGATCGCGCCGCCCTGCCACAGCGACACCAGCTGCGCGCCGATCACCTCGGTGCCGGGCGCCAGCAGGTACACGCCGGTCGAGTACTCGCGCTCGAAGATCATGAACACCAGCAGCCACGAGGCCATCAGCCCGGGCCGGATCAGCGGCAGCGTTATCTGGCGCGAGACCTGGCCGCGCGTGGCGCCGACGCTGCGCGCGGCTTCCTCGAGCTCCGTCGACACCTGCAGCAGCGACGACGAGATGAGCCGCATCCCGTAGGCGAGCCACACGACGGTGTAGGCGAGCCACATGCTGAAGATCGTCGTGCGCAGCGGCGTGAGCGGCGGGAAGAACAGGAACACCCAGAGGAACGCGAGGCCGGCCAGGAGGCCGGGGATCGCGCGCGGCACCAGCACGAGGTAGTCGACGAAGCGCGACCAGCCGTCGTTGCGCCGGTGCGTCGCGAAGCCGATCGCCGTGTAGCAGGCGACGGCGATCGCGCCGCCGACGGTGCCGATCAGCACGGTGTTCCAGATCGCGCGGACGAGCGTCGGCTCCTCCCAGACGGAAAGGAACGGCTCCAGCGTCAGCACCTCGGAGAGCTTCGCGCCGATGCCCCAGTTGGAGACGAACGCGCGCAGCGTGATCCCCGACAGCGGCACGATCACCGCGACGAACAGCCACAGCCCGATCAGCGTGATCGCCAGCCACTTCCACTTGCCGAGCGGCAGCTCGCGCATGCGCCCGGCCTTGCCCTTGATCGACGCGTAGCGCCGCGCGTTCTGCAGCAGCCAGCGCTGCAGCAGCACGAGCGGGAACGTGACCGCGACGATGCAGATCGCGACGGCCGCCATCAGGTGGTACGAGGGCGTCCCCAGCTTGTTGGTGAGCTTGTAGAGGTAGGTCGACAGCACCAGGTGGCCTTCGGGGTCGCCCAGCACCAGCGGCAGCCCGAACAGCTCGAAGCCCAGGAAGAACACCAGCACCGCGGCGAACAGCAGCGCCGGCTGGATCAGCGGCAGGCTGACCGTCAGCGCGACCTTGAACGGCGACGCGCCGGCGATCCGCGCCGCCTCCTCGACGTCCGAGCCCAGGCTCTTCAGCGCCGCCGACGCATAGACGTACACGTTCGGCACGTGCGTGAGGCCGGCGATCACGCCGATCGCCGGGAGCGAGTAGATCCCCCACGGCGCGCCGCCGAAGAGCTCGGTCGCCCAGACGGTGTAGAAGCCCACGGGTCCCGCGGCGACGACGTAGCCGAACGCCAGCACCATCGGCGAGACGAAGCTCGGCACCAGCAGCAGCGGCTCGATCCAGCGCTTGCCCGGCAGGTTGGTCCGCTCCATCACGAACGCCAGCAGCGCGCCCAGCGGCACGGCGATGACGACCATCGCGCAGGCGATCAGCACCGAGTTCATCGACGCCTGCCAGAAGTCGGCGTCGGCGAAGATGAACTCGTAGGCGCCGACCCCGACGGTCTTGCGCGCGTCGAAGAACGGCGCCGTCAGGAAGCTCTGGTAGAAGATCAGCGACAGCGGCGCCAGCACCGCCGACGCCGTCACCAGGATCGTGATGCCGCGGGGGAACGCGGACAGGAGGGAGGAAGTGCGCAAGGGAAGGGCTCCGTTGGCGCGGCGCCGTGCGGGGGCATGGCGCGGCCGCGGCGCCGCGCCATGACGTGCCGTGTTGCGCTACTTGCCGGCGGCCAGCGCCGCCTTCCAGGCCGCGAGGAAGTCGAGGCGCTTCTTCGGGTCGAGGTAGGCGACGATCTCCGAGCTGACCGGGATCGGCTTGATGTTGGGCCCCAGCTGCTTGGCGAGCGACGCCGCCGTGTATTCGGCGTCGACGTCGTTGCGGATCGAGAAGAGCTCGACGTCGCTGCCGATCAGCTTCTGCCCGCGCTGCGACAGGATGTAGTCGGTCCACAGCTTCGCCGCGTTCGGGTTCTTCGCCTGCTTGCCGATGAACATCACCCGCGACAGCACCAGCGTGTAGTCCTTCGGCAGCACGACGCCCAGCGCCGCGTCCTTCTTCGCCCGGACGAGCGCGTACGAGCCCAGCACGTTGTAGCCCAGCAGGTGCTCGCCCGACGACACCTTCTCCAGCATGTTGCCGGTGCTGGCGTAGACGCGGTAGCTGGTCGCGCCGAAGCCCTTTTCCAGCTCCTTCATCTCGGGGAAGTACTTGGTGTCCTGCACGACGAACATGAACCCGACGCCGCTCTTCTCGATGTCGTAGGTGGTGACCTTGCCCTTGTACTTGTCCACCTTCGAGTTGATGAGCTTCGCAAATGCGGCATGGTCCTGCGGCACTTCGTCGGCGGGGACGAGGCGCTTGTTGTAGACGAACACCGCGGGCTCGTACGTGGTGCCGTAGGCCTGGTTCTTGTACACCGCCCAGCCGGGGAGCTTGGGCGCCTCCGGCGAGGTGTAGGGGAGCGCGTGGCCCTCGTCGACGAGCTTCACCTGCAGGTCCATTGCCGAGCTCCACATCACGTCGGCGGACCCCTGGCCCGACGCCGCCTCGGCGATGAAGCGGTTGTACAGTTCGGTCGAGTTCAAGTCGCTGTACTCGACCTTGATGCCGGGATAGAGCGCGTTGAAATCCTTGATCAGCGGCTGCGCAGCCTTGGTGTCGAGCGCGCTGTAGATCACCACCTTGCCTTCCTTGTTGGCGGCGGCGATGACCTGCGCGTAGTCGGCGGGGTAGCCGGCCGGGACGGGCTGCGCCAGTGCGGCGCCGGCGAAGGCGGCGAGCGCCAGCGCCAACAGGCGTGCGGAAAGCGTTGCGAACTGGGATGCGGGCATGGAATCTCCTCCGGGCGGACGGCCGGTGCGGCCGCGATCATGCGCGGATTCTACCGCGCCGGGGCGCCGCGCCGTCGCCGGGCTACGGGAGCCTACAAATACCCCTTGGTCCAGCTCAAGCCGGCGACGGTGCCGTTCGCGGGGCGGTACTCGCATCCGATCCAGCCCGCGTACCCCAGTTCGTCCAGCAGGCGGAAGAGGTAGGGGTAGTTGACCTCGCCGATGTCGGGCTCGTGCCGCTCGGGCACGCCCGCGATCTGGATGTGCCCGACGTGCGGCAGGTAGCGCCGGATCTTGGTGGCGACGTCCCCTTCGACGATCTGCACGTGGTACAGGTCCATCTGCACCTTGAGGTTGGGGGCGCCGACCGCTTCGCGGACCGCGTGCGCGTCGGCCTGCGTGTTGAGGAAGTACCCCGGGACGTCGCGGGTGTTGATCGGCTCGATCAGGAGGTCGAGGCCCGCCGCGGCCGCTGCCGCCGCGGCATGATCGAGGTTGGCTTCGTAGGTGGCGCGGTGGCGCGCCTTGTAGGCCCCCGGCGGCAGCAGGCCGGCCATCGCGTGCAGGCGCGGGGTGCCGAGCACCCGCGCGTAGGAGATCGCCAGCGCAACGCTGTCGCTGAACTCCGCTTCGCGCCCCGGGATCGACGCCATCCCGCGGTCGCCGGCCGCCCAGTCGCCCGGTGGCAGGTTGAACAGCACGTTGACGAGGCCGTTCGCCGCGAGGCGCGCGGCGATTTCCTCGGCCGGATACTCGTAGGGAAACAGGAACTCGACGGCGCGGAAACCCGCCTGTGCAGCGGCGGCGAAGCGGTCGAGGAAAGGCACCTCGCCGAACATCATCGAGAGGTTGGCGGCGAACTTCGGCATGCAGGAACCTCCGGCGTTGGATCGGAGGGGGCCGGTGCCCGGCCCGCCGCGGTCAGGAAGCGTCAGCCTTCGCAGTTTGAATCAGGGCGGCCAAAACATCAACGCGGGACAGGGGAAAAGCGCGAGGCTGCCGACCGCCGACCGCCGGGTGACGGAAACGCGACGCCGGCCCCGGGATCGTCGGCGCACGACCGGAATCAATGCATTCAATGGGTTGCCGGTCTGCCTGCCGGTGCCGTCGACCGCAGGCAGCGGTTGCCTTCATACTCTTCCCGGCGACGGCCCCGGGGGGTCGACCCGCATCGAACAAACCCGATTGCCATGACACCGAACATCCTGGTCTGCGGCGGCGCCGGCTACATCGGCGCCCACATGTGCGAAGCGCTGGCGCAGGCGGGCGCCGGCATCGTCGTGTTCGACAGCCTGGCCGGCGGGCGGCGCGAGCAGGCGCGGTGGGGCGAACTGGTCGTCGGCGACCTGCGCGACCCGCTGGCGCTGGAGGCGCTGTTCGCCGGCCGCCGCTTCGACGCGGTCGTGCACTTCGCCGGGAAGATCGTCGTCAGCGAATCCGTCCGCGATCCCGCGCGCTACTACGACCACAACGTCACCGGCACGCTGAACCTGCTCCAGGCGATGCGGCGGCACGGCTGCCCGCCGCTGGTGTTCTCGTCGACCGCAGCGATCTACGGCGACCCGGCATACACGCCGATCGACGAGGCGCATCCGCGCGCGCCGGTCAATCCCTACGGGCGCAGCAAGGCGTACGTCGAAGCGATGCTCGCCGATTTCCAGGCGGCGTACGGGCAGAAGAGCGTGTCGCTGCGCTACTTCAATGCCGCCGGCGCGTCGGCCTCCGGACTCGTCGGCGAGATGCACGAGCCGGAGACGCACCTCATCCCCAACGTGCTGCGCGCCGGCCGCGACGGTGGCACCGTCGACGTCTACGGCACCGACTACCCGACGCCCGACGGCAGCTGCGTGCGCGACTACGTCCACGTCGCCGACCTCGCGCGCGCGCACCTCGCGGCGCTGCGGTACCTGGGCGACGGTGGCGCCTCCGCGGCGTTCAACCTCGGCTCGGAGCGCGGCTACTCCGTGCTCGAGGTCATCGCGGCCGCTGAGCGCGTGGTCGGGCGGCCGATCCGCCGCAACCTCTCGGCGCGGCGGCCCGGCGACCCGCCGATCCTCGTCGCCAGCGCGGCGAAGGCGCGCGCCGTGCTCGGCTGGACACCGGTCGACAGCGACCTCGCGACGATCATCGGCAGCGCGTGGCGCTGGGAGAACAGGGCGCGGGGATAGGCCGGGCGCGCCCGCCGCGATCAATCGTCGGCCACCCCGGCCTCGACCGCGCTCTCGCGCCGGTTGAGGAAGTGCAGCGGCAGCCCGCCGCGCCGCCACGGCATCGAGACGAGCCTGCCGGTGGACGACAGCGTGACGTAGGCCGTGGCGAGACCCGGTCCGCCGAAGCAGATGTTGGTGGCGAAGCTGTCCGGCATCGGATGCCGCTCGATGATCCTGCCGTCGGGAGCGACGACGGTGATGCCACCGTAGGGAATGTCGGCGACGCAGATGTTGCCCGCGCTGTCGATCGCGAGCGAGTCGGGCATCGAGTAGCCGGGGATGCCGATCAGCAGCCGGCCGCGCTCCCAGGGCATCGGCCCGGCGAACTTGCCGACCTGTCCCGGGCCGGTGATGTCGTATGCCCACACGCGCCCGGTCCAGGATTCGGCGACGTAGAGCGTGCCGTCGTCGGGCGACAGGCCGATTCCGTTCGGCCCGTCGAGAGGGAAGATGACCTGCCGGATCAGCGAACCGTCGGTGCGCGCGTAGAACACCGCGCCGCGGTCGCGCTGCCGCGCGGTGATCTTTCCGCTGTCGGTAAACCAGAAGCCGCCGTGCCGGTCGAACACGAGGTCGTTGGGACCGCGCAGAGGGACGTCGCCGCAGCTGCGATAGATCACCTCGCGCTCGCCCGTCGCGAGATCCACGGCCTCGATCCAGCCGCCGGCATAGTCCTCGGCCGCGACGCCGGGCAGCATCGTGTCGCCGACTGCGGTGAACTCGAAGCCGCCGTTGTTGCAGATGTAGCAGCGGCCGTCCGGGCCGATCGCGGCGCCGTTGGGCCCGCCACCCAGTTCGGCAACCACGCGCTTGCCGCCATCGGGTTGCACCCGCACGAGCGTCTTGCCGCGCATCTCGACGACGAGCACGCTGCCGTCCGCGAGGGCGACGGGGCCCTCGGGAAAGCGCAGGCCGCTGGTGACGGTGGTGAGTCGCGTGGTGGTCATGCTCGTGCCTGTGGTTGCCGCGCGGCCGCCTTCGGGGTGCGCCGCTGCGAGACAGGCAGACCATACCCTTGCGCAGGACATTTCGTCAACATACCCGTTGACTAATCGACGGGCGCATTGCAGAATCGGCCTCGACAACGAGGAGCGCGCGGTGAGCGAGGAGGGTGTTGCGATGAGTGCCGAGCCTGTGGCGGGAGCCTGACGTGACCGCGCCGAAACCCCGCGTCTACGTCGAGGCGGCAGCCCTCGAGATCAGCTGGCGCGACGAGAAACGCAACCTGTCCGAACTGATCTTCGACACGGTCCGGCGGGCGATCGACGACAGCGGACGCGGCATGGAAGGCATCGCGTCCGTCGTCCTCGCGGCGCACGACCTCGTTGACGGACGCTCGCTGTCCAGCATGGTGACGGCCCCCGCGGCCGGCGCCTACCTGCGCGACGAAATCCGCTACGGCGACGACGGCGCCGCGGCGTTCGCTGCCGCCGTCGTGCGCATCGAGGCCGGCGAGGCCGAGCGCTCGATCGTCGCCGCGTGGGGGCGCGCCAGCGAGCACGACGTCGACGGCGTGTCGCGCGCGCTGTTCGACCCGTTCTTCACCGTGCCGCTTGGGCTCGAGGAAATGCACGTGTCGGGGATGCGCGCACAGTCGTGGATCCAGGCGGGCGGGCGCTGCGGGAATCACGCGGCGGCCGCGACGCGCCGGCGCGACGCGGCGCGCAGCAATCCGCGGGCGCTGCAGGCCGTCGCCCGTTCCGGTCGCCCCTGCTATCCGCTGTCCGCCGCTGACATGCCCGCATGGGCCGACGTCGTCGCCGCCGTGATCCTCACGTCGCGGCCCGGCGGCGTCCGCGTCGCCGGCATGGGGCAGTCGTCCGAGCCGTTCGCGATCGGCGACCGGCAGCTCGCGGCGATGCCCGGCCTCGGCGAGGCCGCGCGGCAGGCGCTGCTCGAAGCGAAGCGCGTCGCCGGCGACGTCGACGTCGTCGAGGTCGACGGACTCACGCTGTTCGACGAGGCGATCGCGCTCGAAGCGGCCGGCATGGCGACGACAGGCGGCGGTCTCGACGCACTGGCGCGCGACCGCCGGTTCAATCCCTCCGGCGGCGGCGCCGCGGGCTACTGCGCACCGGCGATGGGGCTGGCGCGCATCGTCGAGGCGACGCTGCAGCTGCAGGGTCGCGCCGGCGGCAACCAGGTGCCGGGCGCGCGCAGCGCGCTCGCGACGGGATCGTCGGTCGTCGCCGCGCAGACGCACACTGCCATCGTACTGGAGGCGACATGAGCGACGCCGGGCCGTCCCAAGGCGCGAATTGGGCCCCCTCGGGGGGTGTGGGGGTCGTCAAGAGCGACGCCGGGCCGTCCCAAGGCGCGAATTGGGCCCCCTCGGGGGGTGTGGGGGTCGTCAAATGACTGGAGTCGCGATTGTCGGCGTCGGGCAGACGACGTATCGCCGCACCCACCCGGACCTCAGCTCGAAGGAGCTGATCTGGGCCGCGTCCGAGGAAGCGCTCGACGACGCCGGGCTCGGCATCAAGGACATCGATGTCGTGGTCGCCGGGGTCGCGCCCGATGCGCTGGCCGGCGAAGCGTCGGTCGAGCGCCAGGGGATGATGGGCCGCGGCAAGCCGTTCGTGCGCGTCAACACCGGCGGCGTGACGGGCTCGTCCACCGTGTTCGCCGGCGCGTCGTACATCAGGGCCGGCCGCGCGAAGGCGGTGCTCGTGTTCGCGCTGGAGCGGATGGGGCAGGCGACGACGTCGCAGCAGGTGTTCAACACGATCTTCGACCCGGTCTACGAGAAGGACTTCCCGCTCACCACGATCACGATGGCCGCGCTGCGCGCGTCGATGCTGATGCGGCTCTACGGCTACACCGACCGGCACTGGGCCGAGATCGCCGCACGCAACGCGCAGAACGCGCGGCGCAACCCGCTCGCGCACCTGCGCCTCGACATCACCGCCGACGACGTGCTGCGCTCGCCGCTGCTCGCCTGGCCGATCCATCGCTACGAGGCCTGCCCGATGTCCGAAGGCGCGTGCGCGATGGTGCTGATGGCGGGCGACGCGATCGGCGCGCGCAAGCCGGTGTGGATCCAGGGCTACGCGTCGACGTCGGACAGCTACGCGATGGGCGACCGCATCCATCGTCCCGGTGCCACGCTGGTCGACCTCCTGTCGCTGCGGCTGTCGGCGGAGAAGGCCTACAAGGATGCCGGCGTCACGAATCCGCGCCAGGAAATCCGTGTCGCCGAGCTCTACTCCGCGTTTTCCAGCGCCGAGGCCATGGCCTACCCCGCGCTCGGCTTCTGCACCGCGGCGGAGGGTCCGCGCTTCGTCGAGCAGCAGCTCACCGACCCGTCGCTCCCCGTCTTCAATCCGTCCGGCGGGCCGCAGGGCGCCAATCCGGTGAGCGCCACCGCGATGGTGCGCATCGCCGAATGCGCGCTGCAGGTGCGCGGCACCGCGGGCCTCCGCCAGGTCGACGGCGTGGAGCGCGCGGTCGCCACCGGGCAGGGTGGCGCGACGCAGTTCTCGACCGTCTGCGTGCTCGGCAAGAACCCCGTTCACTAGGAGAAAGACGTGAGCCAGTCGGACCTCATCACCATCCCGGGGCGTTGGAGCTTCGATTACACCTACTTCGCCGGCGAGTCCGCGACGCGCTTCTTCCGCGAACTGGCCGACCACCGCCGGATCATGGGCGCCGAGTGCCCCGCGTGCAAGCGGCTGCTCGTGCCGGCGCGCGCGTTCTGCGACGCGTGCATGGAGCGCACCGGCGAATGGCGCGAGGTCGGCCCCGAAGGCACGCTGGAAACGTTCACGATCATCACGACGGCGTTCCCCGGCCTGCCGCCGCCGCCGATCGTGATGGCCTACGTGACGCTCGACGGCGCCGACACGGCGCTCATCAACCTGGTGCTGGGCGAGGATCTCTCCGACATCGACGCCGCCGCGAAGCGGCTCAACGCGCGGCCGCGCGTGGTCGCCCGCTTCATCGACGATCCCAAGGGCCGCATCACCGACTTCTCGTTCGAGCTGCTGCCGCAGGCCGGCAACGCGGGGCTGGCGGCGTGATGGCGATGATCAACGCAACCGGCAGGGGCTATTCCGGCAAGGCGGCGATCGTCGGCATCGGCGAGACCTCGTACGCGCGCGGCACCGACCAGTCGATCCTGCAGATGGTCCTCGGCGCGAGCATGACGGCCATCCGCGACGCCGGCCTCAAGCCGTCGGACATCGACGCGGTGATCCCGCCGCCGGGCTTCGTCGCCTGGGACGAGATCGCCGCGCATCTCGGCATCCCCGACGTCCGCTACACGGCCTGCCCGCAGATGGGCGGCGCCAGCCCGACGGCGGCGCTCAACACCGCGGCGATGGCCATCGCGCTCGGCGTGGCCGAGGCGGTGCTGGTGCCGATCGGCTGGAACGGCTACTCGGCGATGCGCCCGCGTCCCGATGCGCGGCCGAACAAGCGCCGCTTCCGCGCCGCGTTCTTCGACGTCGTCAAGAACTACTACGCGCCCTACGGCCTGCGCTCGGCGCCGTGGTGGTACTCGCTGTACCTGCAGCGCTACGTCAAGCAGTACGACGTGCCGCCCGAGGCTGCCGGCGCGGTGGCGCTCGCATGCCGCGCGCACGCGCAGCTGAACGACAAGGCGCTGATGCGCGGCAAGCCGCTGACGATGGACGAGTACCTCGCGTCGCCCTACATCACCGAGCCGCTGCGCAAGCTCGACTGCTGCGTCGAGACCGACTGCGCGGCCGCGGTCGTCGTCACGTCGGCGGCGCGCGCGAAGGACCTGCCGCACATCCCGGTGACGATCCTGGGCGGCGCCGAAGGCCACCCGAACCGGCCCGACGAGATCGTCAACCGCAAGGACGTCCTCGACCTCGGGCTCGAGCTCGCCGCGCCGCGCGCGTTCGCGATGGCGGGCGTCAAGCCGACCGACATGGACTTCCTGCAGGTCTACGACTGCTTCACCTACGTCGTGCTGCTGGAACTCGAGGCGCTGGGCTTCGCGCCGCGCGGCGGGGCGGCCGATTTCGTCAAGGACGGCAACATCCAGCTCGGCGGGAAATATCCGATGAACACGCACGGCGGCCTGATGTCGCAGGGCCATTGCTGGGGCATGAACCACATCGTAGAGGCCGCGCGGCAGTTGCGCCACGACGCCGGTGCCGCGCAGGTCGCGGGCTGCGAACTGGGCCTCGTCACCGGCTACGGCGACCTGGGCGACGGCAGCATCGCCATCCTGGCGCGGGGTGCGGCATGAGCGATTCACCGCATGTGATGATCCCGAAGCCCGACGAGCTCGACCTCGAGTTCTTCCAGGCCGTGGTGAACGCCGGCGCGCTGCGCGTCCAGCACTGCAAGGCCTGCGGCAGCTGGACGCATCCCCCGCGGTACTACTGCCCGGAGTGCGCGTCCGGCGACTTCGAGTTCGCCGCGCCGGGCGGCCGCGCGACCGTCTACTCGTGGACCGTCTCGCACTTCAGCGTCGAGCCGGCGTGGAAGGCGTTCGTGCCCTACGTGACGATCGTGGCCGAGCTCGCGGAAGGGCCGCGGCTCATCGCGACGGCGCGCAACATCAGGCCCGAAGACCTCGCGATCGGCATGCCGATCCGCATCGTGCCCGAGTCCAAGGGGCCCGACTTCGCGATCTTCTGGGCCGAGCCCGCGGGAGCTGCGTGATGAGTGACGAGCCGGTCCTCTTCTCGGTCGACGGCGGCATCGCCACGGTCACGCTCAACCGCCCGGCGAAGATGAATGCATTGAACCCGGAGATGATCGTCCGGCTCGCACGTTCTTGGGACGCCGTCGAAGCCGATCCGACGATCCGCGTCGCGATCCTCACCGGCGCCGGCGAGCGCACGTTCTGCGCCGGCGCCGATCTCGGCCGGCTGACGCCGCTCCTGATGCGCTCGCGCGCCGCCGAGGACGAGTGGGACGAGGCGCTGCTTGCGGAGCCCAGGATCCTCAACCGCGCGATGCTGCGGCGGACGGATTTCACCACGCCTGTCGTCGGCGCGTTTCGCGGCACCGTGGTCGCCGGCGGCATGGAGCTGGCGCTGGGCTGCGACCTGCGCGTCGTCGCCGAGGACAGCACGCTGGGCCTCGCCGAAGTGAAGCGCGGGCTGATCCCCGCGGCGGGCGGCATCGCGCGGATCTCGCGCCAGGTGTCGTGGGCGGCCGCCGCCGAGATCCTGCTCGTCGGCGACCGCATTTCCGCCGCCGAGGCGCTGCGCCTCGGGCTCGTCAATCGCGTCGTTCCCGGCGACGCCGTGCTGCCGACGGCGCAGGCGCTCGCGGCGGCGATGGCGCAGAACTCGCCGCTGGCGATGCGCAAGGCCAAGGAAGCGATGACCGCCTGCAGCGGCCGCACGCTCGACGAGGCCTTCGGCGTCGAGGACCAGGCCATCCGCGTCGTGCTGCGCTCCGAGGACGCGCGCGAGGGCTCGCGCGCGTTCATGGAAAAGCGCAAGCCGCAATTCAGCGGGCGCTGATCCGGCGCGGGCAGGACCTGACGGCGCTCTTTCCGTCAGAAGCTGTTGATGACGCCCACCGAACCGAGCGGCATGAACTGGCCGCCGCCGATGTATTGCAGCTCGATCGCCGATCGCTGTGTTGTAGCTGCCGCTGGTGTTGACATAGAGTGCGCAGGCCCCGCCGGCGGTGTTGGATCCCCCGGCGGCCGCCACCGCTTGCCGCGGGGACATCTCGGCATCGGTCGCCACCGTCACGCCCAGCCAGTACGGCACGTCGAAGGCAGCCGTGAGCGGCGTGCCCGGCTGCGCCCCGATCAGCACGTTGAACACGCCGTTGGACACCGCCACGGTCTGCGTTTCGCTGTGCAGCGCGACGCCGTTGGCAGCCACGCCGTAGAGTTTGAAGGCCATCTGCACCGACGCCGTCACCGGCTGTCCGCCGGCGGTCGTCAGGCTGCCTGGTAGTTGATCTGGCACGGCACCTGGGCGTGGACGCTGGCGCAACAGAACGTTGCGGCCAAAAACAGGACGATTGCGCGCATGACTCTCCCGAAGGATCTGGACTGGTGCGCGGCAACCCTGAGCAGTGCCGCGTCGATCTCTTGTCCGACTCGCCGGTTGTGCGTCCAGGGGCGATCCTGCGAACGACGACGCACTGTAGAGCAACAGCGGCCGGTACGTTGCCCCGCCGGACAATCACCCGTGCCCAAGCGTGCATAATGGGCACGTGCCACGGGGGGCGGATGAACCATCGTCGCAAACTTCTTCTTGCACTCGGTGCGGCCATGGTTTCGGTTGCCGCAGGTGCGCAAACGGCGCGGACCTACCGGATCGCCCTCCTGTTCGGCGGCCGGCAGGAAGGCAACACGGGATTCCGCGACGTCTTCCGCGAGCAGATGGCGGCGCTGGGCTACGTCGAGGGCCGGAACCTCTTCATCGACACGCGCTACGGCGACAACAGCGAAGAGGGTGTGAGGCAGCTTGCCGAGGAACTCGCGGCGCTGCGTCCCAACGTCTTCGTCGCCGCGCAGGGGCGGGCGGTCGCGGCCGCGTGCCGCCTGCCGGGCGCGGTCCCGGTGGTGATCATCTCCAGCGGCAACCCGGTGGACGGCGGCTTCGTGGCGAGTTTCGCGAGGCCGGGCGGCAACGTCACCGGCATTTCGCTGATGGCCGTCGAGCTGGTCGGCAAGCGCATCGAGTTGCTGAAGGAGATGCAGCCGAAGCTGGTCACGGTTGCCGTGATCACGGATCCGCAGCATGCCGGCCAGCATCGCGAGCGGGCGGCCTCGGAGGAGGCGGCCGGGAAGCTCGGCATCCGCATCCTGTACTACCCGGTGCGAAACAAGGCCGAGCTCGACGCGGCCCTCGTTGCGGCCAAGGCGGCGGAGGCCGAGGGCATCGTCGTGTTCCCCGACGGCGTCACCTATCCGAACCGCAGCGCGATCGCGGAATTCTCGGTGCGCAACAGGCTGCCCGTCGTCGCGGGCTGGGCCTCGTTCGTCGAGGCCGGGTGCCTGCTTTCGTACGGGCCGAACCTGCAGGCTTCGTATGCCCGCGCCGCCTATTTCGTCGACCGCATCCTGAAGGGCGCAACTCCGGCAGACATGCCGGTCGAACTCCCGAGCATCGTCGAGCTGGCGGTCAACCGGAAGACCGCCAGGGCGCTCGACATCAGGATTCCCGCGACCATCCTGGCGCGAGCCGACAGGGTGATCGAGTAGCGGGTGCAGCAACCGTTCGCCGGCAAACGGATCGACCCGGCACTCCGGATCCGAGGCGGGCATCGGCGCGGCTCCGAAGCGAGCGCGTCGGCGGGCATGGCCGGTCGCGCACGTGCCGTCAGGCCCGCCGCGCGCCGCGCGTTACCATGTCGGGACTCGAACCCACACGGAACCGGGAGCTATCGCGGTGCGCCGACTGCCGGAACCCCCTTTCTTTTCCGTCGTCGTCGCGGCCTACAACGCCGCCGAGCGGATCCTGCCCACGATCTGCTCGGCGCTGGCCCAGACGTACCGCCGGTTCGAGGTGCTCGTGATCGGCGACGGCTGCAGCGATGCGACCGGCGAAATCCTCGCATCGCACTTCGGGGACGCGGTGACGTGGGAGAACCTGCCCCGGAACCACGGTTCTCAGTCGTACCCGAACAATGCCGGCATCGAGCGCGCGCGCGGCACCCACGTCGCGTACCTCGGGCACGACGACGTCTGGTCGCCGCATCATCTCGAACGGCTCGCGGCGCTGATCGAGGCCGACGACCCGGACTTCGCGGTGAGCGGCGCGGTATTCCACACCCCGCCCGGGTCGATGTACTACCAGTTCACCGGCATCTTCGACGATCCGTCCGTCGCGATGCGCGAGTTCTTCCCGCCGTCGTCGCTGGCGCATCGGCGCGACGTCGTGCCGCGGATCGGCCCCTGGCGGGATCCCCGCGACGTCAGCGCGCCGGTCGACTGCGAGTTCCTGCTGCGGGCCGCCGCCGCCGGCTGCAGCTTCGCCTCGACGAAGGCGATCACCGTGCACAAGTTCGCCGCCGGGCACCGCTACCTCTGGTACCGATACCCCTCGGCGCACGAGCAGCAGCGGATGCAGGACCGCCTGCTGCGCCCGGGCGGCGAGGCCGAGGTCCTGCGCGAGATCGACGCGGACCTCGCGGCCGGGGCGGTGGCGCCGCGCATCCAGTACTTCGACTTCTCGAAGCTGGCCCCGGGCCAGCTGTATCGCGAGGCCCGCCAGTCGAAGGGGCTGGACCGGCCGCCGCTCGTTGCCGTCGACGGCGTCGTGACGATCGCACCGCCGACGACCTCCGCCGCACTCGACTGGCATCCGGTGGAGCCACACCCGGTCCACGGGCCGTGCCGCTGGTCGGGACCCAACCCCAATCCGCTCTATCTGCTGCCGGTGCGCATCGAGCGTGCGTTCCACCTTCGCATCCGGGTGCTCGCCTTCGCGGACGCCGGCGTGTTCGACGGACTCCGGATCGACATCAACGACGATCCCGCGGCGCTGACGAAGGAAGCCATCGGCGGCGGCGCGTACGACGTGATCGCTCGACCGGGCTCCGGCGCGCCCGTGACCGACGGCCTGAAGCTGTGCTTCCGGATGCCCTACAGCGTCCCGGCACCCGGCGACCCGCTGCGCCGACGGATCGGGATCGCGCTGGGCGAGATCCGGGTCGTGCCGGAGCCGTGAGGCGCGAACGCCTTTACCACCGGTACGGGACGATCCGCCGCGCCGCCTCGGAATCCCACGGCAGGTCGAGTGCGTCCGGCTGCTCGTAGTCGTACAGGCGGTCGGGCATGTTGATGATCGCCGCCTCGCTGGTGCCGATGTTCTTCCAGCCGTGGTAGAGGTTCGGCGGAATCAGCAGCAGGCCGGGGTTCCTTTCGCTGACCGTGAATGCGTTGACCCGGCCACGCGTCGGCGAATCGTCGCGCCCGTCGAACACGACGATGGTGACGAGGCCCGACACGACGAACAGCCGGTCCATGCTGCGCTGGTGAAGGCCCCACGCGCGGATGCGTCCCGGCAGCGTCGTCGTGACGTGCACCTGCACGACCGGATTGCCCAGGATCCCCCAGTTGGTGCGCGCGACTTCGGTCACGTGGCCGTCGTCGTGGGGGACGGGGCGCGTGGGCCGGAAGACCAGTCCGTCGATCGGCGCGCCTTGGAGGTCGCCCTTCGCGTCGACGGCGGAATGCTTGGCGACGAGTTCCTCGCCCCCGATTACTCTGGGGATGTCAGTCGACATGATGGATTTCGCTCCTCGTATCGATCGCAAGCGCTGCCGTGCCGGTCGTGGCGGCGACGGATGAAGGCCAGAATATACGCGGGTTCGCGCGCCGGACCGGCATCGGCCGGGGATTGCCGGTGCGTCCGGCGATGGCTACGAGGACAGGATCAGCGCCTGCACCGCCGCCGCCTCCTCGCGCAGGCGCTCGGGCGAGCCCAGCGCCTGGTAGCTCCAGCCGATCCGCTTCAGCCAGAAATGCAGCCCGAGGTCGTCGGTGATGCCCATCCCGCCGTGCACTTCGGTGGCGGTGCGCGCGACCATCCGCGCGGCGTCGGCGAGATACGCCTTCGCGTGCAGGCAGCAGAGGCTCGCATCGGGCAGCGACTGGTCCTGCGCATAGCCCGCATACCACAGCAGTGCGCGGCCGGGCTCCAGTTCCGCCGCCATGTCCGCGCACATGTGCTTGACCGCCTGGAAGCTGCCGATCGGGCGGCCGAACTGGTGCCGCAGCTTGGCGTACTCGACGGCCTGGTCGAGCATCTTCCACGCCGCGCCCAGCAGGTCGGCGGCGAGGACCAGGCGCCCGGCGTCGGCAATCCGCTGCACTGCATCGCCCGGCGATGCCGCCAGCGCTTCGGCCGGCACGCCGTCGAACACCAGCATCGCTGCACTGCGGGTGGCGTCGACGGTGTCGAGCGTGACGACTTCGAGCCCCGGCGCGTCGCGGTCGACGAGGTGCAGGCCGCCCTCGCGGTCGGCGATCAGGAACCGGTGCGCGCCGACGTGATCGACGACGAACAGCGCGCGTCCGTGCAGGCTGCCGTCGCGGCATTCCACGCCCGCGCCGGCGCGCGTGCCGGCGGTCCGTTCGGAGATGCCGGCGGCGATGCGCAGCGTGCCGTCGGCGATCCGAGGCAGCAGTCGCGCCTGCTGGGCTTCGGAACCGGCCGCCATCACGGCCAGCGGCGCCAGCACCACCGCCGCGAGGAACGGCGCCGGCACCGCGTGCCGGCCGAGCTTCTCCGCGATCAGCGCGGCGTCGAGGCGGCCCAGCCCCAGGCCGCCGTGGGTTTCGGGCACGAGCGCGCCCGGAATGCCCAGTTCGCACAGGCCGTGCCAGAGGTCGTCGGCAAAGGCGGCCGGGTCCGCCGCATGGGTGCGCACGCGCGCGAGCGGGCACAACGCTGCCAGCGCCTTGTCGATCTGGTCCTGGAACAGCCGCTGCTCGGCGGCAAGGCTGAAGTCCATCTCAGCTCCCCCGCTTCGGCTCGCGCGGCAGCCCCAGCGCCCGCTCGGCGATGATGTTCTTCTGGATCTGCGCGGTACCGCCGCCGATGATCATGCCGAGGTCGAACAGGTTGCGCTTCTGCCAGACGCCGTGCGAGCGGGCGAGCGGGCTGCCGGCCGCGAGGATGCCGAGCTCGCCCGACACGTCGACGGCGAGCGCGGAGAGCTGGTAGTTGATCTCGCAGGCGCGCAGCTTCACGATCATCCGGGCGAGGCCGGGATCCTGCCCCTGCGCCGACGCGGTGAGGAGGCGCATCCCGTGGTACTGCATCGCGAGCACCTGGCCCTGCAGCCGCATCGCGCGGTCGCGCAGCACCGGCAGGTCGATGGCGCGGACGCCGTCCTGCGTCTCGGTCTTCATCAGCTCGAGGATCGAATTCATCCGCGCCATCGACGCGTTCGGGTCGCCCAGCATCCCGCGCTCGTGCTTCAGCGTCGCGTTCGAGACGGCCCAGCCCTGGCCGCGCGCGCCGACGACCTGCGACTTCGGCACCCGCACGTCGGTGAAGAACACTTCGTTGAACTCGGCGGCGCCGGTCATCGTCCGCAACGGCCGCACCTCGATGCCCGGCGTGCGCATCGAGAAGACGAGGTAGCTGATGCCGAGGTACTTGTTGGGCGCGTCGGGTTCCGTGCGAACCAGCGCGAACATCATGTCCGCGGCGTGCGCCGTGGTGGTCCAGATCTTCTGGCCGTTGATGACGAAGTCGTCACCATCCTCGACGCCACGGGTCGCGAGCGACGCGAGATCGGAGCCTGCGCCCGGCTCCGAATAACCCTGGCACCAGACCATGTCGCCGCGCAGCGTGGGGGCGATCCATTCGCGCTTCTGCGCCTCGGTGCCCAGCTCCAGCAGCGTCGGCACGAACATCGAGATGCCCTGGTTGACGAAGCCCCAGGGCGCCTTCGCGTGCGCGAATTCAACGGCGACGATGTGCGACTTGAGGATGTCGTGCTCCGCGCCGTAGCCGCCGTATTCGACGGGAATCGTGCGCGCCGCGTAGCCGTGCGCGATCAGCTTCGCCTGCCAGGCCTTCGCCTCGGCGGTGGGCCGGTTGACGCCGAAGGGCTTCGGGTAGTGGCCGGCGTTGTCGGCGAGGAAGCGCCGCACTTCCTCGCGGAACGCCTCGTGCACCGGGCTGAAGGTCAGGTCCATCGCGCGTCCTCCCTTGCGTTCGTCGCCGGCTCCGGGGCCCGGCTATTCGCCGAGCGTCCCCTGCAGGCGCTCGACCGCGCGCAGGTAGTCCTCGAGGAAGTCCATCACGACGCCGCGCGTGCTCTGGCTCGTCTTCATCAGGCCCACGCCCTGGCCGACGAAATAGCTCGCCAGTTCGCGCGCGCCTTCGTGGCCGCCGTTGGCGAGCTTCAGCACCTTGCTCATCGACGTGTCCGAGATGATCGACTGCAGCGGCATCGGCAGCGGCTTCGGCGCGCCTTCCTCCTCCCAGGCCTCCGTCCACGCCGAGCGCAGCTGGCGGCAGTACTTGCCGGTCCGCGACTTCGACCGGATCGTGCCGCGCGACGTGGCGGCGAGCAGCTTCTCCTTGATCACCGGCGAGGTCTCCGCCTCGGGTGTGGTCAGCCAGACCGACCCGGTCCACGCGCCGGCGGCGCCCATCGCCATGCAGGCGGCCATCTGCCGGCCGGTGACGATGCCGCCCGCCGCGAGCACGGGAATGCTGCTGCCGATCTCCTCCAGCGCGGCGATGACCTCGGGCACCAGCACCAGCGTGCCGATCTCGCCGCAGTGGCCGCCGGCCTCGGTGCCCGCCGCGATGATGACGTCGACGCCGGCGTGCGCCTGCTTGACCGCGTGCTCGGGCGCGCCCACCAGCGCGGCGACGGGCACGCCGGCCGCTTTGGCGCGCTCCAGCATGTAGGGCGGCGGAGTCCCCAGCGCGTTCGCGATCAGCCCGATCGGGTGGCTCAGCGCGACGTCGAGCAGGTCCTGCGCGCCCTGGTCGCGGATGTTGCGCCCGATCTTGGAGCCGCGCTCGAAGCGCTCGTCGGTGAGGTCGGCAACGTCGATGCCGTGCTTCGCCAGCACGCTGCGCGCGAAATCCTTGTACTCGTGCGGGATTCCCTGCGCGGCCTCGGCATTGGTCTGCCGCGTGCCTTTCCCTTCGAACTTGCCGGGAACGATGAAATCCACGCCGTAGGGCTTGCCGCCGACGTGCGCGTCGATCCACGCGAGCTCGGCCTCGAACGCTTCGGCCGAGCGGACGTCGACGGCGCCGAACACTCCCATGCCGCCGGCGCGCGAGACCTCGACGACGACGTCGCGGCAGTGCGAGAACGCGAACAGCGGGAACTCGATGCCGAACTTCCTGCACAGCGCTGAATTCATGTGGGGCTGCCTTTGCGTTGGGTCGGCCGGTCGCGGCGGCGCGACCGGCTTCGGGTCACGGGCGTGGCGCGAGTCGGGCGATGGCCATGTCGCGCAACGCGTTGAGGTCGGGCTTGGCGTTCGGGCCGCGGCCCATCGTCGCCACGGCGATCACGTGCCGCGGCGCCTTGTACGACGCGAGACTCGCCTTGACGTGGCCGATGATGTCCGGCGCGTCGATCGCGGCGCCATCCTTCGGCTCGACGATGGCGACGATCGCCTGGCCGAAGCGCTCGTCCGGCACGCCGACGACCACCGCGTCGTAGATCGCCGGGTGGCTCTTCAGCACGGCTTCCACTTCCTCCGGGAACACCTTCTCGCCGCCGGTGTTGATGCACCCCGAGCCACGGCCCAGCAGCTGCACGACGCCGTCGGCATCGACCGTCGCCCAGTCGCCGGGAACGACGTAGCGCTTGCCGTCGATGACGCGGAAGACCGCAGCGGTCCGGGCCGGGTCGCCGTAGTAGCCCATCGCCTGCCGGCCGCCGATCGCGAGCAGCCCGGCCACGCCCGAGCCGGGCACGACGTCCTTGCCGCTTTCGTCGACGACCCGCGTGGCGTCCTTCGCCTTGAACGAGGCCGTGGTCGCGCGCTCGCCCTTGGCCGTCAGCGACCGGCCCAGCGACATCGACTCGGTGGAGCCGAAGATGTCGGCGATCACCACGCCCGGCAGGTGCTGCAGGAGCTGCTGCTTGACCTCGGCGCTGAAGACGACGCCGCTCGACATGATGGTCTTCAGCGACGACAGGTTCCAGCGCCCGGGATGGGCCTCCAGCGCCGCGAGCACCGGGCGCGCGAAGGCGTCGCCCACCCACATCAGGCTCGCGACCCGGTCCCGCGCGACGGTGTCGAGCAGGTCGACGGGATCGAACGAGCGGTGCTCGAGGTGCGAGATCGAGCCCCCGCGCGAGAGCACCAGGAAACAGGTCAGCAGCCCTGCGCCGTGCATCAGCGGGGCCGCGGTCAGGTGCGGCCGGCCGTCCTTCGACACGTGCGCGCGGACGAACTCGCGGTCGGGAACGTCCGGGTACGCGTCGCCGCGCTCGGTGTTGAGGCGGACGAAGAGGTCGTCCTGCCGCCACATCACGCCCTTGGGCATCCCGGTGGTGCCGCCGGTGTAGACGAGGATGAGGTCGTCGCCGTCGGGCGCCCAGGGCAGCGCCGGGGCATCCGTGTTGCCGGCCGCCTGTTCGTACGGGGTCGCCCAGGCCGGGCAGGGGCCGCTGCCGTCGTCGACCCACAACCACACCTTGATCCGCGGCACGCGGTCGCGCAGCTTGTCGATCGTGGACGCGTAGCTGCCGTGGAAGACCACGCCCGCGACGTCGCCGTTGCCCCACAGGTAGACGAGCTCGTCGGCGCCGTAGCGGAAGTTGGTGTTGAGCGGGACGAACGCGCCCTTGAAGCAGGCGAGCACCGACTCGAGGTACTCCGGCGTGTTGTGCAGGTACTGCGCGACCTTGTCCTGGCGCGCGAGCCCCGCCGCGGCGAGCGTGCGCGCGATCCGGTCGGCGCGCGCGTCGAGCTCGCGCCACGTGATTCGCCGCGCGCCGTGGATCAGCGCGACGGCGTCGGGAATCGCCTCGGCGACAATGCCGAATACGCTCGCGAAATTCCAGCCTGGCATCTCGTGTATCCCTCCGCGGCAATCGCGTTCGGACGCGCGCGGGGGCCGCGGTCGCAGCCACGCGCTCCCGGATTATAAGTCAACAACAGTGTTGACACAACGTCCGGCGTGGGCGCAACGGGCAACGGCAGCCACGGGACGCCGCGGGCTAGGGCGCGGCGCGCCCGGCGGCGCGCGCGATCTCCCCGAGCGACGCCGGATTGTCGAGCGACGACAGGTCGCCCGTCGGCGTGCCGCAGTAGACGCCGCGCAGCACGCGGCGCATCACCTTCGACGTGCGGGTCTTCGGCATCTGCTGGACGACGTGGACGCGGCCCGGCCGGAACGACCGCCCCAGCCGCTTCTCGGCGTGCTCCGCGACGACCGCGCCGAAATCCGGATGGTTCTTCGCCTCGCCCGACGCGATGACGAACACGACGAGCATCTGGCCCTTGGCCGCGTCGTCGACGCCGATCGCCGCGCATTCGCTGACGCCCGGCAGCTCCATCAGCACGTTCTCGATCTCGGCCGGGCCGATGCGCTTGCCGGCGAGCTTCAGCGTGTCGTCGGACCGGCCGCGCAGGAAGAAGTCGCCGCTCGCCGTGCGGATCGCGAGGTCGCCGTGGATCCAGATGCCGGGGATCGTCCGCCAGTACGTGTCGAGGTAGCGCTCGTCGTCGTTCCAGAACGACCGCGTCATGCCGACGAACGGCTCCAGCACCGCGAGCTCGCCGATCTCGTCGACGACCGGCTTGCCGTCGGCGTTGACGACGTCGACGGCGATGCCGGGCGTGGCGGTATTGAAGCCGCCGGGCAGGATCGGCTTCAGCATCACGCTCGACACCATGCTGGCCGAGGCCTCGGTGCCGCCCGAGAAGTTGATCAGCGGCGCCACGCCGCGGCCGAAGTGCCGCGCGTGCCACGCGAAATGCTCGGGGTCGATGACCTCGCCGCCGGTGATCATCAGCCGGATCGACGACAGGTCGCCGGCGGTCGCCGCCTCGGCATTCGCCGCGAAGCCGCGGATCATGGTCGGCGCGGTGCCGAAATGGGTGACCCTGTGCCGCTCGATCACCTGCGCCATCCGCGACCAGTCCGGGAAGTCGGGCGCGCCGTCGTAGCACAGCATCGTGGCGCCTCGCGTCAGCACCGCCGTGATGATCAGCGCGCCGGCGACCCAGCCCATGTCGGCGGGCCAGAAGAACACGTCGTTCTCGCGGAGGTCGAAGTGGATCACGCCGTCGTGGACGACCTTCAGCGGAAAGCCGCCGTGCACGTGGACGGTGCCTTTCGGCCGGCCCGTCGTGCCGGACGTGTAGAAGATCATCAGCGGGTCGTTGCTGTCCATCACCTCGGCCGCGAGGTCCGGGGCGGGGGAAACCGCCACCGTGCTCCACGCGATGGCGCCTGCGGGCGGCGCCTCGCCGGCCGCGGTTTTCACGATGAATAAATCGACCGGGTGCAGGAGGACGGCGCCGACGGCGACGTCGATGGTGTTGAGGCGCTTGCCGCGGCGGACGAAGCCCGAGGTCACGATCAGCGCACGCGCGTCGCAGGCCGACATCCGGGCGACGATGGGGTCGACGCCGAAGCCGCTGAAGAGCGGCATCACGACGGCGCCCATGTACGACAGGCCGATCATCGACACCACGGCCTCGATCCCGGGCTCCATCAGCAGGCCGACGCGGTCGCCGCGCGCGATGCCCAGCCGCTTCAGCCCGGCGGCGAAGGCGCGGACCTGCGCGTGCAGCTCGGCGTAGGTGACGCGCGTGATCCTGCCGTCCTCCGTCTCGGCGACGACGGCCGTGCGCGACGCGGTCGCCGGGTCCTTCGCCCACTTGAAGATGGTCTCGGTCCAGTTGAGCTGGCCGCCGACGAACCACTTCGGGAATTCCCGTCCCGCCGAGAAGTCGGCGTATGCCGAGTAGGGCTTCGACCAGACGATGCCGGTGAAATCGAGGATCGCGCGCCAGTAGTCCGCCGGACGCTCGATCGACAGCCGGTAGAGCGCGTCGTAGTCCTTCACGCCGAGGCGCTCGATGATCCGGGACACGTTGGCGCTCGCCACCTGCTCCGGGCTCGGGGTCCAGATTGCCGTATCGTCGTCGATCATCGCGGTGGTCCTGTCGGGTTGCTCGGAAAGGGCGCCGTTGCCGCCGGCGCCGCGGCGGCGTCAGCCGGCATCAGCCAACATCGCCCGGCGTGAAATCGGGCGGGCGCTTCTCGCGATGCGACGCGATGCCCTCGCGCGCCTCGGGCCCGCCGAAGCCGAAGAACTGCATCGCCGTCGACGCGTCGAACGCGGGACCGGCCATGCGCAGCCAGTTGTTGAGCGCCTGCTTGGTCATGCTGATCGCCATCGGCGCGCCACGGGCGAGCCTCGTGGCGATGCCGAGCGCGGTCGACTCGAGGTCGGCTTCGTCGACGGAAAGCGAGACCAGGCCGATCTCCTCGGCCTTCTCGCCGGTGATCGGCTCGCACAGCATCAGGTAGTACTTCGCCTTGGCCATCCCGCACAGCAGCGGCCACAGGATCACCGCATGGTCGCCCGCGCAGACGCCGAGCCGCGTGTGGCCGTCGATCAGCTTCGCCGTCTTCGCGGCGATCGAGATGTCGGCGAGGAGCCCCAGCGCGAGCCCGCCGCCCGCGACCGCGCCCTGCATCGCGGAGACGATCGGCTTGCTGCAGTTGATGATGTTGTAGACGAGGTCGCGCGCCTCGCGCATCGCCCGCACCCGCGCGTCGAAGTCCGCGACGATTTCCTCGACGAACTCGAACTCCCCGCCCACCGAGAACGCCTTGCCCGCGCCGCACAGGATGACGGCGCGCACCGTGGGGTCGGTGTCGACGTCGCGCCACACCTCGGTCAGCTCGGTGTGCGCCGCCGGCGTCAGCGCGTTGCGGCGCTCGGGGCGGTTGATGCAGATCCGCAGCACGTGCTCGGCCGGGCGGTCGAACGCGAGGCTCTGGTACGCGGCGTAGCGGTCAGTCATGGCGGAAACTCCCGAGCGTTGGGGCCGAAGCCTAGATTCCGAGATAGGCGCTGCGCACCCGCTCGTCCTGCAGCAGGTCGGCGGCGATGCCGTGCGCGCTGACCGATCCCAGGTCGAGCACGTAGGCGTGATCCGCGGCCGACAGTGCCCGTTCCGCATTCTGCTCGACCAGCAGGACCGTGATGCCGCGGCGCCGGATTTCGTCGAGCACGCCGAAGATGGTGGTGACGATCAGCGGCGCGAGGCCGAGCGACGGTTCGTCCAGCATCAGCAGCCGCGGGCGGCCCATCAGCCCGCGCCCGATGGCGAGCATCTGCTGCTCGCCGCCGCTCAGCGTTCCAGCCAGCTGGTCGAGCCGTTCCCCGAGGCGCGGAAACATGGCGAGCACGTCGCCGAAGACCTTCGTGTGGTCCTCGCCGCGCGGGCGCGAATAGGCGCCGAGCAGGAGGTTCTCGCGCACCGACATCCGCGCCAGCACCATGCGCCCTTCGGGCACATGGATGATGCCGCGCCTGACGATCTCGTCGGGCTTGAGGGTGCCGAGGTCGGCGCCTTCGAAGGTGATCTTGCCCGCCTTCGGGCGCACGAGCCCGGAGATCGTTCGCAGCAGCGTCGACTTCCCCGCGCCATTGGGGCCGATCACCGCGACCAGCTCGCCCGCGGCCAGCGTGATGTCGACACCGCGCAGCGCGACGCTGCCGCTGTAGCTCACGTGGATGCCGTCGAGGGTGAGCATGTCAGGAGGCCCGGCCGAGGTACGACTCGATCACGGCGGGATCGCGGGCGATCGCGGCGGGCGTGCCTTCCGCGATCTTGACACCGAAGTTGAGCACGGCGATCCGGTCGCAGACGTTCATCACCAGCTTCATGTGGTGCTCGATCAGCAGGATGCCGATCCCGCTGTCGCGGATGCCGCGGATGATCTGCATCAGCCGGTCGACCTCCACCGCGTTCATGCCGGCGGCGGGTTCGTCGAGCAGCAGGATCTTCGGTCGCATCGCCAGCGCGCGGGCGATCTCCAGCCGCTTCCTTTCGCCGTAGGACAGCGCCTCCGCCGGCCAGTGCATCCGCTCGGTCAGCGACAGCCGCGCGATCAGTTCCTCGGCCTCGCGCCGCAGCGCGGCTTCGCTCCGGGTGGTCAGCGCGTTCAGGTGGGAGAGCAGCGACTTGCAGTGAATCGTCTGGCCGATCCGCACGTTGTCCAGCACCGACTGGGTCTTGAAGAGGCGGAGGTTCTGGAACGTGCGCGCCATGCCGGCCCGCGCAATCGCCTCCGGCTTCGCGGCGGTCAGGTCCGTGCCGTCGAGGCGCACCGCGCCGGACGACGCCCGGTAGATGCCGGTGAGGAGGTTGACCG
>CALQLA020000056.1 GCA_943331295.2 Bordetella parapertussis | reverse complement strand
TTCTTATCCGGCCGTTGAGATCCTCTTCCTGCGCGATATCGGCAAGGATGGCGGCGGCCTCTTCATCGCTCATCTTCTCGCTTAGCACCTTGCGGCCCACCTGGCCAAGCGTGGCGTAGATATCCTCCAGCGAGTCCGCCGAATATTCGACGTCGGCCCCGTAGAGATCGAGCAGGAGATCGTTGCAATCGGAAACGTAGCCCGGCCGAGTCAGGACGCGGCGTCGCTGGAGCCGGAAGACCGGAAGCTCGGCGTTCCGGATCGAAAATAGTATGCCGTCGTGGACGATGAAGGAAACCGGGACGCTCCGGGACTCTCCGTCCCGGTCGAGCAGGAAATTCGAGTGAAGATGAATCTCGTCGTTTTCGACGACGTGAAAGCGCGAACTCACCTCGATGTCGGTGGTATCGCCGGCATCGGGCAGTTCGAGCCCGTAGTGTTCGCCGATATATGCCCGCTCGGCCCGGGTCGGATTGAGGAGATCGATCCAGATGGGGCGGACCTGCTCGAGGTCGCCCCGACCCTCGATTGCCACTTGCCTTACGCGTCCCGCCGATAGTTCGAACGCATTCATCTGGCTCGCTGCGAACGTCGGTGCTTCGCTGTCCGCGAGGTGCTCGCGGAGCGGGTCCGGCGTGTCCCAGCGGACCTCGTTGCGTCGCTCGTCGGGCACCAGGCTCCAGAGCAGCCTGGCGTCCGCGATGGAAAGGGCCGCAAGGGTGCTGCCGATCTCTTCCGCAGAAAGCTTCGCCAAGTGGCCGCTCAACTCGGCCGCATGCTGCCGATGGACGACGGCCTCGACGAGATCGTGGTGCGGCATCTCCTGGCCATGCACGATGCCCTCGACCAGTCGCTGCTTGTCGAGCAGCGCGCTTATCCTCGCGGAGGGCATCCGTGCGGCAACCTCGGGACCCGGAGCGACGTGGTCAGCCGACGTCATGGCGCGTCATCGCAGGCGCGGTTGGACCGGGGCACCGCTCGTCCCCCGCAGGCATCGCAGCGTCAGGCTTCAGTGGCGGCGTGCAAGGATTTCACGCGTGCGCCGGGAGGCGAAGAGCACTAGGTAATCCGTGACCCGCGCGTCCGACTTGAGATGCGCGAGTTCGTTGTCGAATACATGCCGGACTTCTTCGGCAGGGAGGTGAGTCTCGCTGGCGATTTCTTCGATCACCAGCGCGTTGATTGCATCGCTGCCACCCAATCGCACGTTCGATACCATGAATTGTTCCCCTGCTTGTCGCCGCCAAACGGAAATGAGAACCAAAAACCCCCGACGGTGCGCTCGCAGCGTCCGCGCATCTGACCGTACGCTTCGTGGCACGCCGGAACCTTGACCTGGGTCAGACCTGTCGCGTCGAGCGCGTCGAGGATGCGTGCAAATCTCATTTTCCGTGCGCCTGCCGGACAGATGGCTTGCAACGCGTCGGTGTCCGGATCGGAGGACCCGCATCCGGGAAGAATCCACTCGGCCCGCCGCCCGAACCGGCGGGTCCATCATCGTTCCACGGTGCCGCCCTATCGGCGCAATCCGGCACGCACTGGCCGGCAGTTTCCTCCCGCTGTGCGCTCAGGTCCGGAAGGCCCTGCGTTCGTCGAAGCGGTGGTCGAGTGTTCGAATCTTGTAGCGGTCCCAATGCGCGGACACGGCTGCTGGCGGCAACAGCCCAAGCGCGTTGTGCAACTGCGATGCAGCATCATGGGCCGCGGGTCCGTTGGCAAAGCGCTTGCGGCTGAGTTCGTGATCCAGGGTCCGGTCGTACGGGCCCTTGGGGCTGGCGGATGCATTGACCGGCATCGCCGGGAGAAGCCCGAGTGGATCGCTTCCGGAACCGTCTTCATCCGCGTCCTCGATAGGCCACGGCGCGCTGCCAACGTTTGTCATGAGGAAAGGCCTGTGCCGAGTTGACGCTGCCGCCTGCAGCGGGTCGCCGCCGCCGCGCTGTTCGCCGCGGCAGCAGACGCGGGATGCTCCCGAAACGGTTGCCAACGCACCAAGGCTAAGACCGTTTCGTTGCAATCTTGTGAACCGGTCCGCGCGCTTCTTCGCAACGTCGCGGACGGGCGGCGCCGCTCGCTCGCTCCGACATAGCGGTCAACGCTTTCCGGGGACTGCGACGAACCGAACCGCAGTCGCAGGTTCCCCCGCAGGCAGCGCGCGAAAGTGCGCCGCGAGCGCCGGCGCAACGGATCGAGAGGGTGTAACGAGTCGGTCACAAATCCGGAACAGAATCGGCGCTTCGGGAGGTCATCCGGCGGTATCGGATTGCCCCCAGCGACCCATCCCTTCACCCACTGAGGACACAACGTGCGCAAAACAGGCGTTATTGGGCTGATCCTGCTCGCGGCAGCTGCACTGGCAGCATGCTCGGGCGACGACAACGGCAGGCTGCCGACGATTTCGACGGTGGCCGTCATCGGCGACGTACCGTATGGCACCACGCCCACCGACGATTCGCAAACCATCGTGAATCCCGCGTTCATCAGCGCCATCAACGCCGACCCGGATGTCTCGGTTGTTCTTCACGTCGGCGACATCCATTCGGGCAAGCAGTACTGCACCGAGGCTTACGACCGAACGATCCTGAGCCAGTGGACCGCGTTCAAGCACCCGATCGTCTACACGCCGGGAGACAACGAGTGGTCCGACTGCCACAAGGTCAAGCAAGGGGGAGGTGCGTACAACCCGACGACGGGTGCGATCGACTATGTCGTGGACGCGGCCGGCAACAAGGTTTCCTATGCAGGCGGCGACCCGATCGCGAACCTCGAACTGGTGCGCTCGATCTTCTTTGCGATCCCCGGAAAGACCATTGTCGGCTCGATGTCCGTCCATTCGCAGGCACAGGACTTCGACCCCGCGTATCCGAGCGACAGGAAGTACGTGGAGAACGTCTGGTGGGAGAAATCGAAGGTCGTGTTCATCACGCTGAACATTCCCGGCGGATCGAACAACGACAAGGACGTCTGGTACGGCGCCCCCAACACGAGCCAGGCACAGACCGAGGAAATCGCCAACCGCACGGCAGCCGACCTGCGCTGGCTCGATGCCGCGTTCAAGCAGGCTGCCGCGATCGGCGCCGTCGGCGTGGTCATCCAGTCCCAGGCCGACATGTGGGATCTCGACGGCGCCGCAGCCAGCCACGTCACCGAGTACAAGTCCCTCATCGACAGCGTCGCATCGCACGCGGTGGCATTCGGCAAGCCGGTCCTCATGTTCAACGGCGATTCGCACGTCTACCGGTCGGACAACCCGCTCGTCCGCGGCGCACCGTGCGTGATCGAGCCGTCGTCGGGCGCACCTGCCGTGGCTTGCAGCAGCACCAACATGCCTTCCGGAAGCAACAACCCGAGCGACCCGTACCTCAACCAGCCCTACAGCTACAACGTGCCGAACTTCCATCGCGTGGTCGTGCATGGCAGCACCACGCCGCTTGAGTGGCTCAAGCTCACCGTCGATCCCGGCGCGAATGCGGCCAATGGCGCCAGCGCCTTCGGTCCGTTCAGCTGGGAGCGGATTCAGCCCAAGTTGTAGAAGAGCCAAAATGGTCACGCCGCGGCCGGGCGGTCAGGTTCATGAAGCCCGGTCCGGGCCTCGTGTCGAGCGGCGACGCCGGCCGCGATCGCTTTCCCCCGAGGAACTTCAATGAGCCGCACCCGCCGCCGCACCTGCCATGCCTCCCGCCTTTTGGTGGCCGTCGTCGTCGGCCTCGTTGCCGCCATCACCGCCGAGGCGGCCATCTATCCCATCGACCGCGCGCGCTTCCTCGCGGGCAGCCGCTTCGACTTCAAGGTCGAGTTCGACCGCAAGGTCGCGGCGGACGCCGTCACCGTCACCGTGAACGGCGTGAATGCCGAGTTGCTGCTCGTCCGGAAGCCCCAGTTCATCGAGAACGAGGACGGCAGCGGCAAGTCGTCCATCCTTCTGCGCGACGTGGCGGTGGAAGTCCCGGGCAAATACCTCGTCGAGGCCGGCGACGGCGCGACGGTGCAGAAGGTCGTCTGGGA
Organism: Bordetella parapertussis; assembly: GCA_943331295.2. Lineage (GTDB taxonomy): Bacteria > Pseudomonadota > Gammaproteobacteria > Burkholderiales > Casimicrobiaceae > CAIWHR01. The sequence continues at coordinate 28,306 of CALQLA020000056.1, read as the reverse complement.
CGTCTACGGCAGCGGCCCGCGCCGCGCGAAGAATGTCATCCTGTTCGTCGGCGACGGCTTGAGCATCGCCAATCGCACGGCCGCCCGCATGCTGTCGAAGGGGATGAAGGAGGGGAAGTACTACGGCCAGCTGTCGTTCGACGACATGCCCCACATGGCGCTCCTCGGCACCTCGGGCGTGGACTCGATCATCACCGACAGCGCCAACGCGATGAGCGCGTTCACGACCGGCCACAAGTCCAGCGTCAACGCGCTGGGCGTCTATGTCTCGCGGGCGAAGGACAACCTCGCGCACCCGAAGGTCGAGACGCTAACAGAGCTCGTCAAGCGCAGGACGGGGATGGCGGTCGGCATCGTCACCGACGCCGAGGTCGAGGACGCGACGCCCGCCGGGATGGTCGCGCACACGCGGCGCCGCGCCGACAAGGACATCATCGCCGAGCAGCTGTTCCTGTCGCGCGCCGACGTCATCATGGGCGGCGGGTCGGCGTGGTTCCTGCCGCAGGCGACGCCCGGCTCCAAGCGCAAGGACAGTAACGACTACATCGATCTGTTCCAGCGCACGGGCTACAAGTTCGCGACGACCGATGCCGAGATGAAGGCGGCGGCAGCCGATCCCGCCACGTCGCGGATGCTGGGCCTTTTCCACCTCGACAACATGGACGGCGCGCTCGACCGGCGGATCCTGAAGAAGGGAACGGTGGCGAAGTTTCCCGCGCAGCCGGACCTGGCCGACATGACGCGGGCCGCGATCGACGTGCTCTCGCGCAACCGCGAAGGCTTCGTGCTGATGGTGGAGGCGGGCCTGATCGACAAGTACAACCACCCGTTCGACTGGGAGCGCAGCGTCTACGACACCATCATGCTCGCCAACGCGGTGCAGGTGGCGAAGGACTTCGCCGCGAAGAGCGACGACACGCTGATCATCGTCACCCCGGACCATACGCACGGCGTGTCGATCGTCGGCACCATCGACGATGGGCGCCCCGCGGCGGACATGCGTGACAAGGTGGGCGTGTATGCGGACGCCGGCTTTCCCAACTACGCCGATGCCGACGCCGACGGCTACCCGCCGGGCGTCGACGTCACGCGTCGGCTCGCGATGTTCTACGGCAATTTCCCGGATCACTACGAGACGTTCCGGCCGCATCTCGACGATCCGAACGTGCCGGCGGTGAAGCAGGGCGACGCCTACGTTGCCAATGCCCGGTACAAGGATGTGCCGGGCGCGATGCTGCGCATCGGCAACCTGCCGCGCGGCGCCGACACCGGCACGCACACGGCCGACGACGGCATCGTCACCGCGATGGGCCCCGGCAGCGAGGAGATCCACGGCTTCATGGAGAACACCGAGCTGTTCCGGGTGATGGTGACCGCGCTGGGGCTCGGCCCGGAAGCCGCGGCGAAGCCGGCGGCGGCCGCGCCACGGATCACCAGGGTCGGCAAGCCCGTCGCGCAGTGACGCACGACGGCAACGCGGGATGACCCGCCGCCGCTGGCTGGCGGGCGGCGCGGCGACGCTCGCCGTCGCGCTGCTGCCGGTCCGGCATGCGCGCGCCGCCGGCGCCGACGCGCTGGCGTTCGCCGAAATCTACGGTGGGCAGACGGTGCGCGGGCTGGAGTTGTCCGCAAAGAGCCGGGCGCTCGCCGGGAAGCCGGTGCGGATCCTCGGCTACATGGCGCCGCCGCTGAAACCCGAGGTCGAATTCTTCGTGCTGACGCGCTCCCCGGTGTCGATCTGCCCTTTCTGCAGTTCCGATGCGGACTGGCCGAGCGACATCGTCGTCGTGTATCCGCGCGGGCGCGGCGGCTGGACGCAGGACGGGCTGCCGGTCGCCGTCAGCGGCACGCTAGAGCTGGGTCCCAAGGTGGATGCGAAGACCGGATTCGTGAGCCTCGTCCGCATCGTCGACGCCGACGTGACGGCGGTGCGCTGATGGCGGCGACGGCGCCGGCCGGGCTCGGGCTCGAATTGCGCGACCTGCGCGTTGCGTTCTCGGGGGAGGCCGGCCCCGCGCGGTTGCTCCTCGACGTTCCCGAGTGGAAGCTCGCGCCGGGCGCGCAGGTCGCCCTGTGCGGGCCTTCGGGTTCCGGCAAGACGACGCTGCTCAACGTGCTCGCCGGCATCGAGCGGCCGGCCCGAGGCGTGGTCCGGTGGGGGGCAGTGACGATTTCCGCGCTGCCCGAGCGAACGACCGATCGCTGGCGCCGCGAGACGCTCGGGCTCGTGTTCCAGCAGTTCCACCTGTTCCCCGGGATGTCGGCGCTCGAGAACGTGCTGCTGCCGCTGCGCTTCGATCGTTGGCGGATCGCGCCGCCGATTCGCGATGCTGCGCGTGAACTGCTCGACCGCGTGGGCGTTGGGGTCCATGCGGACGTCCGGGTGCTGTCGCGTGGCGAGCAGCAGCGCGTGGCGCTGGCGCGCGCGCTGCTCCGCCGGCCGGCGATCGTGCTCGCCGACGAGCCGACGGCAAGCCTCGACCCCGACAATGCGGCGCAGGTCGCGGACCTGCTCTGCGCGATGTGCGCCGGTGTCGGCGCGACGCTCGTCGTGGCCACCCACGACCCGCAGCTCGCCGAGCGGCTGGGCGGCATCGTCGACATCGCGGACGGCACGCTGCGCCAGCGGTTCGCCGCCCCCTGGCGGCCGCAGCTCGTACCCGCCGCATGAATCCGTTTCCCCTTGTCCTGGCCGAGATGCGCCGCAACCGCGCGGGTTGCGCGGCAGTGATCATCCTGCTTGCCATTGCCGTGGGGCTGGTCGTCGCCGTCGGCGCGCAGGAACGGGCGTTGCGCACGGCCAGCGCGCGTGCGGCCGACCGCTTCGACCTCGTCGTGGGCGCGCCCGGAAGCCCGACCCAGCTCGTCCTGACCACGGTGTACCTGCAGCAGGCCGCGCTGGAACTGGTGCCGGCGTCGGTGCTGCTCGCGCTGCAGGCGGAGGACGCGGCAGGCGCGGTGGCGCCGGTCGCCGTGACCGATTCGCATCGCGGGTATCCGTTGGTCGGCACGACGGCCGCCTTCGCCACCGGCGACGGAGCCTACGGACCGGTCGCGGGACGGCTGTTCGGGAGCGCCGGCGAGGCCATGATCGGCGCTGCGGTCGACCTGCCGCTCGGCGAGCGGTTCCGCGCGGCGCATGGCAGCGCCGCGGAGAACGTGCTGGAGGCGCACGAGCACGGCGAGGAATTTGTCGTCGTCGGGCGCCTCGCTCCCACCGGCACGCCGTGGGATCGCGCCATCGTCGTGCCGATCGAAGCGGTCTGGCGGATGCACGCGCATCCCGCGACGTCCGCCGGGCATGACGCCATCGGTGGCACCGCACCGCAGTTGGGGCCACCGTGGGTCGCCGGTCGGGCGGGTCCGGTGCCGGCCATTGTCGTCAGGCCGCGGACGGTCACTGATGCCTACCGCCTGCGGCAGCAATATCGGGGACGCGAGACGATGGCACTGTTTCCCGCCGAGGCGCTCAACCGGCTCTACGCGGTGCTGGGCGACGTGGGCCTGCTGCTGCGCTGGATGGCGTTCGCGTTCGACGCGCTGCTGATGGCAGCCATCGTGCTGGTGATTGCCGCCATGCTCGCGGCACGGCGCGACAGCATCGGCGTCCTGCGGGCACTGGGAGCGCCGCCGCTGTACGTGTTCGCCACGGTCTGGCTGCACGGGGCGCTGCTGGTGGCGGCGGGGGCTGCGGGCGGGCTCGCATTCGGCGCCGTGCTCGCGCGGGCGCTGGGCGCCATCGCCGGCGACCGCCTCGGGTTCGCCGTGGGCGCCGGGATCGGCGCGCCCGAATTGCTGCTCGTCGCGGGGATGTTCGTCGCCGGCTCGTTGCTTGCGGCGCTGCCGTCGCTCGCGGCGCTGCGCTCCCCGGTGCGCCGGCTGCTTCAGCGCGGCTGACTGCAGGGCGGCTGACTGCGGGGCACGACGAGGCCGGCGGCCGCGCGCCGGAACCTTGTCACTGCAGCAGCGTTCCGTTCTTCCGCAGCAGCGTCATGTCGGAGAAGCGCGACCCCCGGTTCGAGCGGTCGGGCCACGTGATCACGAAGCCGCCGACGTCGACCTCCCGCCGCGCCCGACGTGCAGCGAGAAGGCTCGCGCGGTCGATCTCGCCATCGATCGATCGCATCGTGGCGACCAGGTACTTGGCCGCGACGAAGCCCTCCAGCGTCGCGTGCGACGTCGGTTCGTCGCGGAAACGCTTCATCAGGGCGATGTGCTCGCGCGCCACGGCCGACGCGCCGCGCGACGGATCGGGAACCACCTGCGTCAGCAGTGTGCCGGCCGCACTCGCCGGGCCTGCGAGCTCGATCAAGATCTGGTGGCTGATGTTCGACAGCCCTGCCATCGCGACCAGCGGGTCGAGCGCGCGGTACGCCTCGATGAACTGTCCGGCCGCCAGCGTGTCGGCCAGCACGAGGACGAATTGGGGCTTGGCGGCGGAAACCTTCGCGGCCGTCGCCGCCGATCGGGACTTCCGCCACCACCGTCGCGCCATCGGCGCGCAGGCGGGCCGTCGCGGCCTGCCGCGACGCGCGCGCGAATTCGCTGCCGGAATACACGATCGCGGCGCGCGGCTGGACCGCGGCCTGGAACCAGCCGACGAGGCGCAGCGCTTCGGTCCCGTAGGTCGGGCGCAGGAAGAAGACTTGATCGGCTCCGACGTCGAGCTCGATGCCGGCCATAGGCGCGAACAGCGCGACGCCCCATCGGCGCAGGTCCCCGCTTTTCGCGAGCGCGGCGACGCTCGCGTTGCCGACGGGGCCGAACAGCACCTGCGCGCCCTGGCGCTCCACCAGTTCGCGCGCCGCGGCCACCGTCCGCTCGGGTGCACCGGCATCGTCCCGTACCAGCAGGGCGACGCGCCGGCCGCGGATGCCGCCCTGCGCGTTCACGAAGTCGAAGCAGACGCGCGCGCCGGCGACGTAGTCGCGGCTGGCGTCGATGTTGTCGCCGGACTCGTCGATCACTTCGCCGACGACGATGTCGCGGGGCGGTGCGCAGACGGCAGGGGCGGCGAAGGTGGCGAGGATTATCGCGAGGACGAGTGCCTGCAGTCGTTTTGTCATCGCGCGAAGGATAGCGGCGCAGTGTCACCGTGAGATGAATGTCCCGCGCCGAACCGGATGCACGAGGGTGCGCGGCGGGGTCGTCGGCAACCGGCCCGACGTCGCGTGCCGCCGCTGTCATTGCCATGTAGCATCGGCCCGCTAATTTCCGTTGTGCCCCGCGTCGAGCGGGTGCCTCTCCGGAGATGTCGATGAAAATCCTGATCGCAACCGATGCGTGGCTACCGCAGGTCAACGGCGTCGTCACGACGCTCAGGAATACGGTGGCCGAGCTGGAAAGGCTGGGCCATGTCATCAGGCTGGTCACGCCGCAGGCCTTCCGCACGCTGCCGTGCCCGACGTACCCGGAGATCCGGCTGGCGCTCAACGCCGGCAGCGGCGTCGCCCGGGCCATCGACGAATTCGAGCCCGACGCGGTGCACATCGCCACGGAAGGGCCGCTCGGCCTCGCTGCGCGCCGTGTCTGCCTCCGTGGCGGCTATGCGTTCACCACGGCGTACCACACGCAGTTTCCCGAATACATCCACGCGCGCTGCCGCCTTCCGGTCGGGATCGCCTACCGCTGGATGCGATGGTTCCACGAACCGTCGTCCGGCGTGATGGTGGCAACCCCCACCGTCGAGGCGCGCCTTGTGGAGCACGGCTTCCGCAACATCCGGCGCTGGTCGCGCGGAGTGGATGCCGCCGTGTTCAAGCCGGCGCCGGCAGCGGAGGTGCGCGGCCGGCCGATATTCCTGTACGTCGGGCGCGTCGCCGTCGAGAAGAACATCGGCGCCTTCCTGGCGCTCGATCTCCCCGGGACCAAGTGGGTGGTCGGCGACGGCCCCGCGCGCGCAGCCCTGCAGGCGCAATACCCCGACGTCGTCTTCCACGGCCTGCGCACCGGTGCGGAACTCGCGTACTGCTACCAGCAGGCGAACGTGTTCGTGTTCCCCAGCCGCACGGATACCTTCGGGCTGGTGCTGATCGAGGCGATGGCCTGCGGGACGCCGGTCGCTGCGTTTCCCGTGACGGGGCCGGTGGACGTGGTGCGCGATCCCGCCGCCGGCGTGCTGGCCGAGGATCTGCAGGCGGCGGCGATGAAGGCATTGACGCTGGATCGCGCGGCCGTCGCGCGATACGCCGCGGACTACACGTGGGCCGCGGCGACGCGCCAATTCGTCGGCAACCTGCGTCCGGCCACCCATGCATCCGCAATGGCGTTGGCGTAGGTATCACGACTCGCTGCGGGCAGCAGCCGCCGCGGGGTGCCACGTGGCTGCGCCGGCGTCAGGGCAGGCGGAGCAGAGGCCGGCCCATCCGGATCGGCTGCCCTTCGCTGACACCGGCGCACAGCGCGAAGCCTTTCGGCGCGAAGACAATGATCGTCGATCCGTGCTGGAACCAGCCCATCTCCTCGCCCCTGCGCAGCGCCGCGTCGCACGGAATGACGTTCGGGCCCTGGTGCTTGAGATGCAGCAGGACGTCGGCAAAGTGGAGCCGGATGCTGGCGACGAGGATGGCCGCGACGGGAACCAGGGCGATCGGTGCGGCCGTCGCGTCGAGGTGCGCCGTGATGACCGCACGCTCGTTGCGGCAGAACAGCTTTTCGACGCGCTTCAGCGCGATCGGATTGACGTTCCAGGTGTCGCCGGAAATGTAGGTCACCTGCGTGACCCGGCAATCGTGCGGCGCATGGAACCGGTGGTACATGCCGGACGTGAGCCGCAGCGTGACGTAGCAGCCGTCGACGTACGTGCGCGCGAGGTCGGCGCTGCCCAGCAGTTCGTGCAGGCGGTACGACAGCCCCTTGGCCTGGAACAGCTGATCTCCCTCGACCGTGCCCGACGCGCCGACGATCGCGTCGCACGGGCTGACCAGCACGCGCGGATCGTCGTCGACCGGGCGCGCCCCGGCCTTCAGTTCGCGCGTGAAGCAGTCGTGCATGCTCCGGAAGCGGGCCTTCTTCGCTTCGCCAAGATCGAGATCCGCGAAATAGCGCCAGGTGGCGATGGAAAGCGCGGCGACCTGTGGCTGCTCGATCCGGCTGAACCACCCCATGAAGCGGGTCAAGAGCCGCCGGGGAATGCGGTTGGTCAGCAGGAAATTGATGTCCTCCTGCTGGAGGATTCGGGCGAGCGCGGACCGGATCTTCATGGAGCCTTGAATGTCGTCGTGAATCGATTTGCCGGAGACTGAGCATGGATACCAGCATTGCCCTGTACGCTTTCGGCGCCATCGTCGTGGCGGCGTCCTGCCGGCCGGCGCTTGCGCGCCTTGCACTGTCGAAGGCGAAGCACCCGTCGCTGTCCGGGCATTCGAAGATGGCGCGCCGATTCGCGAAATGGGTGCCGTTCTACGATTTCGGGGACGCCCGCTTCTTCGGCACCGACGACGCGCCGGGCGAGATCGTCGCGCGGCGGCGCGACGGCTTCGCCCGGTTGTCCGGGCGGTACCGGCAGATGTTCGCGCGGACCACGCAGGTCACCGCAGACGTCGAGGTGCGCGTCTCCGACCTCCAGTTCACGGGCGCCTACCGCGTGCCGTACCAGTACCGGCGACTCGCCGGCGAGCACTTTCCGGCCGCCGCCTTCGCCGCCGCGTCGTCCGGCGTGTTTCTCGTCGACCTCGACGGCAACCACCTCTACGACCTGACCGGCTCGTACGGCGTCAACGTGTTCGGCTACGATTTCTACAAGGACTGCATCCGGCAGGGCGCCGCGCATGTCGAGGCGCTCGGGCCGGTGCTGGGGTCCTGCCATCCGCTGACTGCCGCCAATGCGGCGCGCCTGTGTGCACTGTCCGGCCTCGACGAAGTCTCGTTCCACATGTCGGGCACCGAGGCCGTCATGCAGGCGGTCGGCCTCGCCCGCTTCCATACGCGGCGCACGCACGTCGTGCGCTTCAACGGCGCCTATCACGGCTGGTGGGGCGACGTGCAGCCCGGCGTGGGCAATCCGGTGGCCCCGGGCGCGACCTACACGCTGAAGGACATGGACGAGGACACGCTGCGGGTGCTTGCCCGCCGCAACGACATCGCCTGCGTGCTCGTGAATCCGCTGCAGGCGCTCCACCCCAACCGCGGCGCGCCCGGCGACTCGTCGCTCGTCGACAGCGGCCGCAGCGCGGACTTCGATCGCGCCGCCTACACTGAATGGCTGCATCGGCTGCGGGCAGTGTGCACCGACCGCGGCATCCCGCTGATCTTCGACGACGTGTTCACCGGCTTCCGGCTGGCGAAGGGCGGCGCCCAGGAATACTTCGGCGTGCAGGCCGACTTGGTGACCTGGGGCAAGACCGTGGGCGGGGGGCTTCCCGTCGGCGTGGTCTGCGGTCGCCGGCACCTGATGAAGCGGTTCCGCGACGAGCGGCCCGCGGACATCTACTTCGCCCGCGGCACGTTCAACACCCATCCGTACCTGATGGGGTCGATGCACGAGTTCCTGTCGCGCCTCGACGGGCCGGAGGTGAACGCGCTGTACCGCGACCTCGACGGCACCTGGAACCGGCGCGTGGCCGACCTCAACCGCCGCCTCGAGGACGAGCGCCTGCCCGTGCGCATCGCCAACCTGTCCACGATCTGCAGCGTCTGCTACACCACGCCGTCGCGCTACAACTGGATGTTCCAGCACTACCTGCGGGTCGAGGGACTGGCGTTGAGCTGGGTCGGTACCGGGCGCCTCGTGTTCAGCCTGAATTACACGGAGTCCGAATTCGCCGCGGTGGCCGACCGGTTCGTCGCGGCGGCGCGCGAGATGCGCGAGGACGGCTGGTGGTGGACCGCCGCGACGGCGACGAACCGCTCGATCAAGCGCCGGATCGTGCGCGAGATGATCGCGGCGCGGTTCTGACGCGGCGGCCCGTCGTCGCCCGGCGGCCCGCGTCAACGGTGCGGCCCGGTTCGCATCGGATCCACCCGTTCGCCCCGCAGCAGGTATAGCGGCGACTTGTAGTAGAGCTTGATGTCGTGGAACGGGTCGGTGAGGATCTTGGTGAGCCAGACGAGGCCCGTCTGCACGTCCTTCAGGAAGAACAGGTGGACGGTCCGGAAGGCGAGCCCGCCGATGCCGATCGCGATCCAGACGATCGCCACGTTGTGCACGAACTGGCTCCAGTCCCCCTTGGCCTCGAACAGGCCGAAAAGCGTCGGGTCGAGATACAGCGCGACGGGCGACAGCGCCCAGATCGCCATCAGCACGACCTTGCGCCGCAGGTTGTAGCCGACCTTGATCGCCTCCTTGTGCTCGTGCGTCGCCTGGTTGACGGCGTCGTAGTCCTTGGGCTCGAAGAAGAAGTGCCCCGCCTGGCGGGTGAGCATCGCGCCCAGCCACGCGACGAGCGCCGCGGCGACGGGATTGACGAACAGCAGCACGTAGCTGCACAGGAAACTGATCGCGCTGACGAGGTGCAGCGACTGGTTGATCCGGCTGTGATGGTAGTACCGGTGATCGTCCCAACGCTGCGTTGCGAGTGCCTTGCCGAAACCTTCCATGCTTCCTCCCGGATCGAAGACGAGGTTTGCGCTGCGTGCCTGACGCACGACGGCGCACCGCGGATGCCGCGCGGCCCGCCCAGTCTGCGCAGCGAAGATTGCAGCAGTGTGGCGACGGCGATCGCCGTCGCGCCGCAACGGCAATGCGGCTGTCACATCGCCGGGCTAGCCTTCGGGGCTTCTCCCACCCGCGAGGATTCGCCATGGCGCTCTCCCGTCTCAAGCCCCCGCCCGCCGGAGGCGCCGATCCCGGCGCGCCGGCCGACGGCTTCTGCCTCGACGCCGACCTGATCCGGACGATCTTCGAGCACGCGAAGCCGCTGGGCCATCACGAGGCGAAGGGCAACCTCAACCTGGGCTTCGGGTTCCTGTACTACGGGCTGGTGCGGACGCTGCGGCCGAAGCACGTGGTCGTCATCGGCTCGGGCTTCGGCTTTTCCGTGGCGTGCCTCGCGCTCGCGCTGAAGGACAACGGCAAGGGACAGCTGTCGTTCATCGATCCTTCGTATTCCGTGCTGACCGACGGGCCGTTCAAGACCATGGGCGGCACGGCGCAGTGGGACGACCCGGAAAAGGTCGAGCGGCACTTCGCGCGCTTCGGGGTCGAGCGCATCGTCACCCACTACCGGATGCGCAGCGACGAGTTCTACGCGAAGTACGACGCGCTGGGCCTGCCCGACATCGACCTCGCGTTCATCGACGGCAGCCACTCGTTCCTCGACGTGCGGCAGGACTTCTCGTCGTCGCTGCGCCACGCGCGCAAGAACGCCTACCTGCTGCTGCACGACACGAACATCTACCTGCGCGAATTCGTGCGTCACGCCGGCGTCAAGCGCTGGCTCAACATGCTGCGGCGGCGGACGGAGCTCTTCGAGCTGGTCGACTTTCCGTTCTCGTCGGGCGTGGCGATCGTTCGCGTGCGGGAGGACGACGCGTGGCAAGCGCTTACGTCGCCGGTGTCGCGCTAGCCGTTGCCGCCGCCGGCGCCGCGGCCTGGCTGTACTGGCGCCACGTCTGGTTCTGGCGCAACCCGGCGCGCTACGTGCCGGAGGCGGACGGCATCGTCTCGGCCGCCGACGGCGTGGTGGTCTACGTGAAGCGGCTGACGCCGGCCGAGGACGTGATGCACATCAAGCAGGGGTTGTCGGCGCGCCTTTCCGACATCGTCAAGGAAGACGTCGCGCTGCCGAAGCTCCTGATCGGCGTGTTCATGAGCCCGTTCGACGTGCACTACAACCGCGCGCCGATCACCGGCACCGTCGATTTCGTGCGCCATCATCCCGGGCATGGCCGCAACGTGCACATGGGACCGATGCACTGGCGCATCCTGACGCGGCGCGAGCCGTATTACGAAGGCAGCACCCACATCGTGGCCAACGAGCGCACCGTCACCCGTTTCAGCGGCGAGATGCACGGCAAGGCGCTGGCCTGCTACGTGGTGCAGATCGCGGCGCGCACCGTCGCCGGCATCGACAGCTACGTCCCGGTGGGCGAGAGCGTGGGGCGCGGGGCGATCTTCGGGATGATCCGCATCGGCTCGCAGGTCGACGTGGTCATCCCTTGCACGGACGAGATGCGGGTGCGCGTGCGACCCGGCCAGCGCGTGCGTGCCGGAGAGACGGTGCTGGTCGACTGAGCCGCGGTTGCGCCCGGCTCTAGCGGTCCATCTTGTCGCGGATCTTCTTCAGCGCGTCGATGAAGGCGTTGAGGCCCGACTTGTCGAAGCCTTCGGTCACTGTGTTGAACTCCAGCAGCAGGCGCTTGCGGTCGGCCGAGACGTGCAGCGTCACGGCGCCGCAGCGGCCGAGATCCACCTCTTTGGCGATGGGTTCCTTCATTTGAATCCCCTGGTATCGAACGATTCGGCGCGTGAAGCGTGCCCCGCTGTGTGCGGTGCGGCACGCACTGTCGGCGCCATGCCTGTATTTATACCCCAACGAACGACGGCCCGGTGTCACAAATCGGTCATCGGCCGGTCACGGATGCGAACGACACGCGATCGCGTCCTGTCATCGCGATGTCGCATTGCTTCGGCAAAGTTGCTGCCGTGCTGCCGCAGGCAGCGCATCGCCGCAGCAGGCATGCCGGCGATCACGAACGGCAGCGCCGGCAACGCGGGCGCTGCCCCGCCAACATCCGCCCTTCCGAGGAAAAGCACAATGCGCTCGATCCACAGTCGAACCCTTGCGACACTCGTCGCCCTCGCCGCTGCCATGCTGGTGGCGGCCTGCGGCGGCGACGGCAACGACAGCGGCGCGTCGACCGACCCGGTCGCGGTGAAGCTGATCGCACTCAACGATTTCCACGGCAACATCGAGCCGCCGGCGGCGGCCAACGGCGGCTCCGTCGTCCTCAAGGACTCGACCAATCCCGCCGGCACGGCGGTGCGCACCGGGGGGGCCGCGTACCTCGCGACGCTGGTCCGGCAGCTCCGCGCGAAGAACCCGAACAGCATCGTCGTAGGCGCCGGCGACATGATCGGCGCATCGCCGGTCACCTCGACGCTGACGCACGACGAATCGTCGGTCGACGTCCTGAACAAGGTCGGCCTCGAAGTCACCGCGGTAGGCAACCACGAGTTCGACCATGGCAAGGGCGAGTTGCTGCGCATGCAGAACGGCGGCTGCTACACGGGCGGCGTCATCGGGCAGGACACCTGCATCAACAACGGCGTGTTTACTGGCGCCACGTACCGCTATCTGGCCGCGAACGTCGTCGAGACGGCGACCGGCAAGACGCTGTTTCCGGCCACCTACGTCAAGCAGTTCGGGACCATCGCGGTGGGCTTCATCGGCCTCACGCTGAAGGGCACGCCAGGCGTCGTGACGTCCACCGGCGTCGCCGGGCTCGAGTTCCTCGACGAGGCGGCGACGATCAACGCGCAGGCGGCGCAATCCGCGCCAACGGCGCGGCGGCCGTCGTGGTCCTGATCCACCAGGGCGGGCAGACCATCGCGACGACGCTGAACGACCAGTCCTGCCCGAACCTGTCGGGGGAGATCCTGCCGATCGTCGACGCGCTGTCGAAGGACGTCGACGTGGTGGTGAGCGGTCACACTCACCAGGAATACGTCTGCCGGCGCAACGGCAAGCTGCTGACGTCGACCGGGTTCTACGGCACCGCGGTCACCGAGATCGACCTCACGATCAAGCCGGGCGTCGGCGTCACGGCGGCCACCGCCAACACCGTCCCGGTGATCAACGACCTCAACACCGCGGTGCCGGCCGGGTATGCGATCCTCACCAAGGACGCCGCCGTGGATGCCGCCGTGCAGAAATACGTCGCGCTGTCAGCGACGCTCAAGAATTCGGTGGTCGGCACCATCAAGGCGGACATCAAGCGTGCCCTGCTGCCGACCGCCACCCCGACGCGCGACGAAACCGCCGAAGGCGCCATGGGCGACGTGATGGCCGACGTCTACCTCGCGGGCGGGCCGAAGGCCGACATCGCGTTCATCAATCCGGGCGGCGTGCGCGCGGACCTGATCTACCAGAACGGCGGCCAGGTGACGTTCGGCGACCTGCTCACCGTGGCGCCGTTCGGCAACATCCTGGCGACGGCAGACCTCACCGGGGCGGCGCTGGTGCGCCTGCTCGAGCAGCAGTGGGAAGCGCCCAACTGCGCGGCCAAGACCGGCGCCAACGGCTGCGGCCGGATGCTCCAGCCGAGCAGCACGTTCTCGTACACGTGGGACGCGGCGCAGCCCGCCGGCGCGCCCGACGGCCAGGGCAACCGCGTGGTGCCCGGATCGCTGCGGGTGAACGGGGAGCCGGTCGATCCGGCAAAGACCTACCGCGTGACGTTCAACAGCTTCATGGCACCGGGCCCCGGCGACAACTTCTCGGTGGTCACGAATCGGGGAACCAACATCACCAACAGCGGCGTCATCGACATCGACGCCTTTGTCGGGTACATGAAGGCGCATCCCGACCTCGCGCCCCCCGCGCCGCGCATCCGGCGGCTCAACTGACGCGATCCCGCGCGCGCCTCCTGGCGGGGCGCGCGATGTTGCTTGCGGCGCTGACCTTCGCGACGGCCTGCAGCGACGGGCCGCCCGCCGCCGCGCGCGGGGAGATGGTCGCCGCGGTCGGTGTCGCGCAGGAAAAGTGCTACCGGCTGATCCACCACGACACGTTCGCGTACGAGGCGTGCGTTCGCGGCCTCTCCGACCGCGAGACCGTGCCGACACCGGCCCGGCTCGGCATCGAGTATTTCGGCTGGGTCGGCGCGCTCAACTCCGTGCGGGTCGGCATGCCGGGCGCCGAGGCATCGGCGCACGAGTTTCTCCGGCGCTACCGGACGACCCAGCGCGCGCTTCGCGTCGACGATCGCGTGCTGTGCGAGGTGATCCCCGGCGACTGCGACGCGCGCCTCGCCTGGATGCAGAAGATGGAGGCGTCGCCGCCGCCCGCGCGCGCGGATGGCGACGACGACGCGGGCCCGGCGCACCGCGACTGAGACGCCTCGCGGTGTCGGTGCAGGCGATCAGTCCCGCCGCCGCCGGAGGACCAGCCACAGCGCGGGCAGCGTGAACGTCGCGACGATGCCGACGATGATCCAGAACCCCGTCTCGTTCTGCGCCAGCGGGATGCCGCCGACGTTCATACCGAACAGGCCGGCGATGATGTTGATCGGCAGCGCGATCACGGTGAACACCGTCAGCAGGAAGAGGCTCCGGTTGTTCTGCTCGTTGACCTGCGCCGCCACCTCTTCCTGCAGCAGCTTGATCCGTTCGAGCAGCTCCGCCGCATCGGCGAGCACCACGGAGAACTCCTCCGTCGACCGCCGCAGTTCCTGCAGGTCGACGCGCGCGATCCACTCCGGTGGATGATTGAGCAGCCGGAACAGCGCCGCCGGTTCCGGCGCGAGCAGGCGCCGCAGCCGCACCAGCACGCGGCGCAGCGCACCGAGGTCCACGCGCCCGGTGTCGAGCCGGTTGGCCAGCAGCCGGTCCTCGATGCCGTCGACCGTGGCGATCGCCTCGCGCACGATCTGCACGAGGACGTCGCACTGGTCGTGCAGGAGATGCGTCAGCAGCTCGACCGGCGTGCCGAAGCGCTCGCCCTTGTTGACCGCCGCCCGGAGCCGGTCGACGCTGCGCAGCGGCTTGCGCCGTGCGCTGACCAGCACGTTGCGATCGATCGACAGCCACATCGTCGCGATGTCGGACGCCGCGAACGAGAAGTCGTACAGCGCGTCGTTGACCACCGCCACCAGGCAGCCGTCGCTGTACTCGATCCGGGTCGAGCGCGAGCCCTCGTGCATGGCTTCGAGGAAGGCCTCGGGCAGGTCGAGGTTCTCGCGCAGCCACTTCTCGCTGGCGTTGTTGGTCAGCGTGAAGTGGAGCCAGATGAAGCCCTCGCCCTTGTCGGCGGCGGACTGCCTCGTCCATTCGAGCGCCTCGCCCGACCCGATCGCGCGCCCTTCCTGCCCCGGATGGAAGAGATACCCGCAGACCATGCCCGCGTGGTCCGATCCGTAGGTCGGCAGGTTGATGCCTATCGTGCGCTCGTTCGCCATTGCCGTCGCCTTCGTCCCCGGGGCCGGCCCGCGACCCGGGACGGGCGCGCCGGCGTGCGCCTATGGTCGCACAGCGAAGGACGGCTCTGGTTCCGGCACCAGCGCGTCGGTGGGCGATTCGTCGTCGATCGCCGTGGTGGCCGCGAGCACCTCGTGCCAGTGCAGGATCGACAGGTTCCCTGCGGCGTCCTCGACCAGTGCCGTCAGGCTCTCGACCCAGTCGCCGTCGTTGCAGTACAGGATGCCCCCGACGTCACGGATCTCGGCCTTGTGGATGTGGCCGCAGACGACGCCGTCCAGCCCGCGGTGCCGCGCCTCGCGGGCGAGCGCGTCCTCGAACGCCGTGATGTAGCTGACCGCGTTCTTCACCTTGTGCTTCAGGAACTGCGACAGCGACCAGTAGGGAAGTCCGCGCCTCGCGCGCAACGCGTTGAATTGCCGGTTGAGCTTGAGGATGAAGGTGTACATCAGGTCGCCCAGCAGGGCCAGCCAGCGGGTGCACTGGACGACGGCGTCGAAGAGGTCGCCATGGATCACCAGCAGGCGCTTGCCCTGCGCCGTCGTGTGCACGGCTTCCTCGCGGATCACGATGTCGCCGAATGCGACGCCGAAGTAGTGGCGCGCGGCCTCGTCGTGGTTGCCGGGGATGTAGATCACCTCGGTGCCCTTGCGCGCCTTGCGCAGCAGTTTCTGCACCACGTCGTTGTGCGTCTGGTGCCAGTACCAGCGCCGGCGCAACTGCCAGCCGTCGATGATGTCGCCCACCAGGTACAGGTAGTCCGACTCGGTGCGGCGCAGGAATTCGAGCAGCGCCCCGGCCTGGCAGCCCGGCGTGCCGAGATGCGTGTCGGAGATCCAGATCGTCCGGAACTTGAGGTGCGTGCCGTCGGTGGACCGGCCGGGCTTGCCCTGCGTTGCCGCCTCGAGCGTCGCCCGCAATGCCGCGGGCAGGCCGTCCCTCGGCCGGACCGTCCCCGGTTCTGCTGGATCGCCGGATCGCAATCGAGTCAGGCGGCGGCCGCGAGCGGGTGCCGGTCGCGGCGTTCGCCGAGCCGGTTCACCGGCAGGAAGAAGAAGAGGTCGGCCGTATTGAACTCAGCGTCCCACGCCGGCTCGCCGGCGATCCACGCGCCGGCCCGCAGGTAGGCGCGGATCAGCGGCGGCAGGGTCGCGACGGCGTCGTCCGCCGGCAGGACGCCATTTTCGTCGGGCAGCAGCGGATTCCTCGCCCGGACGCGATGCTCGATCGGCGCCAGGTGCCGCGCCGCCACCTGCCGGTAGGCGCGCAGGGCGCCGGCGCCGCGGTCGGACATCGGCATCGGCGCGCAGCCGATCAGGTACTGGAAGCCGCGCTCGTGCATGAGGCTGCCGACGCCGCGCCACAGCAGCCGGCCAGCGGCCGCGGTCCGGTATTCCGGATGGGCGCACACGCGCCCGATTTCGGCCATCCCCGGCTTCAGCCGCGAGAGCCGCGTCAGGTCGAAATGGCCCTCGGCGTGGAAGGCACCGATGCGCTTCGCGCGGTGGGCGGCGAGAATCCGGCAGGTGGCCACGACCCGGTCCGTCGCCCGGTCGCGCAGCACGATGTGCTCGCACCAGGGGTCGAAGATGTCCGCGTCGCGGCCGGGCGTGCGGCCCGCGGTGCGGGCGCCCATTTCGGTCACGAAGACCCGGTGGCGCAGGCGTTGCGCCGCTTCGATGTCGGACGAGCTAGTCGCGAGCCCGATCGACAATCCAGCCTCCCGGGCGGTCCCGGTCCTCTCCTGTGGCACCTGAAGCAGCACGCGCATCTCCTTCATCCGGTTTGCGATCCCGCGACGATAGCTGCCGATTGCGACGGTGCCGTGAACGCCAGATGGCAGTTTGGCGACAGTCCGGGCGACCTGGGGTTGTCTTCATGCTGCAACGTGGCGACGGCATCATCGGCCCCGGAACTCCTCCTGTTGTTGGCAGCACCCTCGGGCCGCGGACCTCCTTCCCCGCGGCCCAATTTTTCCCGCGGGCCGGCCTGTCATCGGCGTGTCACACGGTCCTGCAACAATCCTCCGCGTTGAACCCCACAAAGGAAACAGGCAATGCGCAAGCACCTCACCGAGGGATTTCTCGCCGCCGCGGCGTTCGCGTTCGGCATCAACCACGCGCTCGCCGTCGACATCACCGGCGCCGGCGCCACGTTCCCGTACCCGATCTACGCCAAGTGGGCCGAGGCCTACAAGGCCAAGACCGGCATCGGCGTGAACTACCAGTCGATCGGCTCCGGCGGCGGCATCGCCCAGATCAAGGCCAAGACCGTCGACTTCGGCGCGTCCGACATGCCGCTGAAGCCCGAGGACCTGCAGGCCGCCGGCCTGATGCAGTTCCCGGCAATCATCGGCGGCGTCGTGCCGGTGGTGAACATCGAAGGGGTGGCCCCGGGCGCGATGAAGCTGACCGGCCAGGTGCTGGGCGACATCTACCTCGGCAAGATCAAGAGCTGGGGCGACAAGGCGATCGCCGACCTCAACCCGGGCCTCAAGCTGCCGAACGACCCGATCACCGTCGTGCGCCGTTCCGACGGGTCCGGCACCAGCTTCATCTGGACCGACTACCTGTCGAAGGTCAATCCGGAATGGAAGACGAAGGTCGGCGCCAGCACCGCGGTCGCCTGGCCGGAAGGCGTGGGCGGCAAGGGCAACGAGGGCGTGGCCGCCTACGTGCAGCGGATCAAGGGCTCGATCGGCTACGTCGAATACGCGTACGCGAAGCGTAGCAAGATGGCGTACACCCAGGTCCAGAACAGGGTCGGCGCGTGGGTCGCGCCGGACGACGACACCTTCCAGGCCGCCGCGGCCTACGCCGACTGGAAGAACGCGCCCGGCTTCTACCAGATCCTGACCGACCAGCCCGGCAAGAACAGCTGGCCGATCACCGGCGCGAGCTTCATCCTGATGCAGCTCAAGCAGGACAAGCCGGAGAGCGGCGCCGAAGTGCTGAAGTTCTTCGACTGGGCGCTCAAGAACGGCCAGAAGATGGCAGCCGAGCTCGACTACGTGCCGATGCCCGAGGCCGTCAACAAGGCGATCGCCGACGCGTGGAAGGCGCAATTGACGGACGCCGCGGGCAAGCCGATCTGGAAGTGAAATCGCGCGTTGGGCCAGGCCAAGCGCGCCAGCCCAACCGCCCGAGCCCTCGGCACGCTGCATCGGGGGACGTTTCCTCCACCCGGCCGGGAGTCGTGCTCCCGGCCGGAACACGTTGGAGAGGTTTAGTATGATGGCTTCCGCCAGCACCGCGTCGATCTCCATGCCCATCGCCGATTCCTCCCGCACCGACCGCGAGCCGCGCCCGCCGGCGCAGCGGAAGGGCGCGCCGCCGTGGCAGGACCTGCTGTTCGAGCGGACGACGATGTTCTTCGCGCTGTTCGTGCTGTTCACGCTGGTCGGGATCATCGGCGCGCTGGCATGGGCCTCCGTGCCTGCCTTCCAGAAGTTCGGGCTGCACTTCTTCGTCTCGAACGTGTGGAACCCGGTGACGATGGACTTCGGCGCGCTGGCGCCGATCTACGGCACGCTGGTCACGTCCGCCATCGCGCTGCTGATCGGGGTGCCGGTGAGCTTCGGCATCGCGCTCTTCCTCACCGAGATGTGCCCGCCGGTGCTGAAGCGGCCGCTGGGCACCGCGGTCGAGCTGCTGGCGGCGATTCCCTCGATCATCTACGGCATGTGGGGCCTGTTCGTGTTCGCCCCGGTCTTCGGCGACTACGTCCAGCCGGCGCTCACGAAGATCTTCGGCAACCTGTGGATCCTGGGGCCGCTGTTCCAGGGAGCGCCCAACGGCATCGGCGTGCTGTCGGCCGGCGTGATCCTGTCGATCATGGTCATCCCGTTCATCGCGTCGGTGATGCGCGACGTGTTCGAGATCGTGCCGCCGGTGCTGAAGGAGTCGGCGTACGGCATCGGCGCCACGACGTGGGAAGTCGTCTGGAACATCGTGCTGCCCTACACCAAGGTCGGCGTGATCGGCGGCATCATGCTGGGTCTCGGCCGCGCACTCGGCGAGACGATGGCGGTCACGTTCGTCATCGGCAACGCCTACAAGATCAGCGCGTCGCTGTTCGAGCCCGGCAACTCCATCGCCTCGGCGCTTGCCAACGAGTTCAACGAGGCGGCCGACCCGGTTCATCGCGCGTCGCTGATCTCGCTCGGGCTGGTGCTGTTCCTGCTCACCTTCATCGTGCTGGCCTGCGCGCGCCTGCTGCTCGCGCAGCTCGCCAAGGGCGAGGGGAAGAAGGCATGAGCGGGGAGGGCGAGGGAGGCCGCATGAACCCGATCTACCGCAGGCGGCTGCTCGTCAACCGCTTCAACCTGATGATGTCGCTGGCGGCGATGGCCTTCGGCATGTTCTTCCTGCTGTGGATCCTGTGGGTGCTGTTCTCGAACGGCTTCGCGGCGCTGGGTCCGACGCTGTTCACCCAGACGACGCCGCCGCCGGGATCGGCCGGCGGGTTGTCCAACGCGATCTTCGGCAGCGTGGTCATCGTGCTGGTGGCAACCTTCATCAGCACGCCGATCGGCGTCCTCGCCGGCATCTACCTCGCCGAGTACGGCAAGGACGCCTGGGTGGCGCGCCTCACGCGGTTCATCAACGACATCCTGCTGTCGGCGCCGTCGATCGTCATCGGCCTCTTCGTCTACACGGTGTACGTGATGCAGGTCGGCCATTTCTCGGGCTGGGCCGGGTCGTTCGCGCTGGCGCTGATCGCGATTCCCGTGGTCGTGCGGACCACCGAGAACATGCTGCACCTCGTGCCCAGCACGCTGCGCGAGGCTGCAGTGGCGCTTGGCGCGCCGATGTGGAAGGTGATTCTTCGGGTGACACTGAAGGCCGTGCGTGGCGGCATCGTCACCGGCATCCTGCTCGCCGTCGCGCGGATGTCCGGCGAGACCGCGCCGCTGCTCTTCACCGCGCTCAACGACCAGTTCTGGAGCACCGACATGAACGCGCCGATGGCGAACCTGCCGGTGGTGATCTTCCAGTTCGCGATGAGCCCGTTCGAGGACTGGAAGTCGCTCGCCTGGGGCGCGGCGCTGCTGATCACGCTGACCGTGCTCGTCATCAATATCCTCGCGCGGACCGTGTTCCGGCAGTCCGCGACAAACTAGTCATGGGCATTCCAAGGGAGAGTTCGATGAATTTCGCAGCCGTTGCGGCGGAGCCCGGCCTCCGGCCGGGTGAGCAGCCGACGACCCCGCCGAAGATGCAGTGCCGGAACCTGGATTTCTTCTACGGCCGGTTCCAGGGCCTGAAGAACATCAACCTCGACATTGCCGAGGGTCGCGTCACGGCGTTCATCGGCCCGTCCGGCTGTGGCAAGTCGACGCTGCTGCGCACGTTCAACCGGATGTACTCGCTGTACCCGGGGCACCGCGCCGTCGGCGAGATTCTGCTCGACGGCGAGAACATCCTCGCCCCCGGCATCGACATCAACACGCTGCGGGCGAAGGTGGGCATGGTGTTCCAGAAGCCGACGCCCTTTCCGATGTCGATCTACGACAACATCGCGTTCGGGGTGAGCCTCTACGAGAACCTCTCGCAGCGCGACATGGACGAGCGCGTCGAGTGGGCGCTGACCAAGGCGGCGATGTGGGGCGAGGCCAAGGACAAGCTGAAGCAGAGTGGCATGGCGCTGTCCGGCGGCCAGCAGCAGCGCCTGTGCATCGCGCGGGCCGTCTCGGTGCGCCCGGAAGTCCTGCTGCTCGACGAGCCGACGTCGGCGCTCGACCCCATCTCGACCGCCAAGATCGAGGAGCTGATCACCGAGCTGAAGCGGGACTACACGATTGCGATCGTCACGCACAACATGCAGCAGGCGGCCCGGGTGTCGGACTACACGGCATACATGTACCTCGGCGAGCTGATCGAGTTCGGCGCGACCGACGAGCTCTTCCTGAAGCCGAAGCGCAAGGAGACCGAGGATTACATCACCGGTCGGTTCGGTTAACCAGCGCCATATCATCAGCCGGGGCAACGGGAAATGAACGAACACACGCACAAGCAGTTCGACGCCGAGATGGAGGCGATAAGGAGCGGCGTCCTGGCGATGGGCGGGCTGGTCGAGACGCAGCTCGGGCGCGCGATCGCCGTCCTCGGCGACGAGGAGGATGAAGGCGCGATGGTCGAGGTGGGCGCGGCCGAGCAGCAGATCAACCAGATGCAGAGAGCGATCGACCAGCAGTGCAGCCAGATCATCGCCAAGCGCCAGCCGACCGCGATCGACCTGCGGATGATCCTGACCATCACCAAGATCGTCAACGACCTCGAGCGCATCGGCGACGAGGTCAAGAAGGTCGCGTACAAGGCGGTGCAGACGCGCGGCAGCGACCAGCTCACGAAGGTCCGCCAGCACGACGTGGCGCGCGCGGCCGGCAGCGCGCTCGAGATGCTGCGGATCGCGCTGGATGTCTTCGCGCGGCTCGACGCGGCCGCGGCGGCGGAAGTGATCGACCGCGACGAGGAGATCGACGTCGCGTTCCTCGCGATCCTGCGCCAGCTCATCAGCTACATGATGGAGGATCCGCGGACGATCACGTCGGCGCTCGAGATCGTCTTCATCGCCAAGTCGATCGAGCGCATCGGCGACCACGCGAAGAACATCGCCGAGGCCGTCGTCCAGGTCGTCAAGGGCAAGGACGTGCGGCACGCGACGGCGGAACAGATTCGCGCCGAGGTGGCGGAGGAATGACCATCCGCGCCGCCGGGCCGTCCCAAGGCGCGGATTGCTCCCCCTCGGGGGGCAGCGCCGCCGCGCCAGCGGCAAGCGTGGGGGTTGTCATCCGCGCCGCCGGGCCGTCCCAAGGCGCGGATTGCACCCCCTCGGGGGGCAGCGCCGCCGCGCCAGCGGCAAGCGTGGGGGTTGTCACATGACATTGGCGATCCTCGTCGTCGAGGACGAGCCGGCGATCCTGGAACTGATCACCGTCAACCTGATCGACGCCGGGTATGACGTGCAGGGCGCGCCCGACGCGGAGACGGCGCGCGAACGGCTGAACGGGGCGCTGCCGGCGCTGGTGCTCCTCGACTGGATGCTGCCGGGGCAATCCGGACTGGCGCTGGCGAAGGAACTGCGCGCTGCCGCGCGCACCCGCGACCTGCCGATCATCATGGTCACGGCGCGCAGCGAGGAGGCCGACAAGATCGCCGGGCTGGAGGCCTGGGTCGACGACTACGTCACCAAGCCGTTCTCGCCGCGCGAGCTGAAGGCACGGATCAAGGCCGTGCTGCGGCGGCGTTCGCCCGAGACGGTGCAGGAACCCCTGCAGGCGGGCGCGGTGACGCTGGACCCGTCCACGCACCGCGTGACCGCGGACGGCGCACCGGTTCCGCTCGGCCCTACCGAATTCCGTTTGCTGCGGTTCTTCCTCGCGCGTCCCGAACGCGTCCACACGCGCACGCAACTGCTCGATCACGTGTGGGGCGACCACGTCTACATCGAGGAGCGCACCGTCGACGTCCACATCCGGCGCCTGCGCCTCGCTCTGGAACCCTTCGGCCAGGACGGGCTGATCGAGACGGTGCGCGGCAGCGGCTACCGGCTCGCCGTTCCGCGCTGACGGGATGCGATGAGCCCGGTCTTTCGCGCGGGACTGGTCGCACCTGGCGTCGTCGCCGTGGCGACCGCGCTCGCCTGGGGCTTCCTCGGCCCCGGTTGGGCCGTCGGCGTCCTCGCGCTGGGCGGCGCGGCGATCATCGGGTCCCATCTCGGGCATCTCGACCGGCTCGCGCGGTGGGCGGCGGCGCCGCTCGAAACGCCGGTGCCCGAAGGCGCCGGCGCGTGGCGGCCCGCGCTGTCGGCGCTCTACCAGCGCGTGCGCACGCGCACCGCGCACCAGCGCGACCTCCGGCAGACGATCGAGCGGTTCACCAGCGCCGCCGAAGCGATTCCCGAGGGCATGGTGGTGCTCGACCGCGCCAACCGGATTCGGTGGGCGAATGCGCGCGCGCAACAGTATTTCGGGCTGGACTTGAAGCACGACCTCGGCGCGCCGCTCGTGAACCTGATGCGCCAGCCGGAGTTCGTCCGCTACCTCGAGGCCGGCGATTTCGCCGAGGCGCTGATCATGGACTCGCAGCGGACCGCCGGGCTCACGCTGTCGATCCAGCTGGTGCCCTTCGGCATGGAGGAGCGCCTGCTGATGGGACGCGACGTCACGCGGTTCGAGTCGGTCGCGCGGATGCGCCGCGACTTCATCGCCAACGTGTCGCATGAGCTGAAGACGCCGCTGACGGTCGTCACCGGCTTCCTCGAGACGCTGCAGGACCTGGAGCTCGAGCCTCGCCAGCGCGAGCGCTACCTGGCGCTGATGCAGGACCAGGCGCGCAGCATGGAGCGCCTCGTCAACGACCTCCTCACGCTGTCGGCGCTGGAGAGCGAGCAGAACGTGCCCGCGGAAACGTCGTTCGCGGTGCTACCGATGCTGCTCGCGCTGGCGGCGGAGGCGAAGGCCCTCTCGGGCGGGCAGCACGCCATCGCGCTCGACGCGGGCGACGCCGCGATGGTGACCGGCAGCCGCGACGAACTGGCGAGCGCGTTCGGCAACCTCGTCAGCAACGCGATCCGCTACACGCCGGCCGGCGGCACGGTGACGCTGCTGTGGCAGCGCACCGACGACGGCGGCGCGGCGTTCGGCGTCCGCGATTCGGGCATCGGCATCGCCGCCGAGCACATCCCGCGCCTCACCGAGCGCTTCTACCGCGTCGACCGCAGCCGCTCGCGCGCGACCGGGGGCACCGGCCTCGGGCTCGCGATCGTCAAGCACGTGCTGCTGCGGCACCAGGCAACGCTGGTGATCGAGAGCGAGCCCGGTCGCGGCAGCACCTTCAGCGTGCGCCTGCCCGCGCGGCGCGTCGCCTGGATCGCCGCGGCGGCGCCGGATGCGGCGACGGTCCCTCTGCGGGACGCGGAAGCGCCAACCTTGCCGTAGCCCGGGTTGAGCGAGGCGAAACCCGGGTGAACCGTTTCCGTCGGGAGCGGCCGCGCTCGCCGGCGGTGGCGCCGGCTCGGCGGGCTCAGTCCGGCGGCCTGCCGGTGGCCAGCGCCTCGAAGCGCGCGAACACGCCTATTGGCACACGGTGCCAGGGGCCGCGAAGACCTCGCGGGTGATCTTCTTCGACTGCGTTACCGTGCCCGAGGCCCCAGGGAGCTGGATCGAGTAATCGAACTTCGCATTGTTCCCGTCCGTGAACGTCAGCGTGGCCGTCCCTGCCGGGATCGGATTCACGTTGGCCGGATCGAACGGTACCGAGTTGAACGCCGGACCGGTGCCGGTGTAGAGCGACCCGGTGTAGGTGTTCGACGCCGACTTGTCGGCCGCCATCACCATCCACAACGGCGTGCCGTCGCGGTCGTAGGTGAACCACGCAGCGAAGATCGTGTCGTCCTGGTGCGTCAGGCTGAGGCCCCACCCGGATTCCGAGCCCGCCGGCGCCGCCCACCAGAGATCCTGGTAGTTGTACGCCTTCGTCAGGTCGGAGACGAGATTGAACGTGCAGGTCGGCAGCGTGCCGAACGCCTGGCGCGTGATCGGCTTCGTCTGCGCGGTGCCCAGCAGCGTATAGGCGAAGGTGCCGTTGTCGGCGTCGGTGAACGTGAGCGTCGCGGTCCCCACCGCCGCAGTGCGGACTTGCGCCGGGAGGAACGGCGAGGCGTCGAACGAAGGGCCGGTCGACCGGTAGAGCGTCCCGCTGTACGACCCGGTCTTCGCAAGGCCCGCGGCCATCGACAGCCACATCGCCTTGCCCGCCGCGTCGTAGGTGAACCAGGTCACGAACACGACGTTCTCCTCGTGCGTGAGGTCCAGCCCCCATCCGGCCTCCGACCCGGCGGGACTGGCCCACCAGAGGCCGCCGTAGTTGGTGGGGCCGGCCGTGACTACCTGCACGGTGGCAGCGGTCGACACCTGCCCCAGCGGCGTCCCCGAACCGGAAACCATTTGCCACTGGAACGTGGCGTTGCCGGTGGCTTCCGGCGCCACCGCGTGGAACGCGAACGTGGCCTGCGCGTCCGGCGCGACCGTTGCCGGCAGCGGCACCGACGGGACGCCCCAGGACGTTCCGCCCACCGGGACGAGTGCATACCCATCCTCGGGCTTCCACGCGGCGTGGGTCATGTTCTGGAAGGTCACCGTGGCCCGGAAGGTGCCGCGCGCCGGCACGACCGCGGGAACCTGCTGCGACACGAACTGGGCGGCGGTCGCGACGGTCACGCCCGGATCCGGCGTCTTCTCGCCGAAGGTGCCGTGAGTCGGCGAGAGCATGCGGAACCGGAACGGCGACGTCGCGCGGAAGAAGCAGCCAAGGGGTTTCACCACGAAGTCGAACCGCACGTCCTCGCCGGGCGCGACGTCGTGCGGCAGCAGCACGCGATTGCCGCTGTAGATTCCGTAGCGGTTGTCCTGGATGCACCAGTAGTAGTTGTCCTGCGGCTCCGCCGTGGCGAGGAACACGTCGACTTCGGCCTTGTACCAGGTCGCGGTGCCGGTATTGCGCATCGTCACCGATACGGCCGCTGGCGCGAACAAGGCGATGAACGGCGGCACCGTCTGCGACACGAACGCCGCGTCGTATGCCGCATCGGCCATGGTCGCGTCGCTCGCGGCGGCGGCCGACGGGCCTGCCGCGAAGAGCGAGATCGCCGCGACGATCAACGCGAAAAGTGCCGCACCCGGTGCGATGCGCATGATCGTGCAGGGGCGGTTCATGGGAGCGAGGCAGTCTTAAGTCACGGCCGGCGGGACCGGCAAGGGTCATTTTCGCACTGCGCGCAGCGGTGCTCGCCGCGCACTCGGAAAAAAAGCTGTTGCGCGGGACCGATGGACCGCAACGTTTCGGATACGGCCCGCCGGCCGCCGGCGCCTACCGGCGCCCACCGGCGGCACCACGATCCGCGCCGCCCCGCCGCTGTCGCCAGCGGCCTACCAGTAACGCAGCGCCGCGCCGAACAGGTCCCTCAGGTCGCCCCTGGAGACCTCCTTCGGCGCGTTGCGGATCACGCGGTACTGCGGCTCGGCGCCGGTGGCGAGCGCATCGAGGTGCGCCTCGCCGAACCCCAGCTCGGCCAGGCCGTTGGGCATGCCCGTCGCGCGCATCAGTTCGATCACCCGGCTGGCGAGGATCTCGCCGGCATCGGTCGCCGTCGCGCCTTCCGTGCGCGCGCCCAGGCAGTGCGCGCCGTGCAGGTGGCGCTCGGGGCAGCACGGCGCCGTGAAGCGCCAGACCGACGGATTGTTCAGCACCACGGCCATCCCGTGCGGCACCAGCGTCTTGCCCTCCGGGTAGCCGTCGACGTGCCAGTCCTTCGCGAGGCCCGACACCGCATACGACAGCCCGTGCGGCAGGTGGCAGCCCGACGCGTTGAACGCGATGCCGGCCAGCATCGCCGCGTACATCATCTCGGTGCGCGCCTCGGTGTCGGCAGCGTCGTTGACGGCGCGGACGAGGTACTTGCCGACGCTGTCCAGGGCCTGCGCGGCCAGCATGTCGGAGAACGGGTTGGCGCCCTGCGACACCGGGCGGTCGATGCCCTTGGCCGGGCTCATGCGGCGCGGCCAGGCCCGCGCGGTGATCGCCTCCAGCGCGTGGCTCATGCAGTCGAAGCCGGTCGCGGCGACGGCGTTCTTCGGCAGCGACGCGGTGACCTCCGGATCGATCAGCGCGACCGTCGGCACGAGCCGGCGCGAGATGATGCCGGTCTTGGCGTTGATCGACCGCAGGTTGAAGATCGAGATGCCGGTGACCTCGGAGCCGGTGCCGGACGTCGTCGGGCAGGCGATGTGCGGCCGCAGGGGACCCGGCACCTTCTGCCCGCCGCCGATCGGCGCGTTGACGTAGGTCATGAACTCGGCCGGCTGCGCCGTATACAGGTTGGCGGCCTTGCAGGTGTCGATCACGGACCCGCCGCCGACCGAGACGTAGCCGTCGAAGCGGCCCTCGGCGGCGAAGCGCACGGCGTCCTGGAACGACGCGTCGGAAGGCTCGATGTCGACCGCGTCGTAGACCGCGACGTCGACGCCGGCCGCCTTCAGCGACGCGAGCACCGTCGCGACGTACGGGCCGTCCTTCAGCCGGCGGTCGGTGAACAGCGCGACGCGCTTCATGTCCAGTTCGCGCGCGTTGTCGCCGGCTTCGGCCAGGACGCCGGCGCCGAACGTGAACGTCGGCATTCCGATGGTGAAGCCGCGGTCGCTACCCTCGACGGTGGCGAAATCGGCATGGCAGCA
This sequence comes from Bordetella parapertussis, assembly GCA_943331295.2. GTDB lineage: Bacteria > Pseudomonadota > Gammaproteobacteria > Burkholderiales > Casimicrobiaceae > CAIWHR01. The sequence goes on along the minus strand of CALQLA020000056.1, from coordinate 995 downwards.
GGGCATCGCAGTATCTCCGGAGGTAATGGGAAGGGCGGGTCGCCGGCGGAAGGGATCGGCAGGACGGGGCGGCGGTTCGGGGGCGGCGGAGCGGCGGGACGGCGGCGGCAGCGGATGGGCGCGGGCGGCCCGGCGAACCTTCGAAGTTTAGCGAAAATCGCGCCCGGCCGTGAATTTACCGGGCCCGGGGCGGGTTCGCAGCGCTTTGCGGCGTCGCGGGACGGGGCGCGAGGAAAGAGAAAATTGATGTATAATCATCGGCTTGCCAAGCGGTTGTGCCGGGTTTCCGGCGGTGCCCGCGGCCGACCCCTGCCGACAAGCTATGTTTGACACGGGGGTATGGAAATTGCTAACATCGTCGGTTTCGTCGGAGGGGTTCCCGAGCGGTCAAAGGGAACAGACTGTAAATCTGTCGGCTCTGCCTTCGAAGGTTCGAATCCGTCCCCCTCCACCAGACAGAAACCTGAGCGTCAGAGAAAGCGCGGAAACCGGGTTCTGGCTTCTGATCCGCGGGTGTAGCTCAATGGTAGAGCAGAAGCCTTCCAAGCTTATGACGAGGGTTCGATTCCCTTCACCCGCTCCAGGGAATGCAGCAAGCGTTGCGGAGTGCGCAAAGAGATCGGAAGTGCGCAAAGAGATGATTGGGCTCGCCGTGTGGCGTGCCGTCAGCCGGTAAGGGCCCATGTAGCTCAGTGGCAGAGCACTCCCTTGGTAAGGGAGAGGTCGCGTGTTCAATCCACGCCATGGGCACCAGTAAATTGCATGTGAACTGAGGCGTGTGAACTGTGTGTTTACCAGGCCCGGATGATTCCGGGCCGAGTGCGAACCAGTCTTCAGGAGTCTAGGAAATGGCCAAGGGCAAATTCGAGCGGACGAAGCCGCACGTGAACGTGGGAACGATCGGACACGTGGATCACGGGAAGACGACGCTGACGGCGGCGCTGACGATGGTGCTGGCGAAGAAGTACGGTGGCGAGGTGAAGGCGTACGATCAG
>CALQLA020000055.1 GCA_943331295.2 Bordetella parapertussis | reverse complement strand
CCCCGCCGCGCCGATCGCGCGTGCGGGCTGCTGTCGCTGGTCGGCGCGATCAACGTGCCGATCATCTATTTCTCGGTCAAGTGGTGGAACACGCTGCACCAGGGCTCGTCGATCAGCCTCACCGCCGCGCCGAAGATGGCGGCGATCATGCTGAGCGGGATGCTCGTCATGGCCTTTGCCGCGTGGTTTTACACGATCGCCGTCACGCTGTACCGCGTGCGCACGATCATGATCGACCGGGAGCGCGGCTCCGCGTGGGTCGGTCAATTGAAGGAGGTGAAATCCGCATGAGCGAATTCCTTGCAATGGGCGGCTACGGCTTCTACGTCTGGGGCTCGTTCGGCACCACGGCCGTCGTGATCGCCCTCGAACTCGTCGCGCTGCGCGCGCGGCGCCGCACGATCCTTGCCGAGGAGCGGCACGCCACGCCCGACAGCCTGTCCGCTGCCACCGGAGGCGTACTGTGAAGGCCCGCCATCGCCGTTTCATCTGGATCGGGGGCGGCGTCGCCGTCCTCGGCGTGGCCGCCGCGCTGGTGCTGAACGCGTTCCAGGAGAACCTCGTGTTCTTCTTCACGCCGACGCAGATCGCCGCGAACGAGGCGCCCCGCGGGCGCGCGTTCCGGATGGGCGGGCTGGTCGAGGAAAAGAGCCTGGTGCGCGAGCAGGACGGCCTGACCGTCCGCTTCGTCGTCACGGACACCGCAAAGAGCGTTCCCGTCGTCTACACCGGCATCCTGCCCGACCTCTTCAAGGAGGGGAAAGGCGTCGTCGCGCAGGGCAAGCTCGGCCCGGACGGCGTGTTCAAGGCAAGCGAGGTGCTGGCCAAGCACGACGAGAACTACATGCCCCCGGAAGCCGCGCACGCCGTGAACAAGGCGGAAGCCGCGGCGTCGATGGCCAAGGCCGCCAAGACCGTGCAGCAGTAACACCAGGACGCCACCCATGATCCCCGAAATCGGTCAATTCGCGCTGATCCTCGCGCTGCTGCTGGCGCTGGTCCAGGGCACGCTGCCCATCATCGGCGCCGCCCGCCGCGTGCCGGCATGGACCGGGCTCGCGCGGCCGGTGGCCCGGGGGCAGGCGCTGTTCGTGTTCATCGCGTTCGCGTGCCTCGTCTGGTCGTTCTACACCAGCGACTTCTCGGTGCTGAACGTCGCCACCAATTCCAACTCGCAGTTGCCGGTCCAGTACAAGATCGCCGCGTCGTGGGGCTCGCACGAAGGCTCGATGATGCTGTGGGTGACCATGCTTGCCGGCTGGACGCTCGCGGTCACCATGAAGAGCCGGCACCTGCCCAACGACATGGTCGCGCGGGTGCTGGGCGTGATGGGGCTGGTGAGCTGCGGCTTCCTGCTGTTCATGCTGCTGACGTCGAACCCGTTCGACCGGCTGTTCCCGCCGGCGCCCGACGGCCGCGACCTGAACCCGCTGCTGCAGGACCCGGGGATGGTGTTCCACCCGCCGCTGCTCTACATGGGCTACGTCGGCTTTTCCGTCGCGTTCGCATTCGCGATCGCGGCGCTGCTGGGCGGCCGGCTCGACGCCACGTGGGCGCGCTGGTCGCGGCCCTGGACCACGCTCGCCTGGAGCTTCCTCACGTTCGGCATCATGCTGGGCAGCTGGTGGGCGTACTACGAGCTGGGCTGGGGCGGCTGGTGGTTCTGGGACCCGGTCGAGAACGCATCGTTCATGCCGTGGCTCGTCGGCACCGCGCTGGTCCATTCGCTCGCCGTCACCGAGAAGCGCGGCACGTTCAAGGCCTGGACGGTACTGCTCGCGATCAGCGCGTTCTCGCTGTCGTTGATGGGGACGTTCCTGGTGCGCTCCGGTGTGCTGACGTCCGTGCATGCGTTCGCCACCGACCCCCGCCGCGGTATCTTCATCCTCGCCTTCCTCGTCATCGTCATCGGGGGCTCGCTGTTCCTGTTCGCGCTGCGCGCGCCGAAGGTCGGCGGCGGCGGCCGCTTCGGCGCGGTGTCGCGCGAGTCGCTGCTGCTCGCCAACAACGTGCTGCTGGTGTGCGCCGCCGGCTCGGTGCTGCTGGGCACGCTTTACCCGCTGTTCCTCGACGCGCTCGACCTGGGCAAGATCTCCGTCGGCCCGCCCTACTTCGACGCCGTGTTCGTGCCGCTGATGACGCCGCTGGTCTTCCTCATGGGGGTCGGCCCGCTCGCGCGCTGGAAGGAGGCGCAGGTGCCCGACCTGTGGCAGCGCCTGCGCTGGGCGGGCCTCGTCAGCATCGTCACCGCGCTGATCCTGCCGTTCCTGTTGGGGCAGTGGAAGCCGCTGGTGAGCTTCGGCCTGCTGCTCGCGCTGTGGATCGTGACCACCACGGTCGTCAACATCCGCGAGCGCTTCCGCAACGCCGACCTGGGCTTCCTCGCCAAGGTCCGGCGCCAGCCGCGCAGCTACTGGGGGATGATCCTCGCGCACCTCGGCATCGCGGTGTTCGTGATCGGCGTCACGCTGGTCAAGGGCTACGAGAGCGAGCGCGACGTGCGGATGGCCGTCGGCGACACCGTCAGCGTGGGCGGCTACGTGTTCCGCTTCGACGGCACGACGCAGGTAACGGGCCCGAACTACCGCGCCCAGCGCGGCCGGGTCGAGATCAGCAAGAACGGCCAGCCCATTCGCACGTTGCAACCGGAAAAGCGCGCGTACAACGCGGGCGGCATGGGCATGACCGAGGCGGCCATCGACACCGGGCCGTTCGGCGACCTCTACGTGTCGCTGGGCGAGCCGGTCGCCGACGGCGCCTGGAGCGTGCGCGTCTACTACAAGCCCTTCGTGACGTGGATCTGGTTCGGCTGCATCCTGATGGGGATGGGCGGACTGCTCGCGCTGTCGGACCGCCGCTACCGCGTGGCCGCGCGCCGCGAGGCCGTGGTGCCTAAAGGCGTCGGCGCCGCCGGTGCAGACTGAACATATGACGACCCCCACGCTCACTCCGTTCGCTGCCCCCCGAGGGGGAGCAGTCCTTTCCTTGGGGCGGCCCGGCGGGAAGGACGCGACCCCCACGCTCACTCCGTTCGCTGCCCCCCGAGGGGGAGCATCAGTGCCCTTCGGGCGGCCGGGCGGGCACTGAGAATCTCATGAACAAGAAACTCCTCATTCCGCTCGGCGTATTCATCGTCCTCGCCGGCTTCCTGCTGGTCGGGCTGTTCAAGGACCCGCGCGAAGTGCCGTCGCCGCTGATCGGCAAGCCGGCGCCGCAGTTCTCGCTGCGGCAGCTGCACGAGCCGGACAAGATGCTCGGCACCGCCGACCTCAAGGGCCAGGTGTGGCTGCTGAACGTCTTCGCCTCGTGGTGCGTGTCGTGTCGCGAGGAGCATCCGCTGCTGGTCGAGATGGCGAAGGCGAAGGTGGTCCCGATCATCGGCCTCGATTACAAGGACGACCCGCGCGCCGGCAAGCAGTGGCTCGCGCAGAACGGCGACCCGTACACGACCTCGGTGATCGACCAGGACGGCCGCGTCGGCATCGACTGGGGCGTCTACGGCGTGCCGGAGACCTTCGTCGTCGACAAGCAGGGGATCATCCGCTACAAGCAGATCGGCCCGATCACCGTCGAGGCGCTGGAAAAGAAGATCATGCCGCTGGTCCGCGAGCTGCAGAAATCATGATGGCCGCCCACCTCGCACGCTGGATCTTCGTGCTGCTCGCCGCCGTCGCGGCCGTACCGGCGCTGGCCGCCGACGCGGTGCCGACCGAGAAGGATTCGGTCTCGTCGTCGCGCGCCGTCAAGCTGTCGGAAAAGCTGCGCTGCCTCGTCTGCCAGAACCAGTCGATCGCGGAGTCGAACGCCGAGCTGGCGCTCGACCTGCGGCGCCAGATCCACGAGCAGATCGCCGCCGGCAAGACCGACGGAGAGATCGTCGACTACATGGTCGCGCGCTACGGCGACTTCGTGCTCTACGAGCCGCCGGTCAAGGCGACCACGCTGCTCCTCTGGGGCGGCCCGCTGCTGCTGTTCCTGGTGGGCTTCTTCGTGCTGTTCCGGCTGCTGCGCGGGCACCGCCAGCAGGCCGAGCCGCCGCCGCTGTCCGACGCCGAGCGTGCGCGTGCCGCGCAGCTCCTCGCCGGCGATACAAGGAAAGAACGCTCGTGACGACTTTCATCGTGCTGGCCGTCCTGATGCTGGCGGTCGCCCTGTTCGTGCTGCTGGCGCCGCTGCTGCGCCGCGGACACGCCGACGGCGCCGGCATCGCCGAGGACGCGTCGAACCTCGTGATCCTGCGGGGCCAGGTCGCCGAACTGGAGGCCGACGTCACCAACGGCGTGATCACGCGCGAGCACTTCGAGCAGGCCAGGACGGAACTCGAGGCGCGCGTGCTCGAGGACACCCGCGCGTCCGACGCCACCGGCACCGGCATCGCGCCGCTGGCCGGCGCGTGGACCGCGGCGGTGCTCGCGGGCGTGTTGCCGATCGCGGCGATGGTGCTCTACGTGGTGCTGGGCAACCACCAGGCGTTCACGCCGGGCGCGGGCGCGCGGGCGGCAGCCGGGGCCGACGAATCCGAGCAGCACTCGCCGCAGCAGGTCGCGGACATGGCCCAGAAGCTCGCGGCACGGCTGGAGAAGGAGCCGAACAACGTCGAAGGCTGGGTCACGCTCGCGCACACCTACTACGCGCTGAAGCGCTTCCCCGAGGCCGTCGCCGCGTACGAGCGCGCCGAGGCGCTCGACCCGAACAACGCCGACCTGCTCGCCGACTACGCCGACGCGCTGGGCGCCGTCACGCAGTCACTCGACGGCAAGCCCACGCAACTGATCACACGAGCACTGAAGATCGACCCGCAGCAATGGAAGGCGCTGGCGCTGATGGGCACGGTCGCGTTCAACCAGAAGGATTTCAAGTCGGCGATCGACTACTGGGAACGCCTCAAGCTCGTCGTGCCGCCGGGCTCGGAAATCGCGAACTCGATCGACGCCAACATCGCCGAAGCCCGGCAGGTCGGCGGCATCGCGGCGCCGGCCATGGGCGCGGCGCCCGCAGCAGCCGCTCCCGCCGCTGCGCCCATGGCGAAGGCGGCAGCGGCGCCGGCGAAGGGCGCCGACGCCGCCGCGGCAAAGGGCCAGGCCATCGCCGGCACCGTCACGCTGAGCCCCGCGCTCGCCAAGAGCGCCGGGCCGAACGACACCGTGTTCATCTTCGCCCGCGCGGCGCAGGGTCCGAAGCTGCCGCTGGCCGTGCTGCGCAAGCAGGTGAAGGACCTCCCGGTCACCTTCGCGCTCGACGATTCGATGGCGATGCAGCCGGAGATGAAGATCTCCAACTTCCCCGAAGTCATCGTCGGCGCGCGGGTGTCCAAGTCCGGGAATGCGGCTCCGCAAGCGGGCGACCTCGAAGGCCTCTCCAAGCCCGTGAAAATGGGCGCCAGCGGCCTCGCCATCGTCATCGACACCACCCGGCCATGACCCCCGGCGCCGCCCTCCCCGTCATCGATGCGCTGGTGATCGGCGGCGGCGTCTCCGGCCTCACCGCCGCGTTCCGGCTGCAGCGCGCGGGCCACGCGGTGACGGTGCTCGACGCGAACCCCGAAGCGGGCGGCGTGATGGGCACGCGCCGCCACGAGGGCTTCCTGTACGAGACGGGGCCGAACAGCACGCTCGACTCGACGCCGCTCATCGACCGGCTGCTCACCGACCTGGGCATCGGCGACGAGCGCCGCGACGCCGATGCGGTGGCGGGCATCCGCTACATCGTCCGCGGCGGCGCGCTCCACGCGCTGCCGTCGTCGCCCGGCTCGATGCTGACAACCCACGCGTTCACGGCGGGCGCGAAGTGGAAGATCCTGTGCGAGCCCTTCGTCCCGCCGTCGCCGTCCGACGCCGACGAGACCATCGCCCAGTTCGTCCGCCGGCGCCTCGGCAACGAGTTCCTCGACTATGCGATCGATCCCTTCGTCTCCGGCATCTACGCCGGCGATCCCGAGCGCATCTCGGTGCGCGCGGCGTTCCCCAAGCTCTTCGCGCTCGAGCAGCGCTACGGCAGCCTGATCAAGGGCCAGATCAAGGGTGCGCGCGAGCGGCGCGAAGCCGCCGGCGGCCGCAAGGGCCCGGCGCCGAGCTTTTCGTTTGCCGAAGGGATGCAGACGCTGCCCGCGGCGCTCGCCCGCGCGGTCGCCAGCGTGCAGCAGGATGTTCGCGTGACGGCCATCGGCACCGACGCCGGCGGCACGTACCGGGTCGACGCCGAGCGCGCCGGCGCGCCGCTCGCGTTCCGCGCGCGCGCGGTCGTGCTGGCGGTGCCGGCCGGCCCGGCGAGCCTCCTCGTGCGGGGCATTGCGCCGGCCGCCGCGGACGCGCTGGCCGCGATCGAATACGCGGCTGTCTCGGTGGTCGCTTCGGCCTACCGCCGCGCCGACGTCGGGCATTCGCTCGCCGGCTTCGGCTTCCTCGTCCCCCGCCGCGAGAACCGCCGGATCCTCGGCACGCTGTTCTCCAGCAGCATGTTCCGCGGCCGCGCGCCGGAAGGCTCGGTGCTGATGACCACGTTCGTCGGCGGCCGCCGCAATCCCGACCTGCCGGGCCTGCCCGACGCCGAGCTGTCGCGCCTAGTCCACGACGAATTTGCGGCGCTGCTGGCGGCGAAGGCGCCCGCGCAGTGGACGCGCGTCACCCGCTGGCCGCAGGCGATCCCGCAATACGACCTCGGCCATCTGGGGCGCGTCTCCCACGTCGACGCCGCCGAGGCCGCGCTGCCGGGGCTCCACTTCTGCGCGAGCTGGCGCGGCGGGGTCTCGGTAGGCGACCGCATCCTCCGCGCGCATGCGACCGCGGAGACCGTGGCCAAGCAGCTCGCCCGCTGAGCGGGGGCGCTACAGCGTACCGCCGCAGTTCCAGCAGGATTCGAACGTCGCCGGGTTTTCCTCGCGGCACGCGGGGCAGAACAGCGAGCCCTTGCGGTTGCCCGCGGCCACGTGGTCGCGCAGCACTTCGCACGCGCGGACGTGGTCGGCGTCGTCGTCCAGCCACAACTGCGGCAGCGCGACGTCGGGCGGCACGTCGCCGACGATGCTCGACATGTTCTCGTTGAACACGTGCGACGCGATGCCGTGCATCGCCAGGATGTCGCGCAGCAGGTAGACCTGCATGCGATCCGTGCGCAGCAGCAGGATCACGCGGGCGCGGCCCCGTCCGGCCGCCACGCCGCCAGCGCGGCGACCAGCCGCTCCAGCACGGCCACCAGCGGCGCGGCCCGCGCCGGCTCGTACGCATACGGCGGCGATTCGTCCATGTAGGCGCTCTCGGCCATCTCGAGCTGCAGCGCATGCACGCCGCGCGCGGGCACGCCGTAGTGCCGGGTCACGTAGCCTCCCTTGAACCGCCCGTTGACGACGTGCGTGAAGCGCGTGTCCACGGCGAGCACGCCTTCCGCCAGCGTCGCCAGCGCGGGCGCGGCGCTGGCGCCGTTGGCCGTGCCGAGGTTGAAATCGGGGAGCCGACCCGCGAAGAAGCGCGGCACCTCGGCGCGGATCGAATGGCCGTCGAGCAGCACGGCGAAGCCGTGGCGCGCGCGCACCCGCGCGATCTCGGCGGCAAGCACCGCGTGGTACGGATCGAAGTAGGTCGCCTGCCGCGCGGCGATGCCGGCGGCGTCGGGCGCGCCGCCGTCGACGTAGATGGCGTCGTTGGCGAAGGTCCGCGTCGGACACAGCTCGGTGTTGTCGGCGCCCGGGTAGAGCACCGCGCCCGACGGGTCGCGGTTCAGGTCGACGACGTACCGCGAGAGGGTCGCCCAGAGCAGCGTCGCGCCGGCGGCGCGCGCGAACGCGTACAGCTTCTCGACGTGCCAGTCGGTGTCGGGCACCGTGCGCGCGACCGGGGTCATCCGCGCGGCAAGCGCGGGCGGGAGGTGGGTGCCGGCGTGCGGGACGTCGACGACGAGCGGCGAGTCGCCGCGGTGGAGTTCGTGAAGATTCATGTTTCGTTCCAGGAGGAAACGGCACCGGCGCGCACGATGCCGGCGCAGGGGTTGCCGCCGATGCGGTAGGCGAGCTCCGCCGGCGTCGCGATGTCCCACAGCACGCAGTCGGCGCGCTGGCCGACGGCGAGCGTGCCGCGGTCGGTGAGCCCGAGCGCACGCGCGGCGTGGCGCGTGGCGCCCGCGAGCGCCTCCTCGGGCGTCAGCCCGAACAGCGTGCACGCCATGTTGAGCATCAGCAGCAGCGACGTCACGGGCGACGTGCCCGGGTTGCAGTCGGTCGCCACCGCCATCGGCACGCCGCGCGCACGCATCGCGGCGACCGGCGGCAACTGCCGCTCCGACAGCGCGTAGAACGCGCCCGGGAGCAGCACCGCGACGGTGCCGGCCTCCGCCATCGCCGCGATCCCGGCGTCGCTCGCGTATTCGAGGTGGTCGGCCGACAGCGCGCCGAATTCCGCGGCGAGCGCGGCGCCGCCTGTGTCGGACAACTGGTCCGCGTGCAGCTTCACCGCCAGCCCGTGCGCGCGGGCCGCGGCGAACACGCGGCGAGTCTCGTCGGGCGTGAAGCCGATGGATTCGCAGAATGCGTCGACCGCGTCGGCCAGCCCCGCGCGCGCGACGGCGGGAATCGTCTCGCGGCAGACGAGGTCGACGTAGTCGCCCTGCCGGCCGGCGAATTCCGGCGGCAACGCGTGGGCCGCGAGCAGCGTCGTGCGCACGGCGATCCCCTGCCGCGCCGCGACGCGGCGCGCGACGTCGAGCAGCTTGCATTCGGTGGCGGTGTCGAGGCCGTAGCCCGACTTCAGCTCGACCGTCGTGACGCCCTCGGCCGCGAGCGCCGCGAGCCGCGGCGCGCTGGCCGCCGCCAGCGCGTCGGCGCTGGCGGCGCGGGTCGCCGCGACGGTCGCCTTGATGCCGCCGCCGGCGCGCGCGATGTCGGCATACGAGGCGCCGCCGAGCCGCGCCTCGAACTCGGCCGCGCGGTTGCCGGCGTAGACGAGATGGTTGTGGCAGTCGACGAGGCCGGGCGTCAGCCAGCGCCCGGCCGCGGGCAGGATGCGGGAGGCACGCGCATCGCGCGGCAGGTCGGTCCGTCGCCCCAGCCATGCAATGCGGTCGCCGACGATGCCGACGGCGCCGTCATCGATCGCGCCGTAGGGGGTGCCGCCGGTCATCGTCGCCAGCCGCGCACCGGTGACCAGCACGTCGAAGGCAACCGTGGTCATCGCGTTTCAGCCTGCGGCGGCGAGCCGCGTCATCGCCGCGCGGTAGTCCGCGAAGATCGCCTGCTCTGACGCATGGCGCCCATCGCGGATCACCCAGCGGCCGGCGACCATCACGTCGCGCACCGGCTGCCGGCACGGCCCGAAGATCGCTGCGTCGAGCATGTCGTCGACGCCCTGCCCCGCCAGTGCCGGATCGTCGCCGTTCAGCACGAGGAGGTCGGCGCGCAGCCCGCGGGCGATCGCGCCGACCGGCTGCGCGAGCGCCTGGCTCCCGCCGACGGCCGCCATCACCCACAACTGCTGCCCCACCGCGACCTCGCCGCGCGCCAGCACGTTACGCTCCAGCCGCGACAGGCGCTGCGACCATTCGAACTGGCGCAGTTCGGCGAAGGGATCGACCTGCGTGTTCGAATCGCTGCCGATGCCGAACACGCCGTAGTGCTCGAGGTACGAGCGGCCGGCGAACGTGCCGTCGCCCAGGTCGGCCTCCGTCGTGGGGGCGAGCCCGGCGACGGCGCCGCTGGCCGCGAGGCGGCGGATCTCGGCCGACGTCATGTGCGTGGCGTGGACGACGCACCAGCGGCCGTCGATCTGCGCGTGGTCGAGCAGCCACTCCACCGGGCGCATGCCCAGCGCCGCGATGCAGTCGGCGACCTCCTTCCCCTGCTCCGATGCGTGGATGTGGATCGGCGCCGCCGGGCTCGCGAGTGCGATCACCGCCGCCAGCTCGTCGGGAGTCACCGCGCGCAGGCTGTGCGCCGCGACGCCCAGCGTGTAGCCGCGCGTCGCAGCGTCGGCCGCCAGCGCCACGACGAGCCGCGCATAGCTGTCCAGCGTATGCACGAAGCGCCGCTGGGCCGTCGCCGGCGGCGCACCCCCGAAGCCCGAGTGCGCGTAGAACACGGGCAGCAGCGTGAGCCCGATGCCGGTGGCCTCCGAGGCGCCGACGACGCGACTCGCAAGCTCCGCCGGATCGGCGTAGGCCCAGCCGCGCGCGTCGTGGTGCACGTAGTGGAATTCCGCGACCGACGTGTAGCCCGCCTTCAGCATCTCCAGGTAGGCCTGCGCGGTGATCGCCTCGAAGGCATCGGCATCGACGCGATCGAGGAACGCGTACATCGCCGCGCGCCAGGTCCAGAAGCTGTCGCCGCGCTGCGCGTCCGGATTGCGGCGCCCCGTGCGGCCGGCGAACGAGCGCTGGAATGCATGCGAGTGCAGGTTTGGCATGCCGGGAACGAGCGGGCCGGGCACGCGCACGCCGCCCAGGTTCCCGCCCCCGGTGTCGACGCGCCCGATCAGGCCGTTCGCTTCGATCGTGATGGTGACGTCGCGCGCCCAGCCTTCGGGCAGCAGCGCATTCTCGGCGAAGATCTTCATGCGATCGCCCAGATGATGACGGCGAGAAGGACTGCGCCGGGCTCGCGTGCGGTGAGTTCCAGCGGCGCCGTGGCGGCGTCCCCGGCGTCGACGCGCAGGGTGTCGCCGGCCTCGATCACGAGCGGCGCCTCGCCGCCGCGCAGGCAGACGAACGCGCCGGCCGCCGCATGGCACAGGCGAAACCGCGCCGGTGGCACGCTGCCGCCGTCGTCGCGCAGCACGGCGACCGTGCCGCGCAGCCGGCCGCGGCGCACGATCAGGTTGAAGTCGCACACCGGCCCGCCCAGCAGCGTGCAATCGACGCGGTCGTCGCCGCTGAATGCATACGGCTCGAAAGGCTCGGTGAGCATTGCGACGCGGCCCTCGCCGGCCAGCTGCATGCCGCCGCCCGCCATCAGCACGATCGTGCGGTCGAATCCGGCGAACCGCGAGAATGGCCCGTCGTTCGCCACGTCGGCGATGCTGACGCGCCAGTCGAACGCATCCGGGGCCGCGCCGGCGGGCCAGGCGGCGATCTCGGTCGTCATGCCGCCGCCGTTCTTCCACGGCATGCGGCGGTAGTCCGCAGGCGTCAGCAGGCGATGCAAGGTCATCGGCTCGGATTGGGTGGCGCGCGCACAGGTGGTGTAGTCGCCCGGATTGTAAGCCATACGCCCGTTCCTGCCGCGCCCGCCGGGCCGCCGGCAGGCGCACGGGGCCGTGCACGCGTATGATTGAAGCTGTGCCCAACAGCGTGGCGACGCACGATGGCCGGCCCCCGGTTCCTCGAGTACCTGAACGGCCCCGACGTGGATGCGTTGGCGCTCTCCGACGAGGAAGTCATCGAGGCCGTCGCCGGCGGGCTCGCCGCCCAGGGCCGCGGCGACACCGTGATCGAGCCACGGGTGCACCTCGCGCCGGATTCCGCGTTCAACGGGCATTTCAACGTGCTGCGCGGCTACGTGGCGCCGCTGGCGCTGGCCGGCGTGAAGGTCGTCGGCGACTACGTCGACAACTACCGCCGGGATCTCCCGTCGGAGATGGGGCTCCTCAACCTGTTCGACCCGGCGACCGGCCGCCCGCTGGCGGTGATCGATGCCGCCGGGCTCACCGACATGCGCACCGGGGCGGTCACCGCGCTCGGCCACGCGATGCTGGCTAAGGCCGCGCGGCAGGGCATCGGCCAGAAACTCCGCTACCGGTGAGACCCATGACACGCGTCGCCAATGCCAGGATGTATGCCGTCAACCCGCAGGTTGCCGCGGCATGGCGGACGCTGCTCACCTGGGTCGTCGCGCGCGCCGACGTCGACTGCAAGGTCATCGAGTACGCGTCACCGCAGCCGCTACCCGCGCTTTGGGCGCGCACCGACCTGGGCTGCGTGTTCATGTGCGGCTACCCGATGCTGCACCTGAACCCACGGCCGGTGATCCTGGCCGCACCCGTGCCCTCCCCGCCGGCGTTCGCCGGACACGCGGCCTACTGGACCGACATCGTCGTGCGTGCCGAGGCGCCGCTGCAGGGCCTCGCCGACGTGTTCGGGCGACGCATGGCGTACACGACCGAGGAATCGCAGTCGGGGTACCAGGCGCTGCGCGCCGCTTGCGCCCCGCACGCGGCGGCGCGCGGCGGCACGCTGTTCAGCACGACGGTCGGGCCGCTGATCACACCGCGCCGGGTGATCGCCGCGGTCCTCGACGGCAACGCCGATGCCGGCCCGCTCGACAGCTGGTTCCACGCGATGCTGCGCGTGGCCGAGCCCTACGTCGCCGCGCGGCTGCGCATCATCGCGCGAACGCCGCCGCGACCGATCCCGGCGTTCGTCGCGGCGCCGGGCATCGACCCGGCCGACGCGGCCGGGTTGACCGCCGCGCTGCTGGCCGTCGCGGACGCGCCGGAGCTCGACACGGTGCGGACGGCGCTCGCGCTGCAGAAGTTCGTCGCGGTCACCGCGGCCGACTACGACGTGCTCGCCGCCGACGCGCTGGCCGCGGACGCGCTGGCATACCCGCGCCTCGCCTGAAACGCCCGCCATGGCGCGGCCTCCGCGCGCAGTGACGCCTCCGGGGACGACCCCGAGAATGCACGGTCCCGTCACGCCGGCACGACCCCCGATCGCACCCAATCCGGGCCGCCCGGATTTACGTTGACAGCACCTGCGCTTCGCCCCTAGAGTGGCTTGGCCAACACTTCCCCAGGAGCAATGCATGAAGCCGTCCTACGCCACACTCGCGGTCGCCGTCGCCGCCGCGTTCTCCACCGCCGCCTTCGCCCAGGAAACCAAGGTCGCCATCGGCATATCCGGCTGGACCGGCTTCGCGCCGCTCACGCTCGCCAAGGAAGCCGGCATCTTCAAGAAGAACGGCGTCGACGTCACGATCAAGAAGATCCCGCAGGCTTCCCGCCACCTCGCGATCGCCTCGGGCGACGTCCAGTGCGCGGCGACCACCGTCGAGACCTACGTCGTCTGGAACGCCAACGGCGTGCCGATCACCCAGGTGGTGCAGCTCGACAAGTCCTACGGCGCCGACGGCCTCGCGGCGCGCGCCAACATCGCGAAGATTTCCGACCTGAAGGGCAAGACAGTCGGCGTCGACGCGCCCGGCACGTCGCCGTACTTCGGCCTCGCCTGGATGCTCAAGAAGAACGGCCTCTCGATCAAGGACGTTACCGTGGCGACGATGAGCCCGCAGGCGGCGGCGCAGGCGTTCATCGCCGGCCAGAACGACGCGGCGATGACCTATGAGCCGTACCTGTCCGCCGTCCGCGACAAGCCCGAGTCCGGCAAGATCATCGCGACCACGCTCGACTACCCGATGGTGATGGACACGTTCGGCTGTACGCCGAAGTTCATCAAGGAGAACCCGAAGGCCGTGCAGGCGATGGTCAACAGCTACTTCGAGGCGCTCGACATGATCAAGAAGGAGCCCGCGAAGAGCTTCGAGATCATGGGCGCAGACGTGAAGCAGAGCGGCGAGGCGTTCGCCAAGTCGGCGGCGTTCCTCCGCTGGCAGGACAAGGCGGCGAACCAGAAGTTCTTCGCCGGCGAGATCCAGGCGTTCAGCAACGAGGCGGCCGACCTGCTGCTCGAAGTCGGGATCATAAAGACGAAGCCCGACGTCGCGACGCTGATCGACACGCAGTTCATCAAGTGACCGCCTGCCGCGCGGGCGCTGCGCAGTCGCGCAGGTCGCCCCTGCGGTGCGCCATTCCCGCCGCGTTGCCCCTGCCGCTGCCGCAGGGGCGACGCGGGGTGAGCTCAAGATGACACCCCTCAAGCCCGTCTCCCCCGCGCGCCGCGTCGTCCTCGGCATCGCGTTCTTCGTCGTGTTCGTCGCCGTGTGGGCGGCCGCGACGTTCGGCGGCTTCGTGTCGCGGACGTTCCTCGCCGACCCGGTGACGATGCTGCGCGAAGGCTGGTCGCTGTTCGCGCAACAGGGCTTCGCGTTCGACGTCGGCATGACCGTGTGGCGCGTCGGCGGCGGCTTCATCCTCGCCGCGATCTGCGCCGTGCCGCTCGGCATCGTGATGGGCGCCTACAAGCCGGTCGAGGCGTTCTTCGAGCCGTTCGTGTCGTTCGCGCGCTACCTGCCGGCCTCCGCCTTCATCCCGCTGCTGATCCTGTGGGCGGGCATCGGCGAGATGCAGAAGCTCCTCGTGATCTTCATCGGATCGTTCTTCCAGCTGGTACTGATGATCGCGGTCACCGTCGGCGCGACGCGGCGCGACCTCGTCGAGGCCGCGTACACGCTGGGCGCCACGTCGACCGGCGTCGTGCGCCGCGTGCTGCTGCCGAGCGCCGCGCCGGCGATCGCCGAGACGCTGCGGCTGGTGCTGGGCTGGGCGTGGACCTACGTGATCGTCGCCGAGCTGATCGGCGCGTCCAGCGGCATCGGCCACATGATCACCGACAGCCAGGCGCTGCTCAACACCGGGCAGATCATCTTCGGCATCATCGTGATCGGCGTGATCGGGCTCGTCTCGGATTTCCTGTTCAAGTGGGTCAACCAGCGGCTCTATCCGTGGAGCCTCGCGTGACCCGGAGCAGGCGATGAGCAAACTCGCGGTCGAAGGCGTCAGCCGCGTGTTCCCCGGCGTGCGCGGCGGCGCGCCGACGGTCGCGCTGCAGCCGACCTCGCTGGCCGTGGCCGACAACGACTTCATCACGATCCTCGGACCGTCGGGCTGCGGCAAGTCGACGCTCTTGCGCATCGTCGCCGGGCTCGACACGCCGACGACGGGGCGCGTGCTGCTCGAAGGCGCGCCGGTGCGCGGGCCCGGCGCCGACCGCGGCATGGTGTTCCAGTCGTACACGCTGTTCCCGTGGCTCACCGTGCGGCAGAACATCTGCTTCGGGCTGCGCGAGAAAGGCATGCCCGAGACGCAACAGGACGAGATCGCCGCGCACTACGTCGCCGCCGTAGGGCTCTCGGGCTTCGAGCATCACTACCCGAAGATGCTGTCGGGCGGCATGCAGCAGCGCACGGCGATCGCGCGCGCGCTCGCCAACGACCCCAAGATCCTGCTCCTCGACGAGCCGTTCGGCGCGCTCGACAACCAGACGCGCGGGCTGATGCAGGAACTGCTGCTCGGCATCTGGGAGGCCGAGAAGAAGACGGTGCTGTTCGTCACCCATGACATCGAGGAGGCCATCTTCATGGCCGGCCGCGTCGTCGTGATGTCGGCGCGGCCGGGCCGCATCAAGGCCGAGGTCGCCGTGGACCTGCCGCATCCGCGGCTCTACACCGTCAAGACGTCGCCGGAATTCTCCGCGCTGAAGGCGCGCCTGACCGAGGAAATCCGCGTCGAGGCGATCCGGGCCACGGCGCTGCCCGCCTGACAGCGGGCGGCGCGACGCGCCACGCACACGCAGGCCCCGTCCGTCACTCCCAGGCGTGGCTCTTGGTCGCGAAGTCGATGTCGAACTGTTCCTGCAGCTTGTCGACGACGTCCCGCTTCTCCAGCAGCAGTCCGACGCCGCGGTTGTCGGTCGCCGAGTCAGGCGCCAGGCTGATCGATCCCAGGTAGGCGCGCCTGCCGTCGGCGATCCCGGTACGCGCGTGCATGTACGGCGTCTGCGGATTCTCGGGCAGCAGCGTGACGTGCACGCTGACCCCGGCGGCGGCGAGCGCGGCGAGCGACGCCGACTGCAGTGCCTGCACCTCCGCCGGCGCGCCGTTGACGATCTTCGGCGCGATCAGCCGGACCGCGACGCCGCCGGCGACGGCCGCGGCGAGTTCGCTTTCCAGCGTCGGGTTGCCGAGCAGTTCGGAGGTGACGTCGAGCGTCCGGCGCGCGCCCTGGATGAACGCGACCAGCCGCGACGTCGAGTTCACCGGCGCGACGATCACCTCCGGCCGGTTGACCGCCGGGGTCGGGTTGTACGTCGGTGCGGCGCGCCCCGGTGCCGCGCTGTGCTTCCAGTCGTTCTCGAACAGGCGCGCGAGGTCGCGCACGACGCCGGGTACGTCGGTGACGTAGGCGTAGTCCCGGTACTGGGCGAACGTGGTCGAGTCGAGGCACGCCGAGCCCACCACCGCGCGGTTGTCGTCGATCAGGATGACCTTGGGAAAGCTGCGCGGGAAGATCGGGTTGCTGAGGTGCAATTCCGCGCCGGCATCCGTCACGTACTGCGCGAGGTTGTACTGCTCCGCCGGCAGCGCGTGGTACTTGCCACTGTCGACGACAACCCGCACGCGGACGCCGCGCTTTATCGCATCCTGCAGGCTTTGCAGGATGAACGGATCCTCCAGCACGCAGATCTCGATCCGGATCTCGCGGCGCGCGGCGGCAAACGCCTCGAAATAGACCAGCCGGCCGTCGTCGGGCAGCACCACCAGCGAACCGGGATGGAACAGCGTCGGGCCGGTGCCCGGCGGGGTGTTGGGACCGCGCGCGCCGGCAGCGATGTCGCCACCGGCGAAGGCGTTGGCCGACAGGGCAAGGGTGATCAGCAGGCGGCCGAAGAATCGGGTGCTCAAGGCGTTTCCTCCGCGAAGGTCAGGTCACTCGGCGCGATTGTCGGCGTGCGCCGGCCCCCTGTCCAGACGCCGGCGAGCCACCGACGGTTCACCCGTGGCGTAGCCCGGGTTTCACATTCGTTCAACCCGGGCGACGCCATCAGGCCACATCACGCGCCAAGGGCGAAAAAAAACCGGGCGACCGCGCCCGGTTTCTTCGTGCTGCGATCAGGCTAGGCGTTACGCGGCCTTCGCCGGCGCGGCTTCGGCCGCTGCATCCGGCCGGTCGACCAGCTCGACCAGCGCCATCGGCGCGTTATCGCCCTGGCGGAAGCCGTACTTCAGGATGCGCAGGTAGCCGCCCGGACGCGCCTTGAAGCGCGGGCCGAGGTCGTTGAACAGCTTGGTGACGACGTCGCGGTCACGCAGGCGGTCGAACGCGAGCCGGCGATTGGCGACCGTCGCTTCCTTCGCGAGCGTGATCAGCGGCTCGGCGACGCGGCGGAGTTCCTTCGCCTTCGGCAGCGTGGTCTTGATGACCTCGTGCGTGAACAGCGAGTTGGTCATGTTCCGCAGCATCGCGAGACGATGGCTGCTGGTGCGGTTGAGTTTGCGGAGGCCGTGGCGGTGACGCATGATGTGTTCCCTTGGTGTGCGCGCGCGCGATTACGGGCGGTCGAGGCCGGCAGGCGGCCAGTTCTCGAGCTTCATCCCGAGCGAGAGCCCGCGCGAGGCGAGCACTTCCTTGATTTCGTTCAGCGACTTGCGACCGAGGTTCGGCGTCTTGAGGAGCTCCGTCTCGGTGCGCTGGATCAGGTCGCCGATGTAGTAGATGTTCTCGGCCTTGAGGCAGTTGGCGGAGCGCACCGTCAGCTCGAGGTCGTCGACCGGGCGCAGCAGGATCGGATCGACCTGCGGGCTCATCCGCTCGGCGGCCGGCGTGCCGGTGCCCTGCAGGTCGGCGAACACCGACAGCTGCTCGACCAGCACGGAGGCGGCGTAACGGACGGCCTGCTCCGGCTCGACGACGCCGTTGGTCTCGATGTCGATCACGAGCTTGTCGAGGTCGGTGCGCTGCTCGACGCGGGCGTTCTCGACCGCGTAGCTCACGCGGCGGACCGGGCTGAACGACGCATCCAGCAGGATGCTGCCGATCGTGCGGCCGCCTTCCGGCTTGACGCGCGCGGTCGCCGGCTGGTAGCCGCGACCCTTCTCGACCTTGATCTCCATCTCGAGCTTGCCGCCGGCGGTCAGATGCGCGATGACGTGCTCGGGATTGATGATCTCGACGTCGTGGTTCGGCTCGATGTCGGCGGCCGTGACGGGGCCTTCGCCGGACTTGGCCAGCTTCAGCAGCACGTGGTCGCGGTTGTGGAGCTTGAGCACCACGCCCTTCAGGTTCAGCAGGATGTCGACGACGTCTTCCTGCACGCCGTCGAGCGCCGAGTACTCGTGCAGCACGCCCGTGATGCGGACCTCGGTCGGCGCATAGCCGGGCATCGACGACAGCAGCACGCGCCGGAGCGCGTTGCCGAGCGTGTGCCCGTACCCGCGCTCGAACGGCTCCATCACGACCTTCGCGTGGAACGGCGAGCTGCTCTGGACATCGATGATGCGGGGTTTCAACAAGACATTGCTTTGCATGCGGAATTCCTAAGCAAATTCAATCCGGCCAGCCGGGGGTTACTTCGAGTAAAGCTCCACCACCAGGCTCTCGTTGATGTCCTGCCCAAATTCGGAACGGTCCGGCGCGCCCTTGAAGGTTCCCGACATCTTCTTCATGTCGACTTCCACCCACGAGGGGAACCCGACCTTCTCGGCGAGTTGCAGCGAATCCTGGATCCGCAGCTGACTCTTGGAACGCTCGGTGACGCTGACCACGTCGCCGGCCTTGACCAGCGCCGACGGGATGTTGCAGATCTTGCCGTTGACCGTGATCGACCGGTGGCCGACCAGCTGCCGGGCTTCGGCGCGCGTCGAGCCCAGGCCCATCCGGTAGACGACGTTGTCGAGCCGCGACTCGAGGAGCTGCAGCAGGTTCTCGCCGGTCGAGCCCTTGCCGCGCGCGGCCTTGGCGAAGTACAGGCGGAACTGACGCTCCAGGATGCCGTACGTGCGGCGCAGCTTCTGCTTTTCGCGGAGCTGGTTGCCGTAGTCGGAGGTGCGCATGCCGGACTTCACGCCGTGCTGGCCGGGCTTGGTGTCGAGCTTGCACTTGGAGTCGAGTGAACGACGCGCGCTTTTCAGGAAAAGGTCAGTGCCTTCCCGTCGCGCCAGCTTGCATTTGGGTCCGGTATATCGAGCCACGGTGCTTGTCCCAGTGATTGCGTAGTAGGTTTACGCGTGTAGATAGATACGCGCGTGGATGCGGGCGTAACGACTAGATGCGACGGCGCTTCGGCGGGCGGCAGCCGTTGTGCGGCACGGGCGTCACGTCCGAGATGCTGGAGATCTTGATGCCGAGCGCGTTGAGCGCGCGAACCGCCGACTCGCGGCCCGGGCCGGGGCCCTTGATGCGCACTTCGAGGTTCTTGACGCCGCATTCGACCGCGACCTTGCCGGCCTTCTCGGCCGCGACCTGCGCCGCGAACGGCGTCGACTTGCGCGAGCCCTTGAAGCCGGCGCCGCCAGACGTCGCCCACGACAGCGCGTTGCCCTGCCGGTCGGTGATCGTGATGATCGTATTGTTGAAGGAAGCGTGAATGTGCGCGATGCCTTCCGCGACGTTCTTCTTGACCTTCTTGCGGGCGCGGGCGCCGCCTTTCTGCGATTGGGTTGCCATTCTGTGCGGTCCTTGACGTTACTTGGTCGCGCTGCGGGTCGAAGCCGAACGCGCCTTGCGCGGGCCCTTGCGCGTGCGCGCATTCGTGCGCGTGCGCTGGCCGCGGACCGGCAGGCCGCGACGATGACGGACGCCGCGGTAGCAGCCGAGGTCCATCAGGCGCTTGATGCTCATCGTGACTTCGCGGCGCAGGTCGCCCTCGACGGTGAACTTGGTCACCTGCTCGCGCAGGCGGTCCATGTCGGCGTCGGAGAGGTCCTTGACCTTGGCCGTGGTCAGCACGTTCGCGGCGGCGCAGATCGCCTTGGCGCGCGGCCGGCCGATGCCATAGATCGCGGTCAGCGCGATGACGGCGTGCTGGTGATTCGGGATGTTGACGCCTGCAATACGGGCCATAGCGGTTACCTGTCGTCTACTCTGTCGTGATCGGGGTCGTTAGCCTTGCCGCTGCTTGTGCCGGGGGTCCGTGCAGATGACACGCACGACACCGTTGCGCCGGATGATCTTGCAGTTGCGGCAGATTTTCTTGACCGAAGCCAGTACTTTCATTTCACACCTCTTTCGGTGTTGAGCCGGTGGCGCTGTGCCGCCGACCGCCAACGGATGACTGTTGTCGTTCTCACTTCGCCCGGAAGATGATCCGGGCCCGGGTCAGGTCGTACGGCGTGAGATCCACCGTCACCTTGTCGCCCGGCAATATCTTGATGTAGTGCATTCGCATCTTTCCGGAGATGTGGCCGAGGACGACGTGGCCATTCTCCAGCTTCACCCGGAACGTCGCGTTGGGCAGCGTCTCCAGGATCTCGCCCTGCATTTGGATCGTTTCTTCTTTCGACATCAGCGCGTGGGGAGACCACCCTTGAAATTGGCCTTCTTCAGCAGGCTCTCGTACTGCTGCGACATCAGGTACGCCTGCACCTGGGTCATGAAGTCCATCGTCACCACCACGATGATCAGCAGGGAGGTGCCGCCGAAGTAGAACGGCACGTTCTTCCATGCGATCAGGAAGTTCGGCACGAAGCACACCACGACGAGGTACAGCGAACCGAGGAGCGTCAGCCGGAGCGTGATCTTCTCGATGTACTTGGCGGTCTGGTCGCCCGGACGGTAGCCAGGGATGAACGCGCCGCTCTTCTTCAGGTTCTCGGCCGTCTCCTTCGGGTTGTACTGCAGCGCCGTGTAGAAGAAGCAGAAGAACACGATGGCCGCCGCGTACAGGATTTCATGCACCGGCTGCCCCGGCCCGAGCGTGTTCGCGAGGTCGCGCAGCCAGATCGTGTTCTCGCCGCTGCCGAACCACTGCGCGATCGTCGCCGGGAACAGAATGATCGACGACGCGAAGATCGGCGGGATCACGCCGGCCATGTTGAGCTTGAGCGGCAGGTGCGAGCTCTGCCCCTGGTAGACCTTGTTGCCGACCTGGCGCTTCGCATAGTTGACGAGGATCTTGCGCACCGCCCGCTCGACGAACACCACGAATCCGGTCACCACGACGACCAGGATGGCGATTCCCAGCACCAGAGGGATCGAGTACGCGCCGGTCCGTGCCTGCTCCAGCGTAAGGCCGATCGCATTGGGCAGGCCCGCCGCGATGCCGGCGAAGATCAGCAGCGAGATCCCGTTGCCGAGGCCGCGCTCGGTGATCTGCTCGCCCAGCCACATCAGGAACATCGTGCCCGTCACCAGCGTGACCGCGGTGACGATGCGGAAGCCCAGGCCCGGGGCGACGACCAGCCCCTGCTGCGCCTCCAGCGCGATCGAGATGCCGAGCGCCTGGAAGAACGCCAGGCCCAGCGTCGCGTAGCGCGTGTACTGCGTGATCTTGCGGCGGCCGGCCTCGCCTTCCTTCTTCAGGTTCTCGAGCGAGGGAACGACAACCGTGCACAACTGCATGATGATCGACGCCGAGATGTACGGCATGATCCCGAGCGCCAGGATCGAGAAGCGCTGCAGCGCGCCACCCGAAAAGACGTTGAACAGCCCGAGGATGCCGCCCTGCTGCGACTTGAACAGGTCGTCCAGCACGCTCGCGTTGATGCCCGGCACCGGGATGTGGGTCCCGATCCGGTATACGACGAGCGCGCCCAGCAGGAACCAGAGCCGCCGCTTCAGATCGGCGTACTTGGAACCACTCTTCAGAGCTGGATTGGTCGTGGCCAACGTGTGTTCCCGGTGATTCGTCCGGCGTCGCGGTCAGGCGACGCTGCCGCCGGCCGCTTCGATCGCAGCCTTGGCGCCCTTCGTCGCGGCGATGCCCGTGAGCTTCACCGCCTTCTCGATCTTGCCCGTCTTGATGACCTTGGCCGCCTTGGCCCTCGCCGGCACGAGCCCGGCCGCGCGCAGCGCGAGCAGGTCGATGTCGGTGACGGGCAGCTTCGCCAAGTCGCTCATCCGGACTTCCGCGGTGTCGTCGCGCGTGGTCGAGACGAAGCCGCGCTTAGGCAGCCGCCGTTGCAGCGGCATCTGGCCGCCTTCGAAGCCGGTCTTGTGGAAGCCGCCGGACCGGGACTTCTGGCCCTTGTGTCCGCGCCCGGCCGTCTTGCCCAGGCCCGAGCCGATGCCGCGCCCGACGCGGCGGCGGGCCTTGTTCGACCCTTCGGCCGGTTTGATCGTGTTCAAGCGCATGGCTGACTCCAGCTCAATTCCGTGTTTAAGCACTTACCTCGACTACCTTCAGCAGGTAGCCGATCTTGTTCACCATGCCGCGCGTCGACGGCGTGTCGATCACGTCGACCGTGTGGTTCGTCCACTTGAGGCCGAGCCCCCGCGCGGTCGCGCGATGGTCCTGCTTCGTGCTGGCGATGCTCTTGACCAGCGTGACGCGGAGCTTCTTCGATTCAGCCATGATCAGGCACCCATCAGTTCTTCGACCGTCATGCCGCGCTTGGCGGCGACGTCGGCCGGGGAATTCATGTTCTCGAGCGCATTGATGGTGGCGCGGACGAGGTTGTACGGGTTCGTCGAGCCGTGGCACTTGGCCAGGATGTTGGTCACGCCGACCACCTCGAACACCGCGCGCATCGGGCCGCCGGCGATCACGCCCGTGCCGTCCGAAGCCGGCTGCATGAACACCTTGGTGGCGCCGTGGCGGCCTTCGACGGCATGGTGCAGCGTGCCGCCCTTCAGCCTGACCTTGACCATCTTGCGCCGGGCCTCTTCCATCGCCTTCTGGATGGCGACCGGCACTTCCTTGGCCTTGCCCTTGCCCATGCCGATGCGGCCGTCGCCGTCACCGACCACGGCCAGTGCCGCGAAGCCCAGGATCCGGCCACCCTTCACGACCTTGGTGACCCGGTTGATGCTGATCATTTTCTCGCGCAGCCCGTCGCCGGTGTCCTGCTGCTGCATGCGTTGTTGCATTCTTGCCATGATGAGCTTATCCCTGTCGGTGCGGCGTCAGAATTTCAGGCCGTTCTCGCGTGCCGCGTCGGCCAGCGCCTGGACGCGGCCGTGGTACCGGTAACCCGAGCGGTCGAACGCGACCGCCTCGATGCCGAGCGCCTTCGCGCGTTCGGCGATGCGCTTGCCCACGATGACCGCGGCGGCCTTGTTGCCGCCGTTGGACAATTCCTTGCGGAGATCGGCCTCGACCGTCGACGCGCTCGCGAGCACCTTGTCGCCGGTCGGCGCGATGATCTGCGCGTAGATGTGGCAGTTCGACCGGCTCACGACGAGACGCATCGCACGCTGCTCGGCAATGCGGTACCGCGTCTTGCTGGCGCGACGGAGACGGGCTTGGTTCTTGTTCATCGATAACCTCTTTCGGCGGGCGAAGCGCAAACGGCTTCGCGGCGACTATTTCTTCTTCGTTTCCTTGATCACGACGCGCTCGTCGTGATAACGCACGCCCTTGCCCTTGTAGGGCTCCGGCGGACGATAGGCGCGGATCTCGGCGGCGACCTGCCCGACCTGCTGCTTGTCGATGCCTTTCAGCAGGATCTCGGTCTGCACCGGGGTCTCCGCCTTGACGCCCGGAGGCATCATGTGGACGACGGGATGCGAGAAGCCGAGCGACAGGTTGACCTTGTCGCCGGTGGCTGCCGCACGGTAGCCGACGCCGACCAGCGTGAGCTTCTTCTGGAAACCTTCGGAGACGCCCTTGACCATGTTGGCAATCAGTGCGCGCAGCGTGCCGTGCATTGCATTGACGCTGTCGTTCGCCGCCGTGCAGACCAGGGTATCGCCGTGCTTTTCTACGCCGAGGCCGGCGCCGTAGGCGCGCGTGAGCGTGCCGAGCGGGCCTTTGACGGTGATCGAGCCCTCGGCCAGGGTGACTTCCACCTTGGCGGGGAGCGGGATCGGGAATTTGCCGATGCGCGACATTTGCGTTGCCTTTTCTTTGCGTGGTTGCGGGTCAGGCGACGATGCAGAGCACTTCGCCGCCGACGCCGGTGGCGCGCGCCTTGCGATCGGTCATCACGCCTTGCGACGTGGAGACGATGGCGATGCCCAGCCCGTTCATCACGCGCGGGATGTCGTCCTTGCCCTTGTAGATGCGCAGCCCCGGCCGCGAGACCCGCTCGATCTTCTCGATCACGGGCCGCCCGGCGTGGTACTTGAGGCCGATTTCCAGCGTGGGCTGGACCTCGGTGCCCGCCGTCTTGAAGCCGTCGATGTAGCCTTCGTCCTTCAACACCTTGGCGATGGCGAGCTTCACCCTTGACGAGGGCATCTTGACGACCGACTCTTCCCTCATCTGCGCATTGCGGATGCGGGTAAGCATATCGGCGATCGGATCAGTCATGCTCATTCTTGTACCCCCTTGGCGCTGCGCGCCCTCCCCCCGAGGGGGAGCGATTCACACTTGGGTCGGCCCGGCGTGTTCATTGGCTTCACCTCGTTACCAGCTCGCCTTGACGATGCCCGGGATTTCGCCGCGCATGGCATATTCCCGCAGCTTGTTGCGGCCGAGGCCGAACTTGCGGAAAAAGCCGCGGGGGCGCCCGGTCAGCGCACAGCGGTTGCGCAGGCGCGTGGGATTCGCATTGCGCGGCAACTGCTGCAGCTTGAGCCGCGCAGCGTAGCGATCCTCGTCCGACACCTTCGAATTGTTGATGATCGCTTCGAGCGCCTCGCGCTTCTTGGCGTATTTCTTCACCAGGTTGCGACGCTTCTCGTCACGGTTGATCAGGGACAGTTTGGCCATGGCGACCTCAGTTCTTGAACGGGAAGCGGAACGCGGCGAGCAGAGCCTTGGCTTCGGCATCCGTCTTCGCGGTCGTGGTGATCGTGATGTTCATGCCCCGGAGCTTGTCGATCTTGTCGTACTCGATTTCCGGGAAGATGATCTGTTCCTTGACGCCCATGTTGAAGTTGCCGCGGCCGTCGAACGAGCGGCCCGACACGCCGCGAAAGTCGCGGACGCGCGGCAGGGCAACCGAGATCAGGCGGTCGAGGAACTCGTACATCCGGCCCTGGCGCAGCGTCACCATGCAGCCGATCGGATAGCCTTCGCGGATCTTGAACACCGCGATCGCCTTGCGCGCCTTCGTGATGACGGGCTTCTGGCCGGCGATCTTCTGCATGTCGCCGGCGGCGTTTTCCAGGAGCTTCTTGTCGCCGATCGCCTCGCCGACGCCCATGTTCAGGACGATCTTCTCGATGCGCGGGACTTCCATCACGGACTTGTACCCGAACTGCTTGACCAGCGCGGGGACAACTTCCTTGGTATAGATTTCCTTCAGGCGAGCCATTTCGGATTCCTCATCACACGCCGAGCAGTTCGCCGTTGGACTTGAAGAAGCGGACCTTGCGCTTGTCCTCCATCGTGCGGAAGCCGATGCGGTCGGCCTTCTGCGTGACGGGGTTCCAGATCGCGACGTTGGAGACATGGATCGGCATGTCCTTGTTGACGATGCCGCCCTGCTCGCCCTTCATCGGATTGGGACGCTGGTGCTTCTTCACCTGGTTGATGCCGCCCACGAGCACGTGCTCGGCATCGACGACCTGGACGACGTCGCCGCGCTTGCCCTTGTCGCGGCCGGCGATCACGACGACGTTGTCGCCCTTCTTGATCTTCTGCATGGTGCCTCCTACAGCACTTCCGGCGCGAGCGAGACGATCTTCATGAACCGCTCGTTGCGCAGCTCGCGCGTGACCGGCCCGAAGATGCGGGTGCCGATCGGCTCGAGCTTGTTGTTGAGGAGCACGGCTGCGTTGGTGTCGAAACGAACCTTGGCGCCGTCGCCGCGGCGAACGCCGTGGCGGGTGCGCACCACGACCGCGCTGTAGACTTCGCCCTTCTTCACCCGGCCACGCGGCGCCGCATCCTTGACGGTGACCTTGATCACGTCGCCGATATGGGCGTAGCGCCGCTTGGAGCCGCCGAGCACCTTGATGCACATGACGCGCCGTGCACCGGTGTTATCGGCGACGTCGAGCACCGATTGCATCTGGATCATTGTTGCTTCTCCAACTTAACCCGCGGTAAACGCCGCAGTGGTTTGACTGCAGTCGCGTTTGTTGCCGCGGCCAGTTTTGGACCCCGTTCGGGGAAGGACCGCGACACACGTGCCGGAACTGCTGCTGTTACTGCGCCGGCGTGTCGCGGAAGGCCAAACGAAAATTATGACAGCTTCCCGGCTTTACCGCAACCCCTGCGTACACTATTTGCTCGATTACTGGTGCGCGAACGGGATTCCTGCGTAGCCCGGCGTTGAGTGCAGCGAAACCCGGGGCAGGCGCTTGGTTGCCGCTGTCACCCGGGTTTCGCTATCGCTCAACGCCGGGCTACAGGGACGGGCAGCATGGCCCCCGCGCGCACCGCCGATCAGGCGATCTTCGCCTTCTCGAGCAGACGCTTCACGCGCCAGGCCTTGGTCTTGGCGAGCTTGCGGCACGCCTCGATCTCGACCAGGTCGCCTTCCTTGAACTCGTTGTTCTCGTCGTGCGCATGGTACTTGCTCGACTTGGTCACCACCTTGCCGTACAGCGCGTGCTTGACGCGCCGCTCGACCAGCACGGTGACCGTCTTGTTCATCTTGTCGCTGACGACACGGCCGGTCAGCGTCTGGATGATGGTCTTGCGCGGCGCCGGGGCGGCCTTGGGGGCCTCTCCGGCCGCGACTGCGGTCTGCTCGTTCACGACTGGGCTCCTTGTGCCTTCTGATGAATGAGCGTCCGGGCGCGGGCGATGTTGCGGCGCACTTCCTTCAGCTTTTCCGTGTTGGTCAGCTGTTGCGTCGCCTTCTGCATGCGCAGCCCGAACTGCTCCTTCAAGAGCGCGTTCAACTCGGTCTGGAGCTCGGCCGGCGATTTCGCGGCGAGCGCCTTCTTGATTTCGGTCTTCTTCACGGTGTCCTCCGTCAGCTCACGAGGCGATGGACGAACGTCGTCTTGATCGGCAGCTTGGCCGACGCAAGGGCGAACGCTTCGCGCGCGACGACTTCGTCCACGCCGTCCATCTCGTAGAGCACCTTGCCGGGCTGGATCTCGGCGACGTAGTACTCGGGGTTGCCCTTGCCGTTGCCCATGCGGACTTCGGCCGGCTTCTGCGAGATCGGCTTGTCCGGGAAGATCCGGATCCAGACGCGCCCGCCGCGCTTGATGTGCCGCGTCATCGCCCGCCGCGCCGCCTCAATCTGGCGCGCGGTCAGCCGGCCGCGGCCGACAGCCTTCAACCCGAACTCGCCGAAGCTGACCTTGTTGCCGACGGTCGCGACGCCCTTGTTGCGCCCCTTCTGCTCCTTGCGGTACTTCCTTCTAGCTGGCTGCAGCATTCTTCACTCCTGGACGACGCGGACGCTTCGGCGCTTCCGGGGCCTGCACCGGCGCGGCGGCCGGCTCGGCGCCGTGCGCCAGTACTTCGCCCTTGAATACCCAGACCTTGATGCCGATGGCCCCGTAGGTCGTCATGGCTTCCGAGAAGCCGTAGTCGATGTCGGCGCGCAGCGTGTGGAGCGGCACCCGGCCTTCGCGGTACCACTCGGTGCGCGCGATCTCGATGCCGTTCAGCCGCCCGGCGCACATGATCTTGATGCCCTGGGCCCCGAGGCGCATCGCGTTCTGGATGGCGCGCTTCATCGCGCGCCGGAACATGATCCGCTTCTCGAGCTGCTGGCCGATCGAGTCGGAGATGAGCTGCGCGTCGATTTCCGGCTTGCGGATTTCCTCGATGTTGAGGCCGACTTCGCCCCCCATCATCTTGCGCAGCTCGGCCCGGAGCGTCTCGATGTCCTCGCCCTTCTTGCCGATGACCACGCCCGGACGCGCGCTGTGGATCGTGATGCGCGCGTTCTTGGCGGGCCGCTCGATCGTGACCTTGCCGACCGAGGCGTGCGCCAGCTTCTTCTTCAGGTATTCGCGGACCTTGATGTCTTCCTTCAGCGTCGGCGCGAAGTGCTTGCTGTTCGCGAACCACTTCGACGACCAGTTGCGGTTGACGGAGAGGCGGAACCCGGTCGGATGTATTTTCTGTCCCATGACCCTTTGCCCTTATTTGCCGTCGCCGACGACAACGTGGATGTGGCACGTCTGCTTGAGGATCACGTTGCCGCGACCCTTCGCGCGCGCGGTGAAACGGCGCAGGCTTTCGGCCTTGTCGATGTAGATCGTCTTGACGCGAAGCTCGTCGACGTCCGCGCCATCGTTGTGCTCGGCGTTGGCGATGGCCGACAGGAGCACCTTCTTGATGATCACGGCGCCCTTCTTCGGGCTGAACGACAGCACGTTGAGCGCGCGCTCGACGGGCAGGCCGCGAATCTGGTCAGCGACCAGACGGCCCTTTTGCGCCGAGAGGCGGACGCCACGCAGGATTGCCTTGGTTTCCATGGTCGTCACCGTCACTTTCTCTTGGGCGCCGCGGCCGCAACCTTCTTGTCGGCCGAGTGGCCCTTGAAGGTGCGCGTCAGCGCGAATTCGCCGAGCTTGTGCCCGACCATGTTCTCGGACACGTACACCGGGATGTGCTGCTTCCCGTTGTGCACGGCGATCGTGAGCCCGACGAAATCGGGGGTGATCGTGGAGCGGCGCGACCAGGTCTTGATCGGGCGCTTGTCGCTGGTCGCACGCGCCGCATCCACCTTCTTCACGAGGTGGTCGTCGACGAACGGACCCTTCTTTATCGAACGTGCCATGTCTGGTTATCCCTTCGCCGCGTGCCGGCGGCGCACGATCATCGAGTCGGTGCGCTTGTTGCGCCTCGTCTTGTAGCCCTTGGTCGGCGTGCCCCACGGCGACACCGGATGGCCGCCGCCGTTGGAGCGGCCGCCGTGCGGGTGGTCGACCGGGTTCATGCAGATGCCGCGAACCGTCGGGCGGATGCCGCGCCAGCGGTTGGCGCCTGCCTTGCCGATCGAGCGCAGGCTGTGCTCTTCATTGCCGACTTCGCCGATGGTCGCGCGGCAGTCGACGTGGACCTTGCGGATCTCGCCCGAGCGCAGCCGCAGCTGCGCGTAGCTTCCTTCGCGCGCCAGCAGCTGGACCGCGGCGCCGGCCGACCGCGCGAGCTGCGCGCCCTTGGCGGGCAGCATCTCGACGCAGTGGATCGTGGTGCCGACCGGGATGTTGCGGACCGGCAGGCAGTTGCCCGGCTTGATCGCGGCTTCCGGGCCCGACATCAGCTCGCTGCCGACCGTCACGCCGCGGGGCGCGATGATGTAGCGGCGCTCGCCGTCGACGTAGCACAGCAGTGCCAGGTGCGCGCTGCGGTTCGGGTCGTACTCGAGGCGCTCGACCTTGGCCGCGATGCCGTCCTTGTTGCGCTTGAAGTCGACGATCCGGTATTGCTGCTTGTGGCCGCCGCCCTTGTGCCGCATCGTGATGTGGCCGTTGTTGTTCCGGCCCGAGCCCCGCTTCTGGCTCGACGTGAGGGCGTCGACCGGACCGCCCTTGTGCAGGTGCGGGTGGACGACCTTGACGACCGCGCGGCGGCCCGGCGACGTGGGTTTGACTTTTTGCAGGGGCATGTCAGCTCTCCGCCGAGAAGTTGATTTCCTGGCCGGGCTTCAGGCACACATAGGCCTTCTTCCAGCTCCGGCGCCGGCCGGTGAACTTGCCGAAGCGCTTGACCTTGCCGGCGACGTTGACGATCTGCACGCTCTCGACCTGGACCTTGAACATGGCCTCGACCGCGGCCTTGACTTCCGGCTTGGTGGCGTCGGGCAGCACCTTGAAGATCGCCTGCTCGTGCTTCTCGCCGACGTACGTTCCCTTTTCGGAAATGACGGGGGCGAGCAGCACCAGCGCGAGGCGGTCGGCCGAGAACTTCTTGGGACTCGGATGGGGGCGGATGTTCATCCCAGCATCTCCTCGAATTGCGCCACGGCACCCTTGGTCAGCAGCACGTTGTTGAATCGGACGAGGCTCACCGGGTCGACTTC
Source organism: Bordetella parapertussis (assembly GCA_943331295.2). Lineage (GTDB taxonomy): Bacteria > Pseudomonadota > Gammaproteobacteria > Burkholderiales > Casimicrobiaceae > CAIWHR01. Next base: position 2,916 of record CALQLA020000055.1, on the reverse strand, counting down.
GCGCGTCTCGAGCACCAGGACGTCGGGCAGGTTGCGCGACGACAGGAACACGTTGTCGTCGAGCTTGTCGGTCACGACCAGCACGCTGCCGGTGAAGCCGAGGGCCTTCATCTTCTGGGCGAAGAAGCGCGTCTTCGGCGCCTCGACGGAGAGGTCCTCGATGACCGACAGGCGGCCTTCGCGGACCAGTTGCGACAGGATCGACGCCACGCCCGCGCGGTACATCTTGCGGTTGACCTTCTGCGTGAAGTTCTCGTCGGGCGAGTTCGGGAAGATCTTCCCGCCGCCGCGCCACAGCGGGCTGCTGGCCCGGCCCGCGCGCGCGCGGCCCGTGCCCTTCTGCGCCCAGGGCTTCTTGTTCGACTTGTTGACTTCGCCGCGGCCCTTCTGCGCCCGGTTGCCGCCGCGCGCGTTCGCCTGGAACGCGGTGACGATCTGGTGGATCAGCGCTTCGTTGTAGTCGCGCGCGAACAGCGCGTCGGAGCCGGCGACCGTGCTGGCCGGCTGGCCTTGATCGTTGATCAGCTTGAGGTCCATTGTCACGCCCCCTTCTTCGCCGGAGCCTTGGCCGCCGGACGGACAATGATGTGGCCGCCGTCGGCGCCGGGCACGCAGCCCTTCACCAGCAGGAGGCCGCGCTCGGTGTCGACGCGGACGACCGTCAGCGTCTGCTGGGTCCGCGTGGCGTTGCCGTGCTGGCCCGCCATCCGCTTGCCCGGAAACACGCGGCCCGGATCCTGCGCCATGCCGATCGAGCCCGGCGTGTTGTGCGAGCGCGAATTGCCGTGCGACGCGCGGTTCGAGCGGAAGTGGTGGCGCTTGATGACGCCCGTGAAGCCCTTGCCCTTCGTCGTGCCGGTGACGTCCACCAGCTCGCCCACCTTGAAGGTGTCGACACCGATGACGCCGCCCAGCGTGATGGCGGCGAGCTGTTCCGGCTGCACGGGGAATTCGCGCAGCAGTTCCCCGGCTTCCACGCCCGCCTTCGCGAGGTGGCCGGCCTGGGGCTTCTTGACGCGCGAGGCGCGGCGAGTGCCGAACGTGACCTGCACGGCGGTGTAGCCGTCGGTCTCGGTGGTCTTGATCTGCGTGACGCGGTTGTTGCCCACGTCGAGCACGGTCACCGGGACGGCATTGCCGTCGTCGGTGAAAATGCGGGTCATGCCAATCTTGCGACCGACAAGTCCAAGGCTCATTTTCTGTTCCTTCTCAAAGCCGCCGATTTCGATTGACCGGCGGCGACCGATTTCCCCGGCATGCGCCGGGCATTCATTGCTGCTGCTGCGTTGATGCCGTTGTTGCGTATAGGCTGCGACTGCCTGGCTGCGTTACTTCAGCTTGATCTCGACGTCGACGCCCGCGGGCAGGTCGAGCTTCATCAGCTGGTCGACCGTCTTGTCCGTCGGGTCGATGATGTCCATCAGCCGCAGGTGGGTGCGGATCTCGAACTGGTCGCGCGACGTCTTGTTGACGTGCGGCGAGCGCAGGACGTTGTAGCGCTCGATCTTGGTCGGCAGCGGGACCGGGCCGCGCACTACGGCGCCGGAGCGCTTGGCGGTGTCCACGATCTCGAGCGCCGACTGGTCGATCAGCTTGTAGTCGAATGCCTTGAGGCGAATACGGATACGTTGGTTCTGCATGTACGTTCCCAGATGTCAAATTCGGATTTCAGGTGCCGGGCCGGGTGCCTCGCGGCGCGCCCCGGCGCGGCAGGGGACATCCGTTACTGAATGACCTTCGCCACCACGCCGGCGCCGACCGTGCGGCCGCCTTCGCGGATCGCAAACCGCAACCCTTCTTCCATCGCGATCGGCGCAATCAGGTCCACCGTCAGCGAAATGTTGTCCCCGGGCATCACCATCTCGGTGCCTTCCGGCAGCGTCACGTTGCCCGTCACGTCCGTCGTCCGGAAATAGAACTGCGGACGATACCCCGGGAAGAACGGCGTGTGACGACCACCCTCTTCCTTCGACAGAATGTAGACCTCGCAGCTGAACTTCGTGTGCGGCGTGATCGACCCCGGCTTCGCCAGCACCTGCCCACGCTCCACTTCCTCCCGCTTCGTCCCGCGCAGCAGCACCCCGACGTTGTCCCCCGCCTGCCCCTGGTCCAGCAGCTTCCGGAACATCTCCACGCCCGTGCACACCGTCTTCAGCGTCGGCTTCAGACCCACCACTTCCAGGTCCTCGCCCACCTTCACGATCCCGCGCTCCACCCGCCCCGTCACCACCGTGCCACGACCCGAGATCGAGAACACGTCTTCCACCGGCAGCAGGAACGGCCCGTCGATCAGCCGCTGCGGCTGCGGTATGTAGCTGTCCAGCGCCGCCGCCAGCTTCAGGATCGAACCCTCGCCCATATCGCTCGTGTCCCCTTCCAGCGCCAGCTTCGCCGACCCGATCACGATCGGCGTGTCGTCGCCCGGAAACTCGTACTTCGACAAGAGCTCCCGCACTTCCATCTCGACCAGCTCCAGCAGCTCGGCGTCGTCCACCATGTCCGCCTTGTTCATGTAGACGATGATGTACGGCACCCCAACCTGCCGCGCCAGCAGAATGTGCTCCCGCGTCTGCGGCATCGGCCCGTCCGCCGCGCTCACCACCAGGATCGCGCCGTCCATCTGCGCCGCCCCGGTGATCATGTTCTTGATGTAGTCCGCGTGCCCCGGGCAGTCCACGTGCGCGTAGTGCCGGTTCGCCGTCTGGTACTCCACGTGCGCCGTGTTGATCGTGATCCCCCGCGCCTTCTCTTCCGGCGCCGCATCGATCTGATCGTACGCCTTCACCTCGCCACCGTACTTCTTCGCCAGCACCATCGTCAGCGCCGCCGTCAGCGTCGTCTTCCCGTGATCCACGTGTCCGATCGTTCCCACGTTCACGTGCGGCTTCGTCCGCTCGAATTTGCCCTTGGCCATTT
>CALQLA020000054.1 GCA_943331295.2 Bordetella parapertussis | reverse complement strand
TAGTCCAGTAAGCCCGAGGGCCGCCCCGAGGGCGAACACCGGAGCGCGCAGCGCGAAGGTAGTCCAGTAAGCCCGAGGGCCGCCCCGAGGGCGAACACCGGAGCGCGCAGCGCGAAGTCAGTCCAGTAAGACCCGCTACCGCCGGACGCCGGGCGCCTCGAGCTTCAGCCCTTCGGCCCGCCACGCGAGGAACAGTGCCAGCCCGATGGTCTCGGGCGCGCCGGCTGCGGGCATCTCCGCGCGGATGCCGTTGAGGCACGCGCGCAGGCGCCGGTCGAGCGAGCCCATCGACTGCCATTCGAGGCGGTAGGCGGGAAACGCCGTGCCGTGGCCCTGGCTGATCTTCTCGGCGAGCAGGCGCCGCCCCCAGTTCTGCTCGTGGCACTGCGCGCAGGACAGGTTCATCTGCCCGTGCCGCTCGTGGTAGAAGGCGCGCGCGCGCTCGAACGCCGGACGGGCGGCGCCGTCGACGGACACCGCGAACGGCATGCCCCGCGACTGCAGCGCGACGTACGCGGTGATCGCGAGCAGTTCCTCGGATTCGCGTGCAAACGGCGCCGCGCGCTGGCGACGCGTCCGGCAGTCGTTGATCCGCGCCTCGACGTCGAACAGCGTTCCCGACGCGGCATCGACCGCCGGGTAGCGCGCGGCGACACCCCGCATCGTCGTCGCGGCGGCGCCGTGGCACGCCGCGCAGCTCCTGCCGTCTGCCCCGGCCGGCGCCTGCCACAGCCGCTCGCCGCGCTCGACCCACAGGAATGCCGGATTGGCGGCGTCATCGGCCTGCATGGCCTGGATCGCCGGGGCGGCGAACGTCGTGCCGGTGGCGAGGTCGGCCGGAGCGATCGGGCGCTCCTCCCCCTGCGCCACCGCGGCGACGCAAGCGAGGACGATGGCAGCGACTGCGGACCGGATCACCGGACTGCCTTCGCGCCGGGCACGAAGGAGTTCGCCGCCGGAACGGCGCGGGAACTCACGCGACGGCGAGCCGCGCGCGGGCCTCGCCTCGCTCGCCGGCATCGTCGATCCACTCGAGCGTCACGTCGCCGGCGTCGACGGCGGTGACGAAGAAACGCAGGTACGGGTTGGCGGCGATGCCCGAATCGAGGTGCGCGCGCAGCACTTCGACACCGCCGTAGCGGCAGACGATCTCGCGGATGGTGTTGCGCGGGATCGCGCGGCCGAGGTCGTCGACGCGATAGCCGGTTTCCATCGCGTGGCGGATCGACACGCGGACCTCCACGGCGTCGCCGCGCTTCGCGGTCGCCGGCAACTGGATTCGGGCGAAGGCCATCAGGTGGTCCCGTCGACGCAGGCAGATGCCGCGACCTCGATCGCGGCGACGGCGACATAAACGGTCTGGTCCGCGAGCACCGCGACGCCGACGATGCGCTGCGAGCCGGCCAGCCGGATTCGCGTCTCGAACTCGACGCGCGCCACCGCCAGCGGATAGTCGACGACGATGATCGTGCGCACCGGATTGCGTTCGGAGAACAGGGCCAGCGTGCGCACCGGCGCCCCTGCCGCGAACGGGCCGGGCAGCATGAGCCGAACGGGCACGGTGTTGCCGTCGTCGGCGAGCCGCGGCAGCTCCAGCACCAGCCGGTCCTGCTTCGGCGCGCGGCCGGCGAGCAGCGCCTGCAGTTCCGGAATGTCGGGAAGCGCGGGCGCCGCGGCGGCCCGCGCCGGCACCGCACGGAGCGCGGCCAGCGCCAGCGCGCCGGCGAGCGCGCGGCGGCGCGCCGGCGATACGGGCAAGGGCATGGACAGGCGGGATGGGTTCTTCATCGCAAGGTCGAAAGATACGCCACTATGTCCTCGATTTCGCGCGCGCTGAGGATCGGCTTGCCGCGATAGGCGGGCGCGACACGGTCGAGGCCGTCGATCCGGTAGTAGGCGGGCATGACGGTCTGCGGATTGGCGCCGGTGCCGTCGACGATGCGCAGCCGCAGCCGCGCCGGCGACAGCCGCGACCCGACGCCGTCGAGCGGCGGCCCGACGTCGCCGGCGAGGCGCGCGTCGGCATCGGCCACCACGTGGCACAGCAGGCAGTTCGCAACGTCGCGCGCGCGGACCAGCGCGCGGCCACGGGCAGCATCGCCCGCGGCGCCGTCGAGGGGCACCGCGATGCCGTCGCGATCCACGGTGAACGCGGCGAGCCTCTCCGCGGCGAGCGCCGGCAGCGCCAAGCCTGCGGCCGCGAGCAGTGCCGCGAGCAGCCCGGCACGGCAGCGCCGTGCACCCGCGCCCGCGCCACGCCCGGGTATGGACATCTTCATGCCCACCCTGCCGTCCATCGCCACCTGTTCATGTCAGTCGCCGGTCCTTCCGTCGGTCCGCAGGGCCGGGAGGCGGCCCGGTCGGCCGCCGCCGGCATGCCGTCGCGGCAGTCGGCCATTATTCCGTCACCGGCGCCGCGACCGCAAGCGGCGCCTGCGATCGCGCGGCCGGGCGGGCCCCGAAAAACGTCCCCGGACCGGCCGCCTGCTAAAATCCCCGTTTTACCTCGCGGCCTTACCCGGTGCCCACCATTCCGCCTGCCGTTCCCGCTGCCCTCGCCTTCGCGCTTGCCGGCCTCCTGCTGCCGCTCTCCGCGGCCGTCGCGCAACCGGCTGCGGCCAATGCGGCGGCCGCCGCCGCGCCGCAGGACCCGGTCGCGGTCGTGCCGCCCGAACTCTCGGACGAAGCCCGCAAGGCGTACATGCTGGGCATCAAGGAGGTGCGCGAACTCATCGCGGCGCGCCAGTTCGTCGCGGCGGAGGCCCGCGTCGACGCACTGCTCGCGCAGCGCCCGCGCGAGGCGCAGGCACGCTTCCTGAAGGGCGTGCTGCAGACCGAGCGCGGCGACGATGCCGGCGCGATCGCGACCTTCCTCGCGCTGACGGAAGACTATCCGGAGCTGCCCGAGCCGTACAACAACGTCGCGGTGCTGTACGCGCAGAAGGGGAACCTTGGCGCCGCGCGGACCGCGCTGCAATCCGCGCTGATCGCCGCTCCCGACTGGGCGCTGGCGCACGAGAACCTGGGCGACGTCTATGCCCGCATGGCGGCCGTGGAGTACGATCGCGCCGCCACGCTCGACCGCGCCGGCAAGTCCGCGGCGGCGAAGCTCACGCTCGCGCGCGCGCTGCTGGCGGCGAAGTAAGGCGCCGGCGGGCGCCATCGCGGGCAGGGAACTTGCCGGCGACACTGCCTGTCTCTCAGCGTCCGCATCCGAACCACTGCTCAACCCACGAAGGAGCTTAACCATGCTGCGTCGTCCGTTCCTCCTCTCCATCGCCGCGCTGGCCGCGTCGGCATTCGCGTTCGCGTTGCCCGCGTCCGCGGCCAATCCGCAGGTAGAGTTCGACACCACGGCCGGCAAGATCGTCGTCGAACTGAACCCCGAGGCCGCGCCCAAGACGGTCGCGAACTTCCTCGACTACGTGAAGGCGAAGCACTACGACGGCACCCAGTTCCACCGCGTGATCCCGGGCTTCATGATCCAGGGCGGCGGCTTCACCGCCGACTTCCAGCAGAAGCCGACCAAGCCGCCGGTTCCGATCGAGGCCGAGCAGTCGAGCAAGGCGGGCCTGCTCAACACCCCGGGCACCATCGCGATGGCCCGCACCGGCGACCCGAACTCGGCGACGGCGCAGTTCTTCATCAACGTCAACGACAACAAGCCGCTCAACTTCCGCTCGCCCGACGCCCGCGGCTACGGCTACACGGTGTTCGGCAAGGTCGTCTCCGGCATGGACGTCGTCGACAAGATCGCCAAGGGCGCCACCGGCGCCGGCGGACCGTTCGGCAGCGACGTGCCGGTCGAGAAGGTCATCATCAACAAGGCCTTCGTGGTCGACGCCAAATAAGGAATCCGACATGATCATCCTGCACACCAACCACGGCGACATCTCGCTCGAACTCGACGCCGCCAAGGCGCCGAAGACCGTCGCCAACTTCCTGCAGTACGTGCGCGACGGACACTACGACAACACGGTGTTCCATCGCGTCATCGACGGCTTCATGGTCCAGGGCGGCGGCATGGAGCCCGGCATGAAGGAAAAGCGCGCCCGCGGCGGCATCGCCAACGAGGCGAACAACGGCCTCAAGAACACGCGCTACACCGTGGCGATGGCCCGCACCTCGGACCCGCACTCGGCGTCCGCGCAGTTCTTCATCAACGTCGCCGACAACGCGTTCCTCGACCACAAGTCGCCCACCGACCAGGGCTGGGGCTACTGCGTGTTCGGCAAGGTCGTCGCCGGCCAGGACGTCGTCGACAAGATCAAGGGCCTGCGCACCGGCACCAAGGGCTTCCACCAGGATGTCCCGACCGAAGACGTCGTGATCCTCTCCGCCGAGGAAGTCGCCGCGTAACGGCGGGAGGCCGCCGCTGTCGGGCCCGGCGGCGGGCCCCGAGGCCCCTTCGCGCATCCGACCATGCGGCCGACGCTTTTCATCTCCGACCTGCATCTCGCGCCGGCGCGGCCGGCGCTCGCGGCCGCGTTCGCCGCGTTCTGCGCCGGCCCGGCGCGCGGCGCGGCGGCGCTGTACGTGCTGGGCGACCTGTTCGACGCGTGGATCGGCGACGACCAGCTGCGCGACCCGCAGGCCGCGGGCGTCGCGGCGGCGCTGCGCGGCGTCAGCGCCGCCGGCGTCCCGGTCGGCGTGATGCACGGCAACCGCGACCTGCTGCTGGGCGCGCGCTTCGTGCAGGCGGCGGGCGCGACGCTGCTGCCCGAGCAGGTTGTGGTCGACGTTGCCGGGACGCCCACGCTGCTGCTGCACGGCGACGAGCTTTGCCTCGACGACACCGACTACCAGCGCTTTCGCGCGTGGTCGCACGACCCGGCGCGGCAGCGCCGCTTCCTGACCCTGCCCTACTTCGTGCGCCGGGGCTTCATGGCCTGGGCGCGGCGGAGGAGCCGCCTGAAAACGGCGGGCAAGCCGGCACCGATCATGGACGTCACGCCCGACGCCGTCGCCGCCGCGCTGCGCGAGCACCGGGTGCGCCGGATGATCCATGGCCACACGCACCGACCCGCGCTCCATCGCCTCGCGGTCGACGGCAACGCGTGCGAGCGCTGGGTGCTGTCCGACTGGTACGACCGGGGCAGCTACCTCGCGGTGGACGAGGCGGGTGCCACGACGCACGGGATCTCCGGCGCCGCGTGATCCGGCAACGCTCCCGCTCAACCCGGGCGACGCGATGTGCCGCAAGGCACGAATTCCCGGCAATGCGTCAGGCGTCGAGCGCCTGCGCGAAGTCGCCGATCAGGTCGTCGCGATCCTCGATGCCGACCGAGACGCGGATCAGCTGCTCGGCGATGCCCATCGCCGCGCGCGCCGCCGGGCCCATCTCCCAGAAGATCGTGTGCGCCACGGGGATCGCCAGCGTCCGGTTGTCGCCCAGGTTCGACGACGACACGACGATCTGCAGCCGGTTCAGGAAATCGAAGCAGTCGATGCCCTCGGCCAGCTCGAACGACAGCAGCCCGCCGCCGTGGCGGAACAGCTCCGCGGCCAGCGCGTGCTGCGGGTGGCCGGACAATCCCGGATAGTGGACGGCGCTCACCTTCGGGTGGGCCGCGAGGAACGTCGCGAGCGCGTGCGCGTTGGCGCAGGTGCGGTCCATCCGCAGCGCGAGCGTCTCCGAGCCGACCGCGATGTGGTGCGCCTGCTCGGCGGACAGCGTGCCGCCCCAGTCGCGCAGCCCCTTCTTCCGCAGCTGCGTGACGCCCCACATCGCCGGCGGCGCGCTGCGGTAGGCCTCGCCGATGTTCGGGAACCGCGTCCAGTCGAAGAGCCCGGTGTCGGTGACGCTGCCCGCGAGCGCGTTGCCGTGCCCGCCAACGTACTTGGTCAGCGCGTTGACGACGAGGCCCGCCCCCACCCGCTTCGGCTGGAACAGCCACGGCGACGTCATCGTGTTGTCGACCACGTACAGGATGCCGCGCGCGGCGCACAGCGCGCCGATCCGCGCGAGGTCCGCGACCTGCGTGCGCGGATTGGCGATGGTCTCGACAAAGACGATCCGCGTCGCCGGCGTGAGCGCCCGCTCGACCGCCGCGACGTCCGTCGCGTCGACCTGCGTCACCGGCGTCCCGTGCGCGCGCATCGTGCCGAACATGCTCACCGTGTTGCCGAACACGAACTGGCTTGCGACGACGTGGTCGCCTTCGCGCAGCAGCGCGAGCATCACGGCGCCGATCGCGGCCATCCCGGTGGCGAAGCAGACGGTGGCCACGCCGGCCTCCATCTTCGTCAGCTTGGCCTCCAGCGCGGACGACGTGGGATTGCCCTGGCGCCCGTACACGTGGCCCGGCGCCCGGCCCTGGAACACGGCGGCGAGGTCGCGCGCGTCGCGGTATCCGAACGCGACCGAAAGGTGCAGCGGCTTGTGCAGCGCGCCGTGCTCGATCGGGGCGTCGCGATCGGAGTGCAGGATCGACGTGGTGAAGCCGCGCGGCGGCCTGGTCGTGGCATTGCTCATCGTTGCTCCTCGGCCCGCATCGGGGGCCACAAAAACAAAAAACCCGTTCGCATGCGGCGGAACGGGTTTGGCGCTGCGATGCCCGCGTCCCTTGGGATCGGGCGCCCCGGGTTCGCACCCGGATCGCGGCCTGCACCTCGCTTTAGCGGCATTTTTTAAGGCGCCCGCAAGCTGAAGCTCAAATCGGCGCCGTTACGAATTATCCGCGCGTGCGTCCGCCTGTCAAACGTCGGGCGCCGCGCCATGCGGTCCGGAGCATGCCGGCGCACAGCCGGCCGCGCCGGGATTACCTCACAATCTCCTTCTTGATCGTCACGCAGGACGTCGGCGTCGTGCGCATCAGGAACACGCGCGCGGCGGGGCCGATCGTGAGGATGCCGATCTCGTTGCCGAGCGTGCCGCCCGACGGCGCGCCCTTGAACACCTTCGCGGCCACCGCGGTGCAGGATTCCGGCCAGTACTGGACCGACTCGTACTCCGCGGCGCAGCCGATCGCGGTGTTCGGCGAGAACGTCGCGCTTGCGTAGATGCGCGGGACGTTCTCGGTCAGGACTTCCATCGACACCGAGACCATCGAGTTGTCGGGATCGCGGTCGGGCAGGAACACAAGGGCACTGCTGGACGTGCCCTTGGTCATGAAAGTGGCAACCTGGTCGGCACGAGGCGCGCAGTTGCGCACGCCCGCCGCGAACAGGGCCGTGGCGACGCCGTTCGTGGGCCCGTTTGCGATGTTGCGCACGAGGCGAACGCTGTCATCGTCGGCGGCGAAGGCCGTCGTGGCCGCGAGCAGGACAGCGAGGGCCGGGGTAACGGCAGATTTACGGATCATTCGCTGGAGGGACTCTTCAGTGCGGCGCCGGGATCTTCCCGGAACGCGCCGCGGCACGGGGAGCGGCGCCGACATGACGATGGCGCCACCAAAAAAATACGCGCCCCGTACTGCAATCGGAGCGCGTATCGCATGCCGTCCGCGAATCCCCCGGATACGCCGGGGGACCCGCCGGATGCAGACTTACCAGGACCAGCCGCCGCCAACACCCCAGACGGCGCTGGATCCGCCGCCGCCGCCGAAGCCAACGCTGGCCTTGATGACGCCGTCCTTCGAGATGCGCGCGCTGCCGCCGATCGCGACCGCGGTTTCACCGTCGAAGCCGCCGACGCCGACGCCGAGGCTGAACGCCTTGTTGGTGTCGACCTGCGGGATGTTCGCGACCGCGCCCGCCGCCGAGATGCCGCGCTTCAGCTGCTTCTCGATGTCCTGCACCTGACCGAAGTTCACGGCGTCGTACTGGTTGCTGCCGTTTGCAATGCCGGTCACGGTGATCGGCGTACCGCCGTTCACGCCACCGAACGTCGCACGACCATTCGCCAACGCCAGCCCTGCGCCGCCGCCGACAGCCGCCACGCCGGCGCCGTTGACCGTGACGCTGTTGCCGCCAGCACCGGCCGTCGACAGCGAGATGCCCGAGCTGCCGACCGAGACGGTGTTGCCAGCCGTGCCCGCGATCGAGCCGATCGTCGTCGCGCCGGTAACCGCCAGCGTGTTGTTCACCGCCGTCGCGCCCGACAGGGTCGTCGCGCCGGTCACACCCAGCGTGCCGCCAACCGTGGCGTTGCCGCTGTTGGCGAAGTTGCCGGTGTTGGCGATGCCGTTCGTCGTGGACGCACCGGCGACCGCCAGCGCGCCGCCGACCAGGGCGTTGCCGCCGGCCGCGACGTTGCCGGTGGTGGCGATGTTGCCGGTGTTGGCGATGCCGTTGGTGATGGTCGCGCCGGTGACCGACAGCGTGCCGCCCAGCGTCGTGTTGCCCGTCACGCCCAGCGTGCCGCCGGCCGTGAGGTTGCCGCCAGCCGTGACGTTGCCGGTGTTGGCGATGTTGCCGGTGTTGGCGATGTTGCCGGAGTTGGCGATGCCGTTGGTGATGGTCGCGCCGGACACGGTCAGCGAGCTCGTGGCGATGTTGCCCGTGTTCACGATGTTGCCCGTGTTCACGATGTTGCCGGTGTTGGCGATGTTGCCGGTGTTGGCGATGTTGCCGGTGTTGGCGACGCCGTGCGTCGTCGACGCGCCGGCAACTGCCAGCGTGCCGCCGACGGTGGTGTTGCCGGACGTGTCGACGCTGAACACGGCGGTCTGCGTCGGCGTCGCGTTCACGACCCCGGTGACGGTGTTATAGGTCGCCGTGCCGCCGATGTTGTTGAGGTAGATGCCGTTCGCGCCGACCGAGCCGCTGCTGCCGGCGACGGTTGCGTTGATCGTGGTCGTGCCCGCGGGCGTCGGGGTCTTCGGTACCGTGACCGTGTACTGGCCCCAGCCGATCGACTGGTTCGGCTGGTTCGAATTGACGGTGACCGCGCCTTGCGCGAAGCCGGGCGCAGCCGTGGCGGTCGTCGGATTCACGAGGATCGGCGCGCCGACAGCGGCGGCAGCGGGAGGCGTGCCACCGGGGTTCAGGCCGATGACCTGCACCGATGCCGGGGCGCCCACCAGGACGGCGGTCGTCGAACCCGCGCCGGCGATCGCACCGGACGCCGTGGCCGAGGTCCAGCCCGAGATGACGGTTCCCGTGACGGGGTTGTTGGTCGCCACCAGGCCGACCGACGGGCCGGTGACCACTCCGGCGGTCTGGCCGGGGACGAACTGCGTCGTTCCGGTCGACGACAGCGCGACGGCGTACTGCGTGGTACCCACGCCGGTGGAGAACACCGCGGTGTTCTGGTTGTTGTTCAGGGGACCTTGGTACGTCCAGCCGGCAGGTGCCGTCCACGTTCCGCTGGAGTTGTAGACGAAGTTCAACGCCTGCGGCGTGCCGCCCGTCGGCGTCACCACGACCGGGTACGACACCGTGTACGTGCCCGGGGCGACTGACTGGGCCGTCGGCGGAACGAGCAGGGGGGGATTCACCGTGTCGGCGAACGCGGGTTGCATCGCGGAAACGAGGCCGGCCGCACCGAGGGCACCGATGAGAACTTTGACTTGCATCTTCATTTTTTTGACTCCACGCATTAAGTGACAGGGGTAGGTTTCGGCAACCAAAGATCAAGCGATCACGTCGTTCCGCCGAGATTCCGTGGCCGGTCATTGATTCCGCCACAGAATCGAATTGTTAACTCCAAATGCAAACTGAACATGCTGCCCGATCGATTCCATGTGTACCGGCGCCAGCCTGGCGTCGGTCACGCCGCACGCCGCGGCTGCACCCCACGAAATCGGAATTGCGACTACGAAATCATCGGTTGCAGGGGTAGTGGGGACGATGTTAGCACGGCAAAATCCCGCATGTCCAAGGATTGCCGGCGCCGAACCCCGTGTTTGCGGCAGACTGTTGCTCTGGCGCATCAGCGCCCGGGACCGGCAGGCTTCGCCCCGACGCACCGAGGCTGCCTCCCGGCCCCGAATCAGCGGGAAAGCGCGGCTTTCAGTTGCGCGAGGCGGGCACGGCCGGCTTCCCGCTCCCGGGCGGCCTCGTCCGGCGGAACGACCGCCCCCGCGTAGCGGAGGTCGTCCTGCGGCAGTTCGGTCAGGAAACGGGACGGTGCGCAGGCGAGCCATTCCCCGGCCCGCTTGCGCTTGCGGCAATACGACAGGTGCAGGCTGCGCTGCGCCCGGGTAAGCCCGACGTACAGCAGCCGGCGCTCCTCCTCCACGTTGCCGGCGGCGACCGTCTCCCGGTGCGGCAGGATGCCCTCCTCCAGCCCGACCAGGAAAACATGTGGAAACTCAAGGCCCTTGGCGGCGTGCAACGTCGACAGGCGGACCGCATCGGGCTCGGCTTCGTCCTGGCCCTCGAGCATCGTGATCAGCGCGATCATCTGCGTCAGGTCGAGCAGGTTCCGGTTATCCTCCTCGCCCCGTCTCGCGAGCCAGGCAACGAAGTCGCAGACGCCCTGCCAGCGTGCGGCGGCCTGCGCGCGGTCGCAGTTGGCCGAAAGCCAGGCCTCGTAGCCGATCCCGGCGACCAGTTCGCCCAGGAGCCGGCCGGCCGGCTCGCGCGGCGCACGGTGCCGCAGGTCGTTGACCAGCGCGCAGAACGCCGCCAGAACCTCCCGCTGCCGGGCCGGCACCACCGCCGCCAGTTCAGGGGCGAAAACGGCCGCGAACAGGCTTTCGTGCCGCGCGCCGGCGATCGCGCCGAGCTTCTCGAGCGTCGTCCCGCCGACCCCGCGCTTGGGCGTGGTGATCGCCCGGATGAAGGCCGGGTCGTCGTCGTCGTTGGCGACGAGCCGCAGGTAGGCGACGATGTCCCTGATCTCGGCGCGATCGAAATACGACTGCCCGCCGGAAATCGTATAGGGCACGTTCTGCTCGCGCAGCGCCTTCTCGAAGACCTTGGCCTGGTGGTTGCCGCGATAGAGGATCGCGTAGTCGGCGTAGCGGCCGCGATGCTCGAACTTGTGCGCCGACAGCCGGCGGACCACCTGCTCGGCCTCCGCCTCGTCGTCGGCCGCCGGGGTGACGCGGATCGCGTCGCCCAGGCCCAGGTCGCTCCACAGCTTCTTGTCGAACAGCTTCGGATTGTGGGTGATGAGCGCGTTCGCGCAGCGCAGGATCCGCACCGTCGACCGGTAGTTCTGCTCCAGCTTGACGACCTTGAGCGCCGGGTAGTCCTGCGGCAGCTGCGCGAGGTTCTCCACCGACGCGCCGCGCCAGCCGTAGATCGCCTGGTCGTCGTCGCCCACCGCGGTGAACGCGGCCCGCTCGCCCGTCAGCAGCTTCAGCAGCCGGTACTGGGCGACGTTGGTGTCCTGGTACTCGTCGACGAGGAGGTAGCCGCAGCGCTCGCGCCATTTCGCGGCCGCGGCCGCGTTGTCCGCGAGCAGCGCGGCCGGCAGCGCGATGAGGTCGTCGAAATCCACCGCCTGGTAGGCGCGCAGCGCGTCGTCGTAGCGGGCATAGCCTTCCGCCGCCACCCGCTCGTCATCGGACGCGGCAGCCGCAAGCGCCCTGGCCGGCGGCACCAGAGCGTTCTTCCACTGCGAGATCTTCCATTGCGCGGCGCGCGCCCGCGCGAGATCAGCTGTGCCGGTCAACTCGGCGACGATCGGCGTCGTGTCGTCCGGCCCCAGGATGGAAAAGCCCGACTTGAGGCCGAGCGCGGCCGGATCGCTGCGGATGATCTTCAGGCCGAGGGCATGAAAGGTGCAGATCGTCAGGTCGTCCTTCGGCGCGCGGCCGCCGCCGCGATGCAGCAGCCCGGTGACGCGCTCGCGCATCTCGCGCGCCGCCTTGTTCGTGAACGTGATCGCGGCGATGCGCTTCGGGTCGTACCCGCACTCGATCAGGTGCAGGATCTTGGCCGTGATGACGCGGGTCTTGCCGCTGCCGGCGCCGGCCAGCACGAGCAGCGGGCCGTCGAGATATCGGACCGCCTCGCGCTGCGCGGGATTGAGCGGGAACGACATCGGGGAAGGCAGGATGCTGGCAATGACGGTGATAAGATCGGCCCGCATCTTACCATCGCCAACCAAGCCTCCCGCCGCCGTTTCCGGCAACGTCGCCGGCATGCGCGCGCCGGGCCGCCGCAAGCGCGAACGCCGGAGCGCGAAGCACGAAGGAAACCCAGTGAGCCTCTACGCGATCGGCGACATCCAGGGCTGCCACGCCGAGTTCTGCCAGTTGCTGGACCTGATCGGCTTCTCGCCGCGCACCGACCGCCTTTGGCTCGTGGGCGACCTCGTCAACCGCGGCCCCGGCTCGCTCGCCGTGCTGCGCGAGGTGAAGGCGCTCGGCGCCGCGGCGACCGCCGTGCTCGGCAACCACGACTTCCACCTTCTCACCGTCGCCGCCGGCCACGCGCGGCAGCACCGGCGCGACACCATCGCGCCGATCCTCGACGCGCCCGACCGCGACGAGCTGCTGGCCTGGGTACGGACGAAGCCTCTCGTCGTCGCCGAGGACGACCGGCTGCTCGTCCACGCGGGCCTCCTGCCGCAGTGGACGCCGGCGACCGCGCTGATGCTGTCGGGCGAAGTGCAGGCGGCGCTGGCGGGGGACGACCATGACGCGTTCCTGCGCACGCTATACGGCGACCTGCCCGACCGCTGGGACGACGCGCTCACGGGGTTCGACCGGCTGCGGGTGGCGGTCAACGCCTGCACCCGCATGCGCTTCTGCACGGCGGACGGGAAGATGGAGTTCGCGGAAAAGCGCGGCCCCGGGGAGGCACCCGCAGGCTACCGGCCCTGGTTTGCGCACGAGGGGCGCGCGTCGGCGGGCCGGACGATCGTCTGCGGGCACTGGTCGACGCTCGACCTGGTGCTCGCGCCGAACCTGCTGATGCTCGACTCGGGGTGCCTGTGGGGCGGCACCCTGACCGCGGTCAGGCTCGACGACCGCCGGGTCTACCAGGTCCCGAGCCGCCTGCCGGTGACCCCAAAGCCGTTCGGATAGCCGCCTCGGCGGCGCGCGACAGCTCGCGCCGGTGGCGCTCGCGCGCCGGCAGCGGCGCCGCGACGTGCAGCTCGACGACCAGCGCGCGCTCCGCCGTCACCCGCCAGAACGATTCGAGGAAGCTCGTCTCGCCGACGTATGCCGGCGCGTCGTTGTGCTCGCCGTCCATCCGGCGGTAGCGGATGGCGATGGGCTGCACGTGGCCCCCGGCGTCCACGATCGGCTGCAGCAGCGAGCCGTGGAACGGCAGCACGTCGCGGCCGTCGGTGGTGGTGCCCTCGGGAAAGATCGCGATGACGTCGCCGCTTGCCAGCACCTCGGCGGCGCGCTGGTTCACCTTGTGGGTGTCGTGCCGGCGCCCGCGCTCGATGAAGAGGGTGCCGCAGCCGGCGACGAAATGACCCACGACGGGCCAGCGCCGCAGCTCGGCCTTGGCGATGAAGCGCGACGGCTGCACCGTGTTCAGCACGAAGATGTCGAGCCAGGAGATGTGGTTGGCGACAATCAGCAGGTTGCCGGGCAGGCCGGCCTCCGGCAGGCCGTGGACGCGCGACTCGACGCGCAGGATCCGCAGCAGCACCCGGCACCAGTGGCCGATCAGCCGCTGCCGCACCGGCACCCCGACCCACGGAAAGACGAGCGCCGTCGTGGCGAGGCCCTGCACGATGTGCGTGCCGACGCGGGCGCCGCGGTAGAGGCGCAGCGGCAGGGGCAGCGGCGTGAGCCGGTGGGGGCGCATTCAGCGCCCTCCCGCACGCGCGGACGGCGCCGCGCGGCACCGCGCGACCCGCCGGCAGCCCGCGCTCACCGGCACGGGTCGCCGCTCACCACGGGTCGCCGCCGAACGCCTGCGCGTAGCGCTCCGCGACGGCGGCGCGGGAGGCGTCGTGGTTCTGGCCGCCCTGCGACGCGATCTTCAGCGAGCCCATGATCGCGGCGAGCCGGCCGGTACGCTCCCAGTCCCAGCCGGCGCCGATGCCGTACAGCAGCCCGCCGCGGTAGGCGTCCCCGCAGCCGGTCGGGTCGACGACCGCCGCCGGCGCGACCGCCGGGATCGTCACCACGCCGCCCTCCGTGTGGATGCACGAGCCGTCGGCCCCCATGGTCACCACCAGCGCCTCGACGCGCCGGGCGAGGGCCTCGAGCGAGAGCCCCGTGCGCTCGACCAGCATGCTGCCCTCGTAGTCGTTGACGGCCAGGTAGGTCGCGGCGTCGATCATCTCGATCAGCTCGGGCCCCGAGAACAGCGGCAGGCCTTGGCCGGGGTCGAACATGAACGGGATCCGCGCCGCGGCGAACTGCTCGACGTGCGCGCGCATCCCGTCGCGACCGTCCGGGGCGACGATGCCAAGCGCGACGCCTTCGACGTCGCCGATGCGGTTCTCGTGCGAGAAGTTCATCGCGCCCGGGTGGAACGCAGTGATCTGGTTGTTGTCGAGGTCCGTGATGATGTAGGCCTGCGCCGTGTAGCTGCCGGGCACGGTGCGCATGCCGTCGGTGGCGATGCCGAGCCCGGCGAGGCGGTCGCGGTACGGACCGTCGTCGTCGCCGGTCGTCGCCATGACGACCGGCGCGCCGCCCAGCGCCTTCAGGTTGTAGGCGATGTTGCCGGCGCAGCCGCCCCACTCGCGGCGCATCGTCCCGATCTGGAACGACACCGACAGCATGTGGACCTGGTCCGCGAGGATGTGCCGCCCGAAACGGTCGGGGAACACCATGATGGTGTCGACGGCGAGGGAACCGCAGATCAGCGTGCGGGCGGCGGACTGGGAGGCAGGCGGCATGTTTTCTCTTTCGCGATGGGGACGGCGGTTGGCAAGGGGCGGCGCGGCGACATTGCCGCGGCGGCGGTGGTGCGCAACGGGCGCGACGCGAGGGGCGCGCCGGCCGCCCGGGTCATTCGGTGTTGATGCGGCCGATCTCCCGGACCACGAACTGCTGCCGGCGCGACACGGGCAGCGACTCCGGCACTTCGCGCAGCAGCACTTCCCAGCGCGCGTCGCCGTCGTCGCTCACCCTGCGCTCGAAGCCGCGGATGAAATCGCGCGCGACGAGACAGTTGCGATGCACCCGGACGAAGCGCGCGCCGAACTCCTCCTCGAGCTTGGTCAGCGCTTCCTCGAGCAGGTACT
Source organism: Bordetella parapertussis (assembly GCA_943331295.2). GTDB lineage: Bacteria > Pseudomonadota > Gammaproteobacteria > Burkholderiales > Casimicrobiaceae > CAIWHR01. The sequence continues at coordinate 17,705 of CALQLA020000054.1, read as the reverse complement.
CGCGCTCCACGGTGCGAATGGTAATGTACTTGAGCTCTGCCTTGAGATAGGCGACGTCCTCGATCGGCACCAGCATCACCCGCGAGCGCTCGGTGATCGACAGGAACCGCCGGGCCGCGGCGGGCAGCGCGTCGAGCGTCGCCGGCGCCAGCGGCTTCAGGTTCGGCACCTTCTGCAGCGCCGCGAGGAGCCGCGGCACGCGCACCGGCTTCACGAGGTAGTCGACGGCGTTGACGTCGAACGCGGCCAGCGCGTGCTCCTGGTAGGCGGTCGTGAAGATCACCACCGGCGGATGCGGAAGCTTCAGCGCGTGCCGTGCGAGCTCGAGGCCGTCCATGCCCGGCATCCGGATGTCGGTCAGCATCAGGTCGGCGTTCACGGCATGGAGGAGCTCGAGCGCCTCGCGGCCGTTGCCGGCCTCGCCGACGACCGTCAGCGGCAGCACGCCGGCACAGTCCCCCAGAACCTGCCGGAGCCGCCGCCGGGCCGGGGCCTCGTCGTCGACGATCAGCACGCGGAGCGGCGCGTCAGCCATGAGGCCCGGGGCGCAGCGGCGAAGGCGGCGCCGGGTCGGCGGCGTCCGCCACGGCACCCGCGGTGCGGCCGTGGCCCGGGACAGCGGCCGCACCGCGCCCGGCCCGGCGGTAGGGCATGCGGATGTGCACCTCGTAGGTCGTGCCCGAGGCGCGCGACTCGAGCCCGGCCTCGGCGTCGAAATGCAGCGCGAGGCGCTCGCGCACGTTGCCGAGGGCCATCTTGTTGCCGGCGCGATGGCTCGTGCCGTCGGGCGCGCAGGGATTGCGCAGGATCGCGTGCACCTGTCCGTCCTTGGCGAAGATGTTGATCGAAATCACGCCGGCTGCGCTCAACGGCTCGACGCCATGATAGACCGCATTCTCGATGATGGGCTGCAGCACCAGCGGCGGCACCAGCGCGTCCGCCGGCATGCTCTTGAGGTGCCATTCGACGCAGAGGCGCTCCCCCAGCCGCAACTGCTCCAGCGCGAGGTACTGCCGGCACAGCCCCACCTCGTCCTCGAGCGGCACCAGTTCGCGATTGTCGCTCATCAGCACGCGAAAGAGGTCGGCCATGTCCTCCAGCGCGGTCTCGGCGCGCTTCGGCTCGGCGCGCACGAGCGACAGCACCGCGTTGATGCTGTTGAACAGGAAATGCGGGCGGATCCGCGCCTGTAGCGCCTGCAGGCGCGCCTCGGTGACCGCCGGCGACAGCGCCTTGGCGCGCAGCTGGAAATAGACGAGCATGGCCCCGGCGACGCAGAGCGCCAGCGCGAGGTACTGCGTCAGCGCACCCGGAGCGAGCGGCAGCCCGAGCAGCCAGTGCGTGAAAATTCCCATCACCGCCGTCACCGCGAGGACGAGCGCGCTGCCGGCACGGAACGACAGCAGCACGAGCCACGGCGCGAACGCGACCAGCAGCGTCATCTGGAACAGGAGGTGCGGCTCGGCCGTCGCGACCGCATCCATCCAGGCGATCCACCAGTCCTCCCAGCGTGGCGCGTGCACCAGCGCGCCGACGGCGATCGCCAGGTTCACGCCCAGCAGGATGCGCACGATCGCCCCGAGGTTGCGCAGGTCGGGGAACGCAAGGGGCTTCTCGTTTTGCCTTATAATCGGCGGCACGCCTGTGGCTCCGGTTCGGTGCTCGTGCGCGCATGGATCCGGGGGAACGCGGCAGCGGCTGCAACAGGGCCACCGGCGCCGATCCCGGATGCGTCGCGCCGGTGCGGACGGCCGCGACCTCCGCCGCCGTCCTGCTATTGTCCGCATGCGCGGCGGGGAAAGGCAAGCGCCGTCGGCGGCGTACGCCCGTTCCGTCGCCGGTTGCGCTCCGGTTCCACCCGGCCCCATCCACCCCTTTCCGCATGTCGAGCCGCCCTCATGTCAGCCACCGACCGGCCTTCGCAACCCCCGGCCCACGGCGCGTGGTCCGGCCGCTTCAGCGAGCCGGTCACCGACCGCGTCAAGCGCTTCACCGCGTCGGTCGATTTCGACCGCCGCCTCGCCGCCGTCGACATCGCGGGGTCGCTTGCCCACGCGCGGATGCTCCATGCGGCCGGCATCATCGAGGCCTCCGACCTGGCCGCGATCGAGCGCGGCATGCAGACGATCGCCGACGAGGTCGCGCGCGGCGAGTTCGCCTGGTCGCGCGACCTCGAGGACGTCCACTTCAACATCGAGAAGCGGCTGACCGCGCTGGTGGGCGATGCCGGCAAGCGCCTGCACACGGCGCGCTCGAGGAACGACCAGGTCGCGACCGACGTCCGGCTGTGGCTGCGCGGCGAAATCGACGCGCTGCTGGGCGAGCTGGCCGCGCTGCGCGGGGCGCTGATCGACCTCGCCGACGCCCACGCCGACACCATCATGCCGGGCTTCACCCACCTGCAGGTGGCGCAGCCCGTGACCTTCGGCCACCACCTGCTGGCCTACGAGGCGATGCTCGCGCGCGACGCGGACCGCTTCGCCGACTGCCGCCGGCGGATGAACCGGCTGCCGCTGGGCAGCGCCGCGCTCGCCGGAACCAGCTTCCCGATCGACCGCGCCCGCGTGGCCCGCGAGCTGGGCTTCGACGGGCTGTGCGCCAACTCGCTCGACGCCGTCTCCGACCGCGATTTCGCGATCGAATTCACGGCCGCCGCGTCGCTCGTGATGCTCCACCTGTCGCGATTCGCGGAGGAGCTGATCCTGTGGATGAGCCCCCGCTTCGGCTTCATCGTGCTCGCCGACCGCTTCTGCACCGGCTCGTCGATCATGCCGCAGAAGAAGAACCCCGACGTGCCGGAGCTCGTCCGCGGCAAGACCGGCCGTGTGGTCGGCAGCCTGGTCGGGCTGCTGATGCTGATGAAGGGCCAGCCGCTCGCGTACAACAAGGACAACCAGGAAGACAAGGAGCCGCTGTTCGACACCGTCGACACGCTCGCCGACACGCTGGCGATCATGACCGACCTGGTGGGCAGCGGCATCAACGTCAACCCCGCGCGGATGCGCGACGCCGCCCGCGAGGGCTTCGCCACGGCGACCGACCTCGCCGACTACCTCGTCAAGAAGGGCATGCCGTTCCGCGACGCGCACGAGGCGGTCGCGCTCGCCGTGCGCCATGCCGAGCGGCTCTCCGTGGACCTCGCCGACCTGCCGCTGCCCGACCTGCAGGGGTTCGCGCCGCAGATCGGCGCCGACATCTACGCGGTTCTCACGCTGGAGGGCTCGGTCGCCTCGCGCGACCACCCGGGCGGCACCGCGCCGGCGCAGGTGCGCCTGGCCGTCGCCGCGGCGCGCGCGGCGCTCCCGACGGTTGGCGGCCGATGAACACGCTCGCCGCGATCTCCGACAACGCGCTGGGGCTCCTCGCCGGGACGCTGACCACCATCGCGTTCGTGCCGCAGTTGCTGCGGATCACACGAACGCGGTCGGCCGACGACATCTCGTGGTGGATGTTCGGCCTCTTCTCGGTCGGCGTCTGCCTCTGGCTCTGGTACGGCATCCGCGTCGGCGCGCTGCCGATCATCGTCGCCAACGTGGTGACGCTCGCGCTGGCGGTGGCGATACTTGCGCTCAAGTGGTGGCACGGCCGCGAGGATCCGGCCGCGGAACAACAACAGGAGGAGTAGACATGGGCAGCAAGGTATCGTTTCTCGGCCTCGGCGTGATGGGGTATCCGATGGCCGGGCATCTCGCGCAGGCCGGCCACGACGTGACGGTGTACAACCGCAGCGCGGACAAGGCCGCGCGCTGGGTCGCGCAGCACGGCGGAAGGAGCGCGGCCACGCCCGCCGCCGCCGCCGAGGGCGCGGAGTTCGTGCTGATGTGCGTCGGCAACGACGACGACGTGCGCGCGGTTGCGGGCGCCGCGCTGCCGGCGATGCAGGCGGGCACCGTGCTCGTCGACCACACGACGGCATCGGCGGACGTCGCGCGCGCGGTCCACGCCTCGGCCACCGCGCGCGGCATCGCCTTCCTCGACGCGCCGGTGTCGGGCGGCCAGGCCGGCGCCGAGAACGGCAAGCTGACGGTGATGGTCGGCGGCGATCCTGCCTCGTTCGCGCGGGTCGAGCCGGTGCTCGCGCATTTCTCGCGGGCCGTGACGCTGATGGGCGGGGCCGGCAGCGGCCAGCTCACCAAGATGGTCAACCAGATCTGCATCGCCGGGCTGCTGCAGGCGCTGTCCGAGGGCATCAACTTCGCCGACAAGGCGGGCCTCGACGTCCTGCGCGTGCTGGACGTGGTCAGCAAGGGCGCCGCGCAGTCGTGGCAGATGGAGAACCGCGGCAAGACGATGGCGGCCGACAAGTTCGACTTCGGCTTCGCCGTCGACTGGATGAGGAAGGACCTCGCCATCTGCATGGCCGAGGGCCGGAACAACGGCGCGGCGCTGCCGGCGACGGCGCTCGTCGACCAGTTCTACGCGCGGGTCCAGGCGCAGGGCGGCGGGCGCTGGGATACCTCGTCGCTGATCCGGCTGCTGCGCGACAACCGCTAAGCCGCGATCCGCCGCGAGCAGGATGGGCGGGCTTGCATTTCCGTAGCCCGGCGTCGAGCGACAGCGAAACCCGGGGCAAGCCGTGCCATGGCCCCGCCCACCCGGGTTTCGCTCGCGCTCAACCCGTATGGGCCTGCTGCGCCGGCGGCGGCAACGCGTCGCCCTCGACGATCTCAACGTCGTACGTGATCTCGACCGAGTGCGCGAGCATCAGCGTGGCGGAGCAATACTTCTCCTTCGACAGCTTCACCGCGCGCTCGACCTGGTGCGGGTCGAGGCCGCGGCCGGCGACCCGGTACCGGAAGTGGATGTGGGTGAACACCTTCGGATCGATCGGCGCCCGCTTAGCCTCCGCCTCGACGACGCAATCGGCGACCGGCTGCCGCCCGCGGCGCAGGATCAGCACCACGTCGAACGCCGTGCAGGCGGCCGTGCCCATCAGCACCATCTCCATCGGTCGCATCCCGACGTTGCGCCCGCCGTTCTCCGGCGCGCCGTCGAGGACCACCGCGTGGCCGCTGCCGGCCTCGCCGACGAAACTCGCCCCCTCGAGCCACTTCACCCTCGCCTTCATTCGCGCCCTCCGCCCTGCCCAGCCGTTTATCCGCTCCATGCCCCGGACCCGCTTCTTGCATTGTGCGCCGCATCATGCCACCATCATGGCGAGTCGTCGGCGCGCGAGTCCTCCTTTCTCCCCCGGCGATCCTTCCTCCAGGCTCCTCCGTGGCGGAACGTTCGAGCGCGATCCCGAGCGATCGCGCTTTTTTTGCCGCGGCGCACTCCGCGGTCGGCCGCCATGGATTGACATGGTGACCCATAACGTACTATTCTCCAAGACTTTGCTGAATTGATCGCACCCGGGAATCCCCAATGAAAACCTTCTCCGCCAAGCCCTCGGACATCAAGCCCGACTGGTTCGTGGTCGATGCCACGGACAAGGTGCTGGGCCGCCTCGCGAGCCAGATCGCGCTGCGCCTGCGCGGCAAGCACAAGCCCATCTACACGCCGCACATGGACACCGGCGACTTCATCGTCGTCACCCATGTCGAGGCGCTGCGCGTCACCGGCAACAAGGCCGATGGCAAGCTGTACCACCGCCACAGCGGTTATCCGGGCGGCATCTCGACGACCACGTTCGCCAAGATGCAGGAACGCTTCCCGGGCCGCGCGCTGGAAAAAGCCGTCAAGGGGATGCTGCCCAAGGGTCCGCTTGGCTACAAGATGCTCAAGAAACTGAAGTGCTACGCCGGCGACTCGCATCCGCACGCGGCGCAGCAACCGAAACCCCTGGACCTCTGAGCCCGCCATGATCGGCAACTACTACTACGGCACCGGCCGCCGCAAGAGCTCGGTAGCGCGCGTGTTCCTGAAGAAGGGCACCGGCAACATCGTCGTCAACGAGAAGCCCGTCGACGTTTTCTTCGCGCGCGAAACCGGCCGCATGGTCGTTCGCCAGCCGCTGAAGCTCACCAACCACGACACGACCTTCGACATCATGGTCAACGTCGCCGGCGGCGGCGAGTCGGGACAGGCCGGCGCGGTGCGCCACGGCATCACCCGCGCGCTGATCGACTACGACGCGGCGCTGAAGCCCACGCTGTCGAAGGCCGGGCTCGTCACGCGCGACGCGCGCGAGGTCGAGCGCAAGAAGGTCGGCTTCCACAAGGCACGTCGCCGCAAGCAGTTCTCGAAGCGCTAGGCGGTCGCGCGGCTCCGCCGCGCGCCGGCACTGCCCAGTGCACGAAAGGCCGCCCGCCAGGCGGCCTTTCGCATTTCCGGGCGCCGCCGGCGCAGGGCGCCTTCCGCGCACGATGCGTTAGAATCCAAGCCCATCCGCGCGCCGGGTCCGCTCCGGCGTCACACGCAGGCACGAGGTAGCGAATGATCAAGATCGGCATTGTCGGCGGCACCGGCTACACCGGCGTCGAGCTGTTGCGGCTCCTGGCGCAGCATCCGCAGGCGGACGTGCGCGCGATCACGTCGCGCAAGGACGCAGGCACCCGCGTCGCCGACATGTTCCCGAGCCTGCGCGGCCGCTACGACCTCGCGTTCGCCGATCCCGCCGACGCCGACCTCGCCGGCTGCGACGTCGTGTTCTTCGCAACGCCGCACGGCGTGGCGATGGGTGAGGCGCGCGAACTCACCGCGGCGGGGGTCAAGGTGATCGACCTCGCCGCCGACTTCCGGCTGAAGGATCCCGCCGTCTTCGAGCAGTGGTACGGGATGCCGCATTCGTGCCCGGACCTCCTCGCCGAATCGGTCTACGGGCTGCCCGAGGTCAACCGCGAGTCGATCCGAAAGGCACGGATCGTCGGCAACCCCGGCTGCTACCCGACCGCCGTGCAGCTGGGCTTCCTGCCGCTGATCGAGGCGGGCATCGTCGACACCGCCCACCTCGTCGCCGACTGCAAGTCGGGTGTCTCCGGCGCCGGGCGCAAGGCCGAGGTCGGCCTGATGTTCGCCGAGGCCTCAGACAACTTCAAGGCCTACAGCGTCAAGGGCCACCGCCACCACCCCGAGATCGTCCAGGGGCTGCAGGCCGCGACCGGCGCGCCGGTGAAGCTCGTGTTCACGCCGCACCTGACGCCGATGATCCGCGGCATCCACGCCACGCTCTACGCACGGCTCACCGACACCACGGTCGACCTGCAGGCGCTGTACGAGAAGCGGTATGCCGGCGAGCCGTTCGTGGACGTGATGCCCCCGGGCAGCATGCCCGACACGCGTTCGGTCCGGGCCGCCAACGTCTGCCGCATCGCCGTGCACCGGCCGCAGGGCGGCGACATGGCGCTGGTCCTCGCGGTCGAGGACAACCTGGTCAAGGGCGCCGCCGGCCAGGCGATCCAGAACATGAACCTGATGTGCGGCCTGCCCGAAGCGACGGGCCTCTCGGCCCTGCCGGTCCTGCCCTAGCCGGCCGCCGGCATGCCGCTGCCGCAGTTGTTGCGCCGGTTGCGCCGGCATTTCGGCATCAGCGCGCCGCGGATGGCGGTGCGCACGCATCTCGCATGGCCCTGGCGCGCCGTCGTCGTCGCAGCGCTCGTCGCCGTCGTCGGCGGGATGTGGTGGTGGGGCTTCGACTTAGGGCAGATCCTTGGCGGCTTCAACCGCAAGGAGGTCGAGACCAGGGTGACGTCGCTCGAGACCGAAGCGGGGCAGTTGCGCGCCGAGACGGCCGTGCTCCGCGCCAAGAGCTCGCGCCTCGAGAGCGAGCTTGCGATGACGCAGGGCGCGCAGTCGACGCTGGCGAAGCAGGCGACCGAGCTCCAGGGCGAGAACTCGCAGCTGAAGGAGGAGCTCTCCTTCCTGCAGAAGCTGGTGTCGGATTCGAACAGGCAGGTCGGCCTGTCGATCCAGCGCCTCGCCGCGGAGCCGGTGACGGACGGCATCTACCGCTACCGGCTGCTGGTGGTCCGCGGCGGCAATCCCGCCGCGGATTTCGACGGCACGCTGTCGCTGCAGGTTACGCTGCAGCCGCCGGCCGGAACCGGCGCCGCGGCCCGGCCGGTCGTGATCCTGCTGCCGGACGAGCAGCCCGAGGGGGCGTCTGCGCTGAAGCTCAACTTCAAGTACTATCAGCGCGTCGAAGGGTCGTTCAGCGTCCCGCCCGGCATGCAGGTGCAGGCCGTCACCGCCCGGGCTTACGAAGCCGGACAGGCCAATCCGCGCGCGACCCGCGTCATGAATTTCCCGTGAGGAGACCTCCATGTTCGAGCGCAAGAAGACCTCGCCGCTGAAACGCATCGACAGCCTCATCGGCGCCGGCACCGTGGTCCACGGCGACGTCACCTTCACCGGCGGCCTGCGCATCGACGGCCACGTGAAGGGCAACGTCGTCGCCGCCGACGGCGAGCCGGGCACGCTCGTGATCAGCGAACACGCCCGCATCGACGGCGAGATCAAGGTTTCGCACGTGGTCGTGAACGGCACGATCACGGGACCGATCGCCGTCAACGACCACCTCGAGCTGCAGGCCAAGGCGCGCGTGACCGGCGACGTGTCGTACCGCACGATCGAAATGCACGTCGGCGCGGTGGTGCAGGGCCGGTTGAATCACGCTGAACCCGGCACCGCTTCCGTGGTCGAATTGAAGCGCGGCACCGGGGATTGACCGCAGGCCCGGCCGCAGCGGAAAGCCCTCTAATGATCAGGGTTGCCCGTGACCGGCGAATAGGCCGATAATTGCCGGATCGAATGCAAGGAGTTGCCATGAACGCTATGACCGAGATGCCCTCCCCGCTGGTATTCACCGACAATGCCGTGGATAAGGTGAAAGCCCTGATCGAAGAAGAAGGCAACAACGAGCTGAAGCTCCGCGTCTTCGTCACCGGCGGCGGCTGCTCCGGGTTCCAGTACGGATTCACGTTCGACGAAGTCGCCAACGAGGACGACACGGCGCTGGTCAAGGGCGGCGTCACGCTGCTGATCGACCCGATGAGCTATCAATACCTGGCCGGCGCGGAAATCGACTACCAGGAAGGCCTCGAGGGCGCGCAGTTCGTGATCAAGAACCCGAACGCCACCACCACCTGCGGCTGCGGGTCGTCGTTCTCCGCCTGACCTTCGCGTCACCGTGTACCCACGACGGGGCCCTCGCGGCCCCGTCTGCATTTCCGAGGGGGCCTCGTCGCGAAAGCCGTCAGCTGCCGGCGCCGGGCGACGGCGGCGCCGTGGCCGCCCGCTGCAGCTCGATCCGCAGCGGGCGCGCGGCGTCGAAGTGCAGGTCGCGCTGCGGGAAGGCCATCTCGATGCCGGCCTCGGCCAGCCGCTTCTCCAGCATGAAGCGGAGGTCGCTCATGACGAGCGAGGTGTTCACACCGGGCTGGATGTCGATCCAGATGTAGAGCCCGAACACGAGCGCGTTGTCGCCGAAGTCCTCGAGCAGCACCAGCGGCTCGGGCTGCTTCAACACCAGGCCGTGGCGATCGGCGCATTCCTTCATGATGGTCGCGACCTCGCGCGTCGGCGAGCCGTAGGCGACGCCCACCTTCACGATCCGCCGCACGACGCGGTCGCTGCGCGTCCAGTTGGTCACGCGCTGCTCCAGCAGCGTGGAGTTCGGGATGATCGCCTCGACGCCGTCGAACCCGCGCAACGTCGACGAGCGCAGGTTGACCTCCGTGACGGCGCCCGTCATGCCATCGACCTCGATCGTGTCGCCGACGCGCACCTGGCGCTCCATCAGCACGATCATCCCGCTGATGAAGTTCTTGATGATCGTCTGCGTGCCGAAGCCGATGCCGATCGCGAGCGCGCCGCCCATGAAGGCAAACACGGCGATCGGGATCCGCGCCAGGTTGAGCGTGGCCATCAGCAGCGCGAAGGCCGAAAGCGCGACCAGCCAGCGCCGCACGGTGCGGGCCTGCGCGCGCCCGATCGCGAACCGCGCGACGAGGAAACCCTCGACCCGGCGTGCGAGCCAGGCGACCACACAGTAGCCCAGCAGGAACAGCAGCAGCGCGCCGACGCTCTTGCCGACCGTGACCCCGCGCGAGACCGTGATCTTCTGGCCGTCCGCGACGACGGTTTCCTCGACCTCGAACATCTCGAAGTTCCAGGCCTTGCGCGTGAACCCCGCCGCATCCGCCCAGTAGCCGGCGGCGCGCCCCGTCCACGGTTGCGCGGCGTCCTTCGCGGCGATGTCCGCCAGCCAGCGCGCGATGGCGCGTTCGATCCGGGCTGCGCTCTCTCCCAGCAGCGCGGCGCTGGCTGCACGCTGCCGCAGCGAATCCTGGATCGCGCGCTCGTACTTCATCACGTCGGTTCCGGCCTCGGCCTGCGCCACCCGCACCGCCTGCTCGAGTTGAACCGAGCGGATGATCTCGGTCTGGCTGTTCGCATATTCCCGCCAGGGCTTGAGGCGATCCTGGACCGAGCGCAGGCGCGCGGCGGCGTCCCGCCGCTTGTTAGCGTCGGTGCCGGTCAGCGCTTCGAACAGCATGGCCCACATGTCGGGCGCCGCCCGCGCGACGCTCGAAAGGCCCTGCAGGACGTCCGTCTCGAATCGCGACGTGACCACCGCGGCGTCGGCGGCGCGCACCCTCGCCTCGGCCGCGGCGATCCGGTCGTCGGATTTCACCGGCGACGCACGCACCGCCTCGAGCGCCTTGGCCGCCTGCTCCGCCTCGCGCGAAGCCGCGATCGCTCGCTTCGTCGCGTCGGCCTGGTCGCGCTCGATCTGCGCCGCGCGATCGCGCTCGACCTGGCGCACCCGTTCGAGGTCGGCGGCGTTGAAGCTCGTATTGGCGAGCAGGATGTCGAGCTTGCGCTGGGCCAGCGCCAGGCGCTCGCGCTCGGCCGCGATCCGTTCGCGCGACGTGTCGAGATGGGCCTGCGTCATCACCGCCAGCGCGGCCGCCGACCGCGCATTGAGCTGCGCCATCTCGACGCGCCAGTTGGCCAGGACGGCAGGGGCCCCGATGGTGCTGGCTGCCGTTTCGCGCGCCAGCCGCGACGCCGCCTCGGCACGCTTGGCGTCGGCCTGGAACCGCTCGAGCTCGCGCTCGCCGATCGATTGCCCGGTTTCCAGGGCGCGGATCTTGGTGCGCAGCGACTCGACCTCCTCGCGCGACGCCTCGGACTGGACCACCGAATAAGGCGGCTTTTCGGGAAAACCCGTCCACTGCCGGTTCGCGGCCTCGGCGTCCGCGCGAGCCTTTCGCGCAGCGTCGATTTCATTGAGGGCCCGGACCTGCCCTTCGAGCGCGAACACGAACGTGCCGACCGCCTGGCGCGCCGCCGACACTTCCTCGGCAGTCGCTCCGTCGGGGACGCTCGCCGCCGCATCGCCGTCAAGCCGGTCCCGCAGCGCGCGCGCTTCGTCGAGCTGCGCGTTGAGCCGCGCCCTCGCCTGCTCGAGGGTTTCCGGAGGAGGTGCCGCCCTGGTCTCCTCCGGCTTCGCGTCTTCCGTCAGTTTCGGCAGGCCGGGTATCTGGCCGCCTGCGCCGGCGGCGAACACGGCCGCGACCAGGAGCAAGACGGCTCGAGGCCACAGGCGCAGCGCAGGCGCGCCCGGACGAATCCCGCGCCGGGGCGCGGCGGGGTCGGGGCGGGGAGAAGGGACTGGGGTGGGCACGGCACTGCTTCCTGGTTCACCGCGCCGGTGACCCGGCGGCACCCATCATAATGCGCCGTCGGCGGTCACCGCGGATAGATCGCGCCCAGCACGCGCGGCCCGGCCGCGCCCGTGACCGCCGGCAGGTTGCCCGGCCGGCCAGCGAGCGCCTCGCGGGCGAGCCAGGCAAACGCGAGCGCCTCGACGTGCTCGACCGCGACGCCCTCGGCGGCGGTGGTCGCGACGACGCGCGGCGCGAGCGCGCCGGCGAGCGCCGCCATCAGCGCGGCGTTGTTGGCGCCGCCGCCGCAGACCAGGACCTCGGTGGCCCCGGGCGCATGCGCATGGATGGCGCCGGCGATGCCGTGGACGGTCAGCGCGAGCAGCGTCGCCTGCACGTCCGCCGGCGCCGTCCGCCGGCCGGAGCGGGCGGCGTGGGCGTCGAGCCGTGCGTCGAGCCAGGCAGGATCGAACAGGTCGCGGCCGGTGCTCTTGGGCGGCGGCAGCGCGAAATAGGGTTCCGCCGAAAGGAGGTCCAGCAGCGCGGCATCGACGCGGCCGGTCCGCGCCCATGCGCCGTCGCGGTCGAACGGCGTCCCCCGGTGCTGCATGCACCAGAGGTCGAGGAAGACATTGCCGGGCCCGGTGTCGAAGCCGCGCACCGCCGCGCCGGCCGGCGGCAGTTCGGTGAGGTTCGCGATGCCGCCGATGTTGACGATCGCGCGATGCCGGCCCGGGCGGGCGAACAGCGCGGCGTGGAACGCGGGCACCAGCGGCGCGCCCTCGCCGCCGGCGGCCACGTCGCGGGCACGAAAATCTGCGACCACGGTCAAGCCCGAGCGCTCGGCCACCCGCGCGGCGTTGTTGATCTGCAGCGTCCAGCCTTCCGCCGGGCGGTGGCGCAGCGTCTGGCCGTGGACGCCGGCAGCCAGAACATCGGCGGCGGCGACGCCGGCATGGACAAGCGCGGCACCGATCGCCTCCGCGTAGAGGTCGGCCAGGACGTTGGCCGCGCGCGCGGCCCGCGCGAGTTCGTCGTGGCCGGGGGCCTGCAGCGCGAGGAGCTCGGCGCGCAGCGCCGGCGCGAACGGCCGGTGCGCGGCACCCGCCACGGCGCACGCACCGTCGTCGAAGGACGCGACAACGGCGTCGACGCCGTCGAGGCTCGTGCCGGACATCACGCCGACGCAGAGGTCGCGAGGCATGCGTGGCTGCCCTCCGGCGGTCGCGCTACTCGGCGAACGCGAGCGGCGATCCGCCGTAGGAGCGGGCGAGCATGAGCTGGTTGTTCATCGGCACGATGCGCTCGGCGAACACGCGCCGGTCCGCGGGCGACAGCGGTTCCCCGTTCGGCAGCGCCAGCGTGACCGGGTCGCGCTGCTCGTAGCCGACGTGGAACTCGTAGTGCAGGTGCGGCCCGGTAGCCCAGCCGGTCTGCCCGACGTAGCCGATCACCTCGCCCTGCGCGACGCGCGCGCCCGGCCGGACCTGCGGCGCGATGCGCGACAGGTGCGCGTACAGCGTGGTGTAGACGCCCTGGTGCTGGACCTGGATCACGTTGCCGTACCCGTTCTGCACGCCGGCGTAGATGATCTTGCCGTTGCCCGTGACGTGGACCGGGGTGCCCACGGGCGCCGAGTAATCGACGCCCTTGTGCGCGCGCCAGGTCTGCATGATCGGGTGCAGCCGCGCGAGCGAGAAGCCGGACGAGATCCGGCTGAATTCCATCGGCGACCGGAGGAAGGCCTTGCGCCGCGCTGCGCCGTCCTCGGCGTAGTACGCTTCGGCGCCGGCCGCGTCGCGCCACAGGTAGGCCCGCGTCTCGATGCCGCGGTTGACGAACTCGGCGGCGACGATGCGCCCCGCGCCGACCGCCTCGCCGTCGACGTAGCGGACCTCGTAGACCACCGAGAAGCGGTCGCCGCGGCGCAGGTCGCGCAGGAAATCGACGTCGCCGGCAAAGACGTCGGCGAGCTGCAGCGTAACCGAATCCGGCAACCCGGCCTCGTCCGCAGCCGAGAACAGCGACGACTCGATCGTGCCGGCCGCCATCTCCCAGCGCACCTCGACCGGCGCGGGCCGCGCGGCGGCGACGAACCGGTCGTCGCGGCGGTCGATCGCGAGCATGTCGCCACCGGCGGTGAGAAAGCGCAGCGAGGCGAGCCGGCCGGCGGCGTCGGTCTGGACGCGCAGCGGGCGACCGGGGCGCAGCTGGTAGAGGGCCCGCGCGCCCGGATCGGCGCGCAGCCAGGCCATGGCTTCGGGGTCGTCGACGCCCATCCGCGCGAACACGCTGCCGATGGTGTCGCCGCGCCGGATCCGCTCCTCGCGCCAGTACAGCGGGTCCGCCGGCGCGGCGGCCGCTGCGTGCGGCAACGCACCGACGGGATTGGGCAGGTCGCGCAGTATCGTCCGTACCGGAATGACCTCGAGCGTCGTGTCCGGGGCAAGGCCGTAGGCCGCGACGCCGGACAGGCCGAGCACAGCCACGGCCAGCGCATGCCAGCCGGACCAGCGCCCCGTGACGGGGGGCGAGGGACGGCGCGCGCTTTGCGCTAGAATCCGGGGGTCGACTGCAGCCATCGCCATCCAGAAAGGGTGCGAAGCTGCGATTCTACCAAACTATCGCGTCCCCCCCTTGGGCGGCTGCGCCCCCAGGGAACCGCCGCCCGCGGTCCACGCCCCCAGGCCGCCGTTCCCGCCAACCAGACCGAACCGCCATGCCGTTTGACATCCCCCACCACCTCGCCGTCTTCAAGCGCGGCGCCGACGAACTGCTCGTCGAGTCGGAACTCGTGAAGAAGCTCGAGCGCGGCCAACCGCTGCGCATCAAGGAGGGCTTCGACCCGACGCGCCCCGACCTGCACCTCGGCCACACCGTGCAGTTCAACAAGCTGCGCCAGCTGCAGGACCTGGGCCACCACATCACATTCCTGATCGGCGACTTCACCGGGCTCATCGGCGACCCGACCGGGCGCAACGTGACGCGGCCGGCGCTGTCGCGCGAGGAAATCGCGGCCAACGCCAAGACCTACACCGACCAGGTGTTCCTGATCCTCGACCGCGACAGGACCGAGGTGGCGTTCAACTCCACGTGGCTGTCTCCGCTCGGCGCCGACGGCATGATCAAGCTCGCCGCGCACTACACGGTGGCGCGGATGCTGGAGCGCGACGACTTCGCCAAGCGCTACCAGAACGGGCAGCCGATCGCGATCCACGAGTTCCTGTATCCGCTCGCGCAGGGCTACGACTCGGTGGCGCTCAAGTCCGACGTCGAGCTGGGCGGCACCGACCAGAAGTTCAACCTGCTGGTCGGCCGCGAGCTGCAGCGGCACTACGGGCAGGAGCCGCAGTGCATCCTGACGCTGCCGCTGCTCGAGGGCCTCGACGGCGTCAACAAGATGTCGAAGTCGCTCGACAACTACGTCGGCATCACGGACGCCCCGAACGACATGTTCGGCAAGCTGATGTCGATCTCCGACGACCTGATGTGGCGCTACTACGAGCTTCTTTCCTTCCGCCCGCTCGACGAGGTCGCGGCGCTGAAGCGCGAGTGCGCCGCGGGGCGCAACCCGCGCGAGGCCAAGGTGATGCTGGGCCAGGAGATCGTCGCCCGCTTCCACTCGGCCGCCGCGGCCGAGCACGCGCTGTCCGAGTTCGACGCCCGCTTCCGCCAGGGCGCCGCGCCCGAGGACATGCCCGACGTCGCGCTGCACACGGCCGGCGCCGGGCTGCCGATCGCCCAACTGGTGAAGCAGGCGGGCCTCGTCGACTCGACGTCGGAGGCGCTGCGCCTCATCGCCCAGCGTGGGCTGAAGGTGGACGGCGACGTGGTCGTCGACAGGGCGCTGGTGATCCCCGCCGGCGCCACCGTCGTCGTCCAGGCCGGCAAGCGCAGGTTCGCCCGCGTCACCATCGCCTGACGGGCGGGCAAGGCAGTGTCGGGCGCTTCGTTCTCGATCGTCATCTGCAGCATCGACGCCGCCAGGTACGCGCGGGTCACGGCGCTCTACCGCGCGCTGTTCGCCGGTACCGCGTTCGAGATCATCGGCATCCACGACGCCCGCTCGCTGGCGGAGGCCTACAACCGCGCCGCGGCGCGCGCCACCGGCGACATCGTCGTGTTCAGCCACGACGACATCGACATCGCGTCGACCGGCATGCCCGGCGCGCTGACCCGCGCCGCGGCGGCGCTCGACGTGATCGGCATCGTCGGCACGTCGCGGCTGGTCGACGCGTTCTGGCCCACCGCCGGCCACCCGTGGCTGCACGGCTGGATGAGCATGCCCAGCCGCAACGGCCCGGGCTACTACGTCCACGTGTACGGGGTCGACGCGGCCATCACGCCGGGCCTGCAGGCGATCGACGGGATGCTCTTCGCCGTGCGCCGGCCGGTGCTGCAGGCGATCGCCTTCGACGCGGCGACCTTCGACGGCTTCCACGGCTACGACGTCGACTTCAGCTGCACGGCCTGCCTGGCCGGATGGCGCGTCGGCATCACCGCCGAGATCGCGGTGATCCACGAGTCCGGCGGCGACTTCGGGTCGGGTTGGGAGACCTATCGCACCCGCTTCGCCACGAAGTACGAAGGCCGGCTGGCGCCGGCGTCCGGGGCGAAGCCGTGGTCGATGGCGCGCGTGCTGCTGCCGTCAAAGGACGCGATCCTGCGCCAGATGACGCCCGCCCGCCTCGTCGCGATCACCGCGCAGCTGCGGGCGAAGGCGGCGCCCCGCCCGGAGTGACGCGGCACGGGCGCCGACCGGCGTCAGGCCATGCCGGGATTGCCGGCGGCTCCCTCGACTTTCGGTACGTTGACCGCGCGCGGCGCGACGGTCTTCTGTGCGCGCAGCCAGCGCGCCATCAGGTCCCAGACGGGCTCGCCGCCGGCTGCGCGCGCTTCCTCCGACACCGGCGCCCAGCCCGCGACCTTGTACTTCTTCGCCGCGTCGAGCGGCTTGCCGCGGAGCGTCATCGCGGTGATCCGGCTGCCCATCGCCGCGTTCGGCGCGATCGCGTACTGCAGGCCGCCGACGCGGACCATGTCGCCGCCCTGCTGGTAGTACGGATCGGGATTGAACAGGTTGTCGGCGACGTCCTCGAGGATCGTCCTGATGTTCTCGCCGGTGAGCTCGCTGACGGTGACGTACGGGTAGGTGATCGCCGTCTGGTCGAGCAGGTGCTCGTACGTGATCGCCTGCCCGGGCAGCAGCGAGGTCCCCCAGCGGAAACCCGGCGAGAACGCGATCTCGGCGTTCTTTTCCGCCATCAGGCCGTCGAGGATCAGCTGGTCGGCGGTGCCGTTGAAGTTGCCGCGGCGATAGAGGAGCCCTTCGGTGACCGCCAGCTTCTCGCCCAGCCGGTCGGCGAACGGGGCACGGTACTTCGCGATCAGCGCCGCCATCGCCGGGTCGGCCGGCAGCAGGTTGGCGAACACCGGCAGCAGCCGGTAGCGGACGTCGGCGACCTTGCCGTCGCGGACGTCGAGGTCCACCACCGCGAGGAACTTGCCGTTGCTGCCGGCGTTGGTGACGAGCGTGCGGCCGCCGGCGTTGGCGACCACCGTGGGCGCCGGCACGCCGTCGTGCGTGTGCCCGCCGAGGATCACGTCGATGCCCGTGACGCGCGTCGCGAGCTTCAGGTCGACGTCCATGCCGTTGTGCGACAGCAGGACCACGGCCAGCGCGCCCCGTGCGCGGGCTTCGGCGACAACCTTCTGCAGGCTCTCTTCCTGGATGCCGAACGTCCAGTCGGGCACGAAGTAGCGCGGGTTCGCGACCGGCGTGTACGGAAACGCCTGCCCGATGATCGCGACCGGCACGCCGTTGACCTCGCGGATCACGTAGGCCGGGAACACCGGGTCGCCGAAATCGGCGGTCTTCACGTTCTGCGCGACGAAATCGACGCGCCCCGCGAAATCGCGGTCGACGATTTCCTTCACCCGCGCCGCGCCCAGCGTGAACTCCCAGTGGCCGGTCATCACGTCGACGCGAAGCTGCCGGCAGGCGTCGACCATGTCCTGGCCCTTCGTCCACAGCGCCGTCGCCGAGCCCTGCCAGGTGTCGCCGCCGTCCAGCAGCAGCGCGCCCGGGCGCGAGGCCTTCAGGCGGTTCACCAGCGTGGCGAGGTGGGCAAAGCCGCCGACGGCGCCGTAGGCGCG
>CALQLA020000053.1 GCA_943331295.2 Bordetella parapertussis | reverse complement strand
CTCGAGCGGCATCCTCGTCGACGATGCGATCGTCGTCGTCGAGAACATCCACCGGCACCGCGGGCTCGAGCCCGGCGCGCCGCTGTCGACGCTGATACCGAAGGCGGTCGACGAGGTCGGCGGGCCGACGATCTACGCCACGCTGGCGGTGATCGCGGCGCTGCTGCCGATGGCGTTCGTCAGCGGCCTGATGGGCCCGTACATGGCGCCGATCCCGATCAACGCCAGCATGGGAATGCTGATCTCGCTGGCGATCGCGTTCACGTTCACGCCGTGGTTCGCCCGGGTGCTCTCGCGCGGCGACCACGCGGCGTCGCACGCGCCGTCGCGGCTCGACGCGGCGCTCGCGGGCGGCTTCGCTCGGCTGCTGACACCGTTCCTCGACGCCACGGCCGGCGCGCGCCGGCGCGGGTGGCTGTGGGTCGGCATCCTGCTCGCGATCCTGCTCTCCATGCTGCTGCCGGTCGCGCAGTGGGTGGTGATGAAGATGCTGCCCTTCGACAACAAGTCCGAGTTCCAGGTGGTGGTCGACATGCCGGCGGGCACGCCGGTGGAGGCGACAGCGGCCACGCTCCGCGCGATGGGCGCCCATGTCGCGACGATTCCCGAGGTGACCGACTACGAGGCCTACGCGGGCACCGCGCCGCCGATCAACTTCAACGGCCTCGTCCGGCAGTACTACCTGCGGCAGGCCCCCGAGAACGGCGACCTGCAGGTGAACCTCGTCGACAAGCACAGCCGCGACCGGCAGAGCCACGAGATCGCGGCAGCCGTGCGGCCCGCGCTCGAGCGCATCGCCGCGGCGCACGGCGCGAAGGTCAAGGTGGTCGAGGTGCCGCCGGGGCCGCCGGTGCTGTCGCCGCTGGTGGCCGAGGTGTACGGTCCCGACGAGGCGGGACGGCACGCGGTGGCCAAGCGCATCCGCGCCGAGTTCGGCCGGCAGGCGGGAATCGTCGGCATCGACGACTCGATCGAGGACACGGCGCCCAAGCTGCGCGTGCGCATCGACCGCGCGCGCGCCGCCGTGCTGGGCGTCGCCGCGGCCGACGTGGTGGAGGCGATGCGCGTCGCCCTCGACGGCGAGGACGTGACGATGCTGCGCGACGGCGACGCGAAGTACGGCGTGCCCGTGCGGCTCGGGCTGCCCGCCGAGCGCCAGGTCAAGATCGACGGCCTCCTCGGGATCCGCGTGCGCGGCGCCGACGGCGCGCTGGTGCCGCTGTCGGAGGTGGTCGAGGTGCGCGACGCCGCGCGCGACCGCACGATCATGCACAAGGACCTGCTGCCGGTGTCGTACGTGATCGGCGACGTCGCCGGGAAGATCGACAGCCCGCTCTACGGGATGTTCGCGGTGCGCGGCGCGCTCGCGGGCCTGGAGTTGCCGCAGGGCGGCCGCCTCGGCGAGTACTTCATCCGGCAGCCGTCGGACCCGTTCCGCGAGTACGCGGTGAAGTGGGACGGCGAGTGGCAGGTCACCTACGAGACGTTCCGCGACATGGGCGCCGCGTACGGGGTCGGGCTGGTGCTGATCTACCTGCTCGTCGTCGCGCAGTTCGGCTCGTACGCGACGCCGCTGGTGATCATGGCCCCGATCCCGCTCACGATCATCGGCGTGCTGCCGGGCCACGCGCTGCTGCACGCGCAGTTCACCGCGACGTCGATGATCGGGATGATCGCGCTGGCCGGCATCATCGTCCGCAACTCGATCCTGCTGGTCGACTTCATCAACCTGCAGGTCGCGCGCGGCGTGCCGTTTGCGCAGGCCGTGGTCGACTCGGCGGCGGCGCGCGCGAAGCCGATCGCGCTGACCGGGCTCGCCGCGATGCTGGGCGCGCTGTTCATCCTCGACGACCCGATCTTCAACGGCCTCGCGATCGCGCTGATCTTCGGCATCCTGGTCTCGACACTGCTGACGCTCGTCGTCATCCCGCTTCTGTACTACGCCGCCAACCGGAAACGCTTTCCGTGAGCGGCGTCCCACCCGGAGGTTTCGCGATGGATACCAATCGCATGGTCCGCATCTTCGCCGGCATCTTCGTGCTCGTCTCGCTCGCGCTCGGCGCGGCGGCGAGCCCGTTCTTCGCCAGCGCCAACTGGCTGTGGTTCACCGCCTTCGTCGGCGCCAACCTGCTGCAGAGCGGGTTCACACGCTTCTGCCCGCTCGAGATCGCGCTGAAGCGCCTCGGCGTCAGGGAGGCCTAAAAGCCATGACCAAGGTCTATCGCGACATCACCCGGTCGATCGCGGCGTCGGCGAAGAAGCTGCGCGCCGACATTCCCGACACGATGAAGGGCTTCGACGCCATGGCCGACGCCGCCATGAAGGAGGGGGCGCTGACGGAGAAGACGAAGGAACTGATCGCGCTGGCGATCGGCGTCGCCGAGCACTGCGACGGCTGCCTCGGCTTCCACCTGAAGGCGCTGCACCGGCTGGGCGCCAGCCGGGCCGAGGTCGAGGAGGCGCTCGGCGTCGCGATCTACATGGGCGGCGGACCGTCGCTGATGTACGCGGCCGACGCGCTGGCGGCGTTCGAGGAACTCGCGCCGCCGCCCTGACAGTCGTCGCGGGGTGCGGTTGGCGTTCCGGGCCAATGAGGCTATCATCGCGGCCCGGACCGGCATGTCATGACATCCGCATGCGCCGGGTTCCGCCTCCCGCCATGACCGCACCGGACGACGACGACAACGATGGGGCACTGGTCGCGCGCTGCCTCCGGGGCGACCCGTCGGCGTGGACGGCGCTGGTCAACCGCTACCAGCGGCTCGTCTACGCGATCGTGCTCCGGATGGGCTTCGACGAGCACGCCGCCGCCGACGTCTTCCAGACCGTCTTCGCCCGGCTGATCGCCCACCTGCCGAAGATCGCCGACCCCGGCCGCCTGCAGGCCTGGATCGTGACCACCGCGAAGCGCGAAGCGCTGCTGCAGCGCGAGCGCGGCCGGCGCACGGTGTCGATGACGGGCTCCGACGATCCCGACAACGAGACCCCTGACTGGGACATCGCGGACGATGCGCCGCTGCCCGAGGATGCGCTGGCCGACCTGCAGCAGGCCGAGCACGTCCGCCGGGCGCTGGACAAGCTCGACGATCGCTGCCGGACGCTGCTGCTGATACTCTTCCGGGACGACGACGAGAAGGTCCCCTACGACGACGTGGCGCGGCAGCTCGGCATGTCGGTCGGCAGCATCGGCCCGACGCGTTCGCGCTGCCTCGACAAGCTGCGCCGCCTCGCCACCTGAACGCAAGCTGAACGAATCGCCTGCGACCTTGTATTTCCACCCCGCCGCGCCGCTCTGTTGCGTACCAGTCACCCGCCGACCGCCGCCATGAAGCCCTTGAAAAGCCTTACCGATCATGAGTTTGCTGAAGTCGTCCGCCAGGCAGCGGAGCTGTGCGACGCGCCGGCTGCCCTGCTGAAGTCGGCCATCGCGCTGTGGCCGGCGGCCCGGACCGCGCCGCAGGAGACCGTCGTCCAGGGAATCGTCCGCCGCGTCGTCGCCGCGCTGTCGTTCGACAGCTGGGCGGCGGCGCCGCTGGCGATGGGCATGCGCTCGGTGCCTTCCGCCACGCGCCACCTGCTGTTCAGCGCAATGGGCCGCGACATCGACCTGCGGATCACGCCGGCCACCGGCTGCTTCGCGCTCACGGGCCAGGTCCTCGGTCCCGACGACGCGGGCGTGGTTGAGCTGGTGGCAAAGGCCGGCGACAACATCCTGACGCACGACACCCGGATGGCGCCGCTCGATGCGCTCGGCGAGTTCCGCATCGGCGGCGTGGAGCGCGGCACCTACCTGCTGACGCTGCGCCTCGGCGCCGACGAGATCGTGCTGCCGCCCATCAGCGTAGGCGAGCGCGAATCCTGAGATGACGGTCCCGGCGCGCACACCGTTCGCCGCTTTCGGCGCCGGAGGCTAGGTCCCGCCTGCCGATGCCTGCCGAAACCAAGGAACGCCCCGCGTCCGAGCTGGCACGGCAGCTCGTGGATTCGGGCGCGCCGCCGCCTGCGCTCGACGACGACGAGCGGCGCGCGCTGGCATGGGCGTTGAAGGATGCGTGCTATGCGGCCTGGAGCAGCGACCCGCAATGGGCGGCCCGCGCGGCCGACACGCTGGCCGGCCTCCGCCTGCCGGGTGAGGCCGGACCGCTCGCCCGCGAGATCGCGGCGCTCGCCGAATGGACGGCCGGCATCGCGTGCCTCACGCGCGGTCGGATGACCGACGCAATAGCTGCGCTCGACCGCGCCGCCGGGCTGTTCCGCGGCCTGGGACGCGACCACGACGCCGCCCGGACGCAGGTTCCCAAGATCATGGCGCTGTCGATGCTGGGCCTGCACGCCGAGGCCGCCGACTGCGCCGAGCGCACGCAACGCGAGTTCGTCGCCCACGGCGACGTCCCGGCGGCCGGCAAGGTCGCGCTGAACCTCGGCAGCCTGCACCTGCGCCGCGATGCCTATCCGCAGTCCGCGCGCCACTACCGGGAGGCGGCGGTGCTGTTCGCCCGCGTCGGCGACCACCAGCATTCGGTGATGGCCGACATCGGCGTGGCCGACGCCGTGACGGCGATGGGCGACATCGACGAGGCGCTGCTGATCTACGAGCGGGCCCGGATGCGCGCCGGCGCCCACGGCTTTCCCGTGCTGGAGGCGATGGTCGAGGAATCGGTGGCACTGCTGCAGTTCACGCGCGGGCACTATCGCGAGGCGCTGGCCGGCTTCGAGGGTTCGCGGCGCCGCTACGAGGCGCTGGCGATGCCGCAGCACCTCGCCATCGCCGAAAAGCAGCTGGGCGACGCCTACCTCGAACTGCGCCTGCTGCCCGAGGCGCTCGCGCTGTTCGATCCCGCCCTGGTCAAGTTCGAGGCGCTGTCGATGCCCGACGACCAGGCGTGGACGCTGGCGCAGCGCGGCCGCGCGCTGGCACTCCTCGGCCAGTCCGGGCCGGCGGCGGCAGCGTTCGTGGCGGCCGCGACGCTGTTCGCGGCGCAGGGCAACGGCGTCGGCGAGGCGGCGGTGGTGCTGGCGCGCGCAGAACTGGCGCTGGCCGGCGGCGACGCCGCTTCCGCAGTCGATCTCGCGCGCGCTGCGGCGCAGGGCTTCGCCGGGGCCGGGCTGGCGGAGGCGCATGCCCGCGCCGACGTCGTTCACGCCTACGCGCTGTTCGCCGCGGGGCGCCGCGACGAGGCGCGCGAACAGTTCGCGGCGGTCCTGCGACGCGCCCGCGAGCTGGAGCTCCTGACGGTGCAGGTGCGCTGCCTGACCGGCGAGGGGCTCGCGGCGCGCGCGGCGGGCGACGTTGCGGCGGCCGCAGCGTCATTCCGCGCGGCGATCGCATTGTTCGAGGAACAGCGGCGCGCGCTTCCCGGCGACGAGATTCGCAGCGCCTTCCTGGCCGACCACCTGCGCCCGTACCACGAGCTCCTGCGGATCGCGCTCGACGGGCTGGCGCGGGACGCATCGCCGGCCGCGGCAGGCGAGGTCCTCGCGCAACTGGATCGCTGCCGGGCCCGCGGCTTCAGGGAGCGCCTCGACGGCGGCGCGGACGGAAGCGCTGGCGGCGCGGCCGACGATGACGGAACCCGGGCGCTGCGCGCGCGCCTCAACTGGCTCTATCGCCGGGTGCAGCGGCTGCAGGACGACGGGGAGCCCTTCGCGGCGCCGGCGGCGGAACTGCACAGCACCGAGCGGGCGCTGCTCGAGCGCGTGCGGCGGCAGCGCCTGGCCGCGCCTGTGCCGGCGATCGCGCCGGCGCCAAGGCAAGAGGACAGCGACGACCTCGACGTACCCGCGCTGCAGGCGGCGCTCGGGGCGGGCGACGCGCTGGTCGAGTACGGGGTCGCGGGCGACGAACTCTTCGCCTGCGTGGTCACGCGCGCGGGTGTCCGCGTGGTCCGCCGCATCGCGGCGTGGACTGACGTCGAGGCGGCGGTGCAGTCGGCACGGTTCCAGCTCGAATCGCTGCGCCACGGCGCGGCGCCGGTGCAGCGGCACCTGGCGACGCTCACGCAGCGGATGCAGCAGCGCATGCGCTCGCTGCACGCGCTGATCTGGGCGCCGCTCGGCGCGGCACTGGACGGCTGCCGGCGCGTGCTGGTCGTGCCGCACGCGCAGCTGGGCGCGCTTCCCTTCGCCGCACTGCACGACGGCGAGGAATACCTTGCCCGGCGCTTCGAGCTCGCGATGGCGCCCAGCGCGCGGATCGCGCTGCGCGGGCTGTCCCGCCCGCCGCTGTCGCCCCGGCGGGCGCTCGTGCTGGGCGAGTCGACGCGGCTGCCGCACGCGGCGGCGGAGGCGCGCTTCGTGGCCGGGCTCTTTCCCGGCACCGTCGCGCTGACCGGCGCCGATGCGACGCTGGAAGCGCTGCGTTCGCGCGCCGGTGCGGCCGACGTGATCCACCTCGCCTGCCACGCGCAGTTCCGCGCCGACAACCCGATGTTCTCGGCGCTGCACCTCGCGGACGGCGCCCTCACGGTCGAGGCGGCGCAGTCGCTGTCACTTTCCCCCGGGGTCGTGGTGCTGAGCGCGTGCGAGACAGCGCTCGCCGAGGCGGGCACCGGCGACGAGATGGTCGGACTGGTCCGTGCCTTCCTGGTGGCCGGGGCCTCGCGCGTGCTGGCGAGCCTGTGGCCGGTCGACGACGCCGTGACCGGTGTCTTCATGGCGCATTTCTACGGCGCGCTCGGGCGCGGCGAGACGCCGGCGGCCGCGCTCCGGCACGCCGGGACCGCGCTGCTGGAGGAACATCCGCACCCGTTCTACTGGGCAGCGTTCACGTTGCAGGGCGGCTGGTAGCGCCATCGCGGTCCGCCACGTCCGGGCCGCCTTTTCCGCAGGAAATCTTCCGCGCGACGTATCGGGCCGCCGAAGCCGCGCTCTGTGGGAAGCGGGACCGGGATGCGCGCAATGCGTCGGCGGGTTGGCGGCGTCGGCTGTCATCCCGGGCGGCCCGAGGCGGATGCAGGCGGCTGGCGGCGGTGGGGCAATTGCCCCACCCAATTGGGGGATAACCCCCGGCACGCGTCGGACCATGCCCCGGATTCGGGGCCTTCGACGGCGCTGGGCGGGCGCGGCAGGCTCGTGACGGCTCTGGCATCTTCCTTGCGTTGCAGTAATCCATGCAGTCACCTTTGATTCGCGCAGTCCCCGGCAAAACACGACGAGATCGATCCATGACCACATTCCCAGACGTCCTGCGCAGCATCCGCATCGCGCTGTTCGCGGCCCTAATCGCGGCCTGCCTTCCGACCCACGCGTCCGGCGGGAACGCGACCGTCGCCGGCGAGATCCTCGTGAAGCTGCGCTCCACGGCCACGCTGGCGCCGCTTGTCGACCGGTATGCGCTGACCGTGCTCGGGCAGTTCGGGCAGCGCCCGATCTTCCGGCTCCGGGTGAGCGACAGCGTGGGCGTCGACAACACGCTGGCGGCGCTCGCCGCCGAGCTCGACGTCCTCATCGCCGAGCCGAACACGATCCACCGCAGCCCGGAGGCACGCAAGAACGTGGTGTGGGCCATCGGCACCGCCCAGGCCTACGCGGCGCAATGGGCGCCGAAGGCTTTGCGGCTGCCCGATGCGCAGCGCATCGCCACCGGCACCGGGGTGCGCATGGCAGTGCTCGACACCGGCGTCGACGCGCGGCATCCGGCCCTCGCGGGAAGGCTCGTTCGCGGCTGGGACTTCGTCGACGACGACAACGATCCGAGTGAAGCGGGCGGTATCGGCGACGCCGGCTACGGCCACGGGACGCACGTTGCCGGCCTCCTCGCGATGGTCGCGCCGGGCGCGACGATCATGCCGCTGCGCGTGCTCGACGCCAACGGCGAAGGCAACGCATGGGTGCTGGCGGAGGCGCTGCTGTACGCGGTGGATCCCGACGGAGATCCGAACACCGACGATGGCGCACACGTGATCAACATGAGCCTCGGCACCACCACGCGGACGCGGATATTTGACGCCGTCGCGCAACTCGCCACATGCTCGACGCCGGTCGACAACGATCCGGCCAACGACCTGTCGGACCCGGGCTACAACGTCGACGAGGCGCGCTGCAACCGCTTCCGCGGCGTGCTCCTCGTGGCGGCCGCAGGCAACGAGGGCACGGACGCGGTGCGCGAGTATCCTGCGGCGGAATCGGCGCACGGCCTCATCTCGGTGGGCGCCAGCGGCTCGAACGTCAGGCTGGCCGGCTTCAGCAACTTCGGCTCGTGGGTTCGCATCGCGGCGCCGGGCGACGGCATCACCAGCACCGTTCCCGGCGGTGGCTACGCCACGTGGAGCGGCACGTCGATGGCGGCGCCGCTCGTCGCCGGCGTCGCCGCGCTGCTGCACGGCTACAACCGCAGCCTCAAGCCGGACGACATCGTGCGGCGCATCACGTCGCGCGGCTCGGTGCTCTGCGGCACCAACCTGCGCCAGATCGACGCCGTCGCGACGCTGCTGGACAAGGCGCCGCCGGTCCCGACCTGCCGCTGACCCGGCCGCAGCCTGCGGCCGTCACGGCCGGTGCCCGCGCGAGCGGCACCGGCCGATTGCGTTATTGAATCGCGAATCACGAATCATTCCTGTTCGATGTATTTCCGTGCGAGCCCGCTGCTCTGTGGGTACAGGGAAGTCCACGTCGACGCGGCAGAGAGGCAGCGCGACGGGAAGCCCGCAAGCGAGCAGCGGTTCCGCGGGACGGGCCCTCACAGGCTGGCATCCGCCGCGGCGGCTGGATAGGCAACATCAGCGGCAACATCAGCGGCAACATCATCGACCAGGAGAAACACCATGAAATCGCAGCACTCCGAACGGCGTCCCGGCGCAGTCCGCTACCTGCGGCTTGCGGCGGGCGCTGCACTGTCCATCGGCCTCTACGCGGCTGCACCGGCGGCGATGGCCCAGTCGAACTACATCGTCGGCGGCCTCGGCAACTTCGACGCCGCCAACTTCGAGGGCAAGGACGCCTATGGCTTCGAGGTCCAGATCGAAGGCGTGAAGGCCTCCGACCTCGGCCCGTCCTGGACCGGCAACAAGTTCGGCAACCCGGTCGTCACCGAATACGCGACCGGCGTCTACGTCCGCTACCAGAGCATCTACGATGCGGTGAACCAGCGCTTCGTCTCGGCCACGGTGCCGAAGCCGCCCGGCATCGCATTCGGCGGCACCTGCTACATGGGCAGCGCGGCCTACGCCCAGGCCGGCTGCGACCATTTCGGCATTCACTTCCTGTACACGGCGACGGGCAAGCCGACCGTCACCACGTACCGCTGGCTGTTCGCCGACGCGGTGAACCCGGGCCAGCTCGTCGGCTCGACCAATGCCGTGACGGTGCCGACGCCGACGTACTACTTCATGCCGCCGCCGGTCACCCAGCCGACGGCGCCCCCGGTCCTGGTGGCCGAGATCCAGTTGCCGCCGCCGCCGCCCGCGCCGATCCCGCAGTACGGCAACGCGACGTGGATGAAGGTCTACAAGACCGAGCTCCAGCGCGAGGTTGCGCTGGACGAGCTGACCGCGGACAACGCGATCGTGCCGCAGGATCCCACGCAGATCGAGACCGACTGGGTGCTGCTGCAGCCGAGTCCCCCGGCCGACGGCAGGCACCGCCAGCGCGGCAAGCACGTGAACTCGGGTTCGCCCGGGAGCGGCGCGCGCGCGGTGCTCCGGCGCTACGAGACCTACGCGTACACCGGTGCTTACGATCCCATCACGCATGAAGTGATCTGCGGCGGCGACGGCACCTGCAACGTGCCCGTGGACGGCGAACTCGGCGACATGCTGACCGCGCAGATGGCGGCTGCCAACATCGCCGTGCCGGCGCTGACCATCGCGAAGGCCGGCGCAGGGTCGGGCGACGTGTCGTCGGCAGACAAGATCCTGAGCTGCGGCAGCAAGTGCACGTCGACGTATGCGATCGGCACCGTCGTCACGCTGACGGCGAAGGCCGCGAGCAACAGCACGTTCGCCGGCTGGACAGGCGCATGTACCGGCGCGGCCTCGACCTGCGCGGTCACCGTGAACGACGTGATGAACGTGACGGCGACCTTCAACGCGGCAGTCGCCGCCGGTGGTGGCGGGGGCGGTGGTGGCGGCGGCGGCGGCGGTGGCACGACGTCCGGATTGAAGCTGTCGGTCTCGACCAGCAACGCCGGCACGATCACCGGGACTCCGGCAGGAACTGACCACGCAATCAACTGCGGCAGCGTCTGTTCCGCGCTCTTCAACCCCGGAACGATCGTGGCGCTGACGGCGACCCCGCCGGCCGGCAAGACGTTCCTCGGCTGGAGCGGCGCCTGTGTCGGCACCGCGCCGATCTGCTCGGTGCAGATGTCCGGCAGCCTGTCGGCGAAGGCAAGCTTCTCGAAGTAACGGCACATCCGGCAAATCCCCGGGGCCGCGCGGTGCGCGACCCCGGGGCGGCGACGAAAGGGGCAGCCCCGGGCTGCCTCTTTCGCCATTTGCGAGCGCGCGGCGCGACGTCGCCCGCGACGCTTACGTCCGGGCGACGTCGCTAGTATGATTCTTGCTCCGTGATGGCATCGTGGGTATCGCCCACAACGTTGCCGGCGCCACCGGTGCCATTCGCCTGGAAATTGCATGCCATCCCCTGTCGACACCGAATCTGCATCCCCGTCCGCCGCCACGCCCGACCGGCGCACCGGCGCGCGGCGCGCCGTCGCCCGCTCCGACGCGATCCTCGCAAGGACTGCGGGCGGCCGGCGCGTGTTCAGCCTCACGCGCTGGTTCTCCATCCTGAGCTTCGTCTGCATCGGCGCCGTCAGCGTGATGACGTCGGTCTTCCTGTCGCGCTTCCTCACGGAAAACCTGCTGCACCACGACGCCACCGTCATCAGCGAGGTCGTGCAGAGCATCGCCGAGGTGCAGGACACCAGCGCGTATTTCCTCGGCACCGCCGCCAACGCGCGCGACCGCAGCCTCGAGGAGTTCTTCGCGCACGTCGGCAAGCTGCCCGACGTGCTGCGCGCCAACATCTACGCGCAGGACCAGCGGGTGATCTGGTCCACCGACGGCGCGCTCATCGGCAAGTACCTGGGGCCGAACCACGAGCTCGAGGAGGCGCTGGAGGGCAAGATCGTCGTCGAGTCCGGCGTGATCGGCGCCGCCGAGAACGCCAAGCCCGAACACCTGCAGCTGCGCAGCAACGAGCCGCACTTCGTGGAGAGCTACCTTCCCGTGCGCGCGGCGGCGGGCGGCCCGGTGATCGGCGCGGTCGAGGTGTACCGCGTCCCGGTGGCGCTGTTCGAGACGATCCGGAGCGGCATCCGGATGATCTGGATCTTCGCGCTCGCCGGCGGCGCGTTCCTCTACCTGGCGCTGTTCTGGATCGTGCGCCGCGCGGACCGGACCATCGCCGCGCAAAGCCGGCGCCTGCTCGAAACGGAGACGCTCGCGGTGATCGGCGAGATGACCGGAGCGATCACCCACGGCATCCGCAATCCGCTGGCGTCGATCCGCACGTCGGCCGAGCTGTGCCAGGACGACCCGTCGCCGCACGTGCGCGAATCGGCGCGCGACATCACGGCCGAGGTCGACCGGTTGAGCGAATGGGTGCGGCAGCTCCTCACTTATTCCGAGCAGGAGCCCGCGCGGCTCGATCCGGTGGAGGTCGGGCCGCTGCTGCAGGCGAGCCTCCACGGCTTCGAGCGCGAGCTGCAGCGGCGCGGCGTGCAGCTCGCGGTGGCCATCGACGACGCCCTGCCGCCGGTGCGCGCCGAGCGCGTGCGGCTCGGCCACGTGTTCAACAGCCTGCTGTCGAACGCGGTCGAGGCGATGCCCAAGGGCGGGCGACTCGACGTGACGGCGACCATGGCGCCGAAGCTGCACGAGGTCCACGTGCGGATCCGCGACACCGGCATCGGCATCGCGCGCGACCAGCTGCACCGCGTCTTCGTGCCGTTCTTCACCACCAAGCGCAAGGGGCTGGGGCTGGGGCTGCCGCTGGTGAAGCGCATCGTCACCCGCTTCGGCGGCTCGGTCTCGATCGAAAGCGAGGCGGGGCACGGCGCCACGATCGTCGTGGCGCTGCCGATGGCGCAGTCCTGACATGCCGGCCGCGATCCTGATCGTCGACGACGAGGTCACCCTCGCCAAGAACATCGCCACCTACCTCACCCGCGCCGGCTACGAGGCCAGCGTGGCGGGCAGCGGCGAGGACGGCCTCGCGCAGCTCGAGTCGTTCCGCCCCGAGGCGGTGCTGCTCGACTACGCGCTGCCCGGCATCAACGGACTCGAGACGCTGAAGCGCATCAAGGCGAGCGACCCTGCGATCGCCGTGATCATGATGACCGGGCACGGCAGCGAATCCGTCGCCGTCGAGGCGATGAAGGCCGGCGCGCAGGACTACCTCATCAAGCCCGTGATCCTGAGCGAGCTGAAGCTCCGCCTCGAGAAGCTCCTCGGCGAGGAGAAGCGCGGCGAGGAACTCACCTACCATCGCCGTAAGCTCGCTGTCGACGGCGCGCTCGACCGCCTGATCGGCCGTTCGCCGCCGATGGCCGAACTGAAGGACGCCATCGGCCGGCTGCTGTCCGCCGAAGCCGGCCTGGTCGACGTCGACCTGCCCGCCGTGCTCGTCACCGGCGAGACGGGCACCGGCAAGGAGCTCGTCGCGCGCGCGTTGCACTTCGAAGGCGGGCGGCGCGACCAGCCGTTCGTCGAGATCAATTGCTCGACGATCCCCGGCGACCTGCTCGAAGCGGAGCTGTTCGGCTACGAGCGCGGCGCCTTCACCGACGCCAAGCAGAGGAAGCTGGGACTGATCGAGGCGGCGGCGGGCGGCACGCTGTTCCTCGACGAGATCGGCGACGTCGATCCGCGGGTGCAGGTCAAGCTGCTGAAGCTCCTCGAGGACAAGATCGTGCGCCGGCTGGGCAGCGTCCGCGAGCAGCGCGCGAACGTCCGTATCATCGCCGCCACCAACCGCGACCTCGAGCAGGCCGTGCGCGACGGCGGATTCCGGGCCGACCTGCTGTTCCGCCTGCGCATTGTGCATTTCGACCTGCCGCCGTTGCGGGTGCGTGGCGACGACGTGCTGCTGCTCGCGCGCCATTTCCTCGACCAGCAACGCCAGCGCTATCGCAAGCCCGACCTCGCGTTCTCGGCCGCCGCGGAAACCGCGATGCGGGGATATGGCTGGCCCGGCAATGTGCGCGAACTGCGCAATGCGATCGAGCAGGCGGTGATCATGGCGCGCGGCGCGCTGGTCGAGGCCGCCGACTTGCGGCTCACTTCGACGCTGGCGGTCTCCGAGCCCGGTCGCGCGGCCGCTGCCGACCTCGCCGCAGCGGCCGACGACGATGCGTCGGACGACGCCGGGCTGAACCTGGGCGACGTCGAGCGCGACCTGCTCGTTCGCGCGCTGGCGCAGACGCGCGGCAACGTGACGCAGGCGGCGCGCCTCCTTGGCGTCTCGCGCGACACGCTGCGCTACCGGATCGAGAAGCACAACCTCAGGCTCTAGCCCGCGCCGGGGCGTCGGGCGGCACCGCCGATGCGGTCGCGACCGCGCTTGACGCGCGGCCGCGCGGTGGCGCAACGTGCAGGCATCCGTCATGAACAAGCCCGCCCACTTTCGCCTCGCCGACCTCCACGGATTCCAGCGACTGGCCATCGACGCCACGCTCGGGATCGCCGACCTGGTCGAGGCGATGCACCACACCGTCACGCGAATCCCGGGTCCGCTCGGCGCGCCGCCGGCGGGACGGACGACCGGCATCACGGGCTTCGTCTACCGCTCGGTGCGGGGCGTCACCCGGGTGGTTGGCGCGGGCCTCGACACGGCGCTCGGCGCGCTCGCGCCGCTGGTCGCGGAGCAGCCCTCATCGCAGGAGCGCGACGCCATCGTGGCGGCGCTCAACGGCGTGCTCGGCGACTACCTCGCCGCCACCGGCAATCCGCTGGCGATTCCCATGCGCCTGCGCGTGAACGGCGTCGTGCTCGAACTCGAGCGGGCCGCGCTGTCGGCGGCGGTTCCGGGTGCCGGCGGGAGGCTGCTGGTGCTCGTGCATGGCCTCTGCATGAACGACCGGCAATGGCTGCGGCAGGGGCACGACCACGGCGCCGCGTTGGCGCGCGACCGGGGCTGGACGCCGGTGCACCTCCACTACAACAGCGGCCTCCATATCTCGGCGAACGGTCGCGCGTTCGCGGAACGGATGGAAGCGCTCGTCCGCGCGTGGCCGCATCCGGTCGAGCAGCTCGCGATCGTCGGCCACAGCATGGGCGGCCTGGTCGCGCACGGCGCCTGCGATCACGCGGCGCGCGCCGGCCACGCATGGCTCGCAAGGCTCGACCACCTCGTGTTCCTCGGCTCGCCGCACTTCGGCGCACCCCTCGAGCGTGCCGGCACGCGCGCCGACTTCCTGATGGGCATCAGTCCCTATTCCGCGCCATTCGCGCGGCTCGGCAAGGTGCGCAGCGCCGGGATCACGGATCTCGGCCACGGTTACATCGCCGATGCCGACTGGCAGGCGCCGGCGGGGCGCAGCGCGCGCCGCGACCGGACGCCGGTGCCGCTGCCCGCCGGGGCGCGCTGCTACGCCATTGCCGCGAGCCGGCAGCAGCGCCCCGGCGCCGCCGGCGCGAGGGTCCGCGGCGACGGACTGGTGCCGGTGGCGAGCGCGCTTGGCAGGCACGCCGATCCCGCGCGCGACCTTGGCCTGCCCGAGTCGCGGCGCTGGGTGGGCTACGGGATGGGGCACTTCGACCTGCTCTGCCGGCGCGACGTCTACGAGCGCGTCCGCGACTGGCTCGCGGGCAGCGAATAGCTCCGGCGTCGGCGCCTCCGCGCGCGCCTCCGCGTTTCGGCCTATAGTGGGCCAGCGCGCTCGCATCCTTGCCCGCGCCACCGGAGGAAATGCCATGTCCCACAAGCCCCCGAAGGAAGACAAGAAGAAGGCCCTGCACACGTCGAAGGAAAAGAAGGTGGCGAAGCAGCAGAAGAAGCACGCGGGCGACTCGCTGCCGCTGCTCGGCAAGCGCTGAGGCCGCGGTGCGCCCCGCGCGTTTCCGGCGCCGGGCAGGGGTCCGGGCGGCGCCACGCCGCGGTCGATTGTCCCGGGCTTGCCCGGCGACGCGTGCCTCGACTTGCGAGACATGCCGCCAGCGGAGAACCCCGGATGTCATAATGCGCGCCGGCGGGGTGTAGCGCAGTCCGGTAGCGCGCTTGCTTTGGGAGCAAGATGTCGCAGGTTCAAATCCTGTCACCCCGACCAATTGGAACAAACACTTAGGCCGCTCTTCGGGGTGGCCTTTTTGCCATCTGGCGTCGGAAGCCGACCCACAGTCGGCGTCGGCCAACGTCAACTGATGGCGATGGATTCAACGGGCGCCATCCGCGTGTCGCGTTGGCAGGCGCGCAGGCGTCCCCCGCGCCCGGTGTCGCGATGGCGAGCACGCGGGCGAACCGCGCCGGGCCCGGGAGTGGCGCGCGACCGGGGCTGGCCGGAAATGCACGGCAGCAGCCTGCGCGTTGTCGTAAGATTCTTCAGCCTGCGCGTTGTCGTAAGATTCTTTGTTGCCTCGAACCCCGACGAACGGAGAAAACCATGCGAGTCATGCGAGTGTTGCCCAACGCGCTCCTCTGTCTTTTCGGCACGCTGGCGGCCGGCGGGACGGCGATGGCGCAGCAGGTGGTCACAGGCACGCTGGGTTCCCCGGGCGCCACCTCGACCGTCAGCAACCGGCAGCTGCCTGCGCCCGATCCCAAGTTCGGCGGCGTCATCAAGAATGGCGCACTGCAGTCGAAGGCGTGGTGGGCGCCCCGCGTGGTGCCGCCCAAGGGCGCGCCCAACGTGCTGCTGATCATCACCGACGACGCCGGCTTCGGCGTGCCGAGCACGTTCGGGGGCGTGATCCCGACGCCCACGATGGACCGGCTCGCGAGCGAAGGGCTGCGGTACAACCGGGTGTTCTCGACCGCGCTGTGCTCGCCGACGCGCGCCGCGCTGATCACCGGGCGCAACCACCACTCGGCCGGTTTCGGCGTGATTTCCGAGCAGTCCACCGGCTTCCCCGGCTACAACAGCATCATCGGCCGCGACAAGGCCACCATCGGTCGCATGCTGCTCGACAACGGCTACTCGACGTCGTGGTTCGGCAAGAACCACAATACGCCGGCCTTCGCGGCCAGCCAGGTCGGGCCGTTCGACCAGTGGCCGACCGGCATGGGCTTCGAGTACTTCTACGGCTTCGTGGGCGGCGATGCCAACCAGTGGCAGCCGAACCTGTTCCGCAACACGACGCCGATCTATCCGTTCCTGGGCAAGCCGGCGGGCACGTGGAACCTCGTCACGGCGATGGCGGACGACGCCATCGACTACATGACGCGCATCCACCAGACCGATCCCTCCAAGCCGATCTTCATCAAGTACGCGCCCGGCGCCACGCACGCGCCGCACCATCCGACCAAGGAGTGGGTGGACAAGATCAGCGCGATGCACCTGTTCGACGACGGCTACGAGAAGCTGCGCGAACGCATCTTCGCGAACCAGAAGAAGCTCGGCGTGATCGCCAGCGACGCGAAGCTGACGCCCTGGCCCAACGACATGCTGAAGCCGTGGGACCAGCTGTCCCCCGATGCGAAGAAGCTGTTCCTCCGCCAGGTCGAGGTGTTCGCCGCCTACGCCGCGTACAGCGATCACGAGATCGGCCGCGTGATCCAGGCGTTCCAGGACCTGGGCAAGCTCGACAACACGCTCGTCATCTACATCAACGGCGACAACGGCACCAGCGCCGAGGGCGGCCCGATGGGCACGCCCAACGAGGTCGCGTTCTTCAACGGCCTCAACGAGCTGCCCATCGAAGTGCAGATGAAGTGGTACGACGTCTGGGGCACGGAGCAGACCTACAACCACATGTCTGCCGGCTGGTCGTGGGCGTTCGACACGCCGTTCGACTGGTTCAAGCAGAACGCGTCGCGTCTCGGCGGCATCAACCAGAACATGGTCGTGTCGTGGCCGGCGCGGATCAAGGACAAGGGCGGGCTGCGCGAGCAGTTCGTGCACGTGATCGACGTGGTGCCGACGATCCTCGAGGCCGCCGGCATCAAGGCGCCCGGGATGGTGGACGGGATCAAGCAGGCGCCGATCGAGGGCACGAGCTTCGCGTACACCTTCGACGCGGCGAACGCGAAGGCGGCGTCGCGGCACAAGCGCCAGTACTTCGAGATGTTCGGGCAGTACGCGCTCTACGACGACGGCTGGCTGCTCAGCACCAAGGTCAACCGCGCCCCGTGGGAGGCGTTCGGCGCGGCGAACCCGGATCCGCTGAACAACCAGGTGTTCCAGCTCTACAACCTGGGCAAGGACTTCAGCCAGACCGACGACATCGCCGCGCAGAACCCGGCGAAGGTCAAGGAGATGCGCGCGAAGTTCGTGGCCGAAGCGAAGAAGTTCCAGGTCTTCCCGATGGACGCATCGGTAGCCGCGCGCATCGTCGCGCCGCGGCCGAACATCACCGCGGGGCGCACCGAGTTCGTCTATACCCGGCCAATGACCGGGCTGCCGCAGGGCGACTCGCCGTTCCTGCTGAACGCCTCGTACACGATCACGGCCGACATCGACGTGCCGAAGGACGGCGCCGAAGGGATGATCCTGACCTCCGGCGGGCGCTTCGGCGGCTACGGCTTCTACCTGCTGAAGGGCAAGCCGGTGTTCCTGTGGAATCTCGTCGACCTGCAGCGGATCAGGTGGGAGGCGCCGGAAGCGCTTGCGCCCGGAAAGCACGCGGTGGAGTTCGACTTCAGGTACGACGGCCTCGGCGTCGGCACGCTGGCGTTCAACAACATGAGCGGCCTGGGCCGGCCGGGCACCGGCATCCTCAAGGTCGACGGCAAGCCCGTGCAGACGATTACGATGGAGCGCACGCTGCCGATGATCCTGCAGTGGGACGAAAGCTTCGACATCGGCTCGGACACGCTGACCGGCGTGAATGACGCCGACTACCAGCCGCCGTTCGCATTGACCGCCAAGCTGAACAAGCTGACGATCAAGGTGGACCGGCCGACGCTGTCGGCGGCGGACATCAAGAAGCTCGAGGCGGCACAGGCTGACGCGCTCGACGGCAAGCCGAAGGCAGGCGCCCGGCCGGCGGCGAAATAGCCCCGGGCGGACCGCGCCCGCGCGGGCGCGGTCCGCAGGCATCGCGCGACGGCTTGCGCGGGCGATGCATCCGACCCACTCGGTCCCTCTGTCGCGCCGATATGGCCCAGTCAACGGCGGGGCTATCGCCCGATCGGGTATGGAGTTTCGCCCCGCGACCTTTCCAGGAAGGTGGCCGGCTCCGCCTGCGGCGACTTCGCGCTGCGGTACAACGGCGATGCCGCGGCGCCGGCCAGGAAGTCGCGGGGCTCGCGTCGCACGCTCGCCGGCAGGGCGGGCCGCGGCCCGATCAGCCGGTGGCCACCGCCGTGCGCAGGACGGCGCGGACCTGCTCGCGAAAGTCGGCGCCGTGGCGGGCTTCCAGTGCGTCGATCTGCTTTTGCAGCAGCCGGCGAATGTCGGGATGGGCTTCCGGCAACGGGCGGGAGAGCCACGGCGGCAAGCGCCCGGATGCCGCGGAAAAACCGCCCGTGCCGAGTCTTCAAGGAGCCCCCGCTGCAGGTGCAAGCTACTGAATCCGTCGGCCCGTCGAATGCGGCACCAGTCGTTCGTGCAAGGCGCCGGGGGCCGATGCGCGGTGCCCTGTCTTCGATTTCCCGGAGCTTCGACCGCTATACGTGCAACGTTACCTCATCGCAATCGAAATTGCCGGTGCCGGACCGGTTCGGGCACGACAGGCGGGTTGCCTTTCTCGTGCCCCGCGAGAGCGGCGATCAGAAAATCGGCGCCTCGCGCGCCAGCATAGGCTGGCCGGCCGCTCTCGGACAGGCCTGGCGACGGGGAAGTGGGCGATGGGCGCCCACAATGTCGGGCAGGCGTGGTCCCGCGGTCGGCATCGCTCCGGGCACAGGCACTGGACATCGCCGGCCTGCGGCGTGTAACCATCGCCGCCACTTGCGGAGCAGCCGTGTTGCGCGCGCCGTTTGCGTATCGGCTCGTGGCGAGCCCTGCCCGAAGTTCCCGTCAATCGATTCCCGGAGGCAAACATGGTGCGAAATTGGATCGAGAAGTGCCTGGTTCTCGGCGTCGTCGCCGTGCTGGTCGGCGTTGCTGCGACGACGTCGGCGTTCGCGCAGCAGCCGAAGAAGCCCAACATCCTCATCATCTGGGGCGACGACATCGGCCAGTTCAACATCAGCGCGTACAACCGCGGCATGATGGGCTACAAGACGCCGAACATCGACCGCATCGCCAGCGAAGGCGCGCTGTTCACCGACTGGTACGGGCAGCAGAGCTGCACCGCCGGGCGAGCCGCATTCATCACCGGCCAATCGCCGATCCGCACCGGGCTCACCAAGGTCGGCCTGCCGGGCGCACCCGAAGGCATAAAGAAGGAAGACCCCACGATCGCCACGCTGCTGAAGGCGCAGGGCTACATGACCGGCCAGTTCGGCAAGAACCACCTGGGTGACACCGACGACACGCTGCCGACGGCGAACGGCTTCCAGGAGTTCTTCGGCAACCTCTACCACCTCAACGCCGAGGAGGAGCCGGAGAACGCCGACTATCCGAAGAACCCCGAGTTCAAGAAGAAATTTGGCCCGCGCGGCGTGATCCACAGCTTCGACGACGGCCGCATCACCGACACCGGCCCGCTGACCAAGAAGCGGATGGAGACCATCGACGAGGAGGTCAACGCCAAGGCGCTCGACTTCATCCACCGCGCGAAGAAGGCCGACAAGCCGTTCTTCGTCTGGTGGAACTCGACCCGGATGCACATCTTCACGCACCTGAAGGCGGATTCCGTGGGCAAGACCGGGCTCGGCGTCTACGCCGACGGCATGGTCGAGCACGACGGCCACGTCGGGCTGCTGCTCGCGAAGTTGAAGGAGCTGGGGCTCGAGGACAACACGATCGTCATGTACTCGTCGGACAACGGCGCCGAGACGTTCACCTGGCCCGACGGCGGCACCACGATGTTCCGCGGCGAGAAGAACACCAACTGGGAAGGCGGTTACCGCGTGCCGACGATGATCAGGTGGCCTGGCACCATCAAGCCCGGCACGGTGGTCAACGATATCGGCGCGCACGAGGACATGCTGACCACCCTGGTGGCCGCGGCCGGCAACAGGACGGTGAAGGAGGACCTGCTTAAGGGCCTCAAGGTGGGTAACGCCACCTACAAGGTGCATCTCGACGGCTACGACCTCGGCCCGGCGCTGAAGGGCGACGGCGCGTGGCCGCGCAAGGAATTCATCTACTGGACCGACGACGGCAGCGTCGCGGCGCTGCGCTACGAGAACTGGAAGGTCACGTTCCTGAAGCAGCAGTCCGAAGGCATGGACGTCTGGCAGCAGCCGTTCACGGTGCTGCGCGCGCCGGCGCTCACGAACCTGCGGATGGACCCGTTCGAGCGCGCGCAGCAGGAGCACGCGATGGGCTACCAGCGCTGGTACCTCGAGCACATGTTCGCGATCGCGCCGGCCGGTGCCTACGTGGGCCAGTGGCTGCAGAGCTTCCGCGATTTCCCGCCGCGCCAGAAGCCGGGCAGCTTCAATCTCGAGCGCGTGATGGAAGCGGTGACGCGCGGGGCCGGCGACAAGTAGCCGGAATTCCCGGGTCCCGGCGGTGCCGTACGCGGTCGGGCATCTCGCGTGGAAACCCGCGATTGCGCGAGAAGATCCGGCGGCGTTCGTCCAGGCTCACGCGATGAGCCACATCGGCGCCTACGCTGCGATCTTCATCGACGCATCGGAGGGCGCAACATGGACGAGACCACCTTTCGCCGCGAAAGCATGCGTGCGCAGACCCGCGCCACGGTCGACCCGCAGCACGCGAACTACTGGCACGGCTACCGCGACGGCCTGCGCCGGGCGCGCTTCGGCGAGCGCGTCGGCACCGTGGCGGAGCACAGGCAATGGCTGACGCTGGCGTCCAGCCGCGATCCCTCCCGCGCCGCGCGCGGCGCGGGGTATCGCGACGGCATCGCGCTGGCCGGCCGGGGCTGACGCGCGGAGGCTACAGCGGGTAGCCGTCCGGATCCTTGCCGCGCAGGCGCCGCCAGAGCACCTGCAGGTTCACGCGGTTGACGACGACGATGAACACCTTGCGCAGGCGGCCGGCCGGGCACGTGATGGGCCGCACCGCGTGCCACGAATGGTCGGTCCGCTTGAACATGAAGCTCTGGTTGCCCAGGATCTCCGACGCCGCCACCTGCCGGAGGCTGTCGAAGCTGGGCGCGGCATGCGGCCGGAGGCGGCCTTCGTCGTCGAGCACCACGGTCTGGCCGCCCCACGACGGTTCCCAGTCGTCCGGCGTGTTGAAGTAGAAGATGTGCGACCCGACCTTGCGGCTCGCATCGGTGTGTGGCGAGACGGAACCGCCGCTGGCCGCGTGATGCCAGTGCATCGAGATCGCGATCTTCTCCTGCGGTCCGAGCCCGTAGACCTGCCGCAGGAACGCCTCGTACGCCGGTGAACGGAGCTCGCCGACGAAGTCGCGCCACGGCTGCGGCAGCTGCGGGTCGAGCGCCGGCCGGTACTGCAGCGCATAGCGGTTGTGGCTTTCCTGGCCATAGCCGCGCGCCTTGCCGAACTCCGCCTCGAACAGCGCCGGGTCCGGCATTTCCGCGGTCAGGCGGTGGAACCCGTCGTCGCGAATGACGCCCTGGTAGCCGGCCCACGGGTACGGCTTGCGGCCGAGGAACTCGCCGGACTTCGCGGCGATCTGCGCCAGGCGTTCTGCGTCGAGGTAAGTCATCGGGTATCCCGGGGTCTGGAGAGCGTTGTCGATGCCGATCGCCGGAAGCAGGCGCGACCCGCGCCCGGCGCGCGGGCAATCGCGATTCTGATGCGCGGAACCGCGGCGCGGCTTTGACCTAACGCAAGGAAACATGCGCAGCACGGGAGGCGGCCGTCCACCGTCGCCGGAGGTGCCGCGTCCGTCGACCCGGGAGCGTGCGCCCTAGGACGCGCCGCGCGCGACGCGTGCCCGCCACTGCCCGGGCGTCACACCGTCCGCGTGGGTCCTGAACGCGCGGACGAACGACGGCGGATCGGCGTTCCTTCCCGCGTGAGGCGACCGCGCAGGACGCGGTCCGAGATTGAGAACAGCAGCGCGACGTTTGCCGCCGACGCGGTTCGGGCGAGCAGCATCGGACGCAGCGCCTTCCTGGCCTGGTCGGCGCCTTCCATCTGCAGCGCACGGCGTGGTCCGGCCCCGAGCTGAAGCCCGGCAAGCACACGATCATGTTCGACTTCCGCTTCGACGGCGGCGGCTTCGGCACGGGAGGAACGGGCACGCTCTACGTCGACGGCACCGAGGTCGACCGCAAGCGGATGGAGCGCACCGTCCCGTTCATCTTCCAGTGGGACGAGACGTTCGACGTGGGCATGGACACGGGCACGCCGGTGGCCTTCCTCGAGTACCGCTACGACCCGCCGTTCGCCTTCACCGGCACGCTGAACAAGCTCACGTTCAACCTCGAGCCCCCGCAGCTGATCGCCGCGGCGCTCGTCGCCGGCGCATTGCAAACGCAACCCGTACTCCTTTAAAGTGGCGCTCCGGGTCGGGGTCGCCGCGCTGTCCACCGGTTCCTTTGCCGACTGCGGCAGGCGGCCCGGCTTCGGACGCGTTGCCCGGCCCGCCCCGGCGGCCATCGGAGGTCAGGTTGAAGACACAGGTCGGCATCATCGGCGGCGGGCCCTCGGGCCTGCTTCTCGCGCAGCTCCTGCACCTCAGGGGCATCGAGACCGTCGTGCTGGAGAAGCAGAGCCGCGAGTACGTGCTCGGCCGCATCCGCGCCGGCGTGCTGGAGCACGGCTTCGCGAAACTGATGCGCGAGGCGCAGGTCGGCGACCGGATGGACCGCGAGGGCCAGATCCACGACGGCTTCTTCATCGCGCACGACGGCATCCGCGAGCGCGTGGACCTGAAGGGGCTGACCGGCGGCAACACGGTGCTCGTCTACGGGCAGACGGAGCTGACGCGCGACCTCTACGCGGGGCGCGACCGGCTGGGAGGCATCGTCGTGCACAACGCCGAGGACGTGACGCCGCACGGCTTCGACTCGGACCGCGCGTACCTCAGCTACCGCCAGGGCGACGAGGTCGTGCGCGTCGACTGCGACTACATCATCGGCTGCGACGGCTTCCACGGCGTCTCCCGCAAGTCGATCCCGAAGGACGCGATCCGCGAGTTCGAGCGCGTCTATCCGTTCGGGTGGCTGGGCGTGCTGTCGCGCACGCCGCCGGTGTCGCCGGAGCTGATCTACGCGACCCACGAGCGCGGCTTCGCGCTGTGCTCGCTGCGCTCGCCGTCGCTCAGCCGCTACTACATCCAGGTGCCGCTCTCGGATTCGGTCGACGACTGGTCCGACGAGGCGTTCTTCGCGGAACTGAAGCGCCGCCTGCCCGCCGACGTCGCCGCCGCGATGGTCACGGGGCCATCGATCGAGAAGAGCATCGCGCCGCTGCGCTCCTTCGTGGCTGCGCCGATGCGCCACGGCAACCTGTTCCTCGCGGGTGACGCCGCCCACATCGTGCCGCCGACGGGCGCGCGCGGACTCAACAGCGCCGCCTCGGACATCTACTACCTCTATCACGCGCTGGTCGACCACTACGCCCGCGGCGACGACCGGGGCCTCGATGGGTACTCGGACAAGGCGCTGGCGCGGGTGTGGAAGGGGCAGCGGTTCTCGTGGTGGATGACCACGCTGCTGCACCGCTTCCCCGACAGCAGCGCGTTCGACCGGAAACTCCAGGAGACGGAACTCGCGTACCTGTTCTCGTCGCCGAGCGCGCTCGCCTCGCTGGCGGAGAACTACGTGGGGCTGCCGTTCTAGCGCCCCTGCGCGCGTTTGCCTACTTCGCGGCGGCGAGCTGCTTCAGCGTGAAGGTGTAGCTCGTGCCGTCCAGCGGCTTGTGGCAGGCGAGGCACTCGGCCTGGTTCACGCCGGGCCGCTGCGCCTTGTCCGTGGTGAACACGGCATAGTTCCAGTCCTCGTTCTTCAGCATGTCCGGGAAGTCGCGGCCCCAGCCCGCGTCCCTTGCCATCGCCGTGTAGAACATCAGCTTGTCCGGCACGTACAGGCCGTCGCTGCCCGTCACCGGCTTCTTGTCGGCGTCGAGCTTCGCCGCGTAGACCTCGGCGAACAGCACCGAGCCGTCGGGCAGCGGCTTGCCGGCCTTTGCCGCCTGCAGCGCGGGCTTGTTGGCGAAGTAGTAGCGCACCTGCTTGGTGTCCGGGAAATTGATCGCGTGGTATTTCGCGAACGTGTCCTTGTAGCCCTCGGGGAAGGTCACGCGGGAGGCCGTGACGTTCGGCAGCAGCGCCGACTTCGTGCCCGTCGCGGCGCCCGGTTGTGCGGCGAAGTACGCGGCGACGTTGGCCATGTCGTCGGCGGAGAGCTGCGCCGCGATGGCGTTCATGACGGCGTTCTTGCGCGTGCCGTCCTTCAGCGCCTTCAGTTGCCCTTCGAGGTAGGCCGCGCGCTGCGCCGCGAGGTTGGGGATCGCGTCGCTGACGCTGACGCCGTTGGGGCCGTGGCAAGCCGCGCAGACGGCGGCGACCT
The DNA here is from genome assembly GCA_943331295.2 of Bordetella parapertussis. GTDB lineage: Bacteria > Pseudomonadota > Gammaproteobacteria > Burkholderiales > Casimicrobiaceae > CAIWHR01. Next base: position 8,942 of record CALQLA020000053.1, on the reverse strand, counting down.
TGGCCCGGCCGGCGTCGATGTCCGCAGCATGGACGAGCGGCGCGACGAGGAGGAGTGCGGATAGCCCGAGGGCTGTCTTCAAGGGGAGGGCTCCGGGAGAGGAAACGGTCGCAGGCGGGAGTGCAGGCGGGAGTGGATATGGCTTCGTCATGCGCGTCAACAGCGCCCGCGCCGTGGTCATTCCCGCTGGTCGCGGACGCACGTGCATATTCCCGGATTCGACGGCGTCGCGCCGCGCATGGCCGCCGGTCGCGCCGGAGGCGATGCGCGCGTACCGGTCGGTGGCGCGCGATAGAATCCCGGGTTGCGGCAGCAGCGTCGATCATTGTCCTGCCGGCGCCGCGGAACGGTCCGGTCCACAACGCAAGGAGTTTTCCATGCCACGCATCCGCAGCACCCTGGTCGCCGCCGGTGTCGTCCTCGCCGGTGTCCTTGCGCCGCCGGCGCTGGCCCAGGACCGTGCGGCCGGCGCGGTCGTGTTCGAGAACGTCCGGATCTTCGACGGCACCGCCGGCCGGCTGTCGGAACCCGCGAACGTGCTCGTGACGGGCAAGGTCATCGCGAAGATCTCGACCGGGCCGATCGCCGATCCTCCCGGCATGGCCGTGCAGCGGATCCGGGGCGAAGGGCGGACGCTGATGCCCGGCCTGATCGACAACCACTGGCACACGATGCTGGCGCGGCCGTCGCCGACCCAGGCGATCGACGGGGACCTGGGCTACACCAACCTGCTGGCGGGCGTGGAAGCGAAGGCGACGCTGATGCGCGGCTTCACCACCGTGCGCGACCTCGGCGGGCCGTCGTTCGGGCTGAAGCGCGCGATCGACGAGGGCCTCCTGCCCGGCCCGCGCATCTATCCGTCGGGCGCGATGATCACGATCACGGGCGGACACGGCGACTTTCGCCGGCCGTCCGAGCTGCCGCGGCAACTGGGCGGGCCGCTGGCGCGGATGGAGTCGATCGGCGGCAGCATGGTGGCGGATTCGCCGGACGAGGTGCGCGTCCGCGTGCGCGAGCAACTGCTGCTCGGCGCGTCGCAGATCAAGCTGACGGCAGGCGGGGGCGTGGCGTCGCCGCACAGCCCGCTCGACGTCTCGACGTTCACCGACGAGGAACTGCGCGCCGCGGTGCAGGCGGCGGAGAACTGGGGCACTTACGTCACCGTGCACGCGTACACCCCGGTCGCCATCCAGCGGGCGATCGGCGCGGGCGTCAAGGTGATCGAGCACGGCCACCTGATGGACGAGGCGACGGCCGAGCTGATGGCGAGGAAGGGCATCTGGCTGAGCTTCCAGCCGTTCGTCGACGCCGACTACGCGCCGGCGATGGCGCCGGCCAATGTCGCCCGGTTGCAGCAGGTGGTGGCCGGCACACCGCGCACCGTCGCGCTGGCGAAGAAGTACAAGCTCAAGATGGCCGTCGGGACCGACCTGCTGTTCTCGACGTCGGGCGCGGCGCTGCAGGGTGCCGAGCTCGTGAAGATGCGCGCTTGGTACACCGCGCCGGAGGTGCTGGTCATGGCGACCGGCACCAATGCCCTACTGCTGAAGCTGTCGGGGCCGCGCGACCCCTATCCGGGCCGGCTCGGCGTGGTCGCGGAAGGCGCGCTGGCGGACCTGCTGCTGGTCGACGGCAATCCGCTCGAAAACCTCGACCTCGTCGCCGACGCCGAGCGGAACTTCGTCGTGATCATGAAGGACGGCAGGATCTACAAGCAGACGCTGCGCTGACGCCGCGCGCGCCGCGGACGATGCCCCGCCCGCCGCGAGGCATTCCGTTCGCGCCCGGACGCGGAAAGGGCGCCGCCGGGTGTCAGCCGTTCCGGATGCGGGCGAGCAGCGCCTGCGTGAAGGCCTTGGTGCCGGCGTTGCCGCCCAGGTCGCCGGTGCGGACCTTATCGATGTTGAGCGTCGCGTCGATCGCCTTGCGCAGGCGGGTCGCCCGGTCCGCCAGCTTGCAGTGGTCGAGCATCATCGCCGCCGCCAGCATCAGCGCGATCGGGTTCGCGATGCCCTTGCCCGCGATGTCGGGCGCAGACCCGTGCACGGCCTCGAAGATCGCCGCGTCGCCGCCGATGTTGGCGCCCGGGGCCATGCCGAGACCGCCGACCAGCCCGGCAACCAGGTCGGACAGGATGTCGCCGAACAGGTTGGTCGTGACCAGCATGTCGAACTGCCAGGGGTTCAGCACCAGCTTCATCGCGCAGGCGTCGACGATCACCGTGTCGAGCTCGAAGCGGCCCTTGTACTTGCGCTCGTAGAGCTCGAGGCCGGTCTCGAGGAAGATGCCGGTCAGCGCCTTCATGATGTTGGCCTTGTGCACGATCGTCACCTTCTTCCGGCCGGTGGCGATGGCGTGGTCGAACGCGAACTCGAGCAGGCGCATGCCGCCCTTGCGGGTATTGCTGCCGGTGGCGATCGCCACCGCGTGCGGGTCGTCGTCGATCGGGATGTAGTGCTCGTGGCCGATGTAGAGGCCCTCGAGGTTCTCCCGCACCACGACGAGGTCGATGTTGTCGAAGCGGCCGCCGGGAACGATGGTCCGCGCCGGGCGGAGGTTCGCGTAGAGCTGGAATTGCTCGCGCAGCCGGACGTTCGACGAGCGGAAGCCGCCGCCCGACGGCGTTTCCAGCGGTCCCTTCAGCGCGAGGCGCGTGCGGCGGATGCTGTCCAGCGTGGCAGGCGGCAGCGGGTCCGAGGCGAGCGCGACGCCGGCGAGCCCCGCCTGCTGGGTGTCCCAGGCGAAAGGGGCATCGAGGGCGTCGAGCGCCGCGAGCGTGGCATCCACGATCTCGGGGCCGATCCCGTCGCCGGGAATCAGCGTGGCGGGAATGGGGGTTGACATGAGCGGGGCCTTGGCAGGGAGAGTCGAAAAGGATCGAACGACAACAGCAGCGCGTGCGCGGGCTCGAGGCGCGTTCAAATACCCCTGCCTTATCTCAGGCATCGTCTGGCGGCACGCGGTCGCAGCGAGCCCGGCCCGACGCCGCGAGTTCGCGTTCGAGGCCCCGGCATGGCGAGCAACGCCCCCGTCGGCATCGAGTGCGCGCCGCAGGGAATCCCCAACCCGCCGCGGACTTGACATTTCCCGGGCGCTTGAATAACGTATACGTTGTCGTACACGTATAAGTCGACCCAGTCGCGCACGTCGTACGCGTAGAAGGCGGATCCGGCGCGGCATGCGCGCCCGGGCCCGCGAGGAGGAGTTCCACGATGAACGCTGCCCCCGGCAACGCCGCGATCGATCCGGCATCGATCACGCGCGTCGGCACGGGCCTCAACCGCCCGGAGTGCGTGCTCGCCACGGCGGGAGGCGACATCTACACCGCCGACTGGCGCGGCGGCGTCGCGCATATCGGTCCGGACGGCACGCAGGCGCTCTATCGTTGCGACCTGCCGGGCGGCCGCCCGGCACGGCCGAACGCCATCGCGCTGCGCCCCGACGGCTCATTCCTGTTCGCGGACCTGGGCGTGGATCGGGGTGGCGTCTTCGCCCTTTCCCGCGACGGTGCCGTGCGGCCGTTCCTCGAGACGGTGGATGGCATCGACCTGCCGCCGTCGAACTTCGTCGTCGAGGACGCGCTGCAGCGCGTGTGGATCACGGTCAGCACCCGCCTCGTGCCGCGCTCGCTCGGCTATCGTCGCAACGCGGGCGACGGCTTCGTCGTTCTGGTCGACCGGCGCGGCGCGCGGATCGTCGCCGACGGCCTGGGCTACACCAACGAGGCCATCCTCGACGCGCGCGGCGAATGGCTGTACGTCAACGAAACGTTCGCGCGGCTCACCTCCCGCTTTCCCGTGCGTCCCGACGGCAGCCTCGGCGCGCGCGAAGTCTACGTCGAGTACGGCCCGGGCACGTTTCCCGACGGCATGGCGTTCGACGAGGCCGGCCACCTGTGGGTCGTGTCGATCGTCAGCAACCGGGTGCTGCGCGTTGCCCCCGACCGCAGCATCGCAACCGTCGTCGAGGATTCCGATCCGGCGCACCTCGCGTGGGTCGAGGCGGCGTACGTCGCCGGCGAGCTTGGCCGGCCGCAGCTCGACACCGCGCAGAGCCGGATGCTGCGCAACATCTCCAGCATCGCCTTCGGCGGCGCCGACCGGCGCACCGCATACCTCGGCTGCCTGCTCGACGACACGATCTACGCGTTCCGCTCACCGGTCGCGGGGCTCGCGCCGGCCCACTGGGGCTGGACGGCATGAGTGCCGCCCGCGTGCCGCCGCGGCAGCAGCCGGCGCCGGCGGGTGCGGCGCCGGCCGGCGGGTCGCTGGTCGAGTCCGCGTACCGGACGATGCGCCAGCGCATCCTCGACAACGCCTGGCCTCCCGGCTATCGCGCGCTGGAGCAGGAACTGGCGCTTGCGCTCGGGATGAGCCGCACGCCGGTGCGCGAGGCACTGCTGCGCCTCGCCCGGGAGGGCCTGGTCGAGGTGGTCCCGCGCCACGGCATGAGCGTGCTGCCCGTCTCGGCCGACGACATGCGCGACATCTACGAGATGCTCACTGCGCTGGAAGCGATGGCGGCCGACCTCGCCGCGCGCCGCCGGCCGGACGAGAAGCAATTGAAGCCGCTGCTCGACGCCACGCGCGACATGGGCCGCGCGCTCAAGGCCGACGACCTCGACGCGTGGGCTGTCGCCGACGAAAGCTTTCACCGGCACCTGGTCGCGCTGTCCGGCAACCGCCTGATCATCGAAGCCGTGCAGAACTGCTGGGACCGGGCGCATCGCGCGCGGATGGTGACGCTGCGCATGCGGCCGAAGCCGACGCACTCGACCCGCGAGCACATGGCCGTGGTCGAGAACATCCGCGCCGGCGACGCCCGCGCCGCCTGCGACAACCACCGCGCCCATCGCGAGCGCGGCGGCCGAGAACTCCTTGCGATCCTCGAACAATACCGACTCAAGAACCTGTGAGAATTCCATGACGTCTCCCGCCTCGCCCCCCATCCTCCAGATCGCCGTCCTGCCCGGCGACGGCATCGGCCCGGAAGTGATCGACGCCACCGTGCCGCTGCTGGAACAGCTTTCGCGCAATGCCCCGTACGCGTTCCGGTTCGCGTCCCATCCCGCCGGCGCGCAGCACTACAAGGCGACCGGCGTCGCGCTGCCGCCCGCCACGCTCGCCGCGGCGCGGGAGGCCGACGCCACGCTGTTCGGCGCGATGGGCTGGCCCGAGATTCGCTATCCCGACGGCACCGAGATCGCGCCGCAGCTCGACCTGCGCGTCGAGCTCGAGCTGTATGCCGGCGTTCGTCCCGCCAGGGCGATTCCGGGCATCGCGCTGCCGCTCGCCGACCCGCGCGCCGCCGCGATCGACCTCGTGGTCATCCGCGAATCGACCGAGGGCCTCTTCGCATCGCGCGGCAAGGGCGTGGTGATCGACGACCGCGAGGCGCGCGACACGATGGTCATCACCCGCGCCGGCTCCGAGCGCGTGCACGACTTCGCGTTCCGCCTCGCGCAGCGGCGCAAGGCGCGCGGGCTTCCCGGGCGCGTGACCTGCGTCGACAAGGCCAACGTGTTCCGCTCGATGGCGTTCTTCCGCAAGGTGTTCGACGAGCGCGCCCTCCGCTTTCCCGACGTCGTGGCGGCGCACAACTACGTCGACGCCACCGCCCTCGACATGATCCGGAAGCCGTGGGACTACGACGTGCTCGTCACCGAGAACATGTTCGGCGACATCCTGTCGGACCTGACCGCCGGGCTGGTCGGCGGCATGGGCATGGCGCCGTCGGGCGACATCGGCGACGCGCACGGACTCTTCCAGCCCTGCCACGGTTCAGCGCCCGACATCGCCGGCCAGTGCAAGGCGAATCCCACCGCGACGATCCTCTCCGCCGCGCTGATGCTCGACTGGCTGGCCGAGCGCACCGGCATCGACGCGCTTGCCGCCGACGCGCGGCGGCTGGAGCGAGCGGTCGACGTGGCGTACGCGTCGGGCAAGGTGAAGCCGTTCGAATTCGGCGGCCGCGACGGCACCAGCGCGATCGCCGCCGCGGTTGCGTCCAACCTGTAGGGAGGCCGCGATGTCGAAGCTTCGCGTGCTGGGCGTCGGTGCCGGCTACTTCAGCCAGTTCCAGTATCTCGGCTGGCGCAACATCGCCGACGCCGAGTGCGTCGCGATCGTCAATCGCGACCAGGCGAAGGCGCGCGCGCTGGCCGACCGCTACGGGATCCCCGCGGTGCACGCCGACCTCGACGCGGCGCTGGACGCGGTGCGGCCCGATCTCGTCGATCTCATCACGCCGCCGGCGACGCATGGCGCATTCGTCGCGAAAACGGTCGCGCGCGGCATCCCGACGATCTGCCAGAAGCCGTTCGGCACCTCGTACGCCGACGCGGTCGCGATGACCGAGCTGGCCGAGCGGGCGCGGGTGCCGCTCGTCGTCCACGAGAACATCCGCTGGCAGCCGTGGTACCGCGAGGCGAAGCGGCTGATCGACGCGGGGCAGCTCGGCAGGCTGCACGCGGTCGCGTTCCGGCTGCGACCGGGCGACGGGCAGGGGCCGCGCGCGTACCTCGACCGGCAGCCGTACTTCCAGCAGATGCCGCGCTTCCTCGTCACCGAGACGGCGATCCACTGGATCGATACGTTCCGCTACCTGATGGGCGACGTCGCCGCCGTCTACGCGCGGCTGCGCCGGATCAACCCGGCGATCGCCGGCGAGGACGCCGGTTACGTCGTGTTCGAATTCGGCGACGGCGCGGCCGGGCTCTTCGACGGCAACCGCCTCAACGACCATGTGGCGGACAACCCGCGGCGCACGATGGGCGAAGCCTGGATCGAGGGCTCGGCCGGGGTGTTGCGCCTCGACGGCGACGCGGGGCTCTGGTGGAAGCCGCACCAGCGGCCGGAGACGCCGCACGCCTACGACCGCGGCCCCGATGACACCTTCGGCGGCGGCGCCTGCGAGTGGCTGCAGCGCCACGTCGTCGCTCACTTCGTGTCCGGCGCGCCGCTCGAGAACACGGCGCGCGACTACCTTGCCAACCTGCGCGTGCAGGAGGCGGTGTACCGCTCGGCGGCGGACGGTCGCCGCATCGAGCTTGCCTCGTTCGATCCGCTGCAGCCGGAGCCGGCTCGCGCCGGTGCAGTTCCCGCTTGACCCCACGAGAAAGGAGGAGACCCTGATGAACCGCAGACTGTTCGTGCAGCAATTCGCCGTCGCCGCCGCCCTGGCCGCCACAGTGGCGTTCGTGCCGGTGGCGCAGGCGCAGACCGTCCTCAAGTTCAGCCACACCGACCAGCCGGGCGGCGCCCGGCAGAAGGCGGCGGAACTCTTCGGGCAGAAGGTCGAGCAGTACACGCAGGGGCGCTACAAGGTGCAGGTCTACCCGGCCGGACAGCTTGCCAACGACCCGAAGGGCGTCGAGCAGCTGCAGCTGGGCGGCATCGACTTCACGGTCACGGGTACCGGCACCTATGCGACGCACATCCCGACGCTGAATCTCACCGCGCTGCCGTTCATGCTGGAAAGCTACCAGCAGGGCTGGAAGCTGTACGACGAGTCGAAGTGGATGCAGGCGCAGTTCGCGAAGGGGCCGGAGAAGGGCTTTCGCTTCCTTTCGACGTTCGAGGCGGGCTTCCGCTCGATGACGACCAAGGACCCGCTCAACACGCCCGCCGACGCCAAGGGCAAGAAGCTGCGCAGCTTCCCGAACGAGATGATGCGCTGGCAGCTCGAGGCGATGGGCTTCAGCGTCCAGATCATGCCGCTGCCCGAGGTCTACCTGGCGATCCAGCAGGGCACCGTCAGCGGGCAGGAGAACCCGATCGACACGATCCACGCGAACAAGTTCTACGAGGTCGCGCCGTACGTGACGCTGACGCAGCACGTCTACAGCCCGATCCCGCTCACCATCTCCGAGAAGACCTGGCAGAAGCTGTCGCCGGCGGATCGCGACGCGGTCACCCGGGCCGCCAGGGAGGCCGCCGACTGGAGCCGCAAGGAAGTGAGCGGCAACGACGATCGCCAGCTGAAGGAGATGGAAGGCAAGGGCGCCAAGATCACGCGGCCGAACATCGGGCCGTGGCGCGACGCGGTGAAGCCCGTGTTCGAGCAGGCGAAGGCGAAATACGGCGCCGACGTCGACGGCATCCTCGCCGACGCGGAAAGCGTGCGCCGCGCCGTTCCGGCGAAGTGACCCGGCCGGCAGACGGCCCGGCTCCGATTCCCCCCCGGCCGTCGCACCGGGGGCGCCTCCCACTGCCCGGGGTGAACCGCAGATGACCGATTCCAATGCGTCCGCAGGCGATGGCCGGCACGCCGACGACACCGGCGCCCGCGGCGGCGGGTTGCTGCCGCCGGCCCCGCCCGCGCCCCCCTTGCTCGCCGCGTTCGGCGCGGCGGTGGACTGGACGGTGGTGGCCATCGGCGCGACGATGATCGCACTGGTGTTCGCGAACGTCCTGCTGCACGTCGTCAGCAGGGATTTCGCCTGGGTGACCGAGCTCGCGGAACTGCTGATGGTGTGGGTGACGTTCCTCGGGGGCGCCTGCGCGGCGCGGCGCGGCGCGCAGATGACGATCACCGAGTTCATCGACATGCTGTCCGGCGGGGCGCGGCGCGCCGCCGACGCGGCCGTGGGCGTGTTCGCCGCGATCGTGCTCGGGACGCTGATCTGGTACGGCATCAACCTCACCATTGCAGGCTGGGGCAACGAGCTGACGGTGCTGCACGTCCCCATGTCCGTCCAGTACTTCGGCATGCCGGTCGGGTGTGCGGCGATGCTGGTGTGGGTGCTGTGGGATCTGCTGCGGATCGCCCGCGGGGATTCGCGCGAGGCGCGCTGGGGCGCATGAGATGACGACCCCCACGCTCGCTAGGCTCGCTGCCCCCCAAGGGGGAGCACGACTTCCCTGGGGACGGCCCGGCGGGAAGTCGACCGCCCCCACGCTCGCGTTGCTCGCTGCCCCCCAAGGGGGAGCACGACTTCCCTT
>CALQLA020000052.1 GCA_943331295.2 Bordetella parapertussis | reverse complement strand
GCACGATCGGCACCTGGCCGATGGATTCCTGCAGGGCCTTCGCGCGGTCGACGACTGCAGGGTCGGTCCAGGGCGCGGGCGAAAGCTCGACCACCGGCACGAGGTGCGGAGGATTCACCGGGTGCGCGACAAGACAGCGTGCCCGTCCGGCGAGGCCCGCGCTCCAGGCCGACGCGGGGATCGTCGATGTCGAGCTCGCGAGGATCGTCCCGGGCGGCGCCAGCCGGTCGAGCTCGGCGAACAGCGCCGATTTCGCCGCGAGGTTCTCGCTGATGTTCTCCTGCACGTAGGCCGCGCCGGCCACGGCGGCCGCCAGCGTGGGTGCCGGCGTGATGCGCAGGCGCACGCTGGCCGGCGACCCCGCGAGGAGCCCCGCGCCGGCGAGTTCGGCGATCCCGGCGTCGAGCGCGGCGAGGCTCCTTTGCAGCGCGTCCGGATCGGCGTCGAACAGCGCGACCGGATGGCCGGCGCGGGCGAACACGATGGCCCAGGCGCGGCCGACCAGCCCCGCGCCGATGACCGCGACGGGCGCCTTGTCACGGCCGGGAGATGTGTCGTTCATGGAAAGCCTGCACGGGTAGGTTGGGGCGGCGCCGGCGGCGTCGGGTCCGTTGCGACAGGATAATGCATGTCGGGGCGGATCGCACCGTCCTTGCGGCCGTCGCCGGACCCAGCGGTCCGGGCGACGGGGTGGCGCCCCTCACGACCGACCCGGCATCCGCGCCATGACCTTCCGCCATCCGGCTTCCGAGCCCGGGCCGACGGCGTCGAACACCGACGCCAGCAGCTTCATCTGCGTCCCGGTCAGGAGCGCCTCGAGCCTCGCGCCGTCCGCGGTGAGGCGCAGCTCGCGGAACCGCCGGTCGTGCGCTGCGGGCGTCACGGCGACGAGCTTCATCTCGAGGAGCTGCCGCAGCGGCGCGTTGAGCGCCTGCTTGGACACGCCGAGGACATCGAGCAGGCCGCTGATCGCGATGCCGGGGCGATGGCCGATGAAATAGAGGATGCGGTGATGGGCGCGGCCCAAGGCCCGCTCGCCCAGGATGCGGTCGGGATGCGACGTGAACGCGCGATAGCCGAAGAAGAACAGCTCGATCGCGGCGCGGAGTTCGGCCTGGCGTTTTTGGTCAACCATGTTGACATGTTAGGCGCGCGCCGGTAGCGTGTCGACAGGTCAACAGGTTTGACGTATCAGCGGAGGCCGAAATGCAAAGTGGCGCGAGGGTGTCGCAGCGGGTGCGCAACCTGCATCCGTCGCCGATCCGGGAGATCCTTGCCGTGATCGACCGGCCGGGGATGATTTCCTTTGCCGGCGGGCTGCCTGCGCCTCAACTTCAGCCACGCCACTGCGGCGCAGGCTGAGGCCGGGCTCGCGATCACGCGGTTACGCGATCACGCGGTCACACCGGCGCCGACGATGGCTGCCCGGTCAGACGCGCTCGACGATCATCGCGATGCCCTGGCCGACGCCGATGCACATCGTGCACATCGCGTAGCGGCCGCCGGTTCGCCGGAGCTGGTAGAGCGCCGTGGTCACGAGCCGCGCGCCGCTGGCGCCCAGCGGGTGACCGAGCGCGATCGCGCCGCCGTTCGGGTTGACGTGCGCGGCGTCGTCGGCGAGCCCGTGGTCGCGGGTCACCGCGAGCGCCTGCGCGGCGAAGGCCTCGTTAAGCTCGACGACGTCCATGTCGGACAGCTCGAGCTTCGCGAGGGCGAGCACCTTGCGCATCGCGGGCGCGGGGCCGAAGCCCATGATCCGCGGCGCGACGCCGGCGACGGCGGTGGCGACCACGCGCGCCATCGGCACGAGCCCGTGGCGCCGCGCGGCATCGGCGGAGGCGAGCAGCACCGCGCACGCGCCGTCGTTGACGCCCGAGGCATTGCCGGCGGTGACGGTCCCGTCGGGCCGGACGATCCCCTTCAGCCGGGAGAGCGCTTCGATCGTCGTCGCCCGCGGGTGCTCGTCGACGCGCACCGCGACGGGGTCGCCCTTCCGGGCGGGGATGGTCACCGGCGTGAGCTCGTCGTCGAAGGCGCCGGCGGCGATCGCGGCCGCGGCGCGCTGCTGGCTCCGCAGCGCGAAGGCATCCTGGTCGGCGCGGCCGATGCCGAACTCGGTGGCGACGTTCTCGGCGGTCTCCGGCATGCTGTCGATGCCGTACTTTGCCTTCGTCAGCGGATTGACGAATCGCCAGCCGATCGTCGTGTCCTCGATCTTCGCGGCGCGCGAAAAAGCCTCGGTGGCCTTCGCCAGCACGAACGGCGCGCGGGTCATGCTCTCGACGCCGCCCGCGATCACGAGCCCGGCCTCGCCGGCCTTGATCGCGCGCGACGCGATTCCCACCGCGTCGAGCGACGACCCGCACAGCCGGTTGATCGTCGCGCCCGGCACCTCGACCGGCAGCCCGGCCAGCAGCAGGCACATCCGCGCGACATTCCGGTTGTCCTCGCCCGCCTGGTTGGCGCAGCCATAGAGCACGTCGTCGAGCGCGCCCCAGTCGACGCCCGGATTCCGGGCCATCAGCGCGGCGATGGGCACGGCGCCCAGGTCGTCCGGGCGCACAGCGGCCAGTGCGCCGCCATAGCGCCCGATCGGCGTGCGGATCGCGTCACAGATAAAAGCTTCGTGCATTTCAGGTTCTCCGTTGGGGATGGACAGCGGACAGGGGGCGCGCGCCGGCTTCGGCGTGCCCGAGCGGCACGCCGGTCAGGCGCTGCAGTTCGTCGAAGGCGAGGCCGTCGACGATCTCGACGACGGCGAGGCCCGTCGCGGTGACGTCGATGACCGCGAGGTCGGTGTAGATGCGGCTGACGCATGCGAGCGCAGTGACCGGATAGGTGAGGCGTTCGACGATCTTGCTGGTGCCCGACCCGGTGAGATGCTCCATCATCGCGAACGAGTCGGCGTGATGGAAGTACGCGCCGCCGGCGAGCAGCGTGACGGGAGTCTTGCTCGCGTTGGTGAGGCCGGGATCCTCGTCACCCGGCGCGGGCGCCGGGCCCATGCCCAGCACGCCGTTCTCGCTGTGCAGGACGATCTCGCGGTCCGGCGGCAGGTGGTTCGCGACCCGCAGCGGCATCCCGATGCCGAGGTTGACGCAGGCGCCGTCGGGATGTCCCGCGCCACGCGCGCGGCCATCTGCGCAAGGCTGTAGCGGTTCGTCGGCACGCTCACCGGGCCGCGGCCTGCGGCTGTGGCGTGGCGGCGCCGGTCGCGACGACGCGCCGGACGAAGATTTCCGGGGTCACGATGGCCTCCGGATCGAGCGTGCCCAGCGGCACGATCGCGCGCACCTCGGCGACCGTGCATTTCGCCGCCGTTGCCATCACCGGCCCGAAATTGCGGGCGGTCTTCCGATACACGAGGTTTCCCCAGCGGTCGGCGCGATCGGCCCGGATCAGCGCGCAGTCGGCGTGGATCGGATGCTCCAGCACATGGCCGCGGCCGTCGATCATCCGGGTCTCCTTGCCTGCCGCGATCAGCGCGTCGATCAGAACGGATGGCATGCCGGCGACGGCCGCGGCGGGGCTGCGGACCGTCTTGTCGATCATTCCATGTAGCCCGGCGGCAGCCCGCCAGGCACTGCGACCGCGGCTAGCGGACCACGTTGAGGTAGCCCCACAGCAGGATCATCGCGCCGGCGATCGACATGATCCAGCCCGCGGGATGGAAGCGGCCGTCGGGCGACTTCCAGATGAGGCTGCTGATGAGCCCGCCGACGATCGAGCCGCCGATGCCCAGCAGCGACGTCAGCCACCACGCCATCGGCACCGCGCCGGGATAGAGCCAGCGCGCCAGCGCGCCGACGATGAGGCCGACGATGATGGTCCAGATCAATCCCATGATGCCCATGACGTTCCCCCGGAGGTGGTGGATGGGAATCCGCGGACGGGAGGCATGGGACGGATGGATCGCCGTCGCCTCGGGCCAGCGGAGGTGAAGCCGATCCTAGCACAGCGCTCCGTGCGTTCCGTCACGGAACCGCCGCGCCCCGCGCGGTAAGATCGGCACGGTCGCCGCTGCCGGCGTCGAGCGGAGCCTCGCGGCGCCCCGTCGCGGGGTCCCGCACCGGAGTCACATTGAAAGAACGGATTCGCCGCTGGCTGGATCAACTCGGCCCCGGGCTCATCACCGGCGCCGCCGACGACGACCCGAGCGGCATCGCGACCTACTCGCAGGCCGGCGCGCAGTTCGGGTTCCAGCTCGGCTGGACGATCGTGCTCACCTACCCGCTGATGGTGGGCATCCAGATGGTGAGCGCGCGGATCGGTCGCGTGACCGGCCACGGGCTCGCCGCCAACATCCGGCGCCGCTTCCCGCGCCCGGTTCTGTACGCGATCGTCGCCATGCTGGTCGTCGCCAACACGATCAACGTCGCCGCCGACATCGCCGCGATGGGCGAGGCGCTGCAGCTCGTCGTCGGCGGCCCCGAGCACGGCCACGCGCTGGTGTTCGGCCTCCTGTGCCTCGGGCTGCAGGTGTTCCTGCCGTACCAGCGCTACGTGCGCTTCCTGAAGTGGCTGACGCTCGCGCTGCTCGCGTATGTCGGCGTGGTGTTCGCGATCGCCGTGCCGTGGATGGAGGTGCTGCGCGGGATGTTCTGGCCGAAGCTCGCGTTCCCCGCGCAGATGCTCACCGTCATCGTCGCGGTCTTCGGCACCACGATCAGCCCGTACCTGTTCTTCTGGCAGGCGGCGCAGGAGGTCGAGGATCTCAACGCCGACCCTGCCGCCGGCGCGCTGGCCCAGGCGCCGCAGGGAGCGCGCGAGCACCTGCGCCGCATCAAGATCGACACCTACGTCGGGATGGGCTTCTCGAACCTGATCGCGCTCTTCATCGTCATCAGCACCGCGGCGACGCTGCACGCGGCCGGCATCACCAGCATCGAGACGTCGGCGCAGGCGGCGGAAGCGCTGCGGCCGCTTGCCGGCGACTTCGCGTTCCTGCTGTTCAGCCTGGGGATCATCGGCACCGGCATGCTCGCGGTGCCGGTGCTCGCGGGGTCGGCCGCCTACGCGATGGCCGAGACGTTCGACTGGAAGCGCGGCCTCGACCTGAAGCTCGGCGAGGCGCGGGAGTTCTACGCGATCATCGCGCTGGCGACGCTGGGCGGCGTGGCGCTCGACTTCACGCCGATCGATCCGATCAAGGCGCTGTTCTGGAGCGCGGTCGTCAACGGCGTGATCGCGGTGCCGATCATGGTGGTGATGATGCTGCTGGCCGACGACCCGGAGGTGATGGGGCCGTTCGTCGTCACGCGCCGGCTGAAGGCGCTGGGATGGCTGGCCACGTGGACGATGGCGGCGGCCGTGGTGGCGATGTTCGTCACCGCGTGAGCGCGCACCTTCCTAGCCCGGGCGACGACGAGCCCGGGGGCGCGGAATTGCGGCGATCAGTTGACGATCTGCGACAGCGCGCCGGACTTGTACTTGCCGGCGATCGCGTCGAGCGGCAACGGCTTGATCTTCGAGGCCATGCCGGCGCAGCCGAACTGCTCGTACCGGGCCTTGCAGATCTGCTTCGCCGCCTCGCGCGCCGGCTTCAGGTAGTCGCGCGGGTCGAACGCGCTCTTGTTCTCGTTCATGTACTTGCGGATCGCCGCGGTCATCGCGAGCCGGATGTCGGTGTCGATGTTGATCTTGCGCACGCCGTGCTTGATGCCTTCCTGGATTTCCTCGACCGGCACGCCGTAGGTCTCCTTCATCATGCCACCGTTGTCGCGGATGATCTGCAGCAGGTCCTGCGGCACCGACGAGCTGCCGTGCATCACGAGGTGCGTGTTCGGGATTCGCGCGTGGATCGCCTTGATCCGGTCGATCGCCAGGATGTCGCCGGTGGGCTTGCGCGTGAACTTGTACGCGCCGTGCGAGGTTCCGATCGCGATGGCCAGCGCGTCGAGCTGCGTCTTCTTGACGAAGTCGGCGGCCTGGTCCGGATCGGTCAGCAGCATCTCGCGCGTCATCTTGCCGTCCGCGCCGTGGCCGTCCTCCTTGTCGCCCATCATGGTCTCGAGCGACCCGAGGCAGCCGAGTTCGCCCTCGACGGTGACGCCGATCGCGTGCGCCATCTCGACGACCTTGCGTGTCACATCGAGGTTGTATTCGTAGCTGGCGATCGACTTGCCGTCCGCCTCGAGCGAGCCGTCCATCATCACGCTGGAGAACCCGAGGCGCATCGCCTGCAGGCAGACGGTGGGCGACTGGCCGTGGTCCTGGTGCATCACGACCGGGATGTTGGGGTAGCTCTCGACCGCCGCGCCGATCAGCTCGCGGAGGAAGATCTCGCCGGCGTATTTCCGCGCCCCGGCCGAGGCCTGCATGATCACCGGGCTGTCGGTCTCCGCCGCGGCCGACATGATCGCCTGCACCTGTTCCAGGTTGTTGACGTTGAAGGCGGGCAGTCCGTAGCCGTTCTCGGCAGCGTGGTCGAGAAGCTGTCGCATCGAAACGAGGGGCATGCTGGTTCTCCGGGCGAGGTAAGCGACCATTCTACGTAAAAATGGCGCGCCGCAACATTCGCGGCGCCGCGCGGCGCCGGCAGGCATAATCAAGGCCTGGGCGCCTCGCCCCCTCGTCCCCTGCCTACGGTGAAACCATGAATTTGCTGCGTACCCTGATCTGCGCCCTCGCGCTCGCGGTGGCCGTCGCCGGCCCCGCCCGCGCCGCCGGCAGCACCAACCTCACCGACCAGTGGTGGAGCGCGTCCGAGTCGGGCTGGGGCGCCGCCGTGCTGCAGCAGGGGCTCACCCTCTTCGTCGACCTCTTCGTCTATGGTGCCGACGGAAAGCCGACCTGGTTCGTCGCGGCGGTGACCTACCAGGCCTCGTCGTCCGCGGGGCACCTCGTCTTCGCCGGCGACGTCTACGCGGCGTCGGGCCCGTGGTTCGGCGGCGCGTTCAATCCGGCGCTGGTGACCGGCGGCAAGGTCGGCACGATGGTGTTCGATGCCGACAGCGTGCTGTCCGCGACGATGTCCTACACCATCGGCGAAACCAGCGTAGTGAAGCGGGTGACGCGCCAGACCTGGGAATACGAGAACATCAGCGGCGCCTTCTTCGGCGGCATCGTGACCGACCGCACCGGCTGCAACACGCCGGCCAACAACGGCCACGGCG
Source organism: Bordetella parapertussis (assembly GCA_943331295.2). GTDB lineage: Bacteria > Pseudomonadota > Gammaproteobacteria > Burkholderiales > Casimicrobiaceae > CAIWHR01. Next base: position 27,144 of record CALQLA020000052.1, on the reverse strand, counting down.
AGACGCCGGCGAACTTCGAGATCGTTCACGCCCCAGACAACACGATCTCGGTCAAGCTGTTGATCGCCGACTACACGTGCACGATCGTCGGCAACTACACGCAGGAAGGACACATGGGCCGCATCGCCAACGGCCGCGGACCCTGCGACGACAACGCGCGGGGAATCTCGTTCGACATCTTCGAGATCGAGAAGACGGCGTCGGGATTCACCGCGCGCTGGAGCGCCGTCGGCGACGCCGGCGGCGAGCAATGCACGACGGCGGCGCGGATCGGGGGCGTGCGGCGGTAGAAGGCGTCGGAAGGGGGCTATGGGGCTGGCGTCGCTGGCCCCACGCCATAGGGTGGCGGCATGATCGCCGCGAGGTGGCGGAACAACTCGCGAAAGGCGCGTCCGGCGGCCACGCCGACGACCGGATCCTGGTTCGATGCGAACGCGGCGTCGATCGCCGCCCAGTCCTCCGCCGTCAGCGCTGTCGCGGCCAGCGGCAGCACCTCGTCCTCTTCCTTCCGCATGTGCCGCCAGTGGAAATGCGAATACCGCTCGACGGCCTCGGCGAAGGCCGGCAAAGCGGCGGGATCGGCCCGGTACCGCTCCCACAGCGCCACCAGCTCGGCGAAGCGCTCGCGCCCGACCTCGTGTTCCCGGTGCAGGCCGTCGAGCAGCGCCGCGGCGTCGGGGCGGCGCACGCGCAGCGACGCGAACAGGTAGTTGTCCTCCTTCGGATGATGGAGGCGCTCCGGGAACTGCCCGATGTACTCGAACAGCGCGCCGAGCAGCGCGTGGTCGACCGCCATGTGCCCTGCGGCGATCTCGCCCACGAGATGACGCAGGCCCTCGACCACCGCCGTGATCGCGCGGTGCTCGTCCTGGATGATCGCGATCGCCTTCATTTCACCGCCACTCCTTTCCGGGCACGAGGGGTCAGGACACGGCCAGCAGCCGGTTGAGGGTCGCCGGGTCTGCCAGCAGCGCCTGGCTGGGGCCGCGATGCACGACGCGGCCGCGCTCCAGCACCACTGCGTTCCGCGTGAGCGACAGCGCGAGCCGGGCGTGCTGCTCGACCACGATCACGGCCATCCCGCTGTCGACGACGAGGTCGCGGACGACGCGCATCAGTTCCTGGACGACGATCGGGGCGAGGCCTTCCATCGGCTCGTCCAGCAGCAGCAGCTCGGGGTTCACCATCAGCGCGCGGCCGATCGCGAGCATCTGCTGCTCCCCGCCCGACAGCTGGTTGCCGTAGTTGCCGCGCCGCTCGGCGAGGCGCGGAAAGATCTCGTAGACGCGCGATACGGTCCAGTGCCCGGGCCGCGCCACCGCGGTCAGGTGCTCCTCGACGGTGAGCGAGGGAAACATGAAGCGCTCCTGGGGCACCCACCCCAGCCCGGCCCGGGAGCGGCGATGCGTGGGCATCGCGGCGAGGTCGGCGCCATGCCAGCGCAGGCTGCCGCGGTTGAGCCGCGTGAGCCCCATCAGCGTGACGAGCAGTGTGGACTTGCCCATGCCGTTGCGGCCGAGCAGCGCGAGCGTGTCCCCTCTCTCGACTTCCAGCGAGACGTCCTCCAGCACCACGCCGTCGCCGTAGCCCGCAGTGACGCCGTCGACGACGAGCAGCTCAGCCATGCTGCGCCTCGCCCAGATACACCTCGCGCACGCGCGCGTCGGCCGCGATCTCCGCCGGCGTGCCCTCGGTGAGCACCCGGCCGCCGACCAGCACCGTGATCCGCTCGGCGAAGCGGAAGACCAGGTCCATGTCGTGCTCGATGAAGACGATCGCGACGTCCCGCGGCAGCGCGGCGATCGCCGCGAACAGCTCCGCGCTCTCGCCGGTGGGGATGCCGGCCGCAGGCTCGTCCAGCAGCAGGATGCGCGGCCGGGTCGCGAGCGCCAGCGCGATCTCCACCAGCCGCTGCTTGCCGTAGGGCAGGCTGCAGGTCAGCGTGTTCGCCTCGCGGTCGAGTTGCAGCGTCGCGAGGAGCGCGCGGGCCTCGTCCGTCTCCTCGCGACGGGAGGCGACCGTGCGGAACCAGCCGCCGGCCGTGCCGTGGCGCTCGCAGACCGCCAGCACCGTCGATTCGAGCACCGTGAGGCCCGGGAACAGCGTGTTGATCTGGAACGTGCGCACCATGCCGCGCTTCACGCGCTCGTGCTGCGGCAGCGCGGTGATGCGCTCGTCGCCGAGGAAGACATCGCCCGAGGTCGGCGCGAGCGCGCCGGTCAGCAGGTTGATCAGCGTCGTCTTGCCGGCGCCGTTGGGGCCGATCAGCGCGTGCCGCGCGCCGTGCGGGAACGACAGCGTCACGTCGCTGTTCGCCGCGAACGCGCCGAACGCCTTCGACAGGCCCTGCGTGCGGAGTGCGGCGGTCACCGCTGCGCTCCCGCGTTGCGCGCGCGCAGCGCCGCGATGCCGCCGAGGATGCCGCCGCGCGCGAACATCACCACGATCACGAGCAGCAGGCCGAGCCAGAACTGCCAGTAGACCGGGTTCATGTCCGACAGGAAGTGATGCGCCACCATGAACACGGTGGCGCCCACGAGCCCGCCGTACAGCCGGCCGGTGCCGCCCAGCACCAGCATGATCATCAGGTCGGCCGAGCGCGGGAAGCCCAGCACGTCGAGCCCGACGAACTGCGTCGTCTGCGCGAGCAGCCCGCCGGCGATGCCCGCCATCGCCGCGCTGATCGTGTAGACCGTGACGAGGCGCCGGACGACGGGCGCGCCGATCGCGGGCATGCGCCGGCCGTTCTCGCGGATGCCCCGCAGCGACAGGCCGAACGGCGAGTTGACGGTGCGCCGGGCCACGACGAACACGACGAACAGCACGGCGAGGCTGTAGAGATACGCGGTGCTGCCGGTGAGGTCGAACGGGAACACGCCGAACAGCTTCCACATCGTCACGCCCGACAGGCCGTCGACGCCGCCGGTGATGAACGCCGCCTTGTTCGCGGCCTCGTAGAGCATCAGGCCGATTCCCATCGTGACCATCAGCCGCGCGAGGTCGGAACCGCGGACCACGAGGAAGCTGGTGGCGAGGCCGACGATCGCGCCGGCCGCGCCCGCGACGACGAGGCCGCTGACCGGCTCGCCCCAGCCCGCGACGGCGAGCAGCCCGGCCGCGTACGCGCCGACGCCGAAGAACGCGGCGTGGCCCAGCGACACGATGCCCGCATAGCCGAGGATGAGATCGAGCGTCACCGCGAAGAGGCCGGTGATCAGCACCTGGCTGCCGAGCACGCGGTAGCCGGGAAACGCGAAGAACGCGGCGACGGCAAGGAGCCAGAACACGATCTCCGGCGCGCGCCAGCGCGCGCTCGGCAGTTGCGCCGGTTCGCTGGCGTTGCCGCTCATGTCCGCCGCCCGTACAGGCCGGCGGGGAACAGCAGCATCAGCACCACCATCAGGAAGTAGATGATGAACGCGCCCACCTGCGGCACGTAGTACTTGCCGGCGACGTCGCAGATGCCCAGCACCATCGCCGCGACGAGCCCGCCCTTGATCGTGCCGGCGCCGCCGATCGCGACCACCAGCAGGAAGTACACCATGTACTTGAGCGGGAACGTGGGATCGAGCCCCAGCACGTCGATGCCGAGGCCGCCGCCCAGGCCGGCCAGCCCCGAGCCCAGCGCGAACGTGACGCCGAACACGCGGTTCACGTCGATGCCGAGCCCGGCGGCAGCCACGGCGTTGTCCACCGACGCGCGCACCTGCGCGCCGAAGCGCGTGCGCACCAGCAGCAGGTGCAGCGCCACCGTGATCACCACGACCACGCCGATCAGGAACAGCCGGTAGGCGCCGAGGTCGATGCCGAGGACGTTGACCTGCCCGCGCAGGAAACCGGGCAGCCGCACCGCGGCCTGCGACGGCCCGAAAGCCCACGTGGCGCCGGCCACCGCCATGAACACGAGGCCGATCGAGAACATCACCTGCTCGAGGTGGGTGGCCTTGTAGAGCCGCTGGTAGAGCGTGCGCTCCAGCACGATGCCGGCCAGCGCCGCCGTGGCGAAGGCGACGGGCAGCGTGGCCAGGAATGGGACGCCGGCGCGCGTCATCAGCACCGCGCAGGCGTAGCCGCCCAGCATCGCGAACGCGCCGTGCGCGAGGTTGACGAAGTTCATCAGCCCCATCGTCACCGACAGGCCGATGCTGATCACGAACAGCAGGCTGCCGTAGGCGATGCCGTCGAACAGCACGCCGATGAAGTTACCGATCATCTGTCCACCGTGTGGCCCGTAGCCCGGGTTGAGCGTGGGCGCAAAGCGGCCTCTAGTCGGGCCGGACGTTCTCGACCTTGTCGAACTCGATGTTCCACGGCTTGCCGTTGACCATCTTCACTTCGCGCAGGTAGACCGTCTGCACGACGTCGCGGGCGGCCGGGTCGATCGTCATCGGGCCGCGCGGGCTCGTCCACTTCATGCCCTTCATCGCCTCGACCAGCTGCTCGCCGCCGGCCGTCGGGCCGGCCTTCTTCACCGCCTCGTAGATCAGGTGCATGCCGTCGTAGCCGCCGACGGAGTGGAAGTTCGGGCGCAGGCCGTTGTTGGCCTTCATGAAGCCGTCGACATACGCCTTGTTCTCCGGCGAATCGTGCGCCGCGGAGTAGTGGAACGACGTGATGACGCCGACGGCCGGCGCGCCCATGCTCTCCAGCAGGTCGTCGTCGGTGACGTCGCCGGTGCCGATCAGGCGGACGCCTGCCTGCTTCAGGCCGCGGTCGTCGAACTGCTTCATCACCGCGAGGCCTTCGCCGGACGGGACGAACACGAACAGCGCGTCGGGCTTCGCGTCCTTCGCCCGCTGCAGGAACGGCGCGTAGTCGGGGTTGCGCAGCGGCGTGCGCAGCGACTCGACGACCTCGCCGCCGGCGGCCTTGAAGCGCGCGACGAACGTCTTTTCCGCGTCGAGCCCGGGGCCGTAGTCGGTGACCATCGTGACCACGCGCTTGATCCTGTTCTTCGCGGCCCAGTCGGCGATGGGGCCCGTCACCTGCGGCAGCGTGAAGCCCGTGCGCACGATCATCGGCGACTTGCTGGGGATGATCGACGTGGCCGCGGCCATCACCACCATCGGCACCTTCGCCTCGGTGGCGACCGGCGCGGCCGCGAGTGCGAGCGGCGTCAGGCCGAAGCCGGCCAGCACGCTCACCTTCTCCTGTACCACCAGCTCCTGCGCGATGCGCTTGGTGGTCTCGGGGGCCAGCCCGGTGTCGTCCTTGACGATCAGCTCCACCTTGCGGCCGGCGACGGTGTCGCCGTTCTTCGCGATGTAGAGCCGCGCGGCGGCCTCGATCTGCTTGCCGGTGGAGCCGAAGGGGCCGGTCAGCGGCAGGATCAGTCCGATCTTGAGCGGGTCGGCGGCCAGTGCGGCCAGCGGCAGCAGGCCGAGCATCGCGCCTGCGGTGAGCCGCTGCAGAAGGCGGTGGCGCGGAACGTGGAAGGGCTTTTTCATGTTTCCTCCGGGATGGTCTTGGGTGTCTGGGACGGGCGGGGCGGGCACTACGCGGGCTGGGCCGCGAGCTGCCGTTCCAGGTGGTCGAGCGTGCGATAGCAGGGCAGCACCTGCGCCACGCCGGCGTTGGGCTCGCGGCCCTCGCGGATGGCGGCGAAGAATTCGCGGTCCTGCAGCTCGATGCCGTTCATCGACACGTCCACCTTCGACACGTCGATCCGCTCGTCCTTGCCGTTGAAGAGGTCGTCGTAGCGCGCGATGTAGGTTCCGGTATCGCCGATGTAGCGGAAGAACGTGCCGAGCGGCCCGTCGTTGTTGAACGACAGCGACAGCGTGCAGATCGCGCCGGTGGACGCCTTCAGCTGGATCGACATGTCCATCGCGATGCCGAGCACGGGATGGATCGGCCCCTGGATCGCGTTGGCGGCGACGACGGTGCCGCCGGTCTGGTAGGCGAACAGGTCGATGGTGTGCGCCGAGTGGTGCCACAGCAGGTGGTCGGTCCACGACCGCGGCTGGCCCAGCGCGTTCATGTTGGTGCGGCGGAAGAAGAAAGTCTGCACGTCCATCTGCTGGATGTGGAACAGGCCGGCCGTGATCCGGTTGCGCACCCACTGGTGGCTCGGATTGAAGCGGCGGGTGTGGCCCACCATCGCCACCTTGCCGGTTTCCTGCTGCAGCCGGACCACGGCCTCGGCGTCGCGCAGGCTGTCGGCAAGGGGGATCTCGACCTGCACGTGCTTGCCGGCCCTGAGGCACGCGATCGCCTGCGCGGCGTGCATCTGCGTCGGCGTGCACAGGATCACGGCATCGAGGTCGGGCAGCGCGAGGCTGTCGGCCAGGTTGGTGGTGACGTGGCCGATCCCGTACTTCGCGGCGACCTCCTTCGTCTTGTCCAGCTCGCGGCCCACCACCGAGACGCACTCGACGCCGTCGATCAGCCGGATCGCGTCGAGGTGCTTGGTGCCGAAGGCGCCGGCGCCGGCCAGCGCCACCCTGATCGCCTTGCTCATTGCGGATTCTCCAGGATCAGGCTTCCCACGGCGGTGTTCGAGGCCGGCACGTGGTAGAAGCGGTGCGCCACGCGCGGCGGCGCGTCGGCCATCGCGCCGCGGGCGATGAGCCACATGACGAGCTCGATGCCCTCGGAGCCGGCCTCGCGCACGTAGTCGAGGTGCGGCTTGCCCGACAGCGCCTCGGGATCGGCGATGAGCTGGTCGAGGAAAGCGTTGTCGAACTCGCGGTTGATGAGCCCGGCGCGCGGGCCCTGGAGCTGGTGGCTCATGCCGCCCGTTCCCCAGACCTGCACCTTGAGCGGCTCGTCGTAGCATTCGATCGCCTTGCGGATCGCGCGTCCCAGCTGGAAGCAGCGCCGGCCGGACGGCACGGGATACAGCACCACGTTCACCGCGAACGGGATCACGGCGCAGGGCCACGCGGCGGGCTGCCCGAACATCAGCGACAGCGGCACCGTGAGGCCGTGGTCCACGTCCATCCGGTTGACGACGGTGAGGTCGAAGTCGTCCTGGATCACCGAGTGCGCGATGTGTGAGGCGAGCTCCGGATGGCCCTTCACCACCGGTACCGGGCGCGGCCCCCAGCCTTCGTCGGCCGGCTTGAACTCCGGGGCGCAGCCGATCGCGAACGTGGGGACCATGTCGAGGCTGAAGGCGTTGGCGTGGTCGTTGTAGACGAGGAAGATCACGTCGGGCGTGTTGGCCGCGAGCCAGGCGCGCGCGGGCTCGTAGCCCTTGAACAGCGGCTGCCAGTACGGCTCCGCGGTCTTGCCGAGGTCGATCGCGGCGCCGACGGCCGGCACGTGCGAGGTGTAGACGCTCGCCGTGACCCGCGCGGTTGGATGGGCCCCCACACCCCTCGAGGGGGCGCAATTCGCGCCTCGGGACGGCCCGGCGGCGCTCATGATTGGTTCTCTCCCACGTAACGGTTCCCTTCGATGGAGCGGCCGCCATTGATCATCATCTCGCGGTACGCCTCTTCGCTCATGCCGGTCATGCTTCCCGCCATCTGCTGGAAGCTCCTGCCGTCGGTGGCGCCGATCTTGGCGAGGAAGTAGATGTTGCCGCCCAGCGCGATGCAGCGGTTGAGGTCGCGCGCGAGGACCGCGAGCTTCTGGTCCTCGGTCATCGGCCACTGGTCGAGATAGGCCCGCTCGTCGGCCTTGAACCGCGCGCGGTTTTCCGCCTTCATCAGCGACATGCAGAACTGGTTGAGGTGATAGCCCATCCTCGCCTGCTCGGCGTCGAAGATCGTCGTGCCCGGAATGTCCTTGTACGGCTTGTCGAGTGCCATCGGTCAATGCCCGCGCGGCCGCCCGAAAGGCATTGTGCTCCCCCTCGGGGGGCAGCGAACACAAGGCCGAAGGCCGCAGGACAGCCGAAGGCTGGTCCCGCGGAGCGGGATGCGGCTTTGCCGCACAAAGTGAGCGTGGGGGTCGTTCATGCCTTTTCGTCGGGCCAGTAGAGCCGCATCGGGTTGTCCACCAGCAGCTTCCGCTGGAGCTCCGGCGTGACGGCCAGGTGCGGGATGTGGTCGACCAGCAGGCCGTCGTCGGGCATGTGGCCCTTGAGGTTCGGATGCGGCCAGTCGGTGCCCCACAGCACACGGTCGGGAAAGGTCTCGACGATCGCGCGCGCGAACGGCACCACGTCGCGATAGGCGTTGCGCTCGCCGTCCAGCGCCGGCGGCCCGGTCACGGAAAGCCGCTCCGGGCAGCTCACCTTGGACCAGATGTTCGGGTGCTCGCGCATCAGCTTCACGAACAGCGCGAACTCCGGGCCGTCCACGGGCTTGGTGACGTCGGGCCGGCCCATGTGATCGACCACCACCGTCGTCGGCAGCGCGGTGAAGAAATCCCACAGCTCGGGCAGGTCCGCCGCCTCGAAATAGATCACGACGTGCCAGCCGAGGGGGGCGATGCGCTGCGCGATTTCCATCAGCTCGTCGCGCGGCGTGAAGTCGACCAGCCGCCGGACGAAGTTGAAGCGCGTGCCGCGGACGCCGGCCTCGTGCATCGCGGCAAGCTCGGCGTCGGTGACGCTGCGCCTGACGGTGGCGATGCCGCGCGCGCGCCCGCCTGCGTGCTGCAGCACGTCGATCATCGCGCTGTTGTCGCTGCCGTGGCAGGTGGCCTGCACGACCACGTTGCGCGAGACGCCCAGCCGGTCGCGCAGCGCGAAGAGCTGGTCCTTGGAGGCGTCGCAGGGGGTGTACTTTCGCTCCGGCGCATAAGGGAACTGCGCGCCCGGGCCGAACACGTGGCAGTGCGCGTCGACCGCGCCCGGCGGCAGCCGGAAGCGGGGGAGGGACGGGTTGGGATGGAACGGCAGCCATCCCGGTGTCATCTCGAACGGCATTTACTTCAGTCGATGTACTTGAGGCCGGCCCGGGCCAGCGGCTCGCGCATGTTGTAGATGTCGAGCCCGAGCACGCCGGCGGCGAGCTTCTGCCGCTTGTCGGCCTCGTTCGCCTCGCGCGCTTCCGCCGCGTCGGCCGCCATCTGCGCGACCGCGGCGGGCACCACCACCACGCCGTCGTCGTCGGCGATCACGACGTCGCCCGGGTTCACCAGCGCACCGGCGCACACCACCGGGATGTTGACCGAGCCCAACGTCGACTTCACCGTGCCCCGGGCGCCGATGCCGCGCGAGAACACCGGGAACGACATCGCGGTGAGGTCCTTGACATCGCGCACGCCGCCGTCGATCACCAGCCCCACCGCCCCGCGGGCGCGGAAGCTGGTGGCGAGCAGGTCGCCGAAGAATCCGTCGTCGTTGTCGGTGGTGCATGCCGCCAGCACCACGTCGCCTTCGCGGATCTCCCCGGCAGCCACGTGCAGCATCCAGTTGTCGCCGGGCTGCAGCAGCACCGTGAGCGCGGTGCCGCAGAGGCGCGCGCCGGGGTAGATCGGGCGCATGTAGGTCTTCATCAGCCCCACGCGGCCCATCGCCTCGTGGATGGTGGCGACGCCGAAGCGCGCGAGCTTGTCCACTGCCGCCCGGTCGGCGCGCACGATGTTGCGCCTGACGATGCCGAGGTTGTTCATGCCCATTGAGGTGCCCCCAGGTTTGCGGCTGGCGCCGCCGCACTGCACCCTGAGGGGGCGCGATGATCGCCTTGAGACGGCCCGGCAGCGCTCATCTCTATTTCCCCCTCTTCCGCAGCGCCGCATCGAGGCGAGGATACACGCGCCGCGCGTTGCCTTCGAAGATCTGGTGCCGCTCGGCCGGCGTCAGCGCGGCGGCCTCGATGTAGCGCTTCGTGTCGTCGTAGTGGAAGCCGGTCTCGGGGTCGATGCCGCGCACCGCGCCGATCATCTCCGAGGCAAACAGCACGTTGTCCACCGGGATCACCTTGGTCAGGAGGTCGATGCCCGGCTGGTGGTAGACGCAGGTGTCGAAGAAGATGTTGTTCAGCAGGTGGTCCTTCAGCAGCGGCTTCTTCATCTCCTGGGCCAGCCCGCGGAAGCGGCCCCAGTGGTAGGGCACTGCGCCGCCGCCGTGCGGGATCACGAACCTGAGCGTCGGGAAATCCCGGAACAGGTCGGCGGTGAGGCACTGCATGAACGCCGTGGTGTCGGCGTTGAGGTAGTGCGCGCCGGTGGTGTGGAAGCACGCGTTGCAGCTCGTGCTGACGTGGATCATCGCCGGGATGTCGTACTCGACCATCTTCTCGTAGAGCGGGTACCAGTGGCGGTCGGACAGCGGCGGCGACGTCCAGTGGCCGCCGGACGGGTCCGGGTTCAGGTTGATCGCGACGAACCCGTACTCCTGCACGCACTTCTCGAGCTCGGGAATGCAGGTCGCGGGGTCCACGCCCGGCGACTGCGGCAGCATCGCCGCGCCGATGAAGTTGTCGGGAAAGAGCCGGCTCACGCGGTGGCAGAGCTCGTTGCAGATCGCAGCCCACGCGGCGCTCGTCCCGAACGTGCCGATGTGATGCGCCATGAAGCTCGCGCGCGGCGAGAAGATGGTGAGGTCGCTGCCGCGCTCCTTCATCTTGGCGAGCTGGTTGACCTCGATGCTCTCGCGCAGGTCGTCGTCGCTGACGACGAGCTCGGAGGCCCTGGGCGCCACCGACGGGTCCTTGAGTCCGGCGACCTGCCGGTTGCGCCAGTCCTCCAGCGCCCTGGGCGCGGTGGTGTAGTGGCCGTGGCAGTCGATGATCACGAGGGGTTTCCTTTCCAGACCGAGGCGGGAATCATGACTTCGCCCCGCATGATGAGGCGCGCCGTGCGCAGCAGCGCCGCGCGGGTGACGTTCTGCGGATTGGCGGGGTCGACCTCGAGCTCCACGCCGAACTCGCCAGTGGGGTGCTCGACCGACACGTTCTTGACGGTGCCTTTCGGCACCACGGCGACGCCGTCGCACACCGAGCCGGGGAGCACGCAGGCGGTGGCCACCGTCACCGCGGCGAGCACGCCGATGGCGTCGTGGCAGACGTGCGGAATGAAGCTGCGGGTACAGAGGCTGCCGCCGTCGCGGGGCGCGGCGATCAGCGTCATCTTGGGGAAGCCCTTCGACGTCACGTCACCCAGGCCCATCGCCCGGCCGGCGGCGATGCGCAGGCGCTCGATGCGGGCCTTGAGTTCGGTGTCGGCATTCAGCGCGGCGACGCTCTCGTAACCGGTGCGGCCGACGTCCGCGGCGCGGAACAGCGCGAGCGGCATGCCGTTGTCGATGCAGGTGACCTCCACGCCGTCGATCGTGTCGCGGGCACGGCCGGTGGGCAGCAGGCCGGCGCACACCGAGCCGGCGGTGTCGAGGAAGGCGATGGTGATCGGCGCCGAGGTCCCGGGCACGCCGTCGATCCTTGCCGTGCCGTCGTACGCGACGTGGCCGCCGGGGGTTTCCACGGTGATGTCGCACTGCATGCCGGTGTTCCGGGTCAGCACGCGGAAGGTGCTGCGCTCGCCCTGCGGCGCCACCATGCCGGTCTCCAGCGCGAACGGCACCACGGCGGCCAGCATGTTGCCGCAGTTGGGCGTGGTGTCGACGGTGTCCCTGTCGGGCTGGAGCTGGGCGAACAGGAAGTCGAGGTCGACGCCCGGCTTGCTGCCCGGGCTCACGATGCCCGCCTTGCTGGTCAGCGGGTGCGCGCCGCCCAGGCCGTCGATCTGCCGAGCGTCGGGCGAGCCCATGGCCGCCAGCAGCACGCGGTCGCGCAGCGCCGTGTCCGCCGGCAGGTCGGCCGCCCGGAAGAACGGGCCGCGCGACGTGCCGCCGCGCATGAACAGGCAGGGAACGGGGGTCTGGATGATGGTCTCCGGCGGCCGATGGCAGGCGAGGCCGCGACCGCAAGTCTGCGCCGGGAGCGGCACCTCGTACAGCCCCATGGCTATACTAGCAGTTATGCCGTTTCGGCATGGACGCCGCGATGCGGCACGGGGACCGCGATGGACCTGAAGCAGCTCGAGTACTTCGTCAACGTCGTCGACTTCGGCGGCTTCAGCCGCGCCGCGCGCCTCCTCGGGGTGGCGCAGCCGGCGATCAGCCGGCAGGTGCGCAGCCTCGAGGTCGAGCTGCGGCAGAGCCTGCTCGTGAGGAACGGCCGCGGCGCGACGCCCACCGAGGCGGGCAAGCGCCTGCTCGAGCACGCCCGGGGCATCCTGCTGCAGGTCGACCGGGCGCGGCGCGACGTCGACGAAAGCAAGGGGGCGCCGGTGGGGCAGGTCGTCATCGGGCTGCCGCCGACCGTCGCGCGGCATCTCGCCGTCCCGGTGGTGCGCCGGTTCCGGCAGGACTACCCGCAGGCTTCGCTTTCCATCGTCGAGGGCCTGTCGACCAACATCCACGAATGGCTGGCGGTGGGCCGCGTCGACGTCGGCCTCGTCTACAACCCGGTCGCGTCGCCGGCGATCGAGATCGCAACGCTGCTGACCGAGGCGCTGTGCCTGGTCGGCGCGCGCGGGCGGGGCCGGGCCCCGCGAACGGTGCGCCTGGCCGAGCTGCCCGGCTTTCCGCTGCTGATCCCCAGCCGGCCCCACGCGATCCGGACGCTGGTAGAGACGCGGCTGGCCGGCCTGGGGCTGCGGCCGCAGGTGGCGATGGAGATCGACGCGGTGCCGGCCATCCTCGAGCTCGTCGCCGATGGCCTCGGCTTCGCGGTGCTCTCGGAGCGGGCGTTGCAGGGAACTGCGATGGCCGAGCGGCTCTCCGCCCGCGCCATCGTGCAGCCCGCGGTGCGGACGTCGCTTGCCATCGTCACCTCGGCGCAGCGTCCGTCGACGCCGCTGCAGAAGGCGACCGTCGCGATGATCGAGCGGCTGGCCGGCGAGACGCTGGCGCCTGCTGCCGCGACGCCGCGGCGCCGATCTGGTTAAATCCGCACTGGAAGGTTCACGCCGCTTCGCCCGACCCCGAGGATGGATGCCATGAGCACGCGCATGACCCCGCCGTTTCGCGCCGACCACGTCGGCAGTTTCCTGCGCCCCCGATACCTGCTCGAGGCGCGCGACCGGAAGGCGCGCGGCGAGATCACCGCGGCGGAGCTCCGCGCGGTCGAGGACCGCGCGATCGCGGAGGTGGTCAGGATGCAGGAGGACATCGGGCTGCAGTCGATCACCGACGGCGAGTTCCGCCGAACGTACTTCCACATCGACTTCCTCGAGCAGCTGGGCGGCGTGAAGACGGAGATTCCCGTCACCATCCGGAAGCCCGACGGCACCGAGGAGCTCACGCCGCCGGTGATGCGCGTGGTCGACAAGGTGAGGCACGTGACGGACATCCAGGTCGCCGATTTCACGTACCTGAAGGGCCAGACGCAGCGCACGCCGAAGGTCACCATCCCGTCGCCGACGATGCTCCACTTCCGCGGCGGCCGCGCCGGGATCAGCGCGCAGCACTATCCGGACCTGGAAGCCTTCTACCAGGACACCGCCGACGCCTACGGCGCCGAGCTCCGTGCCCTGGCCGCGGCCGGGTGCACGTACGTGCAGATGGACGACACGAACCTCGCCTACCTCTGCGACCCGAAGATGCAGGCGGCGGCGCGGCAGCGGGGCGACGACCCGGCCGAGTTGCCCCACCGCTACGCAGCGTTCATCAATCGCGTCGTGGCGCAGAAGCCCGCCGGGATGACGCTCTGCACGCATCTTTGCCGCGGCAATTTCAAGAGCACCTGGGCGGCCGAGGGCAGCTACGAGCCCGTCGCCGAGGCGCTGCTGTCGGAAATGAACCTCGACGGTTATTTCCTCGAGTACGACGACGACCGGAGCGGGGATTTCCGCCCGCTGCGCTTCGTTCCGCCGGGCAAGATCGTCGTGCTGGGCCTCGTCACCACCAAGGTGGGCACGATGGAGTCGAAGGACGCGCTGAAGCGCCGGATCGACGACGCCAGCCGCTACGTGCCGCTGGAGCAGCTCGCGTTGTCGCCGCAGTGCGGCTTCTCGAGCACCGTCCACGGCAACGCGATCGCGATGGAGGCGCAGGCAGCGAAGTTGCGTCTCGTGGTCGAGGTCGCGCGCGAGGTCTGGGGCGCCTGACCCTGTGCGCCCGCGCGCTGCCGGCGCGGCGTCAGGCGCGGTGCTCGCCGACCCGGACGATCTTCATCGTGTTGGTGCCGCCCGACTTGCCCATTGGCTCGCCGATCGTCAGCACGATCAGGTCGCCGTTCTTCACGTGCCCCTCCTTCAGCAGCAGGTCCTCGGCGGAGCGCAGCACCGTGTCGCGGTCGGCGCTCTGCTCGAAATAGAGCGGGTGGACGTTGCGGTAGAGCGCCATCTTGCGCTGCGACGCGATCTCGGGCGTCAGCGCGTAGATCGGGCAGCCGCAGTTGTGGCGCGACATCCACAGCGCAGTCGACCCCGACTGCGTCAGTGAGGCGATCGCCTTCACCTTGAGGTGCGACGCGGTGAACAGCGCCGCCATTGCCACCGACTGGTCGACGCGCGTGAAGGTGCGGTTCAGGAAGTCGCGGTCGACCTCGACCTGCGCCGACTTCTCGGCCTCGAGGCAGATGCCGGCCATCGTCTCGACGGTTTCCACCGGGTAGCGGCCGGTGGCGGTCTCCGCCGACAGCATCACGGCGTCGGTGCCGTCGAGCACCGCGTTCGCGACGTCCGACACCTCGGCCCGCGTGGGCACCGGCGCGTGGATCATCGATTCCATCATCTGCGTGGCGGTGATCGTGAGCTTGTTGCGCTCGTAGGCCATCCGGATCATCCGCTTCTGCAGGCCCGGGACCGACGCGTTGCCGACCTCGATCGCGAGGTCGCCGCGGGCGACCATGATGCCGTCCGACGCGTCGATGATCTCGGCGAGCGCGTCGATGGCCTCCGCGCGCTCGATCTTGGCGATCAATTGCGCCCGGCCGCCGGCGGCGCGCAGCAGTTCGCGCGCCATGTACATGTCCTGCTTGCTCTTGGGAAAGGAGATGGCGAGGTAGTCCGCCTCGATCAGCGCGGCGGTCTTGACGTCGTCCATGTCCTTCGCCGACAGCGCCGGCGCGGTGAGGCCGCCGCCCAGCCGGTTGATGCCCTTGTTGTTCGACAGCGTGCCGCCCAGGACCACGCGGGTGACGATACGCGTGCCGTCGACCGCCTCGACATCGAGCTTGATGAGCCCGTCGTCGAGCAGCAGGATCGCGCCCGGCGCGACGTCGGACACGAGTTCCTTGTAGTCGAGGCCGACGCGGGTCGCATCGCCCAGGCTGCACTCGGCGTCGAGGATGAAGCGCTGCCCCGGCTCGAGCGTGATGCGGTCGCCGGCGAACTTGCCGATCCGGATCTTGGGGCCCTGGAGGTCGGCCATGATCGCGACGGCGCGGCCCTGCAGCGTGCTGATCTCGCGCACGAGGCGCGCGCGCTCGATGTGGTCGGCGGCGGTGCCGTGCGAGAAATTGAGGCGGACGACGTCGACGCCGGCCCGGATCAGCCGGGCGAGCGTGGCGGGTTCGCTGCACGCCGGGCCGAGCGTGGCGACGATCTTCGTATTGCGGGGCAAGGGGGAACCTCGGTTCACGATGCGGAACCGGCAATGTTACGCGAAGTCGCCGCAGGCCGTGTGGCGACTGCCGATGGCCTTCGGCGCGGTGGCGCGGTGGCGTAGCCCGGGTTGAGCGCGAGCGAAACCCGGGGGAGGCGCGAACGGGCACGGTCCACCCGGGTTTCGCATTTGCTCAACCCGGGCTACGAGGCGGCGCGTGTCTCCAGGATCGCGACCGCCGGCAGCACCTTGCCCTCGAGGAATTCGAGGAACGCGCCACCCGCGGTCGAGATGTAGTCGATCCGGTCGGCGATGCCGAACTTGTTGATCGCCGCGACGGTGTCGCCGCCGCCCGCGATCGTGTACGCGCTGGACGCGGCGATCGCCTCGGCCAGCGCCCTGGTGCCGCCGGCAAACGCGTCGAACTCGAACACGCCGACGGGCCCGTTCCAGACGATGGTGCCGGCGGTGGAGATGACCGTCTTCAGCATCGCCACCGTGTACGGGCCGATGTCGAGGATCATGTCGTCCGGCTCGACATTCTCGATGGCGCGCAGCTGCGGCACGGCCGTCGCCGAGAATTCCTTGGCGCAGACCGCGTCGATCGGCACCGGCACCTTGCCCGGGAACTCGTCGAGGATCGCCGTCGCCTCGCCGACCAGCTCGCGCTCCGCCAGCGACTTGCCGATGGCGCCGCCGGTGGCCAGCACGAACGTGTTGGCGATGCCGCCGCCGACGATCAGCACGTCGACCTTCTTCGCCAGCGCCTTCAGGATGGTGAGCTTGGTCGATACCTTGGAGCCCGCGACGATGGCGACCAGCGGCCGCGCGGGGTCGGCGAGCGCCTTCCCCAGCGCGTCGAGCTCGGCCGCGAGCAGCGGGCCGGCGCAGGCGACCGGCGCGAACTTCGCGATCGCGTGCGTTGTGCCTTCCGCACGGTGCGCGGTGCCGAAGGCGTCGTTGCAGTAGATGTCGCAGAGCTTCGCCATCTTCTGCCCGAGCGCGTCGTCGTTCTTCTTCTCGCCTTTGTTGAAGCGGCAGTTCTCCAGCAGCACCACCTGACCCGGCGCCAGCGCGTCGTGCCAGGCGCCGCCGTCGACCCAGTCGCGCACCAGCGGCACCGGCCGGCCGAGGAGTTCGGCGATGCGCGCCGCGACCGGCGCCAGCGAATCGGCCTCCGACCACTGGCCCTCGGTGGGGCGGCCGAGGTGCGAGGTCACCATCACCGCCGCGCCGCGCGCCAGCGCATCGCGTATCGCCGGCACCGACGCGCGGATCCGCGTGTCGTCGGTGATGGCGCCGTTGTCGTCCTGCGGGACGTTCAAGTCGGCGCGGATGAACACCCGGCGGCCGGCGACGTCCAGTTCCGAAAGGCGCTTGACGTTGATCATCTCCGCCGCGCTCCCCGCTACTTCGCGCCCATCAGCGCGATCGTCGTGTCGAGCATGCGGTTGGAGAAGCCCCACTCGTTGTCGTACCAGGACGAGACCTTGACCAGCCGGCCCGAGACCTTCGTCAGCGTGGAATCGAACGTCGACGACGCCGGGTCGTGGTTGAAGTCGACCGACACGAGCGGGCCCGTGTTGTAGTTGAGGATGCCTTTCAGCTCTGCCGACTCCGACGCCGCCTTCATGATCGCGTTGACCTCGGCGACCGTGGTGTCGCGGGCGGCGATGAACGACAGGTCGACCAGCGACACGTTGATCGTCGGCACGCGGATCGCGAAGCCGTCGAGCTTGCCGTTCAGTTCCGGCAGCACGAGGCCGACGGCCGCGGCGGCACCGGTCTTGGTCGGGATCATGCTCATCGTCGCCGACCGGGCGCGGCGCAGGTCCTCGTGGTAGACGTCGGTCAGCACCTGGTCGTTGGTGTAGGCGTGGATCGTGGTCATGAGGCCGGTGACGAGGCCGATCTTGTCGTGCAGCGGCTTCACCATCGGCGCGAGGCAGTTGGTCGTGCACGATGCATTGGAGATCACGGTGTCGGAGGCCTTCAGCACGCCGTGGTTGACGCCGTAGACGACCGTCGCGTCGATGTCCTTGCCGCCCGGCGCCGAGATGATCACCTTCTTCGCGCCGCCCTTCAGGTGGGCGCCCGCCTTTTCCTTGCTGGTGAAGAAGCCGGTGCATTCCAGCACGACGTCGACGCCCAGCGTACCCCACGGCAGCTGTGCCGGGTCGCGCTGCGCGAACACCTTGATCCGGTCGCCGTTGACGATCATCGCGTCGCCGTCGACCTCGACCTTGCCCGGGAACTTGCCGTGCGCGGTGTCGTAGCGCGTCAGGTGCGCGTTGGTCTCGGCGTTGCCGAGGTCGTTGATCGCGACGATCTCGATGTCGTGCTTCTTGCCGCCTTCGTAGTGCGCGCGCAGGATGTTGCGGCCGATGCGGCCGTAGCCGTTGATGGCGATCTTGATGGTCATTACCGTTCTCCGGTTAGGACTTGAAAGTCGAAGTGCGACGGTCGCGTGCGTTTCGCGCGCGGCCGCTGCGTTGCAATTCCCCCTTGCGCCGGCGGGCGTCGATGCGCACGCGGTCCCATGTCAGTGCGGTGCCGTGACCGCGACGAGCGCGTCGAGGTCGCGCCAGCCGTAGCCGGCCTCGACCAGGTCCATGCCGTCCCATTGGAACGGCTGCTCGACCAGGAGTTCGCCCCCGAGCCGCTCGTAGAAGGCGCGCGCACCGCGGTTGCCGGCGACGACCCAGGTGATGAGGCTGGTCGCGCCGTGCGCCTTCTGGGCGATGGCGACGGCGCCGACGAGGCGGCGGCCGATGCCGGCGCGCTGCCGCGGCCGGCTGAGATAGATCGCCGACAGCTCGGCGTTGCACTCGTGCTTCGGCGGCGAGAGCATCAGCCCGCTCGCGAATCCGAACACGCCGCCGGCGTCCTCGGCGACGAACACGCTGGTGGTGTTCGGCGCGGCCGTCAGCACGCGCTCCCACAGGGCCGTGCTCGCCTCGATCTTCATCCCGTCGAGGTAGGCGTCGGGAATGAGGCCCCGGTAGGTCGTCCGCCAGCTGTCGACGCGCACCTGCGCGATCGCGGCCGCGTCGGCGGGCGCCGCGCGGCGGATGGTCGCGGCGGCGACCGCGGTGTTCACGCCGGCACGTCCCGGCGCACTGCGGCGGCGTCGCCGTCGATGGTGACGCCGAAATGCTTGAACAGCACGCCGCCGGGCGCCGATTCGCCGAACGTGTCGATGCCGACCACCGCTGCGCGGGCGTCGTCGACGGCGCCGACGTACTTGCGCCAGCCGTCGGTGGCGCCGGCTTCGACGGCGACGCGCGGCACGCCCGCGGGCAGCACGCCTTCCCGCCACGCGGCATCCTGCCGGTCGAACACGCTGGTGCAGGGCATCGACACCACGCGCACTGCGATGCCTTCGGCGGCCAGCGCGGCGCGCGCGCCCATCGCGAGGCCCACTTCCGATCCGGTGGCGATGACGACGGCGCGGCGGCCGGCGCCTTCCCAGTCCGCCAGCACGTAGCCGCCGCGCCGGATCGCCGCGACCTGCGCCGCGTCGCGCGGCTGGAACGGGACGTTCTGGCGCGTGAACAGCAGGCAGGTCGGGCCGTGCTGCCGCTCGATCGCCGCGATCCACGATACGGTGCTCTCGACGGTGTCGCAGGGTCGCCACAGGTCGAGACCCGGGATGAGGCGCAGGCTCGCCGCTTGCTCGATCGACTGGTGCGTCGGGCCGTCCTCGCCCAGGCCGATCGAGTCGTGGGTGTAGACGAAGATCACGCGGATCTTCATCAGCGCCGCCATCCGCAGCGCGTTGCGCGCATAGTCGGAGAACGTGAGGAACGTGCCGACGTACGGGATGAAGCCGCCGGCCAGCGTGATGCCGCTGGCAATCGCGCTCATCGCAAACTCGCGCACGCCGAAATGAATGTAGTTGCCGGGCGTCGTCCGGCCGATCGACACGCTGCCCGACCAGTCGGTGAACACGGAGCCCGTCAGGTCGGCCGAGCCGCCCAGGAGTTCGGGCAGCGCGGGTGCCAACGCCTCGATCGCCTGCTGCGACGCCTTGCGCGTGGCGATGCTCTCGCCCCTGGCGCCCTGCGCAGCGACGAGCGCCGCCGCCGCTTCGCTCCACGCGGCGGGGAGTTCGCCGTGGATGCGGCGCGTGAATTCCGCGGCCAGCGCCGGGAAAGCGGCGCGATAGGCGGCGAACCGGCCGGCCCATTCCTGCTCCACGGCGGCGCCGCGCTCCTTCGCGTTCCACGCGGCGTAGATGGCGTCCGGGATCACGAACGGCGGGTACGTCCAGCCCAGGGCCGCGCGGGTGGCGGCGATTTCCTTCTCGCCCAGGGCGGAGCCGTGCGCGTCCGCGGTGCCGCCCTTGTTCGGCGAGCCACGGCCGATGATCGTCTTGCAGCAGATCAGCGTCGGCCGGTCCGTGACCGCCTTCGCCGCGATGATGGCGGCGTCGACGGCGGCCACGTCGTGGCCGTCGACGTGGGGGATCACGTTCCAGCCGTAGGCCTCGAAGCGGCGGGGCGTGTCGTCGGTGAACCAGCCGCGCGTCTCGCCGTCGATCGAGATGCCGTTGTCGTCGTAAAGCAGGGTGAGCTTGCCGAGGCCCCAGGTGCCGGCGAGGGAAGCCGCTTCGTGCGAGATGCCTTCCATCAGGCAGCCGTCGCCGGCAAACACGTAGGTGCGGTGGTCGACGATGGCGTGGCCGGGACGGTTGAACTCGGCCGCCATGAGTCGCTCGGCGAGTGCCATCCCGACGCCGTTGGCGAGGCCCTGGCCCAAGGGACCGGTCGTGGTCTCGACGCCGGGCGTGACGCCGTATTCGGGATGGCCGGGAGTCTTCGAGTGCAACTGGCGGAAGTGCTTCAACTCGTCGAGCGGCAGGTCGTAGCCGGTGAGATGCAGCAGCGCGTACTGCAACATCGACCCGTGGCCGTTGGAGATCACGAACCGGTCGCGGTTGGGCCAGTCCGGGTGCGCCGGATTGAAGCGCAGGTGCCGCTGCCAGAGCGCGACGGCGATCTCGGCCATGCCCATCGGCATGCCGGGGTGGCCGCTCTTGGCGGCTTCGACCGCATCCATTGCCAGCGCGCGGATGGCGTTGGCCTGTTCTTTCTCGGTAACCGGGGTCGTGGTTGTCATGGCGAGCGGGGGCGGGTGGCGGGCGATGGGCGCAACCTGGGGTGGCGCGCGGGGAGGGTCGGTGACGTGAAAACCGCTGTGGATTGCCGGCGATGGAGTGCGTCTGGGCCTTGCACGGCCGGAAAGAGCGGGGCCCGGGCGGGGGCTATGGTCTGGGAATTCGGACCGACAAGCTTAAAATTATCGCGGTTACGGGGGGTTTGCGCAATGATCGGGCGCCATCTCCGGCCATCCGGGCGACGCTTTGGCCGGGTCGGTCAACCGCCGTCTTCTTCCTCCCGCTTCAGGGAGAAAGGCAGGCGCGGTCGGCGGAGCGCGGCGGCGGCGGGGGGTTGATTTCCGACGGGGTGCCCGCATGTAGTCGCTACAGGCCGCTTGGTACAGGGTCGGCAACGGAGACCGCTGCAATGGCATTCACCGAGAACACCGATACGCTGGCCCGCGCGATGCACGACGCCGACTTCGTCTCGATCGACGGCGAATTGTTCGCGACCGAGTACCTGCGCGTTCCCGACGAGTACACCGTCGTCGACGACGTCGTGCTCGAAGCCAAGCGCGGCGACGACGAGATCGCGCTGACGCGCGGCGACGTCGACGATGCCGAGGCGCTGGGCGACGGCGTGTACCGGCTGAAGTCGGGCGCGCTGCTGCGCTTTCTCACCAGCGCGACGATCCACTGACGCTCGTCGCCCTGCCCGATCACGATTTCAGCGCGCCGAGCGGGATCACGTCCGCCGCGCGGAGCGACAGGGTGAATGCCTTTCCCGCCGCCACCGCGTAGCGGCTCACGGCGCGCGCCGGCAGCCGCATCTGCAGCCTCGTGCCCGGCATCCCTTCCGGGCGCAGCCAAACGAGCGCCTCGCCGCCCAGTTCGACGACCTCCAGCACGACCGCGGGCACCGGGTTTTCCAGGTGGCTGCCCCAGGGCTTGTCGCTGCGCACGAGCAGCACGTTGGGCGGCAGCACGGCGAACTTCAACGTCCGGCCGGTACCCGGCGGCAGCGATGCCGCTGTGCGCAGCAGATGCGGTCCCCAGCGCAGCAATGCATGTCCGGAGGCCACCTGGTCGATCGTCGCCTCGAAGACGTTGGGAATGTCCAGCAGCCGTGCCGCCTCCTCGCTGCCGGGGCGCGTCAGCACCTGGGCTGTCGGCCCGGATTGCAGGCAGCGTCCGCGGCGCACCAGCACCAGGTGCGACGCGAGCTGTGCCGCCTCGTCGAGGTCGTGGGTGACCAGCACCACGGTGGCGCCGAGCTGCTCGTGCAGGCGGCGCAACTCGACGTAGAGGCGCTTCCGCGTGCTGCGATCCACCGCCCCGAACGGCTCGTCCAGCAGCAGCACCTGCGGCTCCCGCGCGATCGCCCGCGCCAGCGCGACGCGCTGCTTCTGGCCGCCGGACAGCTCGCGCGGGTGGCGGTCTTCCAGGCCATCGATCCGGGCGAGCGCGAGGCTGCGCGCCGCCTGCACGCTGCGTTCGGGCCGGGGCAGGTGCGTCAGCGCCATCGCCACGTTGCCCAGCACCGTGAGATGCGGAAACAGCGCGTAGTTCTGCGGCACGAGCCCGATGGGCCGCTGCCGCGTCGGCAGGTGGATGCCGCGTCCGGTGTCGCTCCAGGCCTCGCCGGCGAACGTCACGCGCGCGTGCCGCAGGTGCAGGAGACCGGCGATCGCGCGCAGGATGGAGGTCTTGCCGCTGCCCGAGGGGCCGACCAGCGCGGTGATCGTCCCGGCGGGAAGCTCGGCGACGAAGTCCAGCGGCGGCCCGTCGTGCCGGAGTTCGAGCACGAGGCTCACGGGATTGCCTTCTCGCTCATAGAGGGCTCCCTTGGCGCTGGCGCGCCGTCCCCCCGAGGGGGAGCAATTCGCCCTCGGGGCGGCCCTTCGGGCTCATGGACGGCCCCCTTGGCGCTGGCGCGCCGTCCCCCCGAGGGGGAGCAATTCGCCCTCGGGGCGGCCCTTCGGGCTCATGGACGGCCCCCTTGGCGCTGTCGCGCCGTCCCCCCGGGGGGGGGAGCGATTCGCCCTCGGGGCGGCCCTTCGGGCTCATGGACGGCCCCCGTGGCGCTGTCGCGCCGTCCCCCCGGGGGGAGCGATTCGCCCTCGGGGCGGCCCTTCGGGCTCATACCGCCCGCCGGCGTCGCATCAGGCGTTCCACCATGCCGTAGCTCACGCCGATCGTGACCAGCGAGATCGCGAGCAGCAGCAGCGCCATCGCCCCCGCCGACCTGAGGTCGAACGACTGCACCTTGTCGTAGATGGAGATCGCCACCGTCCGGGTCTCGCCCGGAATGCTGCCGCCGACCATCAGCACTACGCCGAACTCGCCCATGGTGTGCGCGAACGTCATCACGGCCGCAGACAGGATGCCGGGCCACGCGAGCGGCAGTTCGATCCGCCATAGTGCCTGCCAGAACGTCAGTCCGCAGCACTGCCCCGCTTCGCGCAGGTCCGCCGGGACCGCCTCGAACGCGCGCTGGATCGGCTGCACCGCGAAGGGGATGTTGACGATCATCGACGCGACCACCAGTCCCGTGAAGCTGAAGGCCAGCGTGTGGCCCGTCAGGCGCTCGTACCATCCGCCGAGCGTCGTCTGGTTTCCCATCATCACCAGCAGGTAGTAGCCGACGACGGTGGGCGGCAGCACCAGCGGCAGCGCCAGCAGGCCCTCGAGCCACGGCTTGGCCTTCGTCGGCGTGACCGCCAGCCAGCGCGCGGCGGCCAGCGCGAGCGGCAGCAGGATCACCAGGGTGACCAGCGCCAACTCGGTCGACAGTGCGATCGCGGTCCAGTCCATCACGGCGCGGTATCGCCCGGCAGCGCAAAACCATGGCGGACCAGGATCGCGCGGGCGGGCGCCTCCCGCAGGTACCGGTAGAACGCCGCGGCCGCGGCGCCCGCGTTCTTCATCAGCACCATCCGCTGCCGTAGCGGCTCGCCACCGTGCCAGTCCGCGGGAATCGGGGCGAAGGCCCCGAGCTTCGCAATCTCCGGCGCCCGGGACAGCGCCAGCGGCACGATGCCGCCCTGGCTGCCTCCGGTCGCGGCGAATTGCATCGCCTGGCCGGCGTTTTCGCCCAGCACCAGCTTCGGCTCGATCGCCGCCCACAGCCCGGCGTGCTGCAACGCTGCCCGCGCCGCCCTGCCGTACGGCGCGTGCAGCGGATTGGCAATGGCGAAATGCCGGATCCGGCCATCGGCCAGCGCGGCCTTCAGGTCCTTCAAGTCGCCGTCGACCTTCAGCGCCGAGCCGTGCGGCGCGAACAGGACGATGCGGCCGGTCGCGTACAGCGCGCCGCGGTCCCGGGTCAGGCCGCGGTCCGCCAGCCGGAAGACGAAGGCCTCGTCCGCCGACAGGAACACCTCGAACGGCGCGCCGTTCTCGAGCTGCGCCGCGAAGGTGCCGGACGAGCCATAGGTGATCCTGACCGCCTGCCCGGTGTCCTTCGTGAACTGCGCGGCAACCTCGGCCAGCGCGAACTTGAGGTCGGCGGCGGCGGCGACTGCAGGTGGCGCCGCGGCATGGACGCGGCCGGGCACCGGCAGGCATGCGAGCAGGCACAGGGCCGCCGCTGCCAGCCGGATGCCGATCGTCGCCCTGCCGGAACGGAGGTTCATCGGGCCAAGAATAGCGGAAGCCGACGGGTCGCCCAAATCCGGGACCGCGACCGCGTGCCGGCATATGCTCATGCCTGCTGGTTCTGACCCGACGGCGCCGGGCGTACTACAATCGCGATCTTTTGCTCCAGGAGGACGCCAATGAACACGACGCGCAGGCAGGTGCTGAAGACCGGAGGCGGCGTTTCCCTGCTGACGCTCCTCGCAGCGGCCGGCTGGCTCGCACCGGGCGAAGCGTCGGCGCAGGCATGGAACAAGGCCGCGTTCGACACCAAGACGATGGACGAGACGATGAAGGCGCTGGGCGGCGGCGCGCCGGCGCAGAGCAAGGACATCACGTTCTTCTCGACCCCTGACATCGCGGAGAACGGCGCCGTCGTGCCGGTTGGCATCACCAGCGCGATCCCGAAGACCGAGTCGATCGCCATCCTCGTCGAGAAGAACCCGAACATGCTCGCCGCGGTGTTCGACATCGCCGCGGGCACCGAGCCGTCGCTGTCGACGCGCGTCAAGATGGGCCAGACGTCGAACGTCTACGCGCTCGTCAAGGCCGACGGCAAGTACTACGTCGCGACGAAGGAAATCAAGGTCACGCTGGGCGGCTGCGGCGGCTGATGCGCGCGCCAGTCGCGACCCACAGGAGGAAGTCATGGCAGATCCGATGAAGATCCGGGCGAACGTCGTCGGCGACTCGACCGAAGTGAAGGTGCTGATGAACCACGAGATGGAGACGGGCCAGCGCAAGGACGCGCAGGGCAAGACCGTCCCGGCGTGGCACATCCAGACGGTGACCGCCACGCACAACGGCAAGACCGTGCTGTCGGCGCAGTGGGGGCCCGCGGTGGCGAAGAATCCGTTCCTCTCGTTCAAGTTCAAGGGCGGCGCGAAGGGTGACAAGGTTGCGATCACCTGGGTCGACAATCGCGGCGACAAGCGGACCGACGAAGCCGTCGTCGCCTGACGATTCCATCCCGCGCGGCATCGTCCCGCGCGCCCGGATGCGCCGCACGACTGGAGGAGGACCGATGCGAACGACTCACGCAAGGGCGATGCGCTGCGCCGCGCTCGCGCTGGCGCTGGCGACTGCCACGGCGACGGGCCAGGGCACGAGCACGGCCGACGAGATCGCCAAGTACCGCGCGGCGCTGCAGGACGGCAACCCGGCCGAACTGTGGGAGGCGCGCGGCGAGGAAATGTGGAAGGCGCCGCGCGGCCCGAACAAGGTGTCGCTCGCGAAGTGCGACCTCGGCCTGGGCGCCGGGGTGGTCAAGGGCGCCTACGCGCAGCTGCCGCGATACTTCGCCGACGCCGGCCGCGTGATGGACCTCGAGTCGCGGCTCGTCTGGTGCATGGTGAAGCTGCAGGGCTATACCGAGGCGGACGCGAAGAAGAACCCCTTCGGCGGGCCCGACAACAAGTCCGACATGGAGGCGCTGGTCGCCTACGCCACGTCCGAATCGAAGGGCGTGAAGATGAACGTCGCGCTCGACCATCCGCAGGAGAAGGAGGCCTACCGGATCGGCGAGAAGATCTTCTACTTCCGCGGCGGCCCGCACGACTTCGGCTGCGTCACCTGCCACGGCGAGGACAGCAAGCGGATACGGCTGCAGGACCTGCCCAACCTCACGAAGACAGAGGGCGCGCAGAAGGCCTACACCACCTGGCCCGCGTATCGCGTGTCGCAGGGCGAGCTGCGAACGTTCCAGTGGCGGTTGAACGACTGTTTCCGCCAGCAGCGCTTTCCCGAGCTGGTATTCGGGTCGGAGGCCTCGGTCGCGCTGACGATGTTCCTCGCCCGCAACGCCAACGGCGCCGCGTTCGACGCGCCCGCCATCAAACGCTGACGGAGACGACGCAATGTCACGACGCCACCTGACTCTCGCAGCTGTCGCCTGCGGCAGCCTCGCCGCTCTCCTGGGCTGCGCCACCGGCCCCTCGGACGCCGAGATCTCCGCCAGGACGGCGGCGGCGATGAAGAGCTCGTTCAACGAGCGCGGCCAGGCGAAGCTCGATCGCCTCGACCAGGACGACACGCAGAAGACCTGCAGCGAGTACGCGGGCAAGCCGCTGCCGGCGCCGGTTTCCGAGCGGATCCTGGCCGCCAACCTCGCGACGATCAAGTGGCCCGCCGACGGCAAATATCTGGGCGACTGGAAGAACGGCGAGAAGATCGCGCAGGAAGGCCGCGGCATGCAGTACTCGGACGATCCCAAGGGACCGGTCGGCGCCAACTGCTACGCCTGCCACCAGATCACGCGCGAAGAGCTGTCGTACGGCACGATCGGCCCGGTGCTCTACCAGTTCGCGAAGCTGCGCGGCTACGGCGTCGACATCCAGAAATACGCGTACGGCAAGGTGTACAACGCCGACGGCTACGCTGCGTGCAGCAACATGCCGCGCTTCGGCCACAACGCGATCCTTTCCGAGCAGCAGCTGAAGGACGTCGTCGCGCTGCTGATGGATCCGGCATCGCCGGTCAACAAATAGGCGACGCCGGTCCGCCGGGTCGCCGTTGCGCGCCCCCGGTTTCTACGGCGCATCATGAACCGTCGCGAATTCCTGAATGTCCTCGCCGCGGCGTCCGCGGCGGGGTTTCCGCTCGCGTCGCGGGAGGTCCTGGCGCAGCCCGGCACGGGGGACGCGGCCTACGACGTTCCCCGGTTCGGCAACGTCAGCCTGCTGCATTTCACCGACTGCCACGCGCAGCTCCTGCCGTCCTTTTTCCGCGAGCCCAGCGTCAACCTGGGCCTGGGGGCGGCGCGGGGCAAGCCGCCGCACCTGGTCGGTGAGGCGCTGCTCAAGCACTTCGGCATTCCGGCGGGCACCCGCGACGCGCACGCGTTCACCTATCTCGATTTCGAGGCGGCGGCCCGCGCCTACGGCGCCGTCGGCGGCTTTGCCCACCTCGCCACGCTGGTGAACCGCCTGAAGGCCTCGCGCCCGGGCGCGCTGCTGCTGGACGGCGGCGACACCTGGCAGGGCTCGGCGACGGCGCTGTGGACGAAGGGCCAGGACATGGT
>CALQLA020000051.1 GCA_943331295.2 Bordetella parapertussis | reverse complement strand
TCGGCGGCCTCCTTCGCGTGGAGCAGCGCCTGCTCGACCGCCTTGCGCTCGGCAATTTCCGTCATGAACGCGATCAGCTTCGGCGCCGAGGACCCGCGTGCCGGGTAGAAGCAGATCATCATTTCCACCGGGACGAGGCTGCCGTCCTTCTTCTGCTGCAGCGTTTCGAACTGGACGGAGCCGCGCGCGCGGATGGTGTCACGGCTTTCCCGGAAGCCCGCTTCCGAGTACTCGGGGACGATGTCCATCACCCGTAGGCGCAGCATTTCGTCGACCGTGTAGCCGAGGGACGTCGCGACAAACCGGTTGGCGTAGAGGAACCGGCCGGTCTCGAAGTCGGTCCAGGTGATCCCGATACCCACCGTTTCCATCGCGAACTGCGTATCCAGCAGCCTGGCGTTCGTCGCCTGCAGTTCCGCGGTGCGGGCATCGACCTGCCGCTCGAGATTGAGCCGGTACTCCGCGAGTTCGGCCTCCTTGCGCTTCTCGTCGTCGATGTCGATCCAGGACCCGATGAGCTCCATCGGCTTGCCCGATGCATCGCGCTCGATGACCATTTCGTCGCGCATCCACCGCCATGATCCGTCGGCGCACTGGAACCGATATTCGTGGCGGTACTGGTCACGGGTCTGCAGATGCGCAAGCCCGGCGAATACCCGATCCGCGTCGTCGGGGTGGACGTGCTTCGACCAGAACGCCGGGTCGTCCGTGAACTGCGCGGGCAGATGGCCCAGCACCGACGTGACCTTGGCGCTGACGAACGTGGCGCCGAAGTCACCGTCGGTCCGGCACGTGTAGACGATTGCCGGGCTGACCCCGATCAGATGGTCGAGCCGCGCCTTGCCGGCGGCCAAGGCTTCAGCGGCCGCCGCCTCGGCCCGTAGGAAGCGCCGCGCGCGGCGCTGCCAGGCGAAGAGGCCGGCGGCGAGCGCCAGCGTCGCCGCGGTGAAGTAGCCGGCGCTGACGAGGATGTCATGGACCCACGGCGCGTAGATGCTGTCGAGCCGGCGGGAGACCGTCACGCCCAGCGGCCTGTCCATGTTGAGCGCGTCGGGGCGCACGTCGCGCAGGACGAACATCCGGTCTTCGCTGGAGCTCCGTGCAGTGCCGGAGAAGGCGCTGATCGCCCTTCCGCTGTCCTTGTGCTGCTGGAAGAACGATCCGGGCTCCGCCAGGTCGCGGCCGACGAGACGATTGCCCGTCGGCGACGCGATCACCCAGATCACGCCGTCGCCATGGTGGATGGCAGCCGCTGCGTCCGGCGCATAGCGAACGGAGTCGACCACGGGGTCGAAGTAGGCGGGATCCAGCGTGGCGATCACCACGCCGAGGAATTCGCCGCGAGGACCGGCGACCACGCGCGACAGGTCGATCGTGAACGCCCCGAGGACGGTGCGGAATGGAACGGAAACGAAGAGCGTCTTCGGGTCGCCCGATCGCAGCGCGTTCCTGAAGTGGTCCTTGTCACTCGAGTCGGTGCCGATCAGTTCCGGCCGGCTCGAGGCAATCACCGTTCCCGTCGGGCCCAGCAGTGCGAGGGTGCGCACGCCCGGCATCGCGGAGTCCAGCAGTTCCAGCCGGGCGCTGTACGCGGCGTCGACGCGCGCGGGTTTCGCGTCGCGGGCGAGTTCGACGAGGACGGCATCGATCGGCGCCAGGTTCTGCTCGATGTTCGCCTGGAGCACGCGCGTCATCGCGAGCGGGTGATCCTGCTCGCGCAGCGTCAACCGCTGCCGTTCCTGGACGGCGTCGTACACGAGCGTGCCGGCAAGCAGCAGCAGCGCGGCGACCAGCGTCAGCCACTGTGCCAGGAACCGATTCGGTACGGCGGTGGGGAGCGTCATCGGCCGCTGCGGGAGAACCGTCCGGCGCGCCGGCGCTAGGCCGGCGGCAGCACTTGCCGCAGGATGCCTTCGCAGGTGGCCGGCGACATGTAGCGTGGCACCGGGTAGTTGGTGTCGGCCTCCCAGCAGGCTGCCTTCGCGAGTTCGGGGATGTCCGCCTCGCGCAGGGCATCGAGATGCGCGGGAATCCCGAGCTTCCGGTTGATTGCCTCGACCGAGGCCACGAACTTCTTCGCGAGCACCGCCGGCTTCTCGCCGGCACGGCCGGCGCCGGCGCGCACCGCCAGCACCGCGAGCTTCTTCGTGATCGACGGGCTGAGGAACTTCAGCACCGGGGCCAGCATGATGGCGTTGGCGAGGCCGTGCGGCGTGTGGTACCTGCCGCCCAGCTGGTGCGCGATCGCGTGCACGTAGCCCACGTTGGCGCGGGTGAACGCGAGGCCCGCGTAGGTGGCGGCCAGCGCCATCTGCTCGCGCGCGACGAGGTTCCTGCCGGTCTTGAACGCGACCGGCAGGTTGGCGTAGATCATGCCGACGGCCGCCAGCGCCATCCGGTCGGTGTAGGCGGTCGACCAGTGGCCGATGAACGCCTCGACGGCGTGGGTCAGCGCGTCCATCCCGGTCGCCGCCGTCACGTGGCGCGGCAGCCTGGTCATCAGCGCCGGGTCGAGCGCCGCGATCGCCGGCACGAGGCGCGTGTCGGCGATCACGAGCTTGCGGTTTGTCTTCGGGTCCGAGATCACTGCGGCGACCGTGACTTCGGAGCCGGTGCCGGCGGTGGTCGGCACCGCGTAGATCGGCGCCGGCGATTTCAGGCCGCGGAAGTAGCCGACCAGTTTCAGCGGCGGCTTGTTGTTGGCCACCGCCAGCGCGATCGTCTTGGCGGCGTCCATCGGCGACCCGCCGCCGAACGCGACGACCGCGTCGCAGCGATGCTTGCGGTAGAACGCGATGCCGCGCTCGATCAGCGGCACCGGCGCGTCCGGCGTGATCGCGTCGAACACGACGTGGGCGGTGCCGCCCTCCGTCAGCGCCGCGATCAGCGCATCGGGCAGGCCCATGGCCGCGACGACGCGGTCGGTGACGATCAGCACCTTCCGGTGGCCGAAGCCGCAGATCGCCTCGCCCAGCCGGCGGCTCGACCCCGGGCCGACCAGCAGCATCGGCTGCGGAATCGGCAACAGCCCGGTGACGACACCCGCGGCCCGCATCGCGGTCGACAGCCCGACCGACCGCACGACGTCTCCCACCACACCCGGCATCTCGATCATCTTCGCGCTCTCTGTACTACCTTCGTCCTATGGACTCCGGTGTTCGCCCTCGGGGCGGCCCTTCGGGCTCACTGGACTACCTTCGTCCTTCGGACTCCGGTGTTCGCCCTCGGGGCGGCCCTTCGGGCTCACTGGACTACCTTCGTCCTTCGGACTCCGGTGTTCGCCCTCGGGGCGGCCCTTCGGGCTCACGTCGTTTTCCGACACGCCGCAAGCTTGCACCCAACCGTCCCGCCGGGCCACGTTTCCGGCGCGATTTGTCGATCCAGATCAAAGGTCTGCGCGATAGACGGCGGCCGGCGCGCGACCGGGCGGCGGGATCGCCGTACAATTTTGGCATGCGACAGCGAGTGTCCGGTGTAAGTGCACACTCCGTTCGGCGCCATGACTGCAATCCTGCCGCCCATCGTCCTTTCCACGGAACAGCAATGAAGACAGTCGTCGGTGTGAGCCTCGGTGCGGGTGACCAGGATTTCGAGTTCGGCGCGCGGTTCCTGGGCAAGCGCTTCAGCGTTCGCCGGCTGGGCACGAACGGCAGCACCGCGAAGGCCATCCGCCTGCTGAAGCACTGGGAGCAGCACGCCGACGCCATCGGGCTCGGCGTGGTGAAGGACAGCTACACCGTCGGCTCGCGGCGCTACGTCGAGAAGGACAGCACGCGGATGAAGGAAGCGGTGACGCGCGTTCCCATCACCACCGGCGGCCGGCTGAACGACATCCTGCAGGAATGGGCGCTGCGCCACGTGCAGGCGAAGCTCGGCAGCTACTTCAACAACGCCAAGGTCCTCTTCTTCTCGGGGATGACCAACTACAAGCTCGCGGCGGCGATGGGCGAGTACACGCATAACCTGCAGTTCGCCGACGCGCTGCTGCAGCTGGGCGTGCCCAAGATGCTGACGTCGCTCGACGCGCTGGAGCTCTACACGGGCGGCGCGCACTACGTGCTCGACTGGGCACCGACCAGCCTGATGTCGTCGCTGCCGGTCAAGGAATGGACGCGGTTCGTGCTGAAGAAGTCGATGGAGGACGCGACGGTGATCGTGGCGCCGGTCCACGAGCTGGACGACTTCGGCGCCGAGGAACTCTCCGGCAAGACCATCATCACGTCGACCGTCAACGACCGCCGCATCGCGCAGTTCAAGAAGAAGGGTGTGGCCATGGTGATCGACGGCGCGCCCGCGATGTTCGACCACGTGCTGAGCCCGAGCGTGCTCGACGCGATGATCGTCGCCGCGACCGAGAAGGATCCCGACGACATCCTCGAGGACGACTACCTCGAGATCATCACCAACCTCGACCTCGAGCCGCGGATCATCTACCCGAACGGTTTCCGGCGCGTCAACCGCTTCGCGTTCGTCATCCACCCGCTGTCGCAGGAGTACTTCAAGAACATCAAGCCGATCGACCTGCTGTCGCACGTCTCGCCGCCGGTGTTCATGAACACGATCGAGAAGGCGATGGCCTACGCGCCGCCGTTCGTCTACTCGAAGGTGTCGGGGATCAGGTCCCCCACCGGCGTGGAAACCGAAGGCTGGCTGATCTCCGTCGGCGGCACGCCGAAGGAGATCATGAGCCACAGCCCCGAGTTCACCTACCGCCGGCTGCTCGATGCGGCGCGGATGGCGCGGAGCCTCGGCGCGCAGATCATGGGCCTCGGCGCCTTCACCAAGGTGGTCGGCGACGCGGGCCTCACCGTGGCCAAGCGCGCGCCGCTGCCCATCACCACCGGCAACAGCTACAGCGCCTCGGGCGCGCTGTGGGCGGCGCACGACGCCGTGCTACGCCTGGGACTGGTGCACGCGCCCCGGCGCGGCCAGAAGGTGCAGTTCAAGGCGATGGTGGTGGGCGCCACCGGGGCCATCGGGTCGGTCTGCGCGCGGATGCTGGCGATGGTCGCCGAGGAGGTCTACCTCGTGTCGCCCGAGACCGCCAAGCTGCTGTCGCTGAAGGGCTCGATCCTGAAGGAGACGCCCGGGGCGAAGCTGTTCCTCTCGTCGCGCGCCGACAAGGACATCGCCGGGATGGACATGATCGTCACGGCGACGTCCGGCGCGGGCAAGAAGGTGCTGGACATCATGCAGGTCAAGCCCGGGTGCGTGATCACCGACGTCGCGCGCCCGCTCGACCTGCCGCCGGAGGAGGTCGCCAAGCGTCCCGACGTGCTGGTCATCGAGTCCGGCGAGATCCTGCTGCCCGGCGCCGTGACGATGAAGAACATCGGCCTGCCGAAGAACGTGGCCTACGCCTGCCTCGCCGAGACCATCGTGCTGGCGCTCGAAGGCAAGTTCGAGAACTTCACCGTCGGCCGCAACATCGAGTGGGAGAAGGTGCGCGAGATCTACCGGCTGGGCCGGAAGCACGGGATGAAGCTCGCCGCGATCTCGGGCGTCAACGGCCCGTTCTCGGACGCTGACATCCGCCGGGTGCGGAAGCTGGCGCTCGCCGCGCGGGCCGCCGCGGCGGCGAAGCCGGTCAAGCCTCGCCGGGCTCCGGCCGCAAGGTCCGGTCGGAAGGTCGCCCGGACGGCTGCTGCCGCCTAGAGGTCGGCGGCGTGCGCAGTCAGGCGCCCGCCTGCCCGGCGTTCGGGAAGAACAGCTGCTCGCCGTTGATCTTGTAGTCGGCGATGGCCTTCTGGCCGCCGGGTGACACGAGCCAGTCGATGAACGCCTGGCCGAGCTCCTTCTTCACTGTCGGATGCTTGTCGGGATTGACCAGCATCACGCCGTACTGGTTGTAGAGGCGCTTGTCGCCTTCGACGACGATCGCGAGGTCGCCGCGGTTCTTGAATGCCAGCCACGTGCCACGGTCGGCAAGCACGTAGGCGTTCATCGACGCC
Organism: Bordetella parapertussis; assembly: GCA_943331295.2. GTDB lineage: Bacteria > Pseudomonadota > Gammaproteobacteria > Burkholderiales > Casimicrobiaceae > CAIWHR01. The sequence goes on along the minus strand of CALQLA020000051.1, from coordinate 28,938 downwards.
GCAGTGTTCAGTGCCGGCCCCATGCCCTGTCCGGTGTCGCGGTACCAGGGACCCTTCGCCTTGTCCAGGTCGACGCCGCTCGCCTTCCACAGGTCCAGCTCCGCCATGTGCGTGCCGCTCTTGTCGCCGCGCGAGACGAACGGTGCCTGCGCTGCCTGGATCTTCCTGAGCGCCTCGACGATGTCCTTGCCGCCGGCGACCTTCGCGGGGTCGCTCTTCGGCCCGATCAGCACGAAGTCGTTGTACATCACCGGGTAGCGCCTGACGCCGTGGCTTTCGGCGAGGAACTTCTCCTCGGCGGCCTTGGCGTGGACGAAGGCGACATCGGCGTCGCCGCGGCGCGCGAGCTCGAGCGCCTGGCCGGTGCCGAGCGCGACGACCCGCACCTTCGTTCCGGACTTCGCCTCGAAGATCGGCAGGATGTAGCCGAACAGGCCCGACTGCTCGGTCGACGTGGTCGACGCGACGGTGATGAAGCGCTCCTGCCCCTGCGCCGCGACGGCGGCGACGCCGACGAGCAGGGCGAGGAAAGCGCGGCGGGCAACTACCATGGCAATTCTCCCTCCAGGAATCTCGCGGCCTCGGTCGAGGCCGGACGTTTCAGAAAATCATCGGCCGGCGCGCGTTCGACGAGCCGGCCTTCGTGCAGGAACAGGATCTCGTCCCCCAGGCGATGCGCCTGCCCGAGGTTGTGGGTGACCATCACGATCTTGGTGCCGGCGGCGTGCAGCGCGCCGATGATCTTCTCGATCTCGTGCGTCGCGCCTGGATCGAGGTTCGCCGTGGGCTCGTCGAGGAAAAGAACCTCGGGTCGCAGCGCCCAGATCCGGGCCAGCGCCAGCCGCTGCTGCTCGCCTCCGGAGAGGATGCGCGCCGCGTGCTGCGCACTGCCTTCGAGGCCGACCGTGGACAGCGCCGCCATCGCGCGTTCGACGCGCTCGCCGCGGGGCACGCCGGCGAGGGCCAGCGCATACATCACGTTGCCGAGCGCCGAGCGGCGCAGCAGCACAGGGCGCTGGAACACCATCGCCTGCCGGCGTGGTGCGCCGGGGATCTCGGGCGAGTTCCACGCGAGGGTCCCGGACGTCGGCGCGAGCAGGCCGTGGCACAGCCGCAACAGCACGCTCTTGCCTGCCCCGTTGGGGCCCAGGATGATCGTGCGCGAGCCCGCCTCGATCGTCGTCGTGACGCCGCGGATGATCTGCCTCGCGCCGACCGCGAAGGCGACGTCGTCGAGCCGCAACGGCAGCATTTTCCGGGGAGCGCGCACGATTTCGCCGGCGGTCATCCGTATCGTCGCTGCGCCGTCGCCCGGACGACGTCGGCGCCGGCGTTGAGGATGAGCACGATCGCGAGCAGGATGAAGCCGAGCCCCAGCGCCAGCGGCAGGTCGCCCTTGCTGGTCTCGAGCGCGATTGACGTCGTCATCACCCGCGTGACGCCGTCGATGTTGCCGCCGACGATCATCACCGCGCCCACCTCGGACACCGCGCGTCCGAAGCCGGCCAGCACGATGGTGACAAGCGAGTAGCGCAGGTCCCACAGCAGCGTGACGGCGGCGCCGGCGCCCGTCTCGCCCAGCGAGCGCAGTTGCTCGCGGTACTCGTGCCACGAGTCCTCGACCACCTGCCGGGACAGCGCTGCGATCGTCGGCGTGATCAGGATCGCCTGCGCGACCACCATCGCCGTCGGCGTGAAGAGGATGCCAAGCGCTCCCAGCGGGCCGGCGCGCGACAACATCAGGTAGACGATCAGCCCGACGACTACCGACGGCAGTCCCATCAGGCCGTTCAGGACCACGATCAGCGCGCGCCGGCCCGGAAACGGGTTGACGGCGATCGCGGCGCCGAGCGGCAGGCCGACGACGCACCCGATCAGCACCGCGGCGAGGCTGATGCGCAAGCTGAGCAGCACGATGCCGACCAGCTTGGGGTCGGCCACGGCGACGAGTGCAGCCGCCTGCGCGGCGGCTTCGGTGACGCTGTTCAAGGAAGGGGTTGCGGCGGTGGAGGTTGGGCGTAATATGCAGTACGATGCCGATTATGCGTGGTACGTCGGCGGGGTGGCCGCGCATCGGTCGCCGGATGATAGCGGAAACTGGCTGAACCCAAAACATGCGGCACCTTGCATAATGCGAATCGCTCCCGTCCTCTCGTGGCGGCTCGACGGCGACCCGGTGGAGGCGCTTGACGAGCGCCTCCTGCCGCTGCTCGAGGCCATCGCGGCAACGGCGTCGCTTGCGGCCGCGATCGGCCCCTGCGGCATCTCCTACCGCGCGGCCTGGGGACTCCTGCGCGACTACGAGCGCAAGCTGGGCGCGGGGCTCGTGCTGCTGGAGCGCGGCCGGGGCGCATCGCTCACGACAGCGGGGGAGCAGCTGGTGGCCGCGCAACAGGCGGCAACCCGCCGTATCGCGCGGCTCCTGCCGGAACTCGCGGTGGAGATCGGCCCGCGACCGCGGATGCCGTCGGCGCCCCTGCAGCGGCTTCGCGTGGCCGCCAGCCACGACCTCGCGCTGGCTGCGCTGGCGGAGGTGCTGCCTCGGGCGGCGGGGCTGACCCTCGACGTCTCGTTCATGGGCAGCCTGCACGCGATCCGGGAGTTTGCCGAGGGGCGCGCGGACGTTGCAGGGTTCCACGTTCCGATCACCGGCTGCTCCACCCTCGATCACCGGCCGTTCCTGAAATGGCTGCGGACGCGCCGCGACCGGCTGCTGCGCTTCGTCGACCGCGAGCAGGGGCTGATCCTGCCGCGCGGCAATCCGATGCACGTCCGAAGCTTCCGCGACATCGCCACGCGCGGCCTGCGCATCGTCAATCGCCAGCGCGGCTCGGGCACGCGGCTGCTCATCGACCAGATGCTCGTCGACGACGGCATCGACGCGGCGGCCATCAACGGCTACCGGACCGAAGAGTTCACCCACGCCGCCGTGGCGGCGACCGTCGCCTCGGGCGGCGCCGACGCGGGCTTCGGCCTGCGCGCGGCGGCCGCCGAGTACCAGCTCGCCTTTGTCCCGCTGGTGCGCGAGCGTTACTTTCTTGCGGTTCGTGCCGCGGAACTTGAAACGTCGGCGCTCGCACGGCTGGTCGAGGCGCTCGCCGGTGCGACGCTCGGCCGGATCGCGGGACCGCTGGTCGGGTACCACACCGCATCCGCCGGGGCCGTGCTCGGCATCGAGGCAATCGGCGCGCGGTGATCATGGCGCGCCGCGTGATGGCGGGCGTCGAGTGCGCGTAGCCCGCCGTCGACTCGCGTTTCCGGCGTCAACCGGCAGCCCGGCCCTCCGGCTCGGTGACTCACTCGCCCCAAACGCAAACCGCCCTCGCGGGCGGCCTGACGTCGGTCGATGGTTGCGGCGGCTACGGGTTCGGCCCGTTGTGGCAGTCGTAGCAATTCATCTGGTGTCCGGCGGCGAAGCTCTTGCCGTTGATGACCTTGGCGACCTTGATGGCGCTGAGCGGGGTGCCGCGGTAGTCCTTGCCGTGGCAGTCCGTGCAGCCCGTCTTGCTCACGTCCTCGTGGCTGCTCACCCAGGCGGCGCCGGTGGTGTGCATGCCATGCGGACCGCCGCTCACCGTCGTCGGCATCGTCGCGTGGCAGGCGGCGCATTCGGCCACCGTGCCCGCGTGTCCCTGCAAGCCGATCGACAGCGCGTTGTCCTGCGAATGCGAGCTCGGGTACTCGGCGTGGGTGGCGCCGTGGCAGGCCTCGCATTGCAGGCCGCCGTGACCCTTGCTGAACCGGTAGAGGCTGAAGCCGGCGGCCGGCGTGTTGGGGGCGGTCGCGAAGCGCGTGTCGCTCCACACCTTCGGCGTGCCGGCGGCTGTGACGCCGACCAGTTCGCGCACGCCGTCGTGATGGCACGCCTGGCAGTTGGGTTGCGAGAGCCATCCCGTGCGGGCGGTGTTGCCCACGTCCAGCATGTTGCCGTGGCAGCTCTGGCAGCTCATTTCCGGCTTGCCGTTGGCGTCGACCGCCGTGCCCATCGCGCCGCGCAGGCACTGCGTCACCGAGCCCGGATGGCAGGAGTAGCAGGCGCTGCGGTTATTGATGCTGGACAGCGCGAGCTGGCTCGTCGGGTCGACGACGTCGGCATGCTTGGTGTGCAGCGCATGGGTGAGCGCCCGCACGTTCGGGAAGCCGCTGGTGGCGAGTGCGTTCGACGAGTGGCAGGCCGCGCACAGCACGGGCTCGCCGGCCTGGCGCGTCGTCGTCACCAGCAGGCCGCCGGCGTCGTATCCCATCTGCGCCAGCGCCGCCGCGTAGAGCGGGGCCGTCGCCGGATTCGCGAACATCCGCTCGTCGTGCAGCTTCAGGATGTTCATCTTCCAGTCCTTTTCCGCGACCGGGTTGTTGACCCAGCCCGCCTTCGGCCGCGCCGCGTTCGCCGCCGCGTCGAGCGACTGCGTCGACGCGTGGCAGGCGATGCAGGTCATCTCGTCGCTGACCGGCAGCACGGTCTTGGCGGTCGCGAGCACGTTGCCCGCGATATCCTTCGCCACCACCTTCACCATCGGGTAGAAGTTCTTGCGCCCCTGGTCGTCGACCGGGGTCATCGGGATGCCTTCGGCGACGAACCAGCCGTTCGCGGGGGCGAACGTCATAGGCTGCGGCACCTTCGACGTCACGCGGTTGCCCGGCAGGCCGCTCAGGTTCAGGCCGACGTCGGGCGCGGGATTGGCGCCGAACAGCCCCTGCACGTAGGTCCAGAAGTTCGTCTTGCCGATGCTGGTCGTGTTGATCGAGCTGTACATCGGATCGGCAACCGGAACGGTGTCGTCGGGAATCGCTTCGTAGGTCAGCGTCACCCCGGTCGTCACCTGCTTGCCCGTGCTCTTGTTGACGAGCTGCGCGTGCAGGTTGTTGTAGGGCGGCAGGATCGAGAACACCGAGTAGTCCTTGCCGTCGACGCAGTGCATGCCGAGGTCGTTCCAGGCGAGGAGCGCGTAGCCGCCGGCAACCGGCACCGGGCCGCTGACCACGGTGACCTGGGTGACGGCCGACGTCGTGCCGTCCCGGGCGGTGATCACCGCGCCGCCGGCCTTGATGCCCTTGACCGTCGCCTTGCCGCTGGCGTAAGTGACCGTGGCCACCGATGCGTCCGACGTGCTCACGGTGACGGCGCCGGCCGCGTTGGTGACCGCCAGCGGCACCGTCGCGCCGGCGGTGATCGAAACGAACGACGGCGACATCGCGAGCGCGGGACCCGCTGCCGTCACCGTCGCCGCGACCGTCCGGCTGGTCTTGCTGTCCTTGATCGTGATCGTCGTCGCGCCGGCCTTCACCCCCTTCACCGTCGCGGTATTGTTGGCATAGGTGACCGTTGCGATGGCCGTGCTCGCCGACGTCGCCGTCACGGTGCCCGAGGCATTGGTGACGGCCACCGGCGCCGTCGCCCCGACGGCCATCGTGACGGCGGTCGGATTCACGGTCAGGACAGGAACCGGGTTGACCGTGACGAGGATCTTCCGTTCCGACAGGCTGTCTTTCACGGTGACGGTGGTGGCGCCCGCCTTGCGCGCCGACAGTGTCACCGTGCGCCGGCTGACGGTCGCGTAGACGATGCTGGCATCGCCGGCGCTGACGATCAGCTGGTTGGCGACGTTCGTCGCCGTCAGCGTGGCCTTGGCGCCCACGAGCATCGCCACCGAGGCGGGCGTGACTACGAGCGACCCGTCCGCGAGGGCAGTCCCCGCGCCGAACAGCATTGCGACAAACAGCAGGCACGACGACCAGGCAGCACGAACGTTCATAACGATCTCCTCGAGTCCCGCCAGGTACCGGCGGTATGGCGGGTCAGCCCGTGTCGCTCGAGATCGGCTCGGTGCGGCTTGTCTCGTTTATGACAAAGGCATCAGGAGTGGACTCTACGGAGAATCCCCGGAAAGCTATGTGACCTAGGTCCCATAGCGCGCGAAACTTCCGTCAGCACGCGCCTCGGCCTTGTGCGCTACAGCTGTCGGCCCTCGCGACGCGGCCTTCAGCGTCGCGTTGTCGCAGGCGCCGTCGCGCCTGCGGGGAACCGCACCGTCACCACCAGCCCGGTGCCGGCGGCGGCGGCGCCAAACGTCACCGTGGCGCCGTGGACGTCGGCGATGCGACGCACGATGGAGAGGCCGAGGCCGCTCCCCGTCGCATCCCCGCCTTCCTGCCGGTAGAAGCGCTCGCCGAGCCGCGCGAGATTCGCGGGCTGCACGCCGGGCCCGCTGTCGGCGACGGAGAGCTCGACCCCCTGCGGACCGGGCGTGACCGACACCAATACCCGCGTGCCCGGCGACCCGTACCGGACCGCGTTGTCGACGAGGTTCCGCGCGAGCACGGTGAGGAGCGCGGGGTCGCCCGCCAGCACACATGCGTCGGCGGCCTCCAGCTCGACGTCGATCGATTTCGCCATCGCCGCCGGCGCGACGTCCGCCAGTGGTCCCCGCACGATGGCGGCCAGGTCGCAGGGCTCAGAGTGCGCGTTGGGCCGCGCCGGATCGAGGCGGGCGAGGGTCAGCATCTGCTCCACCAGCCGCGCGGCGCGATCGCAGCCGGCGATCACCTGCCGCAGCGCTTTTGCTCGCTCAGCCTCTGTCGTGGCGCCGAGCGCGACCTGCGCCTGCGTCCGCACCGCAGCGATCGGCGTGCGCAGCTCGTGCGCGGCGTCGGCGGTGAAGTCCCGCTCGCGGGCGATGGAACGCTCGACGCGCTCGAACAGGTGGTTGAGGCTCGCGACCAGCGGCGCGACCTCGGCCGGCGTCGACCCGACGTCGAGCGGGGCAAGGTTGCCGGGGTCGCGGCGCGCGACTTCCGCGCCCAGCGCGCGCAGCGGACGCAGGCCGCCCGCCACCGCCCACCACAACAGGAGCGCAAGCACGGGCAGCGCGAGGAGGAGCGGCGTCAGCAGGCTGCGCCCGACAGCGGTGGCGATGGCATCGCGCGCGGCGCGCTCCTCGCCGACCTGCACGAGGGTATCCCGCTCGCGGTCCCAGCTGGAGAAAACGCGCCACGGCCGCCCGTCGATCACGACGTCGTCAAAGCCCGAGTCGCGTTGGCTCAACCGCGTGTTTGGCGCGTTGACGGAATGCAGCCTGAGGATGCGACCGCGATCCCAGAGCTGGAAGGCCACCCGTCGCGCGTACTTGTGCAGCTGTGCCGCGTGCTCGACATCGATCTCCTCGAGGTTCTCCGACGCCTGCGCGGCGATCAGGGCTGCCGACTGCGCGAGATACCCATCCAGCATTTCGCCGGTCTCGTGCTGCACGTCGACATAGGAGTAGATCGCGGCGCCGAGCCAGACCAGCGCGACGGCCGACAGCGCGAGCGTCAGCACCCGGCGCCGGATCGAGGCGCCGGCGACGGCGGCAGGGGGCGCGGCGTCGCCCATCACGAACGGGGGATCATGTAGCCGACGCCGCGCACCGTGCGGATCAGCTCCGGTGCCAGTTTTCGGCGCAGGTGGTGGACGTGCACCTCGACCGTGTTGCTGCCGATCTCGTCGCCCCACCGGTAGAGGCTGTTCTCGAGCTGGTCGCGCGTCAGCACGCGGCCGGCATTGAGCATCAGCTCCTGGAGCAGCGCGAACTCCCGCGGCTTCAGCGCCACTGCTTCGCCGTCGTGCGAGACCGTCCGCGCGGCGGGATTCAGCTCGAGCCTGCCCACGCGAAGCGTCGGGTCGGCCTCACCCTTCGAACGGCGCACGAGCGCACGGATGCGCGCCGCGAGCTCGTCGAGATCCGCAGGCTTGACGAGGTAGTCGTCGGCGCCGCCGTCGAGTCCGCGCACGCGGTCCTCGATCGCGTCGCGGGCCGTCAGGATCAGTACAGGCAGCCGCAGGCCGCGCGCACGAAGGCGCTGCAAGACGTCGAAGCCCGAGAGCCGTGGCAACCCGAGGTCGAGGATCAACGCGGCATGCACACCTGACTCCGCGGCATTCAGCGCCGCAATGCCGTCGCGGACCCAGTCCACCTCGAAGCCGGCCTGCGTGAGCCCCGCCTCCAGCCCGTCGCCGAGGAGGGCATCGTCTTCGACAAGCAGGAGTCGCATCGTGGTGGCCGGTTCAGTCGTGTCGCCCAGTATAGGCAGGCGTCGTGGTGCCGGCCTTGACTTGCGTCATGGCCTCCGCCGTCCCCAGTCCGGGCGTCGGCACGACCCCGGTCCACAATCCCACCATCACGGCCAGCAGCAGCGCGGCGACGATCCGGCGCGGTGCCTTGATGCCGTCGCCGGCGGGACCCGCCTTGTAGCCGGTGACCATCGCCCGCACCAGGTTCTCGCGATGCAGCAGCGAGCCGGCGATCACGCCCAGGATGTGCACCGCCACGATGGCGAGCATGGCATTGGCGAGGAACTCGTGCAGGTGCTCCATCCACTTGCCGCCGGCGGCGTTGTAGATGCCGAGGCCGGAGGCGCCCACCGCGATGGTGAATCCCAGCAGCGCGAGGATCGCCCAGCTGCCCGCCGGATTGTGGCCGGTGTAATGGGTGGGCGCGGGGGTGAAGAGCGATCGCAGGTACGCCGTCACGCGCGACGGCCGCAGGCTGAAGCTCGAGAAGCGCGCCCAGCGCGTTCCGACGAAACCCCAGGCGACGCGGAACGCGACCAGCGTCAGTGTGGTGTAGCCCAGCATGACGTGGATGTCGCGCCAGCGCTCGGATTCCGCGGTGATGAACGCTCCCGCGAACGACGCAGCGAGCAGCCAGTGGAAGACCCGCAGCGGCAGGTCCCAGACGAGGATGCCGGATTTCGACGATTCGGTGTTCACGTGGGGTTCTCCTGTCGGTCAGTTGGGGATGCGGACGGCACGCTCGTCGAAGCTGCCCTTGTCGGCGCCTGCGTGGCAGGCGCCGCAGTTGGCCGCGGACTTCACGGCGGCGGACTTCCAGGCCGGCGCCGGCACCTTGCGGTGCTCCTTCACGAACCAGGTCGTCGTCGTGATGCGCGGCGGTTCCGCCGTCGCGGCCGCGGTGCCCCGGTCGCGCCCGGCGTTGCGCTCGAGGAAGGCGCCGACGTGCGCGGCGGTCGTGGGGTCGAGCGTCGCGTCGCTGCCGTAGTGCGCTTTCAGCGTCGCCATCTGCGCGCGCCACGCCGGCGCCGGCAGCAGCGCCGGCGGATACGCGACGTGGCAGGAGCCGCACTCGGCGCGCCACACGGGGTCGTCGGCGCCGCCCTTGACGCCGTCGGCGAACGCGTCGGCGGCGAGGAGCCCGAAGACCATGACCACCGAGCCGATCCAGACCGGGAGGTCGAACACCAGGTTGCGTTTTTCCATTTTCATCGCGGAGTCCTATTTGAGGGTCAGGAGCCAGGCCAGCACGTCGCCCTTTTCCTGCGGCGTGCATTCGCGGCCGGTGACGTCGTTGCAGTTGCGGCGGAACCATTTCTCCGTGGTGGCGGCGTCGGCGAAGCGGTCCGGGTTGACGGTCGGGGCGAGCGGCGCGATGGGTTTCAGCGTCTTCGCGTGCGCGCCGGCGACCGTGGGCTTGCCGGTATGGCAGGTGGCGCAACTCCAGTCGTTGCCGTGCTTGTCCTGGAAAAAGGTGGCGCCGCGCGCCGCCGAGAATCCGGCGAATGCAGGTGTCGCCTGCCGGGCTGCCGTTTCGTACCCGGCAAGGAGTTCGCGCGGCCCGGCGAGGGCGGGCAGGGCGGCGAGCACCATCGAGGCCAGCGTCGCGACCCGGAGTGCTGCGATGAACTGGTGCATGTCGTGATCTCCTGCGTTGTCGATGCGATGGAATGCAGGTTAGGCGAGTAGTCTTAACGGATGCTTACCGATCCGACGACCCCGTCCGCCGCCGACGGCCTGAGCGAGGCCGAGGCGCGCGCGCGCCTCCTGCGGGACGGCCCGAACGAGTTGCCCGTCTCGCGGCCGCGCGGCTTGCTGCGCCTCGTGCTGGATATCGTCCAGGAGCCGATGTTCCTGCTGCTGGTGGCGTGCGGGGCGCTCTACATGGCGCTGGGCGACCTGCAGGAAGCGCTGATGCTGCTGGGCTTCGTGTTCGTCGTCATGGGCATCAGCTTTGTCCAGCTCCGCCGAAGCGAGCGGTCGCTGGAAGCACTGCGCGACCTCTCCAGCCCGCGCGCGCTGGTCGTGCGCGATGGCCAGCCGCGCCGGATCGCCGGCCGCGACGTCGTTCCCGGCGACATCGTGCTGCTGGCCGAAGGCGACCGGGTTCCCGGCGACATGCAACTTGTCGCAGCGGCGAACCTGGCCGTCGACGAGTCGATGCTGACCGGCGAATCGGCGCCGGTGGAGAAGGCGGCGGCCGACGTCGCCGCGCCGCCCGGCGCAGGGAGCCCGTCGTGGGTGTACTCGGGCACGCTGGTCACCCGGGGCACCGCGCGCGGGCGCGTCGTTGCCACCGGCGAACGCAGCGCGCTGGGTCGCATCGGCGCGTCGCTGGCCGGCATCGCGGGCGGGCCCACGCCGATCCAGCGCGAGACGCGAAAGGTCGTGAAGGCGGTGGCCGCCGTCGGCCTGGTACTGGCCGCGGCGCTGGCCGTCGCCTACGGGATGGCATCGGGCGATTGGCTGCATGGGCTGCTGGCCGGCCTGACGCTGGCCATGGCCATCCTGCCGGAAGAGTTGCCCGTCGTGCTCACGTTGTTCCTGGGCCTGGCTGCGTGGCGGCTGGCGCGGGAGAACGTGCTGGCGCGCAGCATTCCCGCCGTCGAGCTGCTGGGCGCGACCACCGTGCTTTGCGTGGACAAGACCGGCACGCTTACCGCCAACCGGATGACGGTCCGGCGCGTGTGGTCGGAGGAAGGCGACCACGACACGAGCAAAGCCGGCGCAGGCGCGCTGCCGGAAGCGCTCCACGGCGTCCTCGAGCACGCCGTGCTGGCCAGCCATCGCCGCACGTTCGACCCGATGGAATCGGCAATCGTCGCCTCGGGGCAGGCGTTGCTGTCCGGCACCGGGCACCTGCATTCCGACTGGACACTGGTCGACGACTATCCGCTGTCGAGCGCGATGCTGGCGATGTCGAGAGTTTGGCAATCGCCGGACCGCCAGGAGCGCGTGATCGCCGCCAAGGGCGCGCCGGAAGCCATCGTCGACCTGTGCCACCTCGACGCCGTGCGCGGCGCCCGCGTCGCGCAACAGGTCGCGGCCATGGCGTCCGACGGCCTGCGCGTCCTGGGCGTCGCGCGGGCCACCTTCCCCGCGCGGGAGCTGCCGGGAACGCAGCACGACTTTGCGTTCGAATTGCTGGGCCTCGTCGGATTGGAGGACCCGGTGCGGCCCGACGTGCCGCAGGCCATCGCCGAATGCCATGGCGCCGGGATCCGCGTGGTGATGATCACCGGCGACCATCCGGCCACGGCGCTGTCGGTTGCGCGGCAGGCGGGGCTGGGCGCCGACGCGCCGGTGATCACCGGCGCGGAACTCGCGCTCCTGAACGATGACGAATTGCGCGAACGGCTGGCCGGCACGCACGTCTTCTGCCGCGTCCAGCCCGACCAGAAGCTGCGCCTGGTGCGCGCCTTTCGGTCGTTGGGGGACGTGGTGGCGATGACCGGCGACGGCGTCAACGACGCGCCGGCGTTGAAGGCGGCGGACATCGGCGTGGCGATGGGCGCCCGCGGGAGCGACGTCGCGCGCGAGGCGTCCGCGCTCGTCCTGCTGAACGACGATTTCGCGTCGCTGGTGACGGCGGTCCGCTACGGCCGTCGCGTATTCGCCAACCTGCGCAAGGCGATCGTGTTCGTCGTCGCCGTCCACGTGCCCATCGTCGGGCTCTCGATCGTGCCGGTCCTGCTGGGCTGGCCGATATTGCTGATGCCGGTGCACATCCTGTTCCTGCAGCTGATCATCGATCCGGCCTGTTCGGTGGTGTTCGAGGCCGAGCCGCTCGAACGCGATGCGATGACGGTGCGCCCGCGCCGCCCGGATCAGCGCCTCTTCGACCGCGAGGTGATGGCGCGCGGCCTCTGGCAGGGCGCCGGCCTGCTCGTGCTTCTGCTGGCCGTCTATGCCGTCGCCCGCGCAGTCGCGGGATCGGACGACACGGCTCGCGCACTGACCTTCACCGTGCTGGTGTTGTCGAACCTTTTCCTGATCCACGCCAACCGCTCGTGGGGACCTACGGTGTGGCTCGGCGGCGGCGAGTCCAACCGGCAGTTCGGCTGGATCGCGCTCGCCACGCTGCTGCTGCTTTGCTGCGTGCTCGGCGTGCCCGCGGTGAGCCGGCTGTTCTTCTTCGTTCCGCCGTCGCCGCTGCTGCTGCTCGCCGGGCTTGGCGCCTCGGTCGTCGCGCTGGCCTGGTTCGAGGTCGTAAAGCGCGCGCTGGGCCGCGGTCGGGGGACGGCGTCCTGACGGCCGTCGCGGGCGCGGCCGATGTGCATTGCCCGCGTCCCCAAACAACCCTACACTCCGGCCATGATTGCCGCCGCCGTTTTCGATCGCCTTGCGAGTTCGCCCGCAGCATCCGTTCGCAACGCAGGCGATCGGCGGCGCGATCGTCGACGGTCTCTCCTTGCCACCATGCTGCTGCTCGCCCTCGCCGCCGGTCGACGGCTGCGATGGTGGCCTGCCGGGCCTCCACGCGGCACCTAGCGCAGGGAGCGCGGTGATGACGAAACGAAGGAGACTGCTGAAGGGATTGGGCGGCCTGCTGCTGGCGCCCCGCCTCGCGTTCGCGCAGCAGCCGGGCCGCACCTATCGCCTCTGCTGGCTGTCGTCGTCCGCGCCGCGCACGGAGACCTACAACGTCGCGCTGGTGCAGCGGCTGCGCGACCTGGGCTTTGTCGAGGGAAAGAACCTCGTGATCGAATACCGCTCGGCGGACGGGCGCACCGAGCGGCTCGCGCCGCTCGCCGAAGATCTCGCGCGCCAGAAGTGCGACGCGATCCTCGCGCTCGGCACGGAGGCGAATCTGCTCGCGATAAAGAATGCGACCCGCGACACGCCGATCATTGTCGTCGCGACCGACTACGATCCGGTCGCGACGGGCCACGTCGCGAGCCTCGCGCGGCCGGGCGGCCGCCTGACCGGGGTGTCGCACCTGCAGTCCGAACTGCCGGCGAAGCGCCTCGAACTGCTGCGCGAGTTCATGCCCGGCGCCAGGAAATTCGCGGTGCTGGCCGACACCGTGTCGGCCGGCCAGCTCGCAGTCACGCAGGAGGCGGCGAAGCGGCTCGGCGTCGCGCTGGTCGTCCACCAGCTCACGCGCGCGCCGTACGACTACGACGCGGCGTTCGCCGAATTCGCGCGCGCGAAGCCGGATGCGTTCCTCGCGCTCGCGTCGGGTCTCTTCGTCTCCGCGCGCAAGACGATCCCGGCGCTCGCCCTGAAGTACCGCCTGCCCTCGATGTTCAACAACCGGCTGTGGGCGGAGAGCGGCGGGCTGCTGTCGTACGGCGTGAACTTCGCCGCCACCTATCGCCGCGCCGCGGAGCAGACGGCGATGGTGCTGAACGGCGCGAAGCCGGCGGAAATGCCGATGGAACAGGGCACCGCGGTCGAGCTCGTCGTCAACCTGCGCACGGCGAAGGCGCTTGGCGTCGCGGTCCCGCAGTCGATGGTGGCGCGCGCGGACGAGGTGATCCAGTGATCGGGCGCACAATGGAGAGGTCGACGCGCGGCGTCGCGATCTTCGGTCCCACGGCCGTATAGGCCGCGCCACCGCGCCACTTCCTGCCGGTCCGGAACGCACGGCACTCTCGCGGTGTTCCCCGCCGGTGGACCGAATCCACAGGCCGAGTGACGTTCCGATGAACGACGCCGCAGAATCCGCTCCCCGCCCCGAACCCGGGCGCGTGTCGCGTCCGCGCAAGGCCGCCGACCAGATCGGGTGGATGCGCTGGCTGCCCGGGTTGCACGTGCTGCGCCACTACGAGGTCGCGTGGCTTCGCCACGACGTGGTGGCGGGACTGGTGCTGACCACCGTGCTCGTGCCCGTCGGCATCGCCTACGCCGTGGCCTCCGGCCTGCCGGGAATCTGCGGGCTTTATGCGACGATCGTTCCGCTGCTCGCGTATGCGGTGTTCGGGCCGAGCCGCGTGCTGGTGCTGGGCCCCGATTCGTCGCTCGCGGCGCTGATCCTCGCCGTCGTGCTGCCGCTCGCGGCCGGCGACCCGCAGCGTGCGATGGCGCTGGCGGGAATGATGGCGGTGGTGTCGGGCACGCTTTGCATCCTCGCCGGCGCCGGACGGCTCGGGTTCGTCACCGAGTTGCTGTCGAAGCCGATCCGCTACGGCTACATGAACGGCATCGCCCTCACCGTGCTGGTGAGCCAGTTGCCCGCGCTGTTCGGCTTTTCGGTCGACGCCGACGGCCTGCTGCAAAAGGCCTGGGGTTTCGTCGCGGGCGTGGCGGCCGGCAGGACGAACTGGGTCGCGCTGCTGCTCGGCGCCGGCACCCTGGCGGTGATCCTGATGCTCAGGAACAGGAAGCGCGTGCCGGGGATCCTGCTCGCCGTCGTCGGGGCCACCGTCATCGTCGGCACGATGAACCTCGCGCCGGGCGCCGGCGTCGCGGTGCTGGGAGCGCTGCCGCAGGGGCTGCCGGCCTTCGCGATCCCGTCGATCACGCAGGACGACGTCGTGCCCGTGCTGCTCGGCGGATTCGCGATCGCGCTGGTCTCCTTCGCCGACACCAGCGTGCTGTCGCGCGCGTATGCCGCGCGCACGGGAAGGTTTGTCGACCCCAACCAGGAGATGATCGGGCTGGGCACCGCAAACCTCTTCGCCGGCTTCTTCCACGGCTTCTCGGTCAGTGCCAGCGCATCCCGCACGCCGGTCGCCGAAGCGGCGGGTGCCCGGACGCAGCTTGCCGGCGTCGTCGGCGCGGTGGCTGTCGCTGCGCTGTTGCTGCTGGCGCCGGACCTGCTGCGCAACCTGCCTGCCGCGGCACTGGCCGCCGTGGTGATCGCTTCCGCCATCGCGCTGATCGAGGTGGCCGACCTGCGTCGCATCTACCGCATCCAGCAGTGGGAGTTCTGGCTGTCGATCGCCTGCCTCGCGGGCGTGGCCGTGCTGGGCGCGATTCCCGGGATCGGCCTCGCGATCGTGATCGCCGTCATCGAGTTCCTCTGGGACGGCTGGCGTCCGCATTCGGCGGTGCTGGGCCGCGTCGACGGCGTCAAGGGCTACCACGACATCGCGCGCCATCCCGATGCCCGCCAGGTTCCCGGATTGGTGCTGCTGCGCTGGGACGCGCCGCTGTTCTTCGCCAACGCCGAACTGTTCCAGGAGCGAGTGCTGGACGCCGTCGCTGCCTCTCCGACGCCGGTCCGCTGGCTGGTCGTGTCGGCGGCACCGGTCACCAGCGTCGACGTGACGGCCGCCGACATGCTGACCGAACTGGACGAGGCGCTGCACGCGTCCGGCATCGAGCTCTGTTTCGCCGAGATGAAGGACCCGGTAAAGGACAAGCTGAAGCGCTTCGGGATCTTCGCGCGGTTCGGCGAGGACCTCTACTTCCCGACGCTGGGCGAGTCGGTCAACGCGTACCTGCGGAAATTCCCCATCGACTACGTCGACTGGGAGGACCGCGTCCGCTGATCCGGTCGCTGCGATCCGCGTTCGCCGTTGCGGCTACTCGACCATCCCCAGCAGCAGGAAGATCAGGAAGCCCACGAAGAACATCGTCGTCGTCACCGCCGTGTCGGCCGATTCGTGCGCCTCGATCAGCAGCTCCTCGGTCACCAGGAAAAGCAGCGCCGCGCAGCCGAACGCGAGCAGCCCGGCCAGCGTATGCACCGATGCGTCGGCGAGCAGCGTGCGGCCGAGGAATGCGCCGACGATCATCAGGCACGCGATGGCCGTCGGCGCGAGCACGCGCACCGCGAACTTCGACGCGCGGAATTCCAGCGCCATCGTGAGGCCCAGCGAGAACAGCTCGAGCGTCAGCGCGATCGTGAGCAGGACGCCCTGCTTCAACCCGGTCGTCATCGCGATGCCGATGAGTATCCCGTCGAGCAGCACGTCGACGCCGATCGGGACGAGCTGCCCGGCCGAAGGTCCGCGCGCGCCCCCCGGCGCGGCGGCATGGCCGAACCGCTTGACCGCGGCGTCGATGGCGAGCATCAGCGCCACGCCCGCGGCGAACGTCCATCCCACCTCCCAGGGGTCGTGCCCGCGCCGCACCTCGGGCAGCAGTTCCACCGCGACCACCGAGAAGATCACGCCGGCGGCGAAGTGCTGGATGGAGCTGCGGACGACGCGGCCCGGAGGGCGCAGCGCGGCAATCGTCGCGCCGGCGCCGGCCGCCAGGACCGGAATCGCGGAGATGAGAAGGACGTCGAGGATGCTTGGAGGCATGGAAGCAGCGTCGTGGCACCGCATCGTAGCCCGTTGCGCGGCGGTGCGCCGGAACTCATCTCATTCCGTGCGACCCCCTGGGGATTGGAACGTGCAAGTAGCGCAGAATACGTGGATGGAACGTGCAAAGACCGGATTGGGACAAGATTGCGTGGCGGCGTGTGGTGTTCCTGGCGCGTTCAATTCCCTGGACGTGCCGCGGGCATTGTCGCGGCACCCGCGCGAACTGCGTCGCCGCGGCGCGGCGGCGCATCCCGGCGCCACGCCATGAACGACACCCTCGCCACCGCCGAGGCGCTGGGCTTCACGCTGCCCAGCATGGCCTACATCGTCGGCGCGATCCTGTTCGGGATGATCGGCTTCGTCGCGTACCGCTACGGCAAGTCGATGTCGATCCCCGCCACCAAGTGGATCGGCATTGCGCTGATGCTCTACCCCTATGCGATCTCTGCCACGTGGCTGCTCTACGTGGTCGGCGTGGCGTTGTGCGTCGGTGCGTACCTGACCGCGCGCTCGTAGCCGGCGGACCTGCGCTTCCCGCGCTCGCGGCAGCCGGCTGCCTCGGCCGGCGCCCCGGGTGAACTCGCCGCGCCGGATTCGGAGGAAAATCCCGCGGCATGCCCCGCAGCCGCACCCTCCGGAGCATGAGTCGACGAGTCCACGGGTGTCCATGACCAACAGAGGAAACCAGCGATGGCGAAATACCTGTTCGAAGCGAAATACACGGTGGACGGCACGAAGGGCGTTCTGCACGAGGGCGGCACCGGCCGGCGCGCCGCGATCGAGAAGATGGTCCGCGGCCTCGGCGGCAAGATCGACGACATGTACTACGCGTTCGGCGACGTCGACGTCTACGTGATCGTCGACCTGCCGGACAACGTGTCGGCGGCCGCAGCGGCGCTGGCCGTCAATCACGGTGGCGGCGCCACCGTCAAGACGGTTGTTCTGATGACGCAGGCTGAAGTGGACGCGGCCTGCAAGAAGACCGTCGCGTATCGCGCGCCTGCCTGAACGGGGCGCGCCTGCCGCTTGCCTGCGGCAGCCTGTTTCGCGCGCGACGCCACGTCCGGCGCGGCGCGCGGAACGGCGTGGGGGCTACCGGACGAGGCTCTTCGTCGCGTCGATCGCCTTCGGCCACGGGCAGGTCGGATCACCTTGATCGACGCCGGCTTGTCCTGCGCGAACAGCGGGTCGAGGTCGAGCGTCAGGAACGTCAGCCGGTGATCGTAGTCGGCGACCAGCAGGCGGTTGTGGGTCAGGTCCTTGATCGCCACCCACTGCGTGTAGTCGGACACCACCTGGCCGCCGTCCTTGCTCTGCGCGATGCCGATGGGGATGTCGACGGTGTTCAGCACGTGCCCGATCGTCTGGATCGCCTGCTCGGCGGTGGCCGGCGGCGCGACGTTGTGGCGCAGGAACGACGCCCGGACGAACCGGGCCGGGGGCGTGTAGTCGCCGGGAATCCCGAGGATGCCTCCACCCTGGCCCAGCGCCGTCACGTTGGCGGTGCCGACCTGGATTCCCGCCGTGTCCATCGTCGACAGGTTCAGGTAGTTGCGGACGTGGAGCAGGTGCCAGTCGTACGTCGGGGCGTTGGTGAGCACGTGCGCGGCGTTGTCGTAGAGCTTCAGTTCGCCACCGACGTATTCGACAATGATCCCGGCGCCGCTGCGGTCGATGAACACCCAGTGCAGCGTGGGCGGCGTCGGCCCGGTGGGCAGCGACGGATCGGTCCATACCTTGATGCCGGGCAGCGCGGCCTTCAGCTCGGCGACGGTCGCGTGGTTGCCGAGCGCCCACGTGGCGAAGGCCAGGATCGACACGTAGCTGCGGTCCTGCGGCGTCACCGACTGGTACTGCGTGAAGCCGGGCAGGAAGTTGCCGCTCATGCCGAGGCCCGCGGAATTCTGGCCTTCGAGCAACGCATCGCCGGGAACTGCGCCGGGGCTGAAGCCGACCACCGCGTACTTTGTGGCAAGCGTCGTCGCGGGGAGCTTGGCGCCCGGCGGGGCATCGAGCGTGAGGGGGGTCCCCTTCGGGAGGGAGAGCAGCTTCCACTGCATGTCGAACGCCCATTCCATCGTGCGGCCGGCGATGACCGACTTGTCGGCGGCGACGATGTCGACGGCAGTGCAGGCGGAAGCCGGCGCGTGCAGCGCGCACAACGACTACGAGATCGGTCGCGTGATCCAGGAGGTTGCCGACCAGGGCAAGCTCGACAATACGCTCGTCATCTACATCTTCGGCGACAACGGCACCAGCAGCGAAGGCACGCTGGAAGGCACGTTCAACCAGATGACCGCCTACAACAGCATATTCACCCTGCCGGAAATCGTGCAGATGCTGCACTTCGAGCATTGTGGCTCGGAGGCGACTTATCCGCACATGTCGGTCGCATGGTCGCGGGCGTTCGATACGCCCTTCAAGTGGACCAAGGCGGTGGCCTCGCACTTCGGCGCCACCCGGCAGGGCATGGCGATCTCGTGGCCCGGTCACATCAACGAACCGGGAGGCATTCGCTCCCAGTTCCATCACGTGATCGACATTGTTCCGACGATCCTCGAAGCCACCGGCATCCGCGCGCCGTCGACGGTGGACGGCATCGCGCAAAAGCCCATCGAAGGCGTGAGCATGGCCTACACGTTCGACAAGGCCAATGCCAACGCGCCATCGCAGCGCAGCACGCAGTACTTCGCGTTGGGCGGCAACCGGGCGATCTACCACGACGGCTGGATCGCGACCACCACGCCACCCGCCCCGATATGGGAGCTGGCAACGGGCCCGCTGCCCGACCTTCACAGCTTTCTGGACCGGGACTACACCATCACCGCCGAGATCACCGTTCCCAAGGGCGGCGCCGAGGGCACGATCGCGACGCTCGGCGGCCGCTTCGGCGGCTACGGCCTCTATCGGCTCAACGGCAAGCCGGTGTTCGTCTACAACCTGCTCGATCTGGAGCGGTATCGCTGGCAGGGCGGGGTGGGCGAGCGCGACCGGCGATGCCATGTGCCCTCGTCCGCATCGAGGCAACCCGCGGGCGGGGCGGGTTCATGTTGGCGAGGCGGTCGCGGCGGTGCTGGTCGAGGCTTCATGCGTTGCCCGCGGGCTGCATCCGCCAGGCGCGTTTGGGCGACACGCGTCCCGCAACCAGCGGCCTAGCCTGCATATTTCACCCTCGGTCAACCGCCCACGTGACACCACCCCACGCTCCACTTCCCGCAGGCCTCTTCGAATCGCATCTTCCGGATCTCCTGTGGCAGTGCCGTCGGTCGCATCGGTCGCCTCCTGGCGGTGGCAATGACGACCGGACAGATCACGTGCTGCAAATCCGGACAAATCCAAAACTCGTGCCACCTGCCTTGACCGCGACGCGACCGCCGGTGACAATTCGGGACATCTTTCCCGCCGGAGGCCCCATGATCGCCCGACTCGTTGCCGCGCTGCTCGCGCTGAGCGCCACTTCCGACCTCGCCGCGGCCCCCAATTCCCAGATCTTCGTGCAGACGAGCATCCCCACGCTCGACGACTTCGGCCTGGTCGCGATCACGCTGGTCGTCGCGATCGCGGGCGGGTTCGCCGCGCGCCGCCGCAACAGGAAGTGACGCCCTCGGCTGCGCCCGAAGGCAGTCTCCCGCCACGATGACGGCGGCAGGCGACGCAGGTCGTCCCGGCGCCGCCCGCGAGCGGCGCCCCCCGGATCACGCGAAGCGTCCCGCACCGGCCGGGCGGTCCTGACTTGGGCCGCCGGCGCGTGGTCGCGTGCCTCGCGGCGCTGCGCGAGCAGCCCCCGCTGCTGCACACCGCGGCGGTCGTCGTGTCGGAGCGCTGGTGGCAGGGGCTGACCGACGACGTGCGCAAGGCGATCGTCACCGCGCAAGCCGAGGGTCGCGCGGTCGAGCGCAAGGACGACGACTCGTACAACCAGAAGATCGAAGCGGAGTGGCTGGAGCAGGGCAAGCAGATCACCCATCCGAACATCGCGCCGTTCCGGAAGACCGCGGCGACGGTCTATCCGCAGTTCTACGACAAGATCGGCGGCAAGGAACTGGTGGAGCGGATCCAGAAGATGGGCGAGACACCCTGACCTCGATGCGGCAGCGGCGGTGGCGGACGTCTCGCCGGGCGTCCGCTCTGCCTGTCGTCGCCGCCGCCGGCGGACGAGGCCAGTCATGGCCGCCCCGGCCGCGACGAGCACGCTGAGGAGCGCGAGACTCCATTGCGACAGCGTAGGAGCCGTAACATCGGCGCCTGATCCAAATTCGAAGGCGCCGGTAGCGGTCGGGCCATAGGAACGGCCAAACGGAGGCCCGCGTTGGTCGAATGCAAGCGCCAGGGGATTCGAGCCGGGATCGATCGCCGGGCTGCTGGAGAGCAGACTGTGCGTGTGCGTGCGCCCGCCGTTGTCTTTGCGCGGCCCGAGCTTCGGGTCCACGCCGGCGAGGTCGGCGACACTTTTGCCGAACGTGAACCCGCTCGGGCCCTCTATCAGGTTGTTCGTCGCGTGTTGTTCGTCGCGTTGACGGTGCGCGTGTTGTCGGCGACGATGCCGCTGGTGCCGGCGGAATACCTGTGAGTAATGTGCGGAGCAGCCCGTTGCCACCGCAAAGCGACGCACCGCAAAGCAACGCTTGACCGGCGCTAGCGGCTCCTCCAGACTCTGCCGCGTACGCTTGAATTGACTATGCGTCGTCTGCACTCGGCCCTCGTCCCCGTCCTTCGCGAAGCAATCGGCGCAATTCGGATATCCGGATCCGGGAGGCTCATCGTGACCGCTTTCAACCGACGCGCATTCCTGGCTGCGACCGCAGCGGGTGTCGTGGCGCCTGCTGCAATTGTTACCCGGGAAGCCGTCGCGATGGAAATGGACTGGATGACGATGTCCCTCGAGGCGCGCAATATGGCGTTCAACAACGTGGCTCATGTAGGACCCGAATTCGCGGGCAAGAAGACCGAAGGATGGGCGGCGGCCTCAAAGACGCTGCGCACGCAACGCGCGCAGCACCTCGATCTGCCGTATGCGCGAGGAGAGCGGAGCAAATGGGACCTCTATCCCGCCGCCGATCCGAACGCTCCATGCGTCGTTCACATCCATGGCGGCTATTGGCAGCGCGGCAGCAAGGAAATGTTTGCCTGCATGGCCGAGGGCGTGCTGGCGCGAGGCTGGTCGGC
Organism: Bordetella parapertussis; assembly: GCA_943331295.2. Taxonomy (GTDB): domain Bacteria; phylum Pseudomonadota; class Gammaproteobacteria; order Burkholderiales; family Casimicrobiaceae; genus CAIWHR01. The sequence continues at coordinate 7,524 of CALQLA020000051.1, read as the reverse complement.
GGCGCTCCCCGGCTACACTCTCGCGCCCGAGGCGGGCCTGACGCAGATCGCGAAGGCGCTGCGAGCAGCGCTCGACTGGTTCGCCGCGGAGGCCGGCGCGCACGGCATCGCGGGACCCGTCATCCTCACGGGCTGGTCTGCCGGCGGGCATCTCACGGCATTCCTGCTGGATCATCCGAGGGTGGCGGCGGGGTTGACGATCTCAGGGGTATTCGACCTCGCGCCGCTGCGCGACTCTCCTCATGTCAACGACAAGGTGAGGTTGACCGAAGTCGAGATCGAAACGCTTTCTCCGATGCGCCTGCCGGGTGTCGACAAGCCGCTTTCCATCGCCTATGGCAGCGGCGAATTGCCGGCGATGATCGCCAGCAGCCGGAATTTCCATGCTTACCGGGCACAGGCTCATCTCCCGGGCGACCTGGTTCCGGTGGTCCATGCCAACCACTTCACGATTCTGGATGAACTCAGGCTTCCCGACAGTCACCTGACACGCGCGATCTGCCAGCTTGGCCGGCCCGGTGGCGGATGAAGGCATCAACGGTGAGCAGCGCAGGAAGGTCCGGCGCGCGTCGAGGTAGTTCGCGCAGGGCGGAAATGGCGGCCTTGGCCCCGCGCTTGGGTCGCCACAGCTTGGCCGCGAGCATGATCTGGCGCACCGTTTCCGGGACAGGGCAATGCCATGGCGCTCCTGCAGGTACTCCGCCGCCAGCGTCGTGCCGAAATCACGATAGTGAGCCCGGACCAAGGCGACCACCGCCAGCACCGTCGCCGGCGCCAGCCGATGGTTGCTCGGCCGACCGTGGCGGCCTGAGCGCAACCCGGCTGTGCCCCGCAATGCCACCCGTGCCTCCAGCCGCCGCACCTGCCGCACCGTGATCCCCAGCCGCCGCGCCGCTTCGGCCTGACTGATCTGCCCGGACCGGCGCAAGGCAATAACCTCGACCCGTTTCAATTCCTGCTGACTCATGCCGGTCTTCGTTTCCCGGTCTTCGTTTCCCGGTCTTCGTTTCCATTACGCCTCCAGCTTCCGGGAGGACTCACGGAACCGGACATCCCTACTTTGCCAAGACCGGACATTGCTGCGTTGCCGTAACAATCGCGGCACTCCGGCGGCACTCCGGCGTGACCGCGACGCGACCGCCGGTGACAATTCCGGACATCTTTCCCGCCAGAGGCCCCATGATCGCCCGACTCGCTGCCGCGCTGGTCGCGCTGAGCGCCACTTCCGCCCTCGCCGGCAACTCCCAGATCTTCGTGCAGACGAGCATCCCCACGCTCGACGACCTCGGCCTGGTCGCGATCACGCTGGTCGTCGCGATCGCGGGCGGGTTCGCCGCGCGCCGCCGCAACAGGAAGTGACGCCCCCGGCTGCGCCCGAAGGCAGTCTCCCGTCACGATGACGGCGGCAGGCGACGCAGGTCGTCCCGGCGCCGCCCGCGAGCGGCGCCCGCCGGATCACGCGAAGCGTCCCGCACCGGCCGGGCGGTCCTGACGTGGGCCCCTTCGCGCTCGACCTCCTCCAGAATGCGTACCTCGTGGCGAACCTCGGCGCGTTTGCCTTCCTGGTCGTCCTCGAGGGCGGTCGCGACGCGCTGATCGCGATTCCCGACCGCCGGCGGCACGTCCTGCGCAACCTCGGACTATTCGCGCTGGTGCTGATTGTCGCCGACGGCGTCGTCGGCGGCTGGTGGCTCGGCGTGACGGCGCTGCTGACGGCGAGCAACGGCCTGCTGACGCCCCTCGACCTGTCGCCGGCCGCGCAATTCGCGGTCGGGTTCGTGCTGGTCGACTGCGTCGATTACTTCTTCCACCGCCTGATGCATCGCTGGCGCTGGCTGTGGCTGCTCCACGCCGTGCACCACTCCGATCCGCACCTCGATGCCAGCACCGCCGTCCGCTTCCACCCGGTCGAGGTGTCGATCGAAGTCGCATTCAAGGTCGCCCTGCTGCTGGCGCTCGGCATTCCCCTCTGGGTGGAGGGCGCGCGCGCCGTCGTGCTCAATCCGATCGCCTTCTTCCAGCACGCGAACATCGCGTGGCCGGCCGGGTTCGAGCGCGCGATCGGCTGGCTGGTGCAGACGCCGTCGATGCACCGCGTGCATCACTCGCCGGTACCGCGGGAGACCAATTCCAATTTCGGCGCGGTGTTCTCCTTCTGGGACCGCCTCTTCGGCACCTACCTGCGGCCGTCCGGGCCGCGGCCGGCGGCCTTCGGCCTTGCGAAGCTCACCGCCGACCGTTGGCAGACCGTCGCCGGCATGCTGTCGACCCCACTGCGCGCAAGGCGGCTCGGACAGATCTGAGCGGGTGGCAGCCCCCCTGTGGGCGAGCAGGAAGCGGCCACGGCTTGGTTCGCGAGGCGCACGAGCAGGTCGCCATCGCACGTGCCCCGGGCAGCGCACGGTTGCAGGACGCCAATCGAATTGGCGCTGCAATCGAGACCCAGGTCGCAGGCCACCCAAGGCAACGCCGGATCGACGGCACGAGCGCGTTGGATCAGTTCCGGATCGGGGGTTTCCGCGTTCCGCAGGACCGCCAGCCGCACGGCGAGTCCGGCCAGGACCTGAGCGACGAGCGGGTCGATGCGATCGTAGCGGCCGGCGATCAATTGGGCCTGCGCTCGCCGGCCCGGTTCCTGCGAATCCGGGTCGGCCTGAAGCTTTCCCTGCAAGCCGATCAGCGGCTCGCGCGCAGGGGCACCGTGGATCATGGAAGCCTTGCCACGATTGGACTGCAAGCGCCTCGCGGACTTCATCGCACTCGGCCAGTCGCAGCAGGATCCGGCTTCCCGGGTCCTGTCCGGGACGATGCAAGCCCAGGCTTGCCGGCGCAACCCTCGCTTGCAATTGCGGCATTTATGTGCGCTTAGTGTGCGTGTGCGCATCGCCGTGGTGCCGGCGCAGGGTTCGGCGCCTTGGCTTTGTCGAGCGAAATGTCGGTGTGCCGGCGGCCATGCGGCAGGTTCGCCGTTGCATCGTGCAGGGCGGTCAACCCCGTTTATCAAGGAAATCAGCGATGAAACGACTGTTCCAGGCAGGTGCGATCACGGGTCTGTTCGTGGTGCTGGCGTCCGGCGCCTTCGCCGCCACAACCGTCAAGAGTTCGAAGAGCAACAGCAGCGACAGGGTCGTGGTTTCCGATGTCCTGACCCCCGCAAACGCAGCGGCGTTCCTGGCCGAGTGGGACAAGATGCCCCTGGGTGCGACGAACGAGGCGGCGGTGCGCGCGATTCTGGAGACGAAAGGCCCCAACGCCATCAACGTCAAGTTCGCGCGGATCATTGTCCGAACCGACCTGAAGCCGCCCCGGGTCGTCATCTTGGCAAACCCGATGCTGGAGTCGGAGGCGCTCGCGTTGAGTGTCCCGGGGGGCGCGTCGAACCCGGCAGCGCCGAAGCAAACTCAAGGAGCAACCTTCGGCGAGAAATTCCCGGCCCCGGGCGCAACCGGCTTTCCCGCGCCGCCCCCGCAACCCGCCGGAATTGCCGTGAGCGACCCGGGGGCGCCGTCGGACAAACCGACGGTCAAGCCCACCAGGTGACCTAAGGGCGGGTGTGCGCCATGGAAACGGTGTGGCGACGATCGTGCTCTCCTTGCGGCTCCCGGCCCCGCGTTTTCCGAACGCCGGCAAGGTGCGGTCGCTTGCTTCCAACTGCCCGGGTGACCGTCATGGGAATGGACGCTGGGTCTTCGGTGCGGCGCTTCGGCACTTGGGTCGTCGTTGCGCTGCTGTCATCGGCGCGGTCACCGAGTTCGGGACGCAGGACCAGGGCGGGGGCCTGAGCATCGGCGGCGCCGGCCAGGGCAACAATCCGCTCAACGCGATGCTCGGCACCACGCATACGAAGGGCGCGGTGGCGATCGACATGCGCATCGTCGACAAGGTCCGGGCCATCAACCACCGCGGCACCTACCTCTGCTGCCGCGCCGTCGCGCCGCGGATGGCCACGCGGGGCGCCGGCAGCATCGTCGACATTTCGTCGACCTCGGCGGTGGGCGCCATGCCGCTGCCTGCCTACGGCCCGGACAAGCCCGCCGGGGGGAACCTGACCGCGATCCTCGCGGTGGAATTCGGCCCGGACAACGTCCGGGTCGACGCGGTCATGCCCGGCTACGCGCTGACCGCGCAGATGCAGGCGCGCTGTCGCCGCGATCGTGTGCGGCCATCTGCACCGCGCCGTTTTCCGGCGCTGGGCGGGAACGATTGTCTTCACCGAGCCGGTCACCGCGCCGACGCTCGAACTGCGGGTGGACGGCACGCCGCCGCGCGGATGGGTCGACACGCCGCCGATGATCGGACTGCGCCTGTGGCGTCCAGGCGACGGCCTGGTGAGCCACGTCGTCGCGGTCGACGAGCAGGCGCGCTACACGGTGTTCCGGCACGTCTGACGGCGCGCGAAAGCAACGAGGCTCGGCCAGAGGCTCGCCACGAGTTGCCGCAACCGCTCGGCGCGGCTTGGCCGCCGACGCGGCGCGAGCCCAAGCCCAAGCCGGAACCGGAAAGCCGCACGCGATCGCGGCACCAGAAGGAAAGCGGCCCAAGGCCAAGGTCAAGCGTGCCGCCCGGCCACGAACGCGGACAATGCGTCTGCCGCCAATCCGAGCCCGGGATGGAGCGCGACAACGACAAGGCCACCCGCCGGGTGGAAACCTGCTAGAGTCGCGGCGGGAGGCGGTGGCGCGGACCCGTGGCCCCGATCCCAGCCGCTGCATCTCATCCGTCCACAGGAAAGGAAACCATGAATCGACGCAATTTTGCATCGCTGCTCGCTGCGGGCGGGGCCGGCATGATGGCCGCGGCCGGAACGACGGCTGCCTCGGCGAAGGTCGTTGAGCATCGCCCGAGGTTGGTTGTTGAAACCCCCGACATGATGCGAGCGCGGCTGGCGCGCAGATATCTCGTCGAGGTGAGTACGGATTCCCAGAGCTATGAGGCCGGGCTGACCCATGAAACGAGCGTGCCCAAGAGAATCCTCCGCACAACATCCATCGGAATGCTGGAGCTGGCCGTTTCGGGGATGTGGCAGCTGAAGACATCCCGTCGGCTTATGACCCAGAATCTTGGCGACAAGTTCAGGGCGATTCCGGACGAGTGGTTCCCCGCGCAAGAAGAGGTGACTTTCGAGGGCGAGTGGGACGTCCTCCCCGATGGCTATCCTGTTCTGTTCGTGGATTCGAGGCAGCAGGATGCCCTCGAGGTCAACGTCACCGCAGGCCGCCACGCGGGTGCGCTGTACAGAATCGCGTTGAAGCAACGGATCGACGGTCCCATCGTCCGCCTGGATCCCAAGTCAGCCACGGCGCTGAAGGAATGGACGGACGCGGGCTGGTTCCCCTTCGCCGGCGGCCTAGAAGAAGACGACCACACTCTGGCCTTCAGGGTGCTCGCCCGCGCCGATGCGACGTTCCTGGCTGCTGGCAGCCGCGCGCCCTCGCGCGTGCCGCATAGCTTCTTCTTCCAGATGGAGATGCGGGCCCAGGCCCCGGTGTAATTGCCGGCGCGGGAGTTGGAAGGCGACGCAGCCGGGTCGGAGTTCGGGCCGACGCCGGTGCCGTCGCCGACGAGTTCGGCTGCCGGGCCTGCCAGGCGATCTGGATGCCCGATGCCTTCACAGCGCAAGCGCCCCGCGTGGCAGCGGCGCTCCGGACAGCTGGTTTCAGGCGCCGTCCCACGCGTAGAAGTCGATGCTGCACACTTCCTCGAATCCGAGCCCGGCGGCAATCGGCGCGGACGTCTTCCGGTCGCCCTGCAGCACCGCCGCGTCCTTGCCCATGGCACGGGCATCCGCCAGCCGTGCGGCCATCATCGACGTGTAGATTCCGAGGCCACGGTATTCGCCGAGCGTGGCTGCGCCTTGCATCACTGCGACGGGGCTGCCTCGAGGCGAGAACATGCTGGAGACCGACACCGGACCCTCGACACCGTCCAGAAACGCGAGATAGTGCCTTCCGCAATCGACGAGCGGGAACAAGTCGCAGTAGAGGGCGGCCAACTGCTCGGGCAAGGGATACGCGGCGGTGTACAGGCGAATGACATCACCTTGCTCCGCGCCGGTCGCCGGTCGCACGGTCACCGCCGGGTTGCTCCTTATCGCGCGCTGCAGGTCGGTGAGCACCAGCCCGGCTTGCTCGATGACCCGGCGGAATCCGGCGGCCTCGAGCCGGGTGACGAGATCGATCGGCGTGGACGATGGATTGAGCCACCAGCCGACCGAGTGATGGCGCTTGCCAAAGAAGTCCTGCACCTGCGCGATGACGGCGTCGGCATTCTCTTCCGTGAGGGTGGAGACGCCGACCATGTTGCCGAACAGATGGGAAATGGCAGGCGTGGCATGCGCTCGAACGCCCGGGAAGGTCGGGACATCCCAACGCCCGGGCACCTCCGGGAACTCGAACATGCTGTTCTCGAGGGCATGCAGAATCTCTGTCTTGCTCGCGGCCATGTGGGTCTCGTTTCGGTTGCGGGTGCATTCGCAGCCTCGCGATGTCCGCTCGACTGCCGGCGCTCCGGATGAGAAAATTGCAAGGCGTCGGCTGAGTGTCCGGGATGGCCCGCGGCTGCGCGAGTCCGGCGCCGGAAAGAATGTTATCACCGAACTTCTTGCCGGCGTATGCGGGCAGCAGACTTGCCCGGCGCGGTCAGGCGCCGTCCCTGCACAAGCGAGTGACGGCTCGGGGGCGGGCGCATCGCCTTGGCGGCGGCGTTGGCTTTCTGCATCATCCTGACTGGCTTTGGCATACGATGGCGTGACTGTCCCGGACCATCCGGAGGGGACCTGGAACGAGTAGTTGCCCCTGCCATCCGAGTACACGGTCTGCGTCGTCCCGTCGAAGTAGCTCAGCGCGACGTTCGGCACGGAGGTGTTCCCGGCGACGAAGGGACTGACGATCACCTGGACGTTCCCGGCGCCGAGGGTCACTGCCGTGGACGCGTCGGGCGTGAGCGTCACACTGCCGACGGTCAACAAGTACATCCCCCACGCATCGTCCTGGCTCAATTTTCTGAGCTGCCTGTGCGGCAGTGAACCGGTACGGCATCACGCTGTGCGGCGCGCAGTTTTTCTGAGCTGCCTATGCGGCAGTGAACCATTGAAGGGCGCCGACCCATCGGTGTCTGCATATTCACCCTGTCAGGAGATACCTTGTCGACACTGGCTGAATGATTACAGTGCCGCCTGGTTTGAATTCACTGCGGTGAAATGAGGATGATGACGGGCTTCCGGGAAGGCTGTCGACGACGCCGGGATCAAGCCCGAGTGACCTGCCGCCCGCGACGCGGGTGGTCCCGGGGCGAGCGGCTGCAAGGGTCGGCAAGCTTCGCCGGATGTGCTGGCTACCCTTCTCCCGTCGATGAACCGTCGAACCCTTGCAGACGCGGGATCATTCCTCGATACAAGGGAACCGGCTCAGATGAAAACGCATGCGTCAGCACTGCCGCTGTTAATGGCTGCCAGAAACCGCGGATATTCGCCGCGGAGCGTGGGCAGTGGGTTCCAGAGCGCGGGATCGTCGCCTGATCCTGTCG
>CALQLA020000050.1 GCA_943331295.2 Bordetella parapertussis | reverse complement strand
GGCCACCGCTGCCTTGGGGTTCCCCCCCGTACAGGTCAGCGTTCCCCCACCCGGATGGGTCGTCAGCGCCAGCGTCACCGACGACGTGTCGGTGAGCGCCGTATTTCCGGCCACATCCTTCACTGTCACCACCGGCTGCGTCGAGCAGGCCACGCCGCCCGTGCACGTTGCCGGGGTCGTGGTGAACACCAGGCTCGCCCCCGGCCCGGTCCCGGTCGTGACGTTCAACTTGCCGGTCGTGGCTGCGAAATAGGTGTCGTTCTTGACCGTCGCTGTAGAACTGGTCGACCCCCAGGTGGCGGCGCCTTGCGTCACGCCTGCAATCTTGAATGTCGTGACCGGATAGGTCGCGCCTTCGGCGAGGCTGAACTGGGTTCCGGTGGTTCGATCGATGACACCGAATGTAGTCGTCGTGGCGCCGCCGATGCTCTGCGTCGCCGACCCGTTGAAGGTCACGGTCTGACCCGCGGTGAAGGTGTAAGCCCCGTCGTTGGTCCAGTTGCCGGCAATGCTGAAGCCGTTCGTCCCCGCGGCGAGCGTCGTGCCCGTACCGATCGAGAGATTGCCGGCGACCGCTGTTGTCAAGGACTGGAGCGTCTTCGTGCCGCTGCCGCTCAAGCTGAGGTTGACGTAGTTACCCCCGTAGAGCGTCTGCCCCGCGCCAGTGTAATTGACGGTATTGCCGGAGGCGGTTGCGGTCAGCGTCGTTATTCCGGAGGTGCCTCCGAGATTTAGGGTCGCGTTGGAGCCTTGCGTCAAACCGCCGGTGCCGGACAAGGCCGCCGTGGCGGTGATCGTTCCCGCATTGGTCAGCACGGCCGGAGAGGTCACCGTCAGCAACGTCGCCGACGTGAACGTGCCGTTGTTCGTGTACGCGGCCCCCGTCCCCGAGAAAGTCGCCGTCGGAATGCTGATGGTCCCGGTCAGCGACTTGGAGACCCCGGTAAACGTGTGCGTCCCGGTACTGGCGGTGAAGGTGCCGCTGTTCGTCAGGCTTCCGCCAAAGGCAACCGCCGCAGCTGCGGACTCGCTCCAGGTCGCGCCACTGTTCACCGTGACATCGCCGGTAAAGGTCTTGGTGCCGGTTGCCGATGAGATCGACAACGTCCCGCTGGTTCCCCCGCCGACGGTCGTCGTTCCAGATACGGTCAGCGCAAAAGCCCCCGCCGTGAACGTGGCCCCATTGCCCACGCTCAAGTTGCTGCCCACGGTGATGGCCGTACCCAACGTCGTGGTGCCGGCGCTGATTATCAGATTATTGAATGCCCACCCGGCGGCATTTGTCGGGATCGTATTGGTTCCCGTCAATATGACCGTACCGGCTCCGGCTGTCAGCGTATTGCCAGTGCCAGTGTTTCCGACGGCCAACGCGCCAGCACTAAGCGTCCCGCCGTTGGTCATGTTGATGATGCCAAACCGGTTGTTCCCGGCTGACACTTGGCCAAGCGTCACGGTTCCAGATACCGTAAGGGTAGTGCCGCTGTTGAAGGAAAGCGTAGCGTTTCCATTGGCGTTGCCTAACGACAATGATGTGGCGGCGGCATCGGCAGTCACCGTAACTGTGGCCCCGGTCGTTATCGTTACGGTGTCGCCTGACCCGGGCACTACGCCCCCGGTCCACGTCCCCGTGGCATTCCAATTGCCGCCGGTCGCCGTGCTTGCGATTGCCGCAGCTGCCGTGTACGGACCTGGGTTTGCCGTGGTGTGGGGTGAAGCCCCCATGGGTTCGAGCGAACCGCCACCGGCATTTGCCCACGCCGAGACCATGCAAGCCCGCTCGCAGACGAATTCGTGGAGACGTCCGATACCAGCAGTGCGCATCCCGCGCACAGCGCCAATGGCCAAGCGTTGGAGAATCACCGCGTTGACGAGCACCGCGTCCTTCGCCTTCATGGAGGCAGCCATGCCAGCCACAGCAGCTGATGCGGGCGAAGTGCCGCCGACTAGGGCAACGCCACCACCGCGCGTGGCGGTCGCTATTTCGGCACCCGGCGCCGCAAGGAAAGTGTGTGGGCCGGTGTTGCTGCTGGCGGCAATGCGCCCAAGACCATCCAGGGCCGCGATGCCGGCCACGCCTCGATAGCCGGCCGGGTAAGCGGGCTTGTCGGTGCCCTCGTTGCCGTTGGCCGCCACCAGTACAACCCCCTTCCCCCACGCATAGTCCACCGCATCCTGCAACTGTTGGCTGTACCCCGGATTGCTGAACGCCATCAGGATGACGTCGGCGCCGTGGTCGGCGGCCCAGCGCACCCCGCGCACCACGTTGTCGTCGTTCCCGGCGCCGGTGGCGTCGAGCACGTTCACCGGCATCATCCGCAGGGCAGCGGGCTTCACCCCGGCGATCGCCGCACCATTGCGGAAATTCGCCGCGACGATCCCCGCCATCTGCGTGCCGTGCCCGTGGGAGTCCACCCGACCGTCGGAACCGTCGAGCATCGACGCGCCGGGAACCACGTACTCCTTGAGATCCGGGTGCGTGGCGTCGATGCCGGTGTCGAGGATCGCGACCGTGGCGCTGCCGCGCGCGACGGGCGCGGCGGACGCACTGCGCGCGCTCGCGGGATCGGCCGGCAACAACGCCAGCCCCAGCGCGACAGCCGCAAAGGTGAGGACTGCCCTGCAATCGACCCATCGTTGCAGGAACGCCCTTGTCGCCTCGACCATCGCTGAGCCCGTTTCGAACTTCATGTGCCTACCCCCAATTCCTGCACCTCGCCGCGCATGCGGCACGGGCCCGTCGGCCCCACTCATTCGTTCCATTCGGGCAAGCCTATTTCGCGCCGGCCCGTGTCCCGGTCAATGGCCGCCCGCAACGGGCAGCGCCTTCAGGCATTCAAACGGCACAGCGCCGCACAAAATCCACCACCCGCCCATCCGGCACAAACCGCAACTCCGCGCACGGCACCGCATCCGCAACCTGCTGCAGGAATCCGAGCGTGTAACCGAGCGCCCCGCCGTGATAGAACGGCACGAAGGCGCGGGTGAACAGTTCGGACACGACCCGCGTCGGCGCCAGCGGCAGCAGCTCGTTCTTGGCGCCGCGCCCCAGCACCAGGATCCGATGCAGCTCGGTCCGGCAGGCGGCGGCCAGCTCGGCCTCGCCGTGCCAGGGCGTGCCGTACATCCACACCTTGCCGTCGATCAGCCGCAGGATGATCCGGTCGTCGGAGAGGATCAGCACGCCCTCGTGCTGCCCCCACAGCCGCGCCGACGTCGTCTTGCCCGCGCCCGAGTGCCCGAGGAACAGGTAGCCGCGGCCGTCGGCATCGCGCAGCCCCAGCGCGTGCACCTCGACGCCGCGGCCGCGGGCGAGGAGGTTGGTGAACAGCAGCTCGTCGAGCGGGTACTCGAGCGGCGTGGCCGCGGCGTCGCGGTCGTGGTAGGCGTGGTGCAGCAGGACCTGGCCCCGGGTGAAGTCGTCGTTGAACCGCGCTTCCTTGAAGGCGTGCACGCCGAACGTGGGCGAGGTGAAGCGGAACGCATACTCGTTGCCCTGGCGGTACAGCTGCCACAGGCGCTCGGAGTCGAACAGCAGCTCGCCTGCGGGCGGCCCGCTGAGGTCGGCCCAGGCGGCCGTCAGCTCGGCCTCCGGCACGCCGCCGGCGGCGCGAAAAGGCTCGCTCGCGGTCGGGACGCGGATCGTCATCGCCGGGTCGGCGGCGGCGAGCGCGATCCCGATGTCGCCAATGCGCAGGTCGACGGTGGCGGCGGCGGCGGCGGAATCGGGCATCGTGGCGGAAGTTCGATCACACGGCGTGCGCGTCAGGAGCCGATGGTGCTGCAGCTGGCGCCGGAATACTTGCAGGAGGCGTGGCCCGGCCCCTGCCCCGTGGCCGTGCTCTTGCACGCGCCCAGCACCGCCTCGTCCGCGCGCAGCGGGACGAGCTTCAACACCGGCTTGCAGTAGGGCTCGCGCGGAGCGCTCTGCCCGGCGGATTGGATTTCGTGGCTCAATGCATCGTCCTCGGCAAACGGTATGGCGCGACTATGGCGTGGATGGCGAGCACCCGCCACCGGAAGAGCCGCAGGTGCGGCACCCGCTCGCGGGAGCGCTTTCCGCCACCGCGATCGGAATGAGCTTGCCGGTTGGGCGCTCGCCCACCCAGCGCTCGCCCTGCCGCTCGCGCAGGCTCGCCGCCGATGCGAGCAGCGTCGGATGCGCCGAGCCCCCCGCGCAGTACTCGCAGTCGCCGTGCGGCGGCACCGGGATGTCCATCGCCAGCGCCCGCAGGTGCGCGACGTGGCACAGGAAGTCGACCGGCGCCTCGGGATCGGCGTTCTCGAGCTCGGCGTTCGCCGCGCACATCCCGCACATGTCCTTGATCCGGCACTGCGTGCACTTGGTGACACGCGTGATCTTGCGGCTGCGCACGTCGCGCAGGAACCCGTTCCACCCTTCGCTGAAGCCGCCCTGGCGCAGGTCGTAGGTGTCCTGGTGCGAGAGGATGCAGATGCTCATCTTGCCTTCGGGGTCGACGGCGAAGGCGTTGATGCCGCCGCCGCAGGTGTAGACGTCGCCGGTGTCCATCGGCTCGTCGAGGAGGCGCCCCCCGAGATACCGCCACTCGGCGACCCGGCGCGGGTCCTCGAGGTCCATCTTGACGACCTCCCACGGCTGCAGCCGCACGGCGAGCGGGCTGCGCGAGCAGTCGATCCGCGGGGTCATCATCGCGTCGAACTTGAAGTGCACGCCCAGCTCGTCGGCCAGCGCGTGCATCGCGCCGATCTCGTGCTTGTTGACCGAGATCGCGACGGTCTTGAGCGCCAGCGGCAGGCCGCGCTCCTGCAGCAGCCGGATGCCGCGCAGGCAGCGCTCGTACGAGCCGGGCACGCCGGTGAGCGCCTCGTAGGTTGCCTTCGTGGCGCCGTAGAGCGTGATCTCGATCGCGAACGGGCGCCACTCGGCCAGGTGGTCGGCAATCCGCGGCGTGATCAGCGTGCCGTTGGTGAAGAGGGTGATGATGAAGCCCTTCCTCTTCGCGTAGTCGTAAATGTCGAGGAAATCGTGGCGGGCGAAGATCTCGCCACCGGTGAAGAGCAGCCACAGCGTGCCGGCGGCGGCCATCTCGTCGAGCACGCGGCAGTGTTCCTCGACGGTGAGCTCGGCGCGACGGGCGGCCATGTCGCCCATCGGCAGGTTGTTGTAGCAGTGCACGCACTCGAGCGGGCAGCGGTGCGTCACCTCGATGCTGGCGGTGGAGGCAACGCGCTGGCGCAGCATCTTGTCGTGCAGCTCGGCGCTGAAGTCGAGGTAGCTGAGATGCTCCGGGACGCCGGGCCCCTGGTCGCGTGGTGGCATGCTAGGTTCCTTGAGTATCGGGCGACGCCTTGGACTCGACCAGGCCCTCGCCCTGCAGCGAAGCCAGGAACTCGAGGGTGTCGTGCACGGCCACGTCGCGCTCCACGTCGAACTTGGTGCAGACCCGGTCGACCAGCTGGTCGACCGTGGGGTGGCTGTCGAGCCCGCGCCAGATGAGCGTGCCTACGGCATCCAGGACGTAGATCGCGTCGAGATCGCCGGTGCGGCTGCGGATCGGCACCACGATCGTCTCCCCCGCGATCTCGCGGAGCACGAACTCTCCGCGCTTGGCGAAGCGGCCCGACGCGTGCCAATGGTCATTGGGGAAAGAGGTCATGTCGGCCCCAGCAGGCCGATTCGGCCTTCCCCGTTCATCGGTGCCACCTGACGGCAAAGACGACTCATCTTGGAAATTTGATGCATTTACGCGAACCCCGCAAAAATTTGGACTCCTCCTACGTGAGCCCTCTTGCCTCCTGACAATTGTACTAGGGTTTGATGGCCGACGGCCGCCAAATAAAACCTAAACTATAGATTCGCTGCGGGCTTGACGTCGAAGTGGGCGACCCGCCGATAGCAGGCAACGTAGAAGCCCGCGTAGCACAGCGTGAAGCCGATCAGCGCCGTCGCGCTGCCGCGGAGCAGCACCGCAGCGACCAGGCAGATCGCGGCGTGCAGCCACAACGACAGCGCGACGCGCGCGTTGGTGCGGTTGATGGCCGGACCATCGTGCGCCACACCCTCCGCCCGCGCCAGCCGGCGGAAGACCAACGAGTGCAGGTGCGCCGCATCGGCCGCCATCGACGGCACGCGCAGCACCTTGCGCCGATAGATCGAGTACGCGGTCTCGACGATCGGATACGCCGCGAGCGCAATGACGAACCACGCCGAGATCGACGCATTGCGGGCGATGAGCTGCATCGACAGCTCCGCGTACATGAAGCCGAGGAAGTACGCGCCGGCATCACCGAGGAAGACCTTGCCGTGGGGGTAGTTCCAGATCAGGAAACCGAAGATCGCGCCCATCAGCACCAGCGACTGCGCGGCGACCGAAAGGTCGCCAGCCAGCGCCGCGGCAATCGCGAGGCCCGCGAACATCATCTGCGTGGTGCCACCGGCCAGGCCGTGCGTGCCATCGATAAGGTTAACGGCGTTGCAGGCGCCCGCCGTCATGAACCAGGTCAGCGGCAGCATGAAGCCCGCGTAAGCGAGCCAGCCGTCGACGATCGGCAGGTCCAGCCGGGTGACGATGCCGCCGGCATACCAGGTGGCGAGCATTGCCGACCCCAGCGCGCCGGCGAGACGGTAGCGCGGACGGACTTTCCCGGTGATGTCCTCCCAGGCGCCCAGCAGGACGACGGGGAGCGAGCAGAGCAGCAGCGGGATCGCGCGTTCCAGCACGCGCTGGTCGAAGTACGAGCCGGCGACCAGGGCGATGAGGTAGGCGATGAAGACGTAGCAGCCGCCAAGCCGGGACGTCGGCGCCTGGTGCAGCCGCTGCACGCCGTCCACCAAGTCCCGGCCGATCGTGCGCGCGCGAATCGCCAAGGGCATCAGCAAGGCCGCGCTGATCGCGGCAAGACCAACGGGCCACCATTCCTGGAACATCAGATCCTTGGTCGAAAGTGCCGACATGCTGCCGCGAGTGCTGGAGCGCAAATCGCAACAACTTGAGGTCTGATGGTTACACCGGAGTCGAATGAGCGCACCCGTAGGAATGCGGGCAGTCATGAGCGCACCCCTGGAAATACGGGCAGTCGGCCGACGATGGCCGAATCGGCGGTCCGGCCGCGGGCCTCGGCGGTAGTGATCAAGCGGCCGGTGTCGGTCTAGGATGGCCTTGAACGCACGGTCCAATCTGGTGCGTCAAATCGAGGCAGGGTCAGGTCACACTTGTCAGGCGACCTCGAACAGCCCCGCGGCGCCCATCCCTCCGCCGACGCACATCGAGACCACGACGTACTTGACGCCGCGGCGCTTGCCTTCGATCAGCGCATGACCCGTGAGCCGCGCGCCCGACACGCCGTAGGGGTGCCCCACGGCGATGGCGCCGCCGTCGACGTTGAGGCGGTCGTTCGGGATGCCCAGCTTGTCGCGGCAGTAGATCACCTGCACGGCGAACGCCTCGTTGAGTTCCCAGAGCCCGATGTCGTCGATCTTGAGCCCCGCGCGCTGCAGCAGCCGCGGGATCGCGAACACGGGGCCGATCCCCATCTCGTCGGGCTCGCAGCCGGCGACGGCAAAGCCGCGGAAGATGCCGAGCGGGGCCAGGCCGCGCTGCTCCGCGAGCTTCGCGTCCATCACCACGCAGGCCGACGCGCCGTCGGAGAACTGGCTCGCGTTGCCGGCGGTCACCACGCCGCCGGGCACGGCCGAGCGGAGCTTCGCGACCGCTTCGAGCGTGGTGTCGGGGCGGATGCCCTCGTCGTCGACGATCGTCACTTCCTTCGACAGCATCGCGCCGGTCGCCTTGTCGGGCACGCCCGCGGTCACCGTCATCGGCACGATCTCGGCGTCGAAGCGGCCCGCGGCGCGCGCGGCCGCGGCGCGCTGCTGGCTCTGCACGCCGTATTCGTCCTGCGCCTCCTTCGGGATGCCGTAGCGCTTGGCGACGATCTCGGCCGTCTGCAGCATGTTGAGGTAGATCTCCGGCTTGTTCTTCCCCAGCCACTCGTCGGTGATGTAGTTCATGTTGAGCGTCGCCTGCACGCAGGAGATCGACTCGACGCCGCCCGCGACCATCACCGGCACCCGGTCGACGATGACGCGCTGCGCGGCCATGGCGATCGTCTGCAGGCCGGAGGAGCAGAAGCGGTTCACGGTGGCGCCCGCCGTGGACACCGGCAGCCCGGCGCGCAGCGCGGCCTGTCGCGCGATGTTGCTGCCGGTGGCGCCCTCGGGCAGCGTGCAGCCCATCAGCACGTCCTCGATCTCGGCCGGGTCGACGCCGGCGCGCGCGACCGCGGCGGCGATCGCGTGGCCGCCCAGCGTGGCGCCGTGCGTCATGTTGAAGGCGCCTCGCCACGACTTGGCGAGCCCGGTGCGCGCGGTGGAAACGATCACTGCATCAGCCATTTGAATCTCCTTCTGTGGCGGGCCGGTGATGGGCCCGCCGCGGTCTGCGTCAGGGCTTCGACTTCCGTAGCCCGGGTTTCGCTCCGCTCAACCCGGGCTACGCGGCCATTGCATCCCTCGGCATCGGCGGGCACGCGGCACGTTGCTCAATTGAACGTCTTGCCCTCGGCGGCGAGCCGCGCGAGCAGCGGCGCGGGCTGCCAGAACGCCTGGTCGAGGCGAGGATCGCGCGCGAAGCGCTGCATCGTCCGCGCGACGTTGATGAGGCTCACCGTGTCGGCGTAGAGCATCGGGCCGCCGCGGAACGGCGGAAAACCGTAGCCCATGAGGTAGACCATGTCGATGTCGGACGCGCGCTGCGCGATGCCCTCCTCGAGGATCCGCGCGCCCTCGTTGATCAGCGCGTAGATGCAGCGCTGGACGATCTCCTCGTCGGCGATCTTGCGCGGCGTGATCCCGGCTTCCTTGCGGTAGGCGTCGATCACCCCGTCGACGACCGGATCGCGCAGCGCATCGCGGCGGCCGGGCTCGTAGCGGTAGAACCCCGCGCCGGTCTTCTGCCCGAAGCGGCCCATCTCGGCCAGGCGGTCGGCGATCACGTACTTCCGCATCCCCGGGTCCTGGGCGTAGCGGCGCTTCCTGATCGCCCAGCTGATGTCGCCGCCGGCGAGATCGCCCATCTTGAAGATGCCCATCGCCATGCCGAAGGCCTCGAGCGCGCCGTCGACCTGCTGCACCGACGCGCCTTCCTCGAGCAGGAACACCGCCTCGCGGATGTAGACGGCGACCATCCGGTTGCCGATGAAACCGTCGCACACGCCGGAGACGACGGCGGTCTTCCGGATCTTCTTGGCGAGTTGCATCATCGTCGCCAGCACGTCCTTGGCGGTCGCCGTGCCGCGGACGACTTCGAGCAGCTTCATAACGTTCGCCGGGCTGAAGAAATGCGCGCCGACGACGTCCTGCGGCCGCCGGGTGAACGCGGCGATCGCGTTGAGGTCGAGCGTCGACGTGTTGCTGGCGAGGATCGCGCCCGGCTTGCACACGGCGTCGAGCTGCCTGAACACCGCCTCCTTGACGCCGATGTCCTCGTACACCGCCTCGATGACGAGGTCGACGGACTTCATGTCGTCGTAGGAGAGCGTGGGCTTCAAGAGCGCGACCGCGGCCTGCGCCTTGTCCTCCTTCATCTTGCCCTTCTTGACGCGGTCGGCGTAGACCTTGCGCACCGCCGCCACGCCGCGCTCGAGCACGTCGGCCTTGGTCTCGAGGATCGTCACCGGGATGCCGGCGTTGAGGAAGTTGATCGCGATGCCGGTGCCCATCGTGCCCGCGCCGATCACGCCCACCGCGTTGACCGGGCGCACCGGCGTGTCCGCGGGCAGGTCGGCGATCTTGGACGCCTCGCGCTCGGCGAAGAACACGTGCTTCAGCGCGCGGTGCTCGTCGCTGACGAACAGTTGCGAGAAGCCGGCGCGCTCGGCCTTCAGCCCGTCCTCGAACTTGAGCTTGACCGCCGCCTCGACCGCCTCGACGCACTTCAGCGGCGCCGGATAGTTCTTCGACATCGAGCCGACGGCGTTCTTGACCCACAGCAGGTAGGCATCCGGCTTCGGGTGGCGGACCTTGAGGTCGCGCACGCGCTTCGCCGGGAGCTTCTCGCTGATGACCTTGCCGGCGAAGCCGAGCGCGCCCGCGTGCAGGTCGCCGTCGACGAACTCGTCGAACAGCGGCGTGCCGCGGAACTGGTCCGACGGCACCGTCTCGCCGGAGACGATCATGTTGGCGGCGAACTCGAGGCCGATCAGCCGCGGCAGCCGCTGCGTTCCGCCGGCGCCGGGCAGGAGACCCAGCTTCACTTCGGGCAGCGCGATCTGGGTCTTCGGGGCGACGATGCGGAAATGGCAGCCGAGGGCGAGCTCGAGGCCGCCGCCCATGCAGATGCCGCCGATCGCGGCGATCACCGGCTTGGTTGCGCTCTCGACCACCGTGATGACCGTGCGCAGCGTCGGCTCCAGCATCATCCGCGGGGTGCCGAACTCGCGCAGGTCGGCGCCGCTCGAAAAGACCTTGGCCGAGCCGATGAGCACGATGGCGCCGATGGCGGGGTCGGCTTCGGCGGCGCTGATGCCGTCGACGATCTGCACCCGCACGGCGTGCGAGAGCCCGTTCATCGGCGGGTTGTCGAGGGTGATGACGGCGACGGCGCCGTGCGCCGCAAAGTGGGTGCTGTTCACGCGTGGCTCCTGCGTCAATGGACGTCTGCCGCGCGGGCGCACGATGCAACGGGACCCGCGCGCGCAACCCCCTATTCTACGTTGCCGGAACGGTTCGGCGAAACCGTGCCGAAGGGGATTTCATGCTCCGGCTGACGCGCTACGGCGCGCTGCCGTGCGGCGTGGGCCTGATCGTCGCCGAGCGTCGACCGCTTCGGCAGCTAGGTGCCAGAGGAAGGCGGACCCGAGAGCGGGCCCGGCTGACCGATTCGCGCGTCGCGGACGACGTGCCGCGCGCAGCCCGGGTTCAGCGCACGCGAAACCCGGGCTGCGGAAATCCGGTCAGTTCAGCACCGCGGCGAAGTTCGCCGATTCCTTGCACCCGCCGCCGACGGAAGGCGCGAAGTAGCGGCCTTCGATGCCCAGCGACGTCGCCTTGATTTCCGACATCGAGGCCGTGGTGTTGAGGCCGTCGGTGCAGGTGTACGTCGCGCTGGGGATCCGGTATTGCTGGCCGTGCTGCTCGAGCGTTCCGGCCAGCGTGCACGACAGGCCGCTCAGGTAGTTGAACACGAACGTCGCGCTGTTGTTGCCGAGCTGGGTGACCGTGAGGTCGTAGCGGTCGATGTACGCGTAGTTGTCGCTCGCGAGGGTGCAGCCGGCGTACGCGCCGGACTGGCCGCCGTTGTACGCCCCACCCAGCACGACCTTCGTCAGTGTCTGCCGCTCGATCTGCTTGATGATCGTGCCCACGCCGGTGACGGTGTACGTCAGCGTGCCCTGGTACGCATTGGTGGTGCTCGGCGTGAACGTGGCGGTGCCGACCTTGCTGCCGCCGAAGTTGGCAGGCACCCACGGCACGGCGAAGTACGTGCCGAACGTGGTGTTGAGGTCGCCGGAGAAGGCGCCGGTGGTGGCGTTGCGATCGAGGCCGGCGCTGTACCAGATCGGCGAGCCGTTCGACCCGTAGATGAAGAACGTGGCGAACATGAAGTTGTCGCTCTGGACCAGGTTCACGCCCCAGCCGGATTCGGACGGCGTGTACCAGAGATCGGTGTAGTCGGTGGCGTCGGCACGAAACGCCGCGGCGAGAAGGAGGAGCGAGAGCAGGAGACGTTTCATCATGAAATCCACAGGGTTTCGCGAAAGGGGATTCTATACGCGATCGGGGACGCTGCAAATGCCTTTGTCGTAGCCGGAATGTAACACTTTGTCACGAACGCGGCGCCTTGCGGGGCGTTGCCATCCGACGACAGATCATGGACTTAGCTGCACGCAGCGCGATCGGGCCGCGACGCTTGCAGCGTCGCGCTGCCGCGGTTCAGTTGAAACGTCCCTTTGCGCCACCGAAGCTGAACCGGCCCGCGCCGAGCAGCATCACGGCCACGGCGGAGAAGAGGAAGAATCCCTGCAGTTCGAGCGCCCAGCCGCCGGTCTTGCCGAGGTCCCACAACTGCCCCGAGTGGACGAGCATCAAGGCGACGACCATGTTGATCGCGATGATCAGCGCCACCGGCCGCGTCCACAGCCCGAGGATCAGCAGCAGCGGCGCAACCACCTCGCCGACGTAGACGAGGTAGCCGATCGCCGGCGGCATCCCGGATTTCGCCACCAGCCCGGTGATCATCGCCGGGCCGGAGACGATCTTGGCGATGCCGTGCAACAGCATGATGCCGCCCAGCATCAGGCGCAGAACCAGTTTTCCGAGATCGTCGACGTTGCGCATGCCTGTTGTCCCCGTTGCGGCCGCCCGCCGGTCGCGGCAGCCAAAGGACGGAGTATAGACTCGGCGCCGGAACGGGCCGCGGCGACCGCTTCCCGGCCGGGCCCCCGGCCGGGCCCCCGGCCGCGCCGCCCCCTGCCCGCGCCCCGGTGCCGGCCACTGGTTTTTTGGTCGAACGTTGTGTAGCCTTCAAACTTGTCGTAGCGAGCATATTTCAAAACCGTGCCGGCATAGACCGGCGCCCGCGTCAGGCGCGGAGCGCGGCGCTCGCGCCCACCCCCCGGAGGATTCAATGCAGAAGTCCCTTCATATCGACCCGTCCAAGTGCACGGGTTGCCTGCAGTGCGAAATGGCGTGCTCGTACGAGCACCACGGTGTGTTCAACCCGTCGCAATCGCGGATCAAGGTATTCGAGTTCCATCACTCCGGGCGCAAGGTGCCCTACACCTGCACGCAGTGCGACGAGGCCTGGTGCCTGCACGCGTGCCCGGTCGAGGCGATCAAGATCGACGCCGCGACCGGCGCCAAGGTGGTGCTGGAGGACGTCTGCGTGGGCTGCAAGGTGTGCACGATCGCGTGCCCGTTCGGCACCATCAACTACGTGCAGGAAACCGGCAAGGTGCAGAAGTGCGACCTCTGCGGCGATGCGCCCGCCTGCGTCGAAGCCTGCCCGACGGCGGCGATCACCTACGTTGACGCCAACTGGACCGGCCTCGAGCGCATGCGGCAGTGGGCCTCGAAACTCGACACCCAACCGCAAGCCTAACGGAGGACTCATCATGGCCTGGCAACGCAAGATCCTGCGGGTGAACCTCACGACCGGCACCTGCACGCCGGAAGCGCTCAACATGGAATGGGCGAAGCAGTACCTCGGGCAACGCGGCCTCGCGACCAAGTACTTCTGCGAGGAAGTCGATCCCAAGATCGATCCGCTGTCGCCCGCGAACAAGCTGATCTACGCCACCGGCCCGCTGACGGGCACGATGGCCTCGACCAGCGCCCGCTACTCGGTGATCACCAAGGGCCCGCTGACGGGCGCCATCGCGTGCTCGAACTCCGGCGGCTACTTCGGCGCCGAGCTGCGCTTCGCCGGCTGGGACATGATCATCTTCGAGGGCAAGTCGCCGAAGCCCGTCTACCTGCACATCGAGAACGACAAGGCCGAGCTGCTGCCGGCCGACGAGATCTGGGGCAAGAGCGTCTGGGACACCGAGGCGATCCTCAAGAAGAAGCACCAGGACCCGCTGACCCGCGTGTCGAGCGTCGGCCGCGCCGGCGAGGCGCAGGTGCTGTTCGCCGCGGTGGTCAACGACCTGCACCGCGCCGCCGGCCGCTCGGGCGTCGGCGCCGTGATGGGCTCGAAGAACCTGAAGGCCGTCGCGGTGCGCGGCACGAAAGGTGTGGGCGGCGTCAAGGATCCGAAGGCGTTCATGGCAGCCACCGTCGCCGCGAAGAAGGTGCTGGCCGACAACGCCGTCACCGGCCAGGGCCTGCCCAAGTTCGGCACCCAGGTGTTGATGAACGTGATCAACGAAATGGGCGCGCTGCCCACCCGCAACCACCGCGACGTGCAGTTCGAGAACGCCGGCAAGATTTCCGCCGAGGCGATGCACGAGCCGCGGCCCACCGACCACAAGCCGAACCTCGTCACCAACCAGGCGTGCTTCGGCTGCACGATCGCCTGCGGGCGCATCTCCAAGATCGACGAGTCGCACTACACCGTCGTCAACAAGCCGGAATACTGGGGCGCGTCGGGCGGCCTCGAGTACGAAGCGGCGTGGGCGCTGGGCGCCGCGACCGGCGTGGGCGACCTCGAGGCGCTGACCTACGCCAACTTCATCTGCAACGAGGACGGCATCGACCCGATCTCGTTCGGCGCCACCGTCGGCGCCGCGATGGAGCTCTACGACCTGGGCCTCATCAAGGAAGCCGACGTCGGGTTCCCGCTCAAGTTCGGCTCGCCCGAAGTCCTTACGAAGCTGGTCGAGATGACGGCGCGCGGCGAAGGCTTCGGCAAGGAGATCGGCCAGGGCAGCAAGCGCCTTTGCGCGAAGCACGGCCGGCCCGAGCTGTCGATGTCGGTGAAGGGCCAGGAGTTCCCGGCCTACGATTCGCGCGGCATCCAGGGCATCGGGCTCGCCTATGCCACGTCGAACCGCGGCGCGTGCCACCTGCGCGGCTACACGGTGGCCTCCGAAGTGCTGGGCATCCCGGTGAAGACCGATCCGCTGGTCACCGAAGGCAAGGCCGGTCTCGTCAAGGCGTTCCAGGACGCCACCGCCGTGTTCGATTCGGCCGGGGTATGCGTGTTCACGACGTTCGCGTGGACGCTCGCCGACCTGCAGCCGCAACTCGCGGCCGCCTGCGAAGGCGACTGGTCGATGGAAAACCTCGCGGTCGTCGGCGAGCGGATCTGGAACCTCGAGCGGCAGTTCAACAACGCGGCCGGCTTCACCAACAAGGACGACAACCTGCCGCCGCGCCTCCTCACCGAGCCGGCGAAGAGCGGCCCCGCGAAGGGACTCGTCAACGGCCTCGACAAGATGCTGCCCGAGTACTACGAGCTGCGCGGCTGGTCGGCGACCGGCGTGCCGACGAAGGAAACGGTGGCGCGGCTGGGCCTGTAGTTCGCCATCAGGCCCGCTTTCCGCGCTTTGCCCCGCGCTTTGCCCTGAAGGCAGCGTGCACCGCGGCGTCCGCCGCGGTGCACGTTCGCCCGCCCTGGAGTCCACGGATGAAACACGTCATCATCGGCAACGGTCCGGCGGGTGTGGTCGCGGCCGAAACGCTGCGCAAGACCGACCCCGCCGCCACGATCACCCTCATCGGCGACGAGCCCGAGCCGCCGTATTCGCGGATGGCGCTGCCCTACCTGATGATGGGCGAGATCGCGGAAGGCGGCACGTACCTGCGCAAGACGCCCGGCCATTTCGCGGCGCTGAAGATCGACCTGGTGCAGGACCGGGTCGAGGCGGTCGACACCGCCGCGCACACCGTCCGCCTGAAAAGCGGCGGCACTCTGCCGTATGACCGGCTGCTGATCGCGTCGGGTTCCACCCCGATCAGGCCGGAGATCCCGGGCATCGACCTGCCCGGCGTGGACTCGTGCTGGACGATGGCCGACGCCCGCCTGATCATCGAGCGCGCCGGCCGCGGCGCGCGCGTGCTGCAGGTCGGCGCCGGCTTCATCGGCTGCATCATCATGGAGGCGCTGGTCACCCGCGGCGTGAAGCTCACCGTGGTCGAGATGGGCGACCGGATGGTGCCGCGGATGATGACACCCGTCGCCGGCAACCTGATCCGCACGTGGTGCGAGAACAAGGGCGTCGACGTGCACGTCAAGGCCAAGGTCACCGACATCCGGCAGGCGGCCGGCGGCGCGCTGGTCGCGACGCTCGACACCGGCGCCACGATCGAGGCGGACCTCGTGATCATGGCGGCCGGCGTGCGCGCCAACACCGCGTTCCTGCAGGGCAGCGGGATCGAGTGCGCGAAGGGCATCCCGATCGACGCGCGGATGCAGACGAACGTGCCGGGCGTCTATGCCGCGGGCGACGTCGCCGAGGGCATCGACCTCGCGACCGGCACGCGCGTGGTCAACGCGATCCAGCCCACCGCCGTCGAGCAGGCGCGGATCGCCGCGCTCAACATGGCGGGGCGCAACGCCGAGTCGATCGGCCAGCTGACGCTCAACGTGCTCGACACGCTCGGCCTCGTGTCGACCTCGTTCGGCCGCTGGTGGGGCGTGCCGGGCGGCGAAGGCGTCGAACTGGTCGACGCGCCCGCGTTCCGCTACATGAGCCTGCAGTTCGACGGCGACCTGCTGGTGGGCGCCACCGCGATCGGACTCACCCAGCACGTCGGCGTGCTGCGCGGCCTGATCGAAGGCCGCATCCGCCTCGGGCCGTGGAAGGACAAGCTGCTCGCCCAGCCGTTGCTGATCGTCGAAGCGTATCTCGCGCGGGCGCAGGCCGCGGGATGAGGATCAGGGCAGCACCGTGAGCGCGCCCATGGGCGTGCGCGTCACGCTCAAGCTCTTCGCGTCGCTCACCGACTACCTGCCGCCGGAGGTGCGCAAGACGCGCCGGCTCGAATTCGACCTGCCGGCCGGCACCACGGTCGGCGCCGTCATCGCGCAGCAGAACCTGCCGTTGCCGATGTGCCACCTCGTGCTGGTCAACGGCGTCTTCGTCCCGCCCGGCGAGCGCGCGACACGCGCGCTCGCGACGCATGACGAAATCGCGATCTGGCCGCCGGTGGCGGGCGGGTAGTTGACGGCCCGCGAAGGGCGCTGAAATGGACGGCGGCGAAGTCCTGGCGCTGCGGCAGGTCATGACGATCTCGCGCGAGGAATTCCTGCGCTGCCTGCCGGCCGCCGTTGGCCACGACCCGTACGTCGTCGCCGGCGAGTCCATTCGATCCGGTGCCGTCTGCGGCGCCGACAGCGCCCGCGGATGGCGGATCACGGTCGCCCCTCTGTCCGACCTCGCCATCGGCCTTCTCCGGCTGCCGCGTCACCACGTGAACCTCTTCCTGCGCGGCTACGACCCAGTCGCGGCGCGAGCGTTCCTGGATCGCTTCGAACTGTATTTCCGCCGTGGCGGAGGCTGAAAGCACGCGGCCTTGACCGGCATCAAGGTTGTCGTGGCCGGCATCGGCGGCTCCGCGCGAAAAAGGAGGAGCATCGATCCTGTAAGTCGACCTGACGCAGCCCGGATTCGCGCCGCCCGTCGCCGTCAACGCGTCGTACAGCGGCGAGCTGTACAAGGCGTTGAGCCCGCGGATGGTGGCCGTGCTGAAGGCGAAGTTGCCGCAGCGGGGTTGAGCAGACGCGGTCGCTGCGCATCGCGGGATGGCTGTCCGTTGCCACCGTCCGTCAGGCCCATCTGCATCCGCCAGGATCGAAGCATGTCGTACAAGCCCAACGCTCCCGGAATCCGCCGCATCGCTTGCTGGGCAAGTGCCGCGCTCGCGATGCTCCTCGCGGGCTGCGCGAGCCTGCCTTCGCTGGAAGGCAGAGGCGCCTCCTCCGCGCTGACCGACACCGCGGAAACGACGCTGGGTCGCGTGGCGACGCCCGCGGCCGCCGCGCATCCGAGCCTCACCGGCATCCACCCGCTGCCCGACCCCCGCGACGCGTTCGCGGTGCGCGTGCTGCTCGCCGCGGTCGCGGAGAAGTCGCTCGACGCGCAGTACTTCATCTGGCACGGCGACCAGGTCGGGCACCTGCTCTTCGAGGCGCTCTGGCAGGCGGCCGCGCGCGGCGTGCGCGTGCGCCTCCTGCTCGACGACTACAACACGAGCGGGCTCGACCCCGTCATCGCCGCGCTGGCCGTGCACCCGAACATCGAGGTCCGCCTGTACAACCCGCTCGTCCAGCGCGCGCCACGCGCGCTCAACTACCTGACCGACTTCACGCGCGTGAACCACCGGATGCACAACAAGTCGTTCACCGCCGACAACCAGGTGGCCGTCGTGGGCGGGCGCAACATCGCCAACGAGTACTTCGGCGCGGGCAGCGGCATCGGCTTCGCCGACCTCGACGTGATCGCGGTCGGCGCGGCCGTCCGTGACGTGTCGAAGGAATTCGACCTCTTCTGGAACAGCCCGTCCGCCTATCCGGCGGCGCCGTTCGTCGGCCCGCCAGGTCCCGACGGCGCTGCCCGGCTCGAGGCTGCATTCGCGGCGACCCACGCCGATCCCGAAGCGCTCGCGTACATCGCGGCGGTGCGCGCCGCGCCGCTGGTGCGCGACCTGCTCGACCGCAAGCTGGCGCTCGAGTGGACGCCTGCGCGCGTGGTGCACGACGACCCGGCCAAGACGCTCGACACCAGCGGCCGGACCGACGTGCTGCTGTTCCCGGCGCTGGTCGAGACGATGGGCCGTCCCATGCAGTCGCTCGACCTCGTGTCGCCGTACTTCGTGCCCGGCGCCAACGGCACCGCCGCGCTCGCGGCACTGGCCGGCCGCGGCGTGGCGGTGCGCATCCTGACGAACTCGCTGGCGGCGTCGGACGAGAAGTCGGTGCACGCGGGC
This sequence comes from Bordetella parapertussis, assembly GCA_943331295.2. GTDB lineage: Bacteria > Pseudomonadota > Gammaproteobacteria > Burkholderiales > Casimicrobiaceae > CAIWHR01. The sequence continues at coordinate 16,842 of CALQLA020000050.1, read as the reverse complement.
TATGCGAAGCGCCGCCACGACCTCTTGCGCGCCGGCGTGCGGCTCTACGAGATGAAGCCGACAGCGGCGACGGAGCTGCGCGCGGACAGGACCAGGTTCGGCCACAGTTCGTCCGCGGGACTGCACGCGAAGACGTTTGCCGTGGACCGGCGCCGGATCTTCGTCGGTTCGTTCAACTTCGATCCGCGCTCGGCGCTGCTCAACACCGAGATGGGCCTCGTGATCGACAGCCCCCTGCTGGCGCAGCGGCTGGGCGCGTTCTTCGACACCGAGGTGCCGGCGATCGCCTACGAGGTGCGCCTGATGCCGGACGGCGAAACGCTGGAATGGATCGACGAGACGCCTTCGGGCGAGGTGCGCTTCGACGTCGACCCGGGCACGAGCTGGTTCCTGCGCCGCGAGGTCGACCTGATGTCGGTGCTGCCGATCGAGTGGCTTCTATAGCGCCCGAATGACTTCGGGCGTTGCCGGCAGCGCCTGATAGCGCTGGATCGCCTCGCGCGCGTTGAACAGCATGCGCTCGTGGCCGAGCCGCTGGTCGAATCCGGCGTGGCGCACGACCTCCAGCACCCCGGGGTTCAGCCCCACCAGCCATACGAGGGTGCCGCGGCCGGTCGCGCGCGCCTCGCCCTCCATCACCGCCTGCAACGCCGAGTATTCGATGTCGGGGACCCGGCTCATGTCCACCGCCAGCACGCGCGGCTTGTGCTCGGCGACCAGCGCGTCGATCCGCTCCGCAACGTACTGCGCGTTGGCGAAGAAGAGGCGCCCCTCGGGCCGCACGATCAGGAGGCCGTCGAAGGTCTCGTCGTCGGGGTGCTCCGGCGACAGCGGCCGCAGCACGTCGGCCCCGCGCTTCCGGCCGATGATCGACATCCGCGGGTGCGCGGTCTGGCTGGCGAGGCCGATCATCGACACGATGATCGCCACCACGATGCCCTTGAGCGTCCCGAACACCAGCACGCCGACACACGCGATCAGCGCCCAGCGGAATTCCATCGAGCGCACCCTGCGGATGGCGCGAAACTCCGCCGGCTGGATCAGCCCGACCGAGTAGACGATGACGACCGCGGCGAGCGTCGCATGCGCCATCAGTCCGAGCAGCGGCGCCAGCAGCAGCATCGTCGCCAGCGCGGCGCCGGCGGTCACCAGCGATGCCTTCTGCGACAGTCCGCCGGCGGCCCGCACGACGGCCGTCTGCGACGTGCCGCCGCCCGCCGGCATCGCACCGAACAGGGCGCCGGTCAGGTTCGCCGCGCCGGTGGCGACCAGCTCGCGATTGGCGTTGATCGGGGGCTCGCCCGGCCGGGCGAACGCGCGGCCCGCGGCGATCGTCTCGGTGAAGCTCATCAGCGCGATCCCCAGCGCACCCGGCACCAGCTGCTCGACCAGCGCAAGGTCCGGCAGCGTGAGCGACGGGAAGCCCTGCGGAATCAGCCCGACCGTCGAGACGCCCAGCGCCTTCAACCCGAAGTACCACGATGCGGCAATGCCGCCTCCCACGGCGACCAGGGGCGCCGGCGAGTGGGGCCACAGCCGTTCCATGCCGATCAGCACCGCGAACGTCGCCACGGCCACCGCCAGCGTCAGCAGCGACGTGTCCGGAACATGCTGCACGACGCTGAGGAGGTCGGCGAAGAACCCCTGCTTCGCGATGTGGATGCCGAGAAGCTTCGGCACCTGGTCCAGGACGATCACGAGGCCGATTCCCGCCTTGAAACCCGTCAGCACCGGCGTGGAGATGAAGTTCGCCACGAACCCGAGCTTCATCAGCCGCGCGAGGAACAGCATCGCGCCGACCAGCGCGGCCAGCGTGGCCGTCGCGATGACGAGCCTTGCCGGGTCGCCGTCCGGGACCACCAGCCCCAGTTGCGTGCCGGCCAGGATCGCCAGCGTGGTGGTCGAGCTGACGCTCAGCACCCGCGACGACCCCAGCAGCGCGTAGACCGCCATCGGGATGAAGGCGGTGTAGAGGCCGACGGCAACGGGCAATCCCGCGACCGTCGCGTAGGCCATCGCCTTGGGCAGCACGACCGCCGCCGCGGTGAGCCCGGCGACGATGTCGAAGCGCAGCGACGGGGTGCCGGAGGAGGCGCCAACGGTGCTTTCGGGCATGGGATTCATCTCAGAACGTCGCGCCGATCATGCCGACGAAGACCTGGTCGCCGGCACCGGGGTTGAACCAGTAGCCGCCGATCGTGAAGCGGCCCCACGTCACCTGCGCGAACGGTCCCCGCTGGAACTCGCGATCGGCGCCGTAGATCCGGGTGCGCTGGCCGGCGAAGCCGACGCGCAGCCAATCGACCGGGCGCAGTCCCAGCTCGCTCCACGCATAGGTGTAGTCGTCCTGCTGCCGGTCGTTGTTGCGCACGTACTCGGCCTCGACGTAGAAGTCGAGCGGACCCCACGCGACCGTCGCCTCCAGCCCGGGCACGAACGCCCGCGTCGTTCCCCAGGCGCCGCCCAGGAGAGGCGTCAGCTGCCAGGTGACTTCCTTGCCGCCGGAGAACGTCCAGCCGACGAAGGCCGAGCGGGCGCCGACCGACTCGTAGTTGTACCGGGCCTCGAGGTGCAGCGGGCCGCGGTCGGCGGTTCCAATCGCGGACGTGTAGTTCTCGCCGCCGCGCACGACCGCGGGGTAGGCGGTGAGCGCGAATTCCCAAGTCGGCCCGGCGGGCTCCGCGATGGCGGGCTTCGCGTCGTCGTCGCCGGCGGCGCGCGCCAGCGGCGCCGCGACAGCCGCGAGTGCCGCCACCATGACAACAGCGGCACGCGGCAGGGTCGTCATCCGCCGAGCAGGTTGATCGCGACGACCAGTGCCATGCCCAGTCCGGCCATCATGCAGCCGACCTTCCAGCTGCCGTAGCCGGCGTAGCGCCCGAGGGCAAGGCCGCCGCCGAACAGCATCGCGACCGCGATCGCGCGCGATGCGTTCTTGGCCGTCCCGACATCGTGGATCAGCGCGAAGGGCAGCACCACCGGGAACGTCGACGCGACGACGATCAGGAAGATCGCCAGCGCGGCGAGGAAATCGTCGCCGTTGAGCTTCGGCCTCGCCGGCAGCGAGGACAGCGCGAGGATCCGGCCGCGCACGGCCTCGGTCTCCGTGGCCGTCACGAGGTTGCGCCCGACCCGCGCCAGCGTGCTCTCGATCAGCCTGCGGCCGGTTTCCGGGTCCGGCGCGGACCGGACGGCGCGGATCAGCGTCAGCGTCCTGCCGCGATCGGTGATCGTGCGCACGAGGTACATCACCGCGTCGACGAGCCCCCACGCGAGGTTGCAGCCCAGCGCCGCGATGAACATCGACCGGATCTGCCCCTGCCCCCCGTCCGACACCGACACGGCGCCCACGAACGTGAGCGCCATGAACAACCCGAACAGCAGCTCCGATACGCGGTCCACCGGGTTCAATACCGGCTCGCGCGTCGTTTCGGCGACAAGTTCCTGTTCGCTCATTGCGATGTCCCGGCGACCGTCGGCCCCGCGCCCCGGGCCGGTCCCTCCGGTCCGGGGCTGCGGGAGCTGCCGCTACACGTTCAGAAGGCTTCCGGCACGTACTTGAACGGGAAGTCGATGGCCTTGTACTTGCCGATCTTGCGCTTCGGCAACGTGACCTTCGGCGCCTCGACCTCCTGGTACGCCACGTGCTTCAGGAAGTGGCTGATCACGTTGAGGCGCACGCGCTTCTTGTCCTCGGAGCGCGCGACGAACCACGGCGCCCACGAGGAATCGGTCGCGGCGAACATCTCGTCGCGCGCCTTCGTGTAGTCGTCCCAGCGGTCGTACGACTTCACGTCCATCGGCGAGAGCTTCCACGTCTTGCGCCCGTCGCCGATCCGCGCCTTCAGCCGCCGGGTCTGCTCCTCGGGGCTCACCTCCAGCCAGTACTTGAACAGGATGACGCCCGAATTGACCATCAGCTGCTCGAACAGCGGCACCACCTTCAGGAAGCCGCGCGCCTGGTCCTCGGTGCAGAAGCCCATCACGCGCTCGACGCCCGCGCGGTTGTACCAGCTGCGGTCGAAGATCACGATCTCGCCCGCGGCCGGCAGGTGCGGCATGTACCGCTGCGAGTACATCTGCGATTTCTCGCGCTCCGTGGGCGCCGGCAGCGCGATCACCCGGAACACGCGCGGGCTCACGCGCTCGGTGATCGCCTTGATGGTGCCGCCCTTGCCGGCGCCGTCGCGACCCTCGAAGACGATGCAGACCTTGAGCCCCTTGGCCACCACCCACTGCTGCAGCTTGACCAGCTCGACGTGCAGCTTCTTCAACTCGCGGTCGTAGACCTTGGTGGACAGCGGCTTCGACGCGTCGTCGCCCTCTCCGGCGGCCGGCGAGGCAACGCCGGCCACGTCCTTCTTCGCCTTGCCCTTGCCTGCATCCTTGCCGTGAGCCTTGTGCTTTGCCATGGCCATCTCCGTCCCGTCATGTTGTCGCATCGCCCGGACGACGGGCGGCCGCGAACGCGCGTCCGGCCCATGCCCGTTCGGGCGTCACTGCGCCGCCACCGGCGCCATCGCCGGCAGGTCGAACCCTCCTCCCAACGCCAGGTACAGGTTGACGCGCTGCGCCAGCCGCTCCGTCTGCACGCGCAGCAGCGCGTAGCGCGCCGAGTCGTAGGCGAGCCGGTTCTGCTCGACGGCGCGCAGGTCGGCGCTGCCGACGCGGTACTGGACCCACGCGAGGTCCAGCGCGCGCTGGCTGTCGCGAATGGCGGCCTCGAGGATGGCGCCGCGGTCGCGCAGCGCGTTCTCGGCCGCCAGCGCGTTCTCGACGTCGCCGAACGCCCGCTGCCCGGTGCGCGCGTAGTCGGCGACCGCCTGCTTCTGCTCGGCGGAGCGGATCTCGACCTGTGCGCGCAGCGAGCCGCCCTGGTACAGCGGCGCGACGAGGTTGGCGCCGAAGCTCCAGATCGGGTTGCTGGTGTCCTTCAGCACGATGAGGTCGCTCGACACGCTGCTGCCGCCGGCGGTGAGGCTGATCCGCGGCAGCTGCGCCGCGCGCGCCTCGCCGACGCGATCGAACGCCGCAGCGACGCGCCGCTCGGCGGCGATCACGTCGGGCCGGCGCTCCAGCAGTTCCGACGGCATCCCGACGGGAACCGGCGCGGGCATCGGCGACAGGTGCTGGGCCACGGCGAGCTCGGCGGACGGATAGCGGCCGACGAGCAGCTCCAGCGCGCGCGACGCCTGCTCGCGCGAGAGCTCGACCTGCCGCACGCGGTCGCGGTAGTTGCCGACGTTGACGCGCGCTTCCGCCACCGCCTGCTCGTTGCCGTTGCCGACGCGCAGGCGCTCCTGCGCGATGCGCAGCAGTTCGTCGCTGGCCCGCAGCGCGTCCTGCGCGATCGAGAGCTGCAGCCCGGCCTCGATGGCCAGGAACCAGCTCCGCGCGATGGTCGCCGCCAGCGACTGGCGCGCGTACGCGTAGTCGGCTGCCGCGGCGTCGGACTGCGCCTCCGCCGCGGCCCGTCCGTAGCGGATGCGGCCCCAGATGTCGAGCTCCAGCGACGCATTCAGGAAGACGCCGTCGAGGCCGCCGCTGCCGCCCGACTTGCCGCCGCCCATCGCGAACACGCCCACCGACGGCAGCATCGACGCGTTGGCCAGCTTGACGTAGCCGCCGGCCTGCTCGACGCGCGCCGCCGCCACCTGCAGGTCGGCGTTGTAGGCGAGTGCCTCGGCGACCAGCGCGGTCAGCGCAGCGTCGTCGAACGACGCGAGCCAGCGGTCCGCCACCGGGCCCGCCGCGCCGCCCCCTGCCTTCCACGCCGCCGGCACGCTCGTGTGCGGCAGCGCGTCCTTCTGCAGTTCGCCGGTCGTGGGGGGCGCCTTGAGCGCGCAGCCCGCAATGATCGCAATCGCGGCGGCGGCGAAGGCCGCTGCGACGATCCTGCCACGATGGAGGGGTGCGCGCATCAGTGCAGCTTGAGCACGAGGTAATCGGTGATCGTTCCCACCCGGAGGATCACCATGCGCAGGATGTGGATCGCGGCCACATGCTCGGTATAGATCGCACCGGCGCCATCCGCGCCGGCCGCGAGGAAGAGTTTGCGATCGCGCTCGGCAACGTCGAGCTTGACGGGAAACCGCCCGGGCATCTGCGGATAGGCGCCGGTCTGCGGCAGCGAGCCCGACTGCGCGACCTGCCCCTGCCCCTGCGCCCAGACGATCGAATCGACGGTCGCCTTGATCACCTGCCCGGGGTGCGTCTTGAGCGTGAACTCGGCGGCGTTGCCGGGCTCGACCAGCCGCAATTCATTCTGCGCGTACAGCGCGATCACCTGGTAGGTCTCCTCGACGAAGCTCATCGCCGGCGCCACCGGGAACGCGGTCACGTACGAGCCCGGCCGCAGCTGCACGTTGATCGCGTAGCCGTTGGCCGGCGCATAGACCGCCGTCTGGTCGAGGTTCCACTGGGCGTTGGCGAGGTCGGCGCGGGAGAGGTCCACCTGCGCCTTGGCGGTCGCCAGCTGCGCCCGCGCGGCCGCGACCGATGCCTGCTCGCCGTTGACCTGCCCGGACAGCTTCTGCACGACCTGCGCCTCGTTCGCCGTGGCGGTCGCGATCTGCGCTTCCAGCTCGATCACGTTGGCTTCGGCCTGCTCCAGCGAGAAGCGGTCGCCGGCGCCGGTGGCGACCAGCTCCTTGTTCTGCCGGACCCGCAGCCGCGCGAGTTCGAGCTTCGGCTGCAGCGCGCTCACCTGCCCGCTGGCGGACTTCAGCTGCTCCTGCAGTTGCCGCGCGCCGGCGGACGCGTCCACCAGACCCGCGCCGGCCTGCGCGAACTTCGCCTCGTCGGCCGCGAGCTTCGCCTTGGCGACGTTGAGGTCGTTCTGGTACGGCGTCGGGTCGATGCGGAACAGCAACTCGCCTTTCTTGACCAGCCGGTTCGGCTCGACGGGAACCTCGATCACCCGGCCCCGCACCTGTGGGATCACCTGCACGACGTACTTGATCACGCGGACGTCGGGCGACGACGGCGCGACGACGTTGAGCGTGAGGATCAGCGCGCTCAAGGCGACGACCGGGATGATCACGACGATCACCTGCGACGCCGTGTTCCACGGCAGCCACTTGAACTTGATGAAGATCAGCCAGACGAAGGCCGCGTAGATCCCGAGCAGGATGGCTTCCATCAGGCTTGCCCCGCCCTGGCATCGGTCGCGGCCGACGCGGGCATTGCCGCGGCCAGGTCACGGCGCAACGCCTTGAGCTCCGGGGGCAGCGTTCCCTTCGCGGCCATCATGTCGAGCTCTTCGCGCAGGTGGGCGAGCTCGTGGTCGAGCAGCGCGCCCGACTGCGCCTTGCCGGCCTGCTCGTGGAAATAGTCGTCGTGCTTGTCGGTGCCGTAGGCCATCTTGTAGGTCACCGGCTTCACGTACGCCCACAGCCAGGCGATGGGCCACAGCAGGCCGCCGAACACCAGCGACAGCAGGCACAGCGTGTGGATGGCGTCGCGCTGCGGATGGTGGCGCTTGTGCGCGATCTTCTCCGGCAGCACGTGCACCATCCAGAACAGCGCGATCGCGCCGATGGGAACGAAGCAGACCACGAACCACGCGAGGCCCATCGCCGCCGTGTCCATCATTTCCGGCGGGAGGAACGATGCGTGCGCGGCGGGCGCGCACGCGAGCATCGACGCCGCCAGTGCGGCAACGGCAGGCCGACGCCCGCGTTCCGGGTGCCGGCCCGATCGTGCCGGGTCGTTGCCGAGGTTCGACTGTCTTCGCATCGGGTATCTTCCTGTCCGGTCGATGATGTCCGCGGGCGGCCCGTCCGGGTCACGCCATGATATTCACGCCGCCGTCCACGTAGAGCGTCTCGCCGGACAAGCGCCGCGCATACGGCGTCGCAAGATACGCGCACGTGAATCCGACGTCCATGATATCGACCAGCTCGCCGACCGGCGCGCGGTTCTCGACATCGGCCAGCAGCAGGTCGAAGTCCTTGAGGCCGGACGCGGCGCGCGTCTTCAGCGGACCTGGCGAGATCGCGTGCACGCGGATGCCCTTGCCGCCCAGTTCGTACGCGAGGTAGCGGCAGCAGGCCTCCAGCGCCGCCTTGACCGGGCCCATGACGCTGTAGATCGGGATGACCTTGACCGCGCCGTGGTAACTCATCGCGAACATCGTCCCGCCGTTGGTCATCAGCGGCGCCGCGAGGCGCGCCATCCGGACGAACGAGTGGCAAGACACGTCCATCGCCTTCGCGAAGCCCGCGGCCGAGCAGTCGAGCAGCCCGCCCTGCAGGTCTTCCTTCGGCGCGAAGGCGATCGAGTGCACGACGATGTCGAGCCGCCCCCAGGTCTTCGCGATCGCGTCGAATACCGCCTCCAGCTGGCCGTCGACGGCGACGTCGAGCGGCAGCAGCATCGGCGCTTCCAGCGCGCGGGCGAGCGGCTCGACGTAGGGACGCGCCTTCTCGTTGAGGTAGGTGACGGCGACCTCGGCACCCAGCTCGCGGAACGCCCTGGCACAGCCGTACGCGATCGAATGCTCGTTTGCGATGCCGGTGACGAGCGCCCGTGCGCCCTTCAGGACCGGGCGGGGAACGTCGGGTGTCATGGTCGAATCTCCTTGGATCGTGCAGCGCGCGGCGCGCAGCGCGCTTCGGGGGCAGTCGGCCGCCCCCTCGGGGGGAGGCGCGCGCAGCGCGCTTCGGGGGTAGTCGGCCGCCCCCTCGGGGGGAGGCGCGCGCAGCGCGCTTCGGGGGCAGTCGGCCGCCCCCTCGGGGGGAGGCGCGCGCAGCGCGCTTCGGGGGTAGTCATCTCAAGGCGCGATCGACAGCGTGGAGGTGAGCGCCCGGCCCTTCCAGTACATGCCGTTGAGGCGCAGGTTCAGGTTGCCGAGCGCCTTGGTCGTGCCCGAGAACTCGATCGAGGCCGCCGGCCGCGAGCCGTCGCCTTCGATGCGCTCGATGCGGGTGCACTCGAGTTCGGGCCCGTACTTCGTCACGAACTCCCTGATCTCGTCGTCGGTCGTGCCCGGGGCAATGTTGCCAATCCAGAGCTTCATCGTCGTTCTCCTTTCCGCGGCCGCCGCGTTCGGCGGCCGGCCTTCATTCACCCGCGAGCAGGCGCCGGGTGTGCCTCGCAATCATCAGTTCCTCGTTGGTCGGGATCACCCACGCCGACGTGCGGCTGGCCTCGGTGCTGATCCGCGGGCCGTTGCCTTCGTTGGCCGCGCCGTCGAGTTCCACGCCCAGCCATGCCGCGTCGCGGCAGACGCGCGCCCGCAGCGAACGGCTGTTCTCGCCGATGCCGGCCGTGAACACGATCGCGTCGAGGCCGCCCAGCGCCGCCGCGAGCGAGCCCAGCTCGCGGCCGATCCGGTAGGCGAAGACGTCGATCGCTGCCTGCGCATCGGGCGTTCCGTTCGCCTCGAGCGTGCGCATGTCGCTCGAGATGCCGGACATGCCGAGAAGCCCCGACTGCTGATAGATCACCTTCTCGATGGCGCGCGCGTCCATCTTCATCTCGTCCATCAGGTACAGGATCACGCCGGGATCGACGTTGCCGCAGCGCGTTCCCATGGGCAGCCCGTCCGCCGCCGTGAAGCCCATGGTGCTGGCCACGCTCTGCCCGGCGGCGACCGCGCACATGCTGGACCCGTTGCCAAGGTGCAGCACCACCGTCCGGCCGCGCGCGGCGCGCTCGTCGTACTGCGGGAGAACGTGGGCGATGTACTCGTACGACAGCCCGTGAAAACCGTAGCGGCGCACGCCCCGCGCGGTGATCGCCTTCGGCAGCGCGAACGCCTGCGCCACCGCCGGCGCGCCGCTGTGGTAGGCGGTGTCGAAGCACGCCACCTGCGGCAGGCCCGGCGAGCGTTCGAGCAGGCTCCGGATCGGCGCGAGGTTGTGCGGCTGGTGCAGGGGCGCAAGCGGGATGTATTTTTCCAGCGCCGCAAGGATCCTCGCGTCGACGCGCACGGGCTGCGTGTACTCGCGGCCGCCGTGGACGACGCGATGACCGACGCCGACCAGGCGGTGCCCGGCGAGCCGGGTCTGCAGGTAGGCGACCAGGTGATCGAGCGCGCCCTCGTGGCCGAGCGGGACGCCCTCGCCCCAGGATTTCTCCTCCTGCAGGACGCCCGCGCCGTCCCGGGCGACGAAGCGCGGCGCGGTATGCAGGCCCTCGGCCTGCCCACGCGCCACCAGTTCCAGCTCGAAGCCCCGCGCAGCGAACACCGAGAACTTGAGGCTCGACGAGCCGGCGTTGAGGACGGCGATCGCGTCAGTCATGTCAGGCCACCGCCCGCGCGGCTTTCTCGCGTCGCACGCTCGCGACCAGCACCGCGATCGCGCAGGAGGCGAGCCGGCTCATCACCGAGTCGGCGCGGCTCGTCAGGATGATCGGCACGCGCGCGCCGAGCACGATGCCCGCGGCGTCGGCATCGGCGAGGAACGACAGGCTCTTGGCGAGCATGTTGCCCGCCTCGAGGTCGGGGACCACCAGCACGTTCGCTCGGCCGGCCACCTGCGAGTCGATCTTCTTGATCGCCACCGATTCCATGCTGATCGCGTTGTCGAGCGCCAGCGGCCCGTCGAGCAGCGCGCCGGTGATCTGGCCGCGATCGGCCATCTTGCACAGCGCCCCGGCCTCGACCGTCGAGGGCACCTTCGGGTTGACCGTTTCCATCGCCGACAGGATCGCCACCCGCACTTCGGGAAAACGCAGCGCGTGCCCCAGGTCGATCGCGTTCTGGATGATGTGGACCTTGTCCTCCATCGACGGCGCGATGTTGATCGCGGCGTCGGTCACGATCAGCGTCTCGGGGTACGTCGGGACGTCCATGATGAAGCAGTGCGACAGCCGGCGCGCGGTGCGCAGCCCCGTCTCGCGCCGCACCACGGCGCCCATCAGCTCGTCGGTGTGCAGGCTGCCCTTCATCAGCGCCTCGGCACGGCCCTCGCGCACCAGGGCGACCGCCTTGTCGGCCGAGTCGTGGCTGTGCTCCGAATCGACGATCGGCAGGCCCGCGATGTCGATCCCGAATTCGGCCGCCACCGCCTCGATCCGGGCGCGCGGGCCGACCAGGATCGGCGCGATCAACCCGATCTTCGCGGCATCGACGGCGCTGCGCAGCGAGCTCTCGTCGCAGGGATGCGCGACGGCCGTCGGCGTGGGCGGCAGCGTCTTGCAGAAGTCGAGCAGGCGCTGGTACTTCTCGTGGCTGCGTTCCATGGGGTTCTCCGTCGTCGCCGGCGCGGTCACGCGGCGCGGGCGCGCTTCGCGGCCGTCTTGCGCGCGACCTTTCGTGCCGGCCTGGCGACACGCCCCGGCACCGACGCGGCGTCGAGCGTTTCGCCCAACGTTTCCATCATCGCGAGCTGATCGGTCGTCGGCGCGAACCGGCGCATCCGCTCGTCGGCGAGCAGGCGCCTGACGAGCGTGACCAGCCGCTCGCGATCGCCGGGCGTCGCCAGCAGCTTCGGCAACGTCGCGATCGCCTGCTCGGGCTCGTAGCCGACCACGATGTCCTGCTCGCCGCGGATGCGCCGCCACGCGTCGGGCGTGACATCGGGAAGCAGCGCGTGGTATTCGGTGGCGAGCTCCTGCTTCAGTGCCAGCCGCGCGAGCGGCAGCGCCGCCCCGCGCCGGGCGAGCAGCGACCCGACGCGCGCCAGCGCCTCGGGGTAGCCGCCCTGCGCGATCGCGGCCAGCGCGTCCTTGACGAACGGCAACTCGCGGGGCTCGACCGCGGCTTCCAGCGCGTGCGCGCCCGCGGGCGCCTTGTCGGCGAGATAGAGCGAGAACACGTTGCCGTAGGTCTGGAAGAACATCGCCTCGCTGGCGGCGTCGCGGGTCTCGCGATAGCAGTCGAGCGACGCGCTGACGACGTCGGACAGCATCTTCTCGACCCGGGAGGCGGGATTGTTGGCGGCAGCCGGCTTGCGCTGCGCACGGACGGCCTGCGCCGCCGGGCCGAGCCACGCGAGCCACGGATTGAAATCGGACAGCGCCCAGCGCTGGACGCGCAGCGGATGCAGTTGCCGCGACACCTTCGCCGTGACCTCGTTGCCCAGCGACTGGACGAACGGCTGCGCGAAGAGCTCATAGGCGCGCTGGTTGAACTCGGACAGCGTCGCCACGGCCTCGAACGGCTTTTCGTCGGCGCGCTCGAAGCGGTTGAGGCGCGCGGCGATCTCCTCCAGCCGGCGCTCGTGGAACTCGACTTCGTACGTCACCTTGCCGTCGCGGCCCTTGATTTCATCGATCTCCATTGCGTAGAGGCCCGGCGGCAGCACCTCGATCGAGTTCAGCACCTCGACGATCTGCGCGTGCTCCTTCTTTGCCACCTTGCCGGAGACGAAGATGCCGAGGTGGCCGATGTCGTGGTGCAGCAGGCCGACGATCACCTGCCCGCGCGCCTTGATCTCCTCGGTCGAACCGTAGACGTCGGCGACCCAGTTGAACGCCTGCTGCGGCGGCGTGATGTTGTCGCCCATCGACGCGAACAGGATGATCGGCGCCCGGATGTCGCGGAGGTCGAACGCCTTGCCGCCGGAGCCTTGCGTGCCGGACCAGAGCTTGTTGCCGACGAACAGGTTGCGCGTGATCCACTCGATCTCCTCGCGGTTCATCAGGTAGAAGCCGCCCCACCAGCGCTCGAACTCGAGGAAGCGCGGCGGCTCGGTGTCGACGTTCGAGAACAGGTTGTAGTACTTGTCCCAGAACGTGTTCGCCGGATTGAGGTTCTCGAAGTTCTCGACGAGATAGGCGCCGTCGAAGATGCCGTTGCCCATGTCGGCGGCGAACGACGACAGCCAGGTGCCGCCCAGCATGCCTCCGGCGTAGCGCATCGGGTTGTCGCCGGCGCCGTCCTGGAACGCGCCGCCCCAGTACGACATCGGCGCGCCGTTGATGACGATCGGGCCGGTGTCCCCGGGGTCCGACGCGGCGAGCATCATCGCCGCCCAGCCGCCCTGGCAGTTGCCGACGATCACCGGCTTCGGGCTCGCCGGATGCAGCGCCCGCACCTGCTTCACGAACTGCTGCTCGGCGTCGCAGACGTCGAGCAGGGTCTGGCCCGGCTCGGGGTCGCGGAAGAAGATGACGAAGTAGACCGGGTGGCCGTCGCGCAGCGCGACACCCACCTGCGAGTCGTCCTTGAAGCCGCCGATGCCCGGCCCGTGCCCGGCGCGCGGATCGATGATCACGTACGGCCGCCGCAGCGAATCGACGGTCACGCCCGCCGGCGGGATGATCCGCACCAGCGCGTAGTTGACCGGCTTCGCGAGCTTGCGTCCGTCGACGACCATCTCGTAGTCGAAGTGCAGGACGGGCGTCAGGCCCTCGCGGTTGTGCTCGACGAAGTTGTTGCCGCGCTGGCGCAGCGTGTCCCAGAACAGGATCGAGCGCTGCGCGAAGTCGGTGGTGTACTGCCACCACTGCGACCAGGCGTCGGCGGGCGACACCGGGTTCGTCGCGAGGTCGGCAGCGCAGCCGGCATAGGCCTTCAGGAGCCGATCCTTGAAGTGCTCCTGCGCAAGCTTGGTCCGCTTGTCGTGAAGCAGCGCGACCTTGGTCGAGATATCGAGACTTCTGGCAATTTTGTTCGTTGCGTCCATGAATGCACCCTTTCCTGCAGGATTGGAGGCTGCCGCTGCCGGGAGTCCGGTCACCGGATGCGCAGCAGAAACCGTCGTGAAAAGCACTTCATCGAGTGGACCGGACACCTGCGAGAATTGTTCCTCCCCACGGGTCAGAACAGCGGACTTTTGCGGACGTTAGGTAGACATTTTGCAACAGCGCCGCAGACCCGGCTTGCGGCAGATCAACGAAGTTGCGCATAGGCGCCTGCAGGAGCGACGCGGAAGCCCGCGCGGTCTTGCCACAGCGACGACGGGCGCGGGCGATCGCTGCCGGCCTTGACGCACGTCAAGGGTCCTCCGAACGGAGGTGGCGACAATGAAAGGTTGCCGGCCGCCTCGAACGCCGGGTCAAGCGGAGCCGGCGCGGAACTCGGTTGCCGGCATGACCAGGAACGCCAACGTGAAAGCCGCCACGGATTCCGCGTGGAGGATTTCCGGCTTGCTCCGCGGGCTGCGGGTGAAGCGATCGCGCTTCCGGTCCCTTGCCTTCGCGGCGCTGGCGGCATGCGTGCTCGCCATCGCTTCGACCGGCGCGCGCGCGCAGGACATCGAGCCCCGCGCGTACTCGACCTGTGGGGCACGTCGGCGAAGGTCGACGTGGGGCTGCCCTACGCGTGGCTGTCGGGCTCGGCGACGCATGCGGGTCAGCCGACCGAGCGCGTCGTCGACGGCTTCGCCGATCCCGCCGTGCGCCTCTCGGTCAACCTGTACGGCGCGCCGGCGCTGACGCTGAAGGAATCCCGGAACTACGAGCAGGACCTGATCGTCGGCGCGAGCCTCCGCGTGCCGGCGCCGGCGGGACAGTACGACGACACCCGCGTGGTGAACCTCGGCACCCGTCGCTGGTCGTTCAAGCCCGAGGTCGGCGTCTCCAAGGCACGGGGCCCGTGGACGCTCGAAGGCACGTTCGCGGCGACGCTGTTCACCGACAACCGGGATTTCTACGGCGGGCGCACGCGGGCGCAGGCCCCCATCTACGCGCCGCAGGGCCATGCGATCTACAGTTTCCGCTCGGGCATCCGGGCGGCGTTCGACGCCACGTACTTCGCCGGCGGACGCACGACGATCGGCGGCGTGCGCAACTTCGACCTGCAGCAGAACTGGCGGGTGGGCGGAACGCTCGCGTTTCCCGTCGACCTCGACAACTTCATCAAGATGTACGGGAGCAGCGGGGTTTCCGCACGCACCGGCAACAACTACGACCTGATCGGGATCGCCTGGCAGTACCGCTGGGGCGGCGGGCTCTGACCGCGGCGCCGGGCGAACCCGGCGCGCTTCAGGTTCACGGCGCGACGGCCTTCCAGCCGGCACCCGGCTCGAACGCCGTCATCTTCGCGCCGATGGCGGCGGAGTTCTTGCCGAGGACCGGCTCGGACTTTTTGTCTACGGCGGCGATTTGCGCCGGCGGTTCCTCGTCGGCGACATACACCTGCATGTGCTGCAACAGCGACGCATTGGAATACGTCAGGCGCACCTGCAGTTCCTTGGTGTCGTTGACATGAAAGCGATGGATCGTCAGCATCCACGCGACGTCTTCGACGTGATGCACATGCTGCAGCGCTTTGGCTGGCAGCCTGAGTTCATCGACTGCTTCGTGGTCTATCTGGCCGGTCACAACCGTCCGGCCCACGAAGTGCTGTTCCCCAAGGTCAAACCTCTGGAGGCCGCGTTCACGAACGAGTTCGCCGGCATGACCCGCGAGATGATCGAACTGGACACGCTGGTGCCGTGGCAAGCGCGCCTGCTCCAAGAACTGCCGCAGCAATTGACCACGGCGCATCGAGACTTTCTTCTTTAACTTGTGCGGGGCGGCCCTGCATGGGAGCTGATGCCGATGCCGCACCTGCGCGAACCGCCTGCGGTCCAATGGAAACTGGAGAACTTGGCCAAGTTGCAAAAGGTCAGCGCCGATCGCTTCGCGAATCAGCACCAGTTGTTGGCGCGGCTGTTTGATACCGCGCGACAGCCACTCAACAACGAATGATGCTCGCCGCCCACGAAAAACCCATGCCGCTGGTGGCCAGGATGGCCAGGTTGCCTTCGGGCAGCAGCCCTTGGCGGTGGGCCATGGCCATGGTGAACAGGGAGTCTGCCGGGCCGATGTGGCCGAATTCGATCAAGGACACGTAGGTGTGGTCCTGGGGCATCTCGATGCCTTCGAGGATGTGGGCGCGCAATGAATTCTTGACCTGGTTCATCAAGATGTAGTCCATGTCCTTCATCTCATGCCCAGAGCGGCTGACCGCCAGCTTGATGACGTCGACATATTCCTTGAGATAGACCCGGTTGATCAGGTCCGCAAATTTCTCGGGGTCGACCTTGGCGTAGCACTTGTCCCAGTCATTGAAATCAGGCGTGATCGGCAACCGCGTGCCACCGGCCTCGATTTTCAGCAGATCACCCAGCGCGCCATCGGTGTGCTCGGCAAAGCTCAGAAACTGATAGCGAGGGTGGTCGCGCTTGAGCACCACGGCCGCGGCGCCATCACCGAAATAAAGCAGCGGGTGGCACTCTTTCAGCTTGGTGGACACGATGCGGCTGAGGGTGTCGGAGCAGATCACCAGAGCGTTGGTGATGGACGCATCGCGGTCCATCAACCCGCCTGCGATGTTGCAAGCCAAATTGCCGCCGGCGCAGCCGTTCCTGACTTCAAAGGCATAGGCGTGGCTGCAGCCCAAGGCATGAGCCACGGCGCTCGAGGGGCACCAGTTTCGGTAGTCGTAGTCGCCGCCCGAAACAAAGATCACCAGATCAAGGTCTTCGCCCTTGATGCCGGCATCCGCCAGGGCATCTTTGGCCGCACTCAAACCCATCGTGAACGGGTGCTCGTCATCGTTGGCCACATGAATGTGCTTGATGCCAATGCCGATGGTGAGTTTTTCTACGGGGATGTTGGCCTCTTGCGCCAGGGTTTCGGCTGAAACCACTTTTTCGGGGGCATAGGTGCCGAATCCGGCGATGCCGAAAGAAACATGTCCGTTAAGGATGTCGGGCGCGTTTTTCATGGGTGACGTGTGTCTTCCGGGTAGGCATTTGGTGCGCGGGCAGTCAATGGCCTGCGCGTGGGCTCAGGCCATCAAACGTGCGGCCGGTGACGGATAGCGATTCCAATCGCGCGAGCCTGATTCTGGTCGGGTCGGTGGTGCGGGTCAAGCGTCGATTTGCGGCGGCAAAGGGTTGCTCTGCACGTTGGTCGTGCTGGTTCCGCGCGGGTGCCGACGCCAGGGCGGGCGCGCGCGGT
>CALQLA020000049.1 GCA_943331295.2 Bordetella parapertussis | reverse complement strand
TGGCCGGGATCACGAGCAAGCCGGCGAACCACATTCCGACCACGCAGCCGTGCGCGATGTGCCACACCACGCCGGGCAACTACGCCCTGGCGACGATGAACCACACCGGCATCACGACCGGCTGCGCGACCTGCCACGCGACCGGCCTGACGTTCGCCAACGTGGTGCCGGTGTCGCCACCGGCGACACACATTCCGGTGGGAACGGCGGCCTGTGAAAGCTGCCACACGCCGACGAAGTTCACCAACTTCGGCGGCACGGCGATGAATCACACGCCGGTGGCGGGTGTCGCTTGCGCGACGTGCCATGCCACCGGCAAGAGCTTCTTCGGCGTGACCGTCGTGACGCCGCCGGCGACCCACATCCCGGTGGGCACCGCGGCCTGCGAAAGCTGCCACGCCCCGACGAAGTTCACCAACTTCGGCGCGACGCCGATGAACCACACGCCGGTGGCGGGTGTTGCCTGTGCGACCTGCCACGCGACGGGCAAGAGTTTCTTCGGCGTGACCGTCGTGACGCCGCCGGCGACCCACATCCCGGTCGGCACCGCCGCCTGCGAAAGCTGCCACGCGCCGACGAAGTTCACCAACTTCGGCGGCACCGCAATGAACCACACGCCGGTCGCCGGGACCGCGTGCGCCACCTGCCACGAGACCGGCCGGAGCTGGTACGGCGTCACCATTGTGACCCGACCGACGCTGGCCCAGGATCCGAACCACCCGACGACCGGCGAATGCGGCAACTGCCACAGCTCGACCAGTTCGTTCATGGCCGGGATCACCAGCAAGCCGGCGAACCACATTCCGACCACGCAGCCGTGCGCGATGTGCCACACGACGCCGGGCAACTACGCCCTGGCGACGATGAACCACACCGGGATCACGACCGGTTGCGCGACCTGCCACGCGACGGGGCTAACGTTCGCCAACGTGGTTCCGGTGTCGCCGCCGGCGACCCACGTCCCGACGACGCAGGCCTGCGAGTTGTGCCACGCACCGTCGAAGTTCGATAAGTTCAGCGGTGGCACGATGAACCACACCGGCATTACGACCGGATGCGCGACCTGCCACGCCACGGGCAAGAGTTTCTTTGGCGTGACGGTGATGACGCCGCCGGCGACCCACATCCCGGTCGGCACCGCCGCCTGCGAAAGCTGCCACGCCCCGGCCAAATTCACCAACTTCGGTGGCACGGCGATGAACCACACGCCGGTGGCGGGTGTCGCCTGCGCGACCTGCCATGCGACCGGCAAGAGTTTCTTCGGCGTGACGGTGGTGACGCCGCCGGCGACACACATCCCGGTAGGTACGGCAGCCTGCGAAAGCTGCCACGCGCCGACGAAGTTCACCAACTTCGGCGGCACGGCGATGAACCACACGCCGGTCGCCGGGACTGCGTGCGCGACCTGCCACGAAGCCGGCCGGAGCTGGTTCGGCGTCACCATTGTGACCCGACCGACCCTTGCCCAGGACCCGAACCATCCGACGACCGGCGAATGCGGCAACTGCCACAGCTCGACCAGTTCGTTCATGGCCGGGATCACCAGCAAGCCGGCCAACCACATCCCGACCACGCAGCCGTGCGCGATGTGCCACACGACGCCGGGGAACTACTCGGTTGCGGTGATGAACCACACCGGCATCACGACCGGATGCGCGACCTGCCACGCGACGGGGCTAACGTTCGCCAACGTGGTGCCGGTGTCGCCGCCAGCGACACACATTCCGGTCGGTACCGCCGCGTGCGAGTCATGCCATGCCCCGACCAAGTTCACCAACTTCGGCGGCACGGCGATGAACCATGCGCCGGTCGCGGGTGTGGCCTGCGCGACCTGCCATGCGACCGGCAAGAGTTTCTTCGGCGTGACCGTCGTAACGCCGCCGGCGACGCACATTCCGGTGGGTACGGCGGCCTGTGAGTCATGCCACGCCCCGACGAAGTTCACCAACTTCGGCGGCACGGCGATGAACCACGCGCCGGTCGCCGGCGTCGCCTGCGCGACCTGCCATGCGACCGGCAAGAGTTTCTTCGGCGTGACCATCGTAACGCCGCCGGCGACCCACATCCCGGTTGGTACCGCCGCCTGCGAAAGCTGCCACGCCCCGACGAAGTTCACCAACTTCGGTGGCACGGCGATGAACCACGCCCCGGTCGCGGGTACGGCATGCGCGACCTGCCACGAAGCCGGCAGGACCTGGTACGGCGTGACCATCGTGACCCGGCCGACGCCTGCGCAAGACCCGAACCATCCCACGACGGGCGAATGCGGAGGCTGCCATAGCTCGACGACATCGTTCTCCGCCGGGATCACCACCAAGCCGACGAACCACATCCCGACGACGCAGCCGTGCGCGACGTGCCACACGACACAGGGCAACTACTCGGTCGCGGTCATGAACCACACCGGAATCACGACCGGCTGCGCGACGTGCCACGCTACGGGCAAGAGCTTCGCCAATGTGACACCGGTGTCGCCGCCGGCCACGCACATACCGAGCGGGGCGACGGCGTGCGAGGCCTGCCACCTGCCGACGAAGTTCGACAAGTTCAGCGGCGGCACGATGAACCACACCGGCATCACGACCGGATGCGCGACCTGCCACGCTGCGGGAAAGACGTTCTACGGTGTCACGGTCGTCACGCTGCCTTCCACCGGACACATTCCCAATCCGGCCAGCCTCGACTGCAGTGGCTGTCACACGTCGACCACGTCGTTCAAGACCTGGACGATGAACCACACGGGCATCACGACCAATTGCAGCGCCTGCCATGGCGGGCAGTTCACGGGCGTAAGGAAGAAGCCCAGCGATCACCCGATTACCACGGCCGACTGCTCGCAGTGCCATACGACGAAGACGTTCAGCAAGGCGGCGCTCGCCACCGTGACGAAACCGGTGACCAATCCCGCTGCCGCAACCGCGAGCCTCGTCCGCGCACCGGCCTCTGCCCCGGCCACGGCGGTCGCAGCACCGGCCGCACGCGATGCCGGCGTGCCCGCGACGCCGGCCGCACGCGGCGCGATCCATGCGACCGTGATGCCTGGCGGCTGTGCTGCCTGCCACAACGGTGCCGCGGCGCCAGGGCGCCCGGGCAAGCATCTCGCGACGGCGCTCTCGTGCGACTCCTGCCACCGGACCACCGCCTGGATACCGGCGAACTTCACCCATTCGGGCGCGACCACGGGAACCTGCGCGACCTGCCACAACGGCAGCGGTGCCAGCGGCAAGCCGGCCAGCCACTTCGTCACGATGCGCTCGTGCGACAGCTGCCATCGCGTCACGTCGTGGCGCCCGGTGCTCGACTATCGCCATCTGTCGCCGCTCTACACGGTGCACGCGCCGGGGACCGGCTGCGTCGCCTGCCACGTCGGCAACAGCGAACTCGTGAACTGGCGCTATCCGAACCTCAAGCCCGGCTGCGGCGGTTGCCACGGCGCGGACTTCCGCGGCGGGCATCAGCCGCGACCGATGGAACCTCCGATTTCCACCAAGCCGGGGGCGCGTCCGCATGTGCAGTAGCAAGGCGTGGCGGTTCCTGCAGGTGGCGCTGGCGGCGCTGATCTGGCTCGTGGCCGCTTCCGTCGAGGCCCAGATCCTCGACACGGTCGACGTTCGCCAGGAAGGCAACGATGCGGTCGTCCGGGTCAAGTTCGCGGTGCTGATCCAGTACCTGCGCAACGTTCCCACCGACCGGGGCAGCGCGCTGCGCGTCTTCTTCCAGATCACGGCATCCGACGACACGGCGCAGGGCGTGGTCGAGGAAGAGCGTCGTGCGCCGCCGACGGACCTGGTGCCGCGGTTCAGGGTGCTTTATCCGCCGCAACGCCCTGCGGTCCAGCGCTTCATCGACATCCATTTCGACGAAGCGGTGTCGTTTCGCGTGCAGCCGGAAGGCAACCGCACGATCGCCATCTCGATTCCGCTCTCGGCCGCGCAACTGAAAAGGCTCGGCGCGCCGAAGCCGGGCGAAGCCGCGCCGCGCCGGCCGCCGGCAGGTCCCGTCGCGCTGCCGCCGCCGTCGGTCGCGCCCGCCGCGCCGACGGAAATCGACCTGCGGGCAGCCGCCGACGTGGCCGAGGCGCGCGCCGCCTTCGAGACCGGCGCCTACGACAAGGCGATCGTCGCGCTCAATCGCTCGCTCAACCTGCCGCCCAACGCGTACTCGCAGGAAGCGCAGGAACTCGTGGGGGTCGCCCGCGAGCGCAGCGGCGATCCGGCGAAGGCGCTCGTCGAATACCAGCTCTACCTGAAGCTCTACCCCGACACGCCCGGCGCGGCACGCGTGCGCGAGCACCTCGCCACGATGAGCGCGCCGCTCCTGCCGCTGGGCGGCGCGTTGCCTCCGGAGGCGATCGCCGGGCAGCCCGCGTTCAGCTACTGGGGCAGTGCGTCGCAGTACTACTACGGCGGCCAGTCGCAGGCCACCACTGTCCGCACGGTCATCACGCCGGCGACCAATGCCACGACGCTCGACACCGCGAAGCTGACCGGCATCGACCAGTCGCAACTCGTCAACAACATCGACGTCACGGCCCGCTATCGCACCGGCGACTGGGACAACCGGCTGGTCGTCCGCGACCAGTACGTCGCGAACTTCATGAGCGGCGGCAGCAACCGCAACTGGCTCAACGCGCTCTACGGCGAGACGCGGTACCTGCCGCAGAACCTGATGGCCCGCGTCGGCCGCCAGTCGGGGACGAGCGGCGGCGTGCTGGGGCTCTTCGACGGCGGGATCGGCAGCTGGGGCTTCGCGCCGAACTACCGCGTCAACGTGGTCGCGGGACAGCCCGTCGACGCGCCGTTCAACACCAGCAAGACGTTCTACGGCGCCAGTATCGACATCGAGAAGATGGGCGACCGGATGGGCGGCAGCCTGTTCGCGATCCGGCAGGTCGCCTCGGGCCAGACCGACCGTCTGGGCGTGGGCGGCGAGCTGCGCTACTTCGACAGCGAACGCAACGTCTATTCGATGGTCGACTACGACCCGCTGTTCCGCGCCGTCAACATCGGCATGGCGCAGGGCACCTGGCAGCTGCCGACGCTCACCTCGCTCAACCTGCTGGTCGACTACCGGCGCACGCCCACGCTCCAGCTGACCAACGCGCTCGTCGCCGAGCCGAACATGTCGCTCTCGGCGCTGATCCAGCGCGACGGCGTCGACGCGGTCCGCGCGCAGGCGAAGGCGCTGACGCCGATCACCAAGCAGACGCTGTTCGGGGTCACGCAGCAGATCACGCCGCAGTGGCAGTTGGGCTTCGACGCGCGCTGGTCGTCGCTGTCTGGCACGCCGCCGTATCGCACGCTGCCGGCCACGCCGGCGACGGGAAGCATCTGGACGTACAATGCGCAGGCAATCGGCAGCGGACTGGCGTCGCTGGCGGACATCCTGGTGCTGAACTACGGCGTGCTGACGGGCAAGCGGCTCTCGGCGAACCAGGCCGGCATCGACTGGCGCTTCGCGCCGTGGGATACGCTGTCGCTGGAGCCCGTGCTGCGCTGGTACCGGCAGAAGGACAACGCCGGCGTCAATCTCACGCGCTGGTCGCCGGGGCTGCGCGCGTCGTGGCGCATCCGCGACCGCCTGTCGCTCGAGGCACAGTTCGACTACGAGCGGACGCGCTCGAACAGCGCGCTGATCAACGACTTGATCGACCGCCGCTTCTGGTACGTGGGCTGGCGGTGGGATTTCTGAGATGGGAGAAGAACGAAGATGGCATTTGTCGTGCAACCGAAGGCCGCGGTGGCCGGCATCGCGCTGCTGGCGGTCGTGGCGAGCGGGGTCGGGCTCTACTACTTCATGACGACGAAGGGGTCGCCGGCGCCCGCCGCGGCGCCGACGACCCGTCAGGCGCCTGCGCCTGCGCCGGGGCCGATGGGCGGCGCCGCGCCGTCCGGCAAGCCCGCGCCCAGCATGGACCAGCTCGCCGACCGCCTCGCGAAGCGGCTCGAGCAGCAGGGCGGAACGGCCGAGGAGTGGGCGTTGCTCGCCCGTTCCTACATCGAACTGAAGCAGTACGACGCGGCCGATCGCGCGTTCGCGCGAGCGATCGATGGCGCGCCGGATGACGGGAAGCTCAAGGCCGACCGCGCCGCAGCGCAGCAACTGGCCAAGCAGCCCGGTCCCAAGTAGCGTCGCGCCGGCGCGCGCAAACCCGTGCCCCGGCTACGCTGCCGGTGCCCGGATGCGCCCGCGGCGCGGGTTTTGCCTTAGACTTCGGCCTGAGATAATTTCGCTCGAGGTTCGATCTTGGGGCAACACGGTGTCACGGACACGATCGCGTGTCCGGACTGCGACCTGCAGCAATCCATTCCGCCGCTGCCGCCCGGCGGCGCCGCGCATTGCCCGCGCTGCCACGTGGTCGTCGCCAGGAACCCGGTCGAGCCGATCGACCGCCCGCTGGCGCTGACGTTCGCCGCGCTGATCGTCTTCGTCATCGCGAACACGATGCCGCTGATGGGGCTGTCCGCTGCCGGGCGCACGTCGAGCACCAACATCCTCGGCGGCGCCACGCAGATGTGGGACCAGGGCAGCGAACTCACGGCCGTGATGGTCGGGTTCTGCGCCGTGGTCGCGCCGGGCGTCTACCTCGTGTTCATGCTGGTCGTGCTGCTCGCGGCACGGCGCCCGCCCGCGCCGCGCTGGGTCGGCCGGATGCTGCGGATCGCATCGTACGTGCAGCCGTGGTCGATGAACGAGGTGATGCTGCTCGGCATACTGGTGGCGCTGATCAAGATCGCGCAGCTTGCGACCGTGGTCCCCGGGATCGGCATGTACGGCGTCGGCCTTCTCGTCGTGCTGCTCGCGGCGATCGCGTCGACGTTCGATCCGCATGTGATCTGGACGCGCGTGGTCTGGGCCGACGGCACCTTGCCGCGGCTGACGCCCGGCCTGCGCTCGGGGGCCGCCCGATGACCGCCGTCTGGCTGACCGCAGAGGAGTCGGGATTCGCCTCGTGCACGACCTGCGGGCTGCTGTCGCGCCCGCAACCGGGGGGGCCGCCCGGCGACTGCCCGCGCTGCGGCGCGACGCTCACGGCGCGGCACACGCATTCGATGCAGTACACATGGGCGCTGGTGATCGCCGCCGCGATCCTGTACATCCCGGCCAACGCACTGCCGGTGCTGGTCACCAACACGCTGGGCTCGTCCGAGCCGGACACCATCATCTCCGGCGTCTGGTACCTGTACGAATCGGGATCGTGGCCGCTGGCGCTGATCGTGCTGATCGCGAGCGTGATAATTCCGCTGGGCAAGCTGGTCGCGATGGCCTACCTTCTCGTCTCGGTCCAGCGCCGCTCGGCGAAGAACACCCACGACCGGACGCGGCTCTACCGCCTGGTCGAGTTCATCGGCCGCTGGTCGATGCTGGACGTTTTCGTCGACGCCTTCCTGGTCGCGCTGGTGCAGCTCGACCCGCTGATGTCGGTGGAGCCTGGGTCGGGCGTCGTTTTCTTCATGGCGGTGGTCGTGCTGACGATGCTGGCGGCGCATTCATTCGATCCGCGTCTCATCTGGAATCCCGTCAGTCCCTCACGGAGTGCGCATGGCTGAGCCAGTCGAAGAAGTCCAACTCCCCCGGGCGATCGTCGTGGCGCCGAAGCGCCACCGGCTGTCGATCGTCTGGATCATCCCGGTCCTGGCCGCGCTGGTGGCCGTCGGGATCGTCGTCCAGCGCGCCCGCAGCGAGGGCCCGACGATCACCATCGTGTTCCGGGCCGCCGAGGGCATCGAGGCCGGGAAGACAATGATCAAGTACAAGGAGGTGAACATCGGCCAGGTCACGGTCGTGCACCTCACCGAGGACTTCTCGAAGGTCGAGGTCGTCGCCAAGATCTCCAAGCGCGCGGCGGGACTGATGATGGACGACGCGAAGTTCTGGATCGTCCGCCCGAGCGTCAGCCTGTCCGGCATCTCCGGCCTCAACACCCTGCTGTCGGGCAACTACATCGGCTTCGAGGCCGGCGTGTCGGAGACGGAGGGGCGCGAGTTCGCGGGGCTCGACGTCGCCCCGTTCATCTCCAAGCAGCCGGGCCGGCAGTTCGTGCTGAAGTCCGAGGACCTGGGCTCGCTGTCCGTCGGGTCGCCGATCTACTACCGCCGCCTGCCGGTGGGGCAGGTCGTCTCCTACGGGCTGGCCGCGGACGGCAAATCGGTCGAGGTCCGCGTGTTCGTCAATGCGCCCTACGACAAGTTCGTGAGTCCCAGCACGCGGTTCTGGAAGGCGAGCGGCTTCGACGTCACGCTCGACGCCAACGGCTTCGAGATCCGCACCGAATCGCTCGTCGCGCTGCTCGTCGGCGGCCTCGCCTTCGACGGCCCGCCGTTCATGCCCGACACGACGCTCGCGGCCGCCAACACCGTCTTCCCGCTCTACGCCGACCGGGCCAGCGCGATGAAGGCGCCGGATGCGGTCTCGCGCAACTACGCGCTTTATTTCAACGAGTCGCTGCGTGGCCTGTCGGTCGGCGCGCCGGTCACCTTCCTCGGGCTGCCGGCCGGCGAGGTCACCAGCATCGAGCTCGTCGTCGATCCTGCCGGCGCGAACATTCGCTCGCGGGTGATGGTCACCTTCTATCCGGAACGCCTCATCTCCTACGGCAACATCAGCAAGGCGGCCGCGATCGACGCGATGCTGCAGAAGGACGACAAGCGCCGGCGCGAGTTCCTGGAGCGCATGGTCGCGGAGCGCGGGCTGCGGGGGCAGCTCCGGAGCGGCAGCCTGCTGACCGGTCAGCTCTTCGTGGCGTTCGAGTATTTCCCGAAGGCGCCGCGGGCGACGGTCAAGTGGATCGGCGACATGGCCGAGCTGCCGGTGGTCGGCAGCAGCATCGCCCAGCTCGAGGACCGGTTGACGAGCATCCTCGACAAGATCGACCGGCTGCCGATGGAGGACATCGCCGTCGCGCTGAAGAAGGACCTGGCGACGCTGGACGATACGCTGGCGGATACGCGCAAGCTCATCAGGAACGTCGACACCGAACTGGTGCCCACGCTGAAGGCGGACCTCGACGCGATGAAGAGCGCCGTCGTCAAGTTCGAGCGCACGCTGGACAACGTCGACGCCACGCTGCTCGGCCCGAATGCGCCGGCGCAGCAGGAACTGCGCGACGCCCTGACCGAATTCACGCGCGCGGCCCGCAGCGTGCGCGTGCTGATCGACTACCTCGAACGTCATCCCGAATCGCCGATACGCGGCAAGTCGGACACCCGAACCGGAGGCAAATGATGCGCCGTCCTGCCACCCTCGCGATGCTGCTCGCCGCCGCGGCGCTCGCCGCCGGCTGCGCGAGTTCGCCGCCGTCGCGGTTCTACACGCTGGCAGCGACGGCGCCGCCGGCCGCGACGCCCTCGACGCTGTTCGTGGCCGTGGGGCCAGTGACGGTGCCCTCGGTGGTCGACCGCCCCGAGTTCGTCGTCAACGCCGGGCCGAACGAGCTCCGCCTCGACGAATTCAACCGGTGGGCGGCGCCGCTGCAGGACAGCGTCTCGCGCGCCATCGCCGAGAACCTGGGCGCGATCCTCGGCACGCCGCGGGTGATCCTCTTTCCGCAGCAGCTCGCCACCGACCCCGAGTATCGCGTCGCGGTCGAGGTGCGCACGTTCGAGTCGACGCCGGGCGCCGGTACGGCGCTCGACGCCGTGTGGACGATCCGCCGCGCGAAGGATGGCAGGACGCAAACCGGGCGCACGTCGGCCCGGGAGACCGTGAGCGACGGGAGCTACGAGGCGCTGGCCGCGGCGCACAGCCGCGCGGTGACTCGCCTGTCACAGGACATCGCGGGCGCGATCCTCGCAATGCAGCGGGCGCCGTAGCCCGGGTTGAGCGAAGCGAGACCCGGGTGGACCGTACCCGTTTGCGCAACCTCCCGGGTTTCGCTTCCCTCAACCCGGGCTGCGGGACTGCCGGACGTCAGCCGGGGCCTGGTGCGCAGTTCTTGGCGAGCAGGCACGGGGGCGTCGGCTCGTTCGACTTGCGGCGCAGGATCTCGTCGCGCAGTTCCTGGTATTGTCGCCGCGTCCCCCCCTCGACCGCTTCCGGCGTGAGCGCCGAGGCTGCCAGCCCGCCGGCGACGAACTTGCCGCGGACGCTGATCTTCGTGACGCTGCCTGCCTCGCTGACCGTCGTCGTGAAGTCGGACGACTTGAGATCGCCCTTGATCAGGTGCGACTGGATCTCGCGCTTGGGCGTCAGCTCGATCTGGCGCGTGCTGTCGAGCGAAATGCGCAGCGGGCCAGCCTGGCCGTGGCTCTTCTGCGTCACCTCGAGCTTGTTGCCGTCAGCCTTGACGACCTTGCTCGCATCGACGTTCGACAGGATCTGCGCCATTTTGTCGAAGTCGACCAGCACCTGCCACGTCTCGTCGAGGGTCGCCGCGACTGTGAGTTCGGCCGTGACTACGTACGCAGAACCGTCCTTCTCGACTTGGACCACGATGTCCTTGCCGGAGGATGGCGCCGCGGGGGCATGCAAGGGCACGATAATGAAGGCGATTGCGGCAGCCAACGTCAGGACGGGTTTCAGCATGGCAATTCCCCAGGGATCGTGGCCCCCCCCGAATGGGAGGGCATCTTCGGCAGGGGCTGATTTTAAACGAAAAGACCGCCGGCGGACATCGCGGGCGTCGGTCGGCGGCCTTTTCGCGCATTTGCGGGTGGCGGCGGAACTTGGCAAGCTCCCGCCGGTCGCATGGAGCGCCGGCGCAATCCCGCTGGCCTTCCCGAGGTAGACGATGTCGAACCGCAACAACCCTTCGTGGGCGAGCGCCCTGGTCGTCGCCCTGCTGCTGCCGCTCGCGGGGCCGATCGCCGCCCAGACGGCCTCGTCCCCGGTCATGCTCCCGGCCGACGGCAGCACCGCCCGCGTCATCGTGAAGTTCAGGGCCACGTCGCCCCTGGTCAGCCGGAAGGCACAGGCGACGGTGGCGGACACCGTCACCCGCGCGCAGTCGCTCGGCGCCCGGCTCGGGCTGCCGATGCGCGCCGGCGCCCCGTTGTCCGACCATGCGCAGGTCGTCTTCGCCTCCGGGATCACGTCGGCCGAGCTTGCCGGGCGCCTCGCGCAGCAGGCCGACGTCGAGTACGCGGTGCCGGACCAGCGCCGCCGCATCGCCGCCGTGCCGAACGACCCGCTTTACGCCGGGGTCGGGGGGGCAGGCCCCGCCGCGGGGCAGTGGTACCTGCGCGCCCCCGCCGGCGACGTCCGGTCGTCGATCAACGTCGAGCCGGCGTGGGATGTCACCACCGGCGACCCCGGAGTGGTGGTGGCCGTGCTCGACACCGGCGTGCGCTACGACCACCCGGATCTCCGCGCCGCGGCGTCGGGCGGCAACCTGCTGCCCGGCTACGACATGGTCAGCGACGTCGCCACCGCCAACGACGGCGACGGTCGTGACGCCGATGCGTCCGATCCCGGCGACTGGCTGACGGCGGCCGAGGTCAACCAGCGCGGCGGCCTCTTCTACCAGTGCGCCACCGGCGCCGAGGACAGCTCCTGGCACGGCACGCAGGTGGCGGGCCTGATCGCCGCCCTCACCGACAACGGCATCGGCATGGCCGGCATCGCGCGCAACGTCAAGATCCTGCCGGTGCGCGTCCTCGGCAAGTGCGGCGGCTACGACTCCGACATCATCGCCGGGATGCGCTGGGCCGCGGGCCTGACCGTGCCCGGCGTTCCGGCCAACACCCATCGCGCGCAGGTCATCAACATGAGCCTGAGCGGCGAAGCGCCCTGCTCGGCTGCGTACCTGCAGACGGTGAACGACGTCACGGCGGCGGGCACGACGGTCGTGGTGGCGGCCGGCAACACATCCGGGCATGCGGTCGGCACGCCCGCCAACTGCAGCGGCGTGATCGCGGTCTCCGGGCTGCGCCACGTCGGCACCAAGGTCGGCTTCTCGGGGCTGGGCCCGGAGGTCGCGCTCAGCGCGCCCGGCGGCAACTGCGTCAATACGGCGGCCGACTCGGCGTGCCTCTACCCGATCCTCACCACGTCGAACGCCGGGACGACCGGGCCGGCGGGCTCGATCTACACGGACAGCTACAACCCTTCGCTCGGCACGAGCTTCTCGACGCCGCTCGTGGCGGGCACCGTCGCGCTGATGTACTCCGCGCGGCCCGCCATCACCCCGGCGCAGGTGCGGCAGGGGCTGCAGGCGGCAGCGCGGCCGTTCCCGGCGCCGGGCAGCATCGCCGGCGACCCCCAGCCGCCGGCCTGCACGGTGCCCCGGTACGACGCCTCGGGCAATCCGGTCGACCAGTACGAGTGCTATTGCACCACCGCCACCTGCGGCGCCGGGATGCTCGACGCCGGCGCGGCGCTGCTCATCGCCAAGGCCGGCGCCGGGGCCGGGACCGGGCCCGCCGAGGGCATGTGGTGGGCGGCGCCGGCGGGGGCCGAGCCCGGCTGGGGCATCAACATCGCGCAGCAGGACGGCGCGCTGTTCGCGACCTGGTTCACCTTCGGCCCGGACGGCAAGCCGTGGTGGCTGGTGGTGCGCGCCGACCGGATCGCCGCGGACATCTACAGCGGGACGCTCTACACGGGAACCGGACCGCCGCTCTCCAGCGCGCCGTTCGACCCCGCCAAGGTCGTGCCGGTCGCCGTCGGCACGGCGGCGTTCACCTTCGCCGGCAGCCGCGACGCCACGTTCTCGACGGTGGTCAACGGCGTCGCGCAGAACCGCGCGATCACGCTCGAAGTCTTCGGCAGCAAGGTCCCGACGTGCACGTGGAGCGCGCAGGCCAACCTCGCCGCGGCCACCAACTTCCAGGACATGTGGTGGGCGGCGCCCGCCGGCGTCGAATCCGGGTGGGGGCTGAACCTCGCCCACCAGGGCGACACGATCTTCGCGACCTGGTTCACCTACGGCGCCGACGGCAACCCGCTGTGGCTCGTGTTCGCCGCGCCGAAGGCCGCGACCAACGTCTATGCCGGCGACGTGTACACCGGCACGGGGCCGGCGTTCGGCACGCTGCCGTTCGACGCGTCACAGGTCACGAAGAGCCGGGTCGGCACGGCGACGCTGACCTTCGGCGATGGCAACCACGCGACGTTCGCCTACGCGGTCAACGGCATCGTCGGAACCAAGGCGATCACGCGCGAGATCTTCGGGTCGGCGGGCGGCACCGTCTGCGAGTGAGCGCGCCGGGCCGCCCCAAGGGCGAATACCGGGGCGCGAAGCACGAAGCTGGTCCAGTGAGCGCGGCGCGGGATCGGGCCGTGCCGGACTGACCGGCGCGGGCACCGGCCCCCCCCCGAAAAGAAAAGCGCCGCCGGGATCGGATCCCGGCGGCGCTCCTTGCTTGCAGCAGGCGCGCGGCTACTTGCCCGCGGCAGCCTTCTTCGGTTCGGCGGCGGCCGCCTTCTTCGCCGGTTCGGCGCCCTTGGCCGGTACCGCCCCCTTCGCCGGCGCGGCGGCCTTGCCGGCCCCGCCTTCCGCCTTCGCGGGCTCGGCGTCGAGGTCCATCCCCGGCCATTCGCGGCCGTGGCAGGCGGGATTCGAGCAGAAGCCGCCGCCGCTCTTGCCCCACTTGATCGGGCCGTGGCACATCGCGCAGTCCTTGTCGTCCGCGTTGCGATGGTCGGCGATCCAGTTCGGCGCCTCGTGGTCGTCGGGCGGCTCCATCCCGGGTTCGTCGGTCGACGGAACGGTCTTCAGCGTGCCGTTCACGGAGACCTGCGGGATGTCGTGGCACAGCGTGCACTGCAGCCGGATGGCGTCGCCCTTCTCGTTGAAGTGCTTGCCGTCGTGGCAGCGGAAGCAGCCCGGGGAATCCTTGTGGCCGACGTGGTTCGGGAACGACTTCCACGTGAACTTCTTGGCCTCGAACTCCGACAGCTTCAGGATGCCCAGCATCGTCGCGGCGAACTGCGCCTCCGACGCCCTGACGGCAGGCGTCATGTCGCCCTTCGGCGCGGCGTCGGCAATGATCTTCTCGAACTGCGGCACCTGCTCCGGCATCGGCCCGTGCAGCGGCGACGCCTTCTCGATGATCGCCAGCGCGCGCGCCTTGATCGACGGCAGCTTGCGGTCGATCAGGCCGTCGGCAATCGCGTTGTCGACGCGGTCCGCCGGGTTCGCGAACGGGTGCCCGGTCTGGTTGTGGCAGTCGGCGCATTCCATCCTGTGCTTCTTCGCCTGGTCCATCTCGGCGCGGCCGACCTTGCTGGCGGCGTCGAAGTAGGTGGTGGACTTGCCGTCCTTGCCGGTGACGCGGACCCACGGGATCGTGCGCTTCTGCTCGTCGTCGGTCACGTACTCGACGTTCTGGTCGATGTGCCAGTGGACGCCGCGGGCGGAACCTTGGCGCGCCTCGCCGCCGCCGGTATGGACGATGAGCCGGGTGCGGGTCTCGGTGTTGGCGGCGTCGGTGCCGAAATGAACCTTGGTGCGCACCTTGTCGTCGTGCATGACCGATGGCCAGTGGCAGCCTTCGCACGAATCGCGCGCCGGGCGCAGCGAGGTCGCGGTGACCGGCCGCTCGTAGCCCGTGACCATGCCGAGCAGTTCGCGGTAGTGGGTCATCTTCAGCGCCATCAGTTGCAGCGTCGGCAGCCGGCCCATGTGGCACTCGATGCACTGGACGCGCGCATGCGAGGACACCGCGTGGGCTCGTGGCTCTTCCGGGTGGACCGCGTGGCAGTTGTTGGTGCAGAACGCGTTGCTGTTGCTGTATTCCCATGCAAGGACGCTACCCGCGCCGAGCACTGCGAGGGCGATGACCGCGATGATGAGCGTCATCGCCGTCCCCACCATCACCGTGCGCTGTCCCAGACTTATCTTCATTCCCCAACCCCCATTCCGAAGCCCCGCGTGTTGCACGAATTCGCGCGCGTCTGTCGCGGCCGCCGCCGCAACACAGTATCTAGAAGAAGCTGTAAACGATCAATACGATCGCCACGATGCCCAGTGCCAGTGCGGTGCCGCCGACGATCCAGCCGAACCACTGCGACTCGTCGGTGGGCGGCGGCGCCATCGCAGCCTCGAGCCGGCCTTCGCGCTCCATCCGTGCGTATTCGAAGCCGCGCTCGGCCTTCAGTTCGTGCTCGGAAATGCGCCCGGTGAAGATCACGGTGTCCATCGGGAATTTCTCGGGCCGCAGGTGGCCGTTGAAGAAGTGGAACGTGAAGATGAACCCGACCGCGAGCAGCGCCTCCTCGCCGTGCACCAGCGCGGCGATGTTGAACATCCAGCCCGGCAGGAGCTTCGAGAAGAACACCGGGAACCACAGCAGGAACCCCGACCCGCCGATGATCAGCATCCCCCAGAACACCGCCCAGTAGTCGAACTTCTCCCAGTACGTCCAGCGGTCGAAGGTCGGGCGCGGGCCGCGGCCGATGAACCACAGGAAGTTGCGGTAGAGATCGATCGCGTCCTGCGGTTGCGGCACCAGGGAATCCGGACCCCAGAGGATCTTCAGCAGCCGGCCGGTGGTGATCGCCCGGTAGAGGAGCGTCGCCACGTGGCTGGCGAAGACGATCACCATGATCGCGGCGCAGATCCGGTGGATCAGGCCCGCGCCCTGGAAGCCGCCCAGGAGCCCCGCGAGCGTCGCGGCCCACGGCCGCTCGGCGAAGATCAGCGGCAGGCCCGACAGCGCGCAGCCGACGAACGTGAGCATCAGGCCGGCGTGCAGCACGCGCTCGACCGACGTGAAACGCCGGAAATAGCGCTGCTTCGAGCCGTTGTCGCCGGCCTTCCCGTCAGGGGTAAGGCTACCCGTTGCGCTGGCCATCACTGCTTCTCCTTGCTGTCCTTGCCATCCCCCGGCCGACGGCCGCGGGAGAATTTCTCGCGCACTTCGCGATAGAACCAGAATACCGTGTGGATGCCGAAGAACGAGAACACGCCGAACAGCAGCATCTCCATGAAGAGCGCTGCGTAGTAGTAGATCGGATCGCGCTTCTTGTCGTGGCGGCTCGCGTGCGGATCGAAGCTCGCGAAATTCTCGCTCGCGCCGGCGTGGCAGGCCTGGCAGGTCTTCAGCCGGTTCTGCTTCGACACCATCGAGGCCGGATCCGACGCCGGGCGCACGTCGTGCGCGCCGTGGCACGATGCGCAGGTGGCCATCTGCGAGTAGCCGAGCGCCGTCACCTGGCCGTGGAACGTGTCGCGGTAGGTCGCGAGGTAGTCGGCGTGGCAGGTGCCGCACTCCTTGATCACCCCGGTCTGGAATTTCGGCGTGTCGTGCTGTTGGATCCCGTGCGCGGAGTGGCAGTCGGCGCAGTTGGGCGCGGCCTGGTCGCCGCCCTGCTGCAGCTTGCCGTGCTTGCCGCCCACGAACGCGGCACGCTCGGCCTTGTGGCAGGCGCCGCAGGTGTCGGGAATCTTCGCGCCGCTGGTGCGGCTCGCGGGATCGGACTTGGGCCGGATGTTGTGCGAGCCGTGGCAGTTGTTGCACGTCGGCGCCGAGCCCTGCGCCGCACCCTTCAGCGCCTTGCCGTGGATGCTGTCGTGGAATTTGCCGCCGACGTTGCCGCCGGGCAGCTTGCCCTTGGCGATAATGCTGTCGCTGCCGTGGCACTTCGAGCAAGTGGCCTCGATGTTGGCGTGGTTGGTGCTCGACGCCGGGTCCTTCGAGCTCATGACGTCGTGCGCGCCGTGGCAGTCGGCGCAGTTCGCGGCGACGTCGTTGCCGCCCTTGCGCGCCGTCCCGTGCACGGTGCCGGCGTACTCCTTGGCTTCCTTCTCGTGGCAGTTCGTGCAGTTCACCGGCTTCAGCTTGTCGGCGTGCTGCTCCTTGCCCGCGGCATCCGCGTGGCAGTCGGTGCAGTCGAGCGAATTCTCGCCGTGTACCGATTTCGCGAACCGGGCCGGATCGACGTGGATCGACTTGCCCGTGGTGCCCTTGAAATCCTTGTCGTTGTGGCAGTCGAGGCATGCCTCGTTGATGCTGGGCTTGGGCGCCGGCTTGGCTGCCGGCGTGGTCGCCGCGCTTGCCAGCGTGGCCGCGGCAAGGCCGGCCCAGAGCAGCAATCGGACGGCTCGGATCGTACGGGCTGCGCTCATGGCGGGAAGGGTTCTGCGGTTGACTAGGGCTCGCGTTACTTCGACGGCCGGATCCCGGCGCCGCGGCAAGACCATATGGGCACCAAGGATGTCACTGACGCAGGCGTGGGGTATTGACGTGGATCAACGCGGCCCCTGTCGGTCGTCCGCCGTCGACGAGCGGACAAGAAAAAGCCGGCTTGCGCCGGCTCTTTCACCCTGCCCGGTAGGCAGGATCACATCGCGAGAATCCACTTGACCAGCGCCGCGTTGTCCTCGGGCGTGCCCTTGGACTTCGGATGCTTCTTGCCGTCGTCGAAGGTCTTGCCTTCGTTGAGCGTGGTGACCAGCGTCTTCTCGGCATCGGCCTTGCCCTTGTACTTGGCGGCGATGTCCTTGTACGACGGGCCCTTCTTCTTGGTGTCCATGGCGTGGCAGGTCGCGCAACCCGCCTTCTGCGCCAGTTCCTCTTCGCCCGCGGCGTACGCATTGCTCGTCACGACGATCCCGGCGGCGAGTACCGCCACTATTGCGATTGCTCTCATCATCACTCCTTGTCGACAGTGTGCCGCATGCGCCTGCGTTGCCCGGTGGGGCGACCGGGCGCGGGTCGTGCACGGCAACATAGTTTAACGGACGAGCGGGGTCGCGGTTGACCGCGCGCCGATGCGCGATCGACTGTAACGAGGGTCGTGTCAGGCGTCGAATTCGACGTAGCCGTTGTTCAGCACGACGACGTCGCGCTCGCCGGATTTCGCGCGGAACGCGGCGCGACCGGGGCCTTCGTTCCAGATTTCCGTGACGATCGTCTCGCCCGGATACGCCGGCGCCGAGAACCGGCAGTCCATCCGCCGGAAGCGCGCGGTGTGGTTGCCGCACAGCACGCGCAGCAGCGCGCGGCCGGCGACGCCGTAGGTGCAAAGGCCGTGCAGGATCGGCGCACTGAACCCGGCGGCGGCGGCGATTTCCGGATCGGCGTGCAGCGGGTTGCGATCGCCGGACAGCCGGTACAGCAACGCCTGGTCCGCGCGCGTGGCCAACGCGACCGCGGCGTCCGCCGGCCGCGCCGGCATCGCGTGCGGCGACGGCGTGGCGTCGGTGCGGCCGCCCTTGCCGCCGTCGCCGCGCAGGAACGCCGTGCGCAGCTCGGTGGCGAGGTGGAGTCCCGATGCCGCGTCGCGGATCTCGCGGCGCGTGCACATCACCGCGCCCTTGTCCGCGCCCTTGTCGAAGATGTCCTCGATCACCAGCCGGCTCGTGAGCACGGCGGCGACCGGCAGCGGGTGGTGGACGCGGATCGACTGCTCGCCGTGCAGCACGCGCTTCCAGTCGACGCCGTACTGCGGCTCGGCAAGCCAGAACCCGGGCCAGGCCAGCACCGCCGCCATCGTCGGCAGCACCGCGAGCCGCGGCTCGTAGGCGAAGGAGAGCGCCTCGTCGCCGCCGGGTTCGTCGCTGCCCACGCCGACGCCGAGCGCGTAGAGCATCACGTCGCGCGCGTCGTGTGCGGCGGTGGTCTCGCGCGGTGGCATCGCGAGCAGGCGGGCGGGATCGAAGCGCATCGGCAGGGGTCCTGGCGTGGGAGCGCGCGGTGGCGCGGGCATCGGTTCGCTGCCGCTACGGATCGGGCAGCGCGAGGCGGACGGGGCAATGGTCGGAAACGGCGAGGTACGTCTTCGCGCCCGGGTCGCGTGCCGTGGGGCCGCGCGACCCGCCGTACGGCGCGATCGCCATTTTCTCGGAGACGAGCGGCGAGGGCAATGCCGGCCAGCCGCGGCTCACCAGGATCTGGTCGAGGCCGACCGGATTGCGGCAGCCCAGGTCGCGGCGCAGCTTCTTCGATTCGGCCGCGGACAGGCGCGCGCGCTTCGCGGCCTCGCACAGCGCCTCCGCGTCGGCCGTCTTCGCGCATCGCGGCGCCGCCAGCGCGAGCGCCGACGCGGGCGGCTCGCCGTCGTTCACTTCGGCCTCGAGCAGCCGCACCCGGGCCCCGGGCGGCAGCGGCGTCGTCGGGTCGCTGCCGTCGGTGCGCGGGGCCAGCTTCCGGCCGGCCTCGATCTCGTGCCAGAGATCGCGATTGAAATCGCCAAGGACGACGATCCGGTCGTGCCTCTCCGCGGCATCCTCGATCCACGCCTCGAGGGGCGCGACCTGCCGCTGCAGCGTCCGGCAGTCCCGCTGCGGCCCGTCCAGCTGCCCGCGCCCGCCGGCGTCGCGCTCGAGCGGCGAGACGCAGCTGCTCTTGAGGTGCACGTTGAGGAACGCCACCGACTTGCCGTTCACCTCGAGTGCCAGCAGGAGTCCGGGCCGCGGGCGCCGCTCGCCGCCGCCGGGAAGCGACAGCGGAGCGTGGACCTCGCAGCGCCCCTTGGTGCCGGAGAGCTTCTTCCGCCACGCAAACGCGAGGCGCTGCACGGCGTAGCCGTCGTAGCTGCAGACGTCGTACTCCGCCGCCGCCGGTCCCAGCACTTCGCGCACGGCCGCCTCGCCGGACACCTCCTGCAGCGCGATCACGTCGGGCGAGTCGAGCGCGGCGACGATCGCGCCGACCTGCCGCGCGCGGCGACGGTACGACTCGTCGGTCGCCGCGACGGTCCGGTGGGCGACGTCCTGGTAGACGTTGCACGGGGGCTGCCGGTCGAGCGTCCATGGCAGCCGCGTCGCCTCGTCCGGCGGGCGCCAGTCGAGCTCCCAGCCGCTCTTCGCGGCGGTGTCCGTCGACGCGGACCAGGCGTTGGCGGCAGCGTCGAACGCGTAGTGCCGGCCGCAATCGGCGATCCACGCCGACGCCTGCGCGAGGCTGAGGTGCCAGCCCAGGTTCCACGTCGCGACGGTGAGCGCCGCCTGCGCCGGCGATGGCCCGGCACCGAGCAGCAGCAACGCGCAAAGCACGACCGGCAGTTTCAAGATCGGCACCTCCCGTGGATATCCGCCGTGCGCAGGGATTCGCGTCTGCGCGCCCGGCGGTGGCTGCGAACGCCTGCCTCCCGCCGCCGCAACGATACTCCGGCGGCGCGGCACGCCGGCGAAACCGGGCCGCCGCAGAGGTGATAATAGCGGGCCTGCGCGGCGGGTCCATCGCCCGTGCGGCACTTGACACGAACAGAGGCAGGGTGCGTCCCGGCGCGACCCATGCCCGTTCGAAAGTTCTCCAGCCAGAGAGGAAATCCATGGAAGGCTTGAAGGCAGGCAGCGACACGCTGTTCATATTGCTGGGTGCGGTGATGGTGCTCGCGATGCACGCCGGCTTCGCATTTCTCGAGCTCGGCACGGTGCGCAGGAAGAACCAGGTCAACGCGCTGGTGAAGATCCTCGTCGACTTCAGCGTGTCGACGATCGCCTACTTCTTCATCGGCTACTCGGTCGCGTACGGAGTCAACTTCTTCACCGGGGCCGAGGCGCTCGCGGCCCGGAACGGCTACGAGCTCGTGAAGTTCTTCTTCCTGCTGACCTTCGCCGCGGCGATACCCGCGATCATCTCCGGCGGAATCGCCGAGCGCGCGAAGTTCAATCCGCAGATGGCGGCGACGTTCGTGCTGGTGGGCTTCGTCTACCCGTTCTTCGAGGGCATCGCGTGGAACGGGCACTTCGGCATCCAGGCGTGGCTCAAGGCCACCTTCGGCGCCGAGTTCCACGATTTCGCGGGCTCGGTGGTGGTGCATGCGATGGGCGGGTGGATCGGCCTCGTGGCCGTGCTCCTGCTCGGCGCGCGGCGCGGCCGCTACACGCGCGAGGGAACCATGTCGGCGCATCCGCCGTCGTCGATCCCGTTCCTTGCGCTGGGCGCCTGGGTGCTGTCGGTGGGCTGGTTCGGATTCAACGTGATGTCGGCGCAGACGCTCGACAAGATTTCCGGGCTCGTCGCCGTCAACTCGCTGATGGCGATGGCGGGCGGCACGCTCGCCGCGTTCGTCGCGGGCCGGAACGACCCGGGATTCGTGCACAACGGCCCGCTCGCCGGGCTGGTCGCGGTCTGCGCCGGCTCCGACGTGATGCATCCGCTGGGCGCGCTCGCCACCGGCGCCATCGCCGGCGCGCTGTTCGTCGTGCTGTTCACGCTGACGCAGAACCGCTGGAAGATCGACGACGTGCTGGGCGTTTGGCCGCTGCACGGCGTGTGCGGCGCATGGGGCGGGCTCGCCGCCGGCATCTTCGGCGCCAGGGCGCTGGGCGGCATCGGCGGCGTCTCGTTCCCGGCGCAGCTCATCGGCACGGTGGGAGGCGTCGCCGTTGCCCTCGCCGGCGGGCTCGTCGTCTACGGCACGCTGAAGGCGGGCTTCGGACTGCGCCTCGATGCCGAGGAGGAATTCAACGGCGCCGACCTGACGATCCACAAGATCACCTCGAGCCCCGAGCGCGAGGCGTCGTGGTGACTCCGCGCCCGTGCCCCTGACCCGGCCCGCCCGGCTTCGCCCATGGCCCGGCCCCGCATCATGACGGGCCGCGTGCCGGCTGTCGGTGCTCCGGGCTCAAACGCCGGTAAGATGAGGGCGTCCATCGTGCGCCGTCCCGGTCATTGCATCTTCGTCGACCCGGCTTGTCGGCATGCCACGGGGAACCTTCCACCGCCGCCCGCCGCCCCCTTGGACAAGCCCCAGACATCGCGCGCCGAGAACCCCAGCATCCCGCCTGGCGCCTCCGTCCTCGCCGGAGCGCCGGCGTGAACCCTGCCGCGAAGCGCATCCTCGTCGTCGACGCCGACGATCCGAGCCGGCAACTGGCGGTGTCGATCTTCGAGAGCATCGGCTGGGAGGTCGACGAGGCGGACGGCGGCAGGCCAGCGCTCGCCCTTCTCGCCGAGCGGCGCTACGACTGCGTGCTGCTCGACATCAGCATGCCCGGGATGAGCGGCGAGGAGGTCTGCCGGCGGATCCGGAGCGATCCGCGCATTTCGTCGCTGCGCGTCGTCGCCTATACCGCCTACGCGTTCGTCGACGACCTCGCGATCATCCGTGCCGCGGGCTTCGACGAGGTGGTGGTGAAGCCCTGCGCCGTCGACCGGATGATCGCCGCCGTCACCGGCGACGCCTGAATGCGCCCGCGCTCCGGCGCGGCGCTTCGCATCCGGAAGGGCCGGATCAGGGCGCGATCAGGCCCGCCGCAACGGCGCGGGCGATGGCTTCCTGGCGGTTCGACGCGTCGAGCTTGGTCAGCATGTTCGCGACGTGGTAGTGCACGGTGCGCACGCCGATCCCGAGTGCCAGCGCGATCTCGGCGGAAATGAGGCCCTTCGCCGCCAGTTGCAGGCATTCGAGTTCGCGCCGCGACAGCTTGGCGCTCTGCAGTACCGGGTTGAACAGCCTGGCGACCGCGCCCGAGAAGCAGAGCTGGTGCACGTACGAGCTGATCATCAGGATGTCGCCGAGCGCGTTCATGATCTCGCCGCGCCATTCGTCGGTGAGCGCGGGGCGGCGCGACGTAAGCGTGAACACGACCGCGCAGACCGGCGACGGGTCGCGCACCGCGACCGAAACCCCGCTGCATTGCCCTTGGGATTCGGCGTGGTCGAAGAACGTGCGGTTCTCGACGGTGTCGGCAAACGCCGCACGGTCCCAGAGCATCGGCGTCATCGAGTTGAGCACGGCCTGCCGCGGGTCGATCTCGACCAGCGCGTTGTCCGAGTAGACCTGCAGCCACTCGGGCTCCGCGGAGGACCACAGGAACGCCCGGCTGTCGAGGTTCTGGTAATTGAGGCTCACTGCCGAGTAGGTGAAGGCGTCGAAGCCGAGGCTCTTCACGATCTTCCCGAGCATTCGGGTGAGCGCGTCGGGGTTGGAGCCGCATTCAATGAGCGGGCGGATGATCGGGGGCACCGAATAGCCCGCCGGCGCGCCGTTGACGCTGGGAGACAGCAGTCGGACCGACGCAAATTTCCTGGCCGAAGCCTGTGCCATCCCTGCTTGGATCCTCGTCATGTCCTCACCCTCCTGCCGCACCGACCGACATCCAAGC
This sequence comes from Bordetella parapertussis, assembly GCA_943331295.2. GTDB lineage: Bacteria > Pseudomonadota > Gammaproteobacteria > Burkholderiales > Casimicrobiaceae > CAIWHR01. The sequence continues at coordinate 13,577 of CALQLA020000049.1, read as the reverse complement.
CCCCCCGGCGGGGAAGCCTTGGCGCCATGGTCGCTTCCCGTGCCCGGCTCGGCCTCCCTGTCTTGGGACGGCGCCGGGACGGCTGTGCGTCGCCGAGCCCATTATATTCGCCTTGCCCCCGTAAGAGTAACGGGAAGGCGGGAGTTTTCCGGCGCGATTGCGCCAAATCCCCGTAAGGCTACGGGTGAGTCGCGATGGCGGGAGGCACCGCCATCTCTGGGCTGGCGGAAGCTGGGCCCCCGCTGCGGTCGGACGTGAACACGAAATCGTCGTTGACGATGTGGTTGGCCACGATGTCGTAGACCACCAGGTCGATCATGTCCCGGACCGGCAGTTCGCGGGCGCGGAAACGGGTCGTCACCGCGCGTGTCCGGGCGAGCAGCCCCCGGTGCGTTTCGCGGTGTGCGGCGCACAACGGATGCCGCAATCGGGTCAGGATCGCCTCCTCGGAGCAGAAATGGTCGACCATCTGGTCGACGAGGGCGTCCAGCAGCGCTTCGACCGCGGCTGCGTCCGATCCGGCCAGCGCCGCGGCGATCAATGCGTTGCCTTGCACGAACAGCTGGCGGTGCTGTTCGTCGACGGTGGCGCTGCCGGTCGCGTAAATATCGCGCCAGACGAGTTGTCGCAGGCCGCGATCGGCATTGACGGGCCGCGTTGCCGCGCGGGTCGGGACCGGCGGGGCGAGGCCGGAGCGATGCTGCCGGCGCACCGCCCACACATATCCGCCGGCCGCGATAAGCATCACGCCCGCGACAATCGCCACCGGATTGCGGATGACGGCGATCGCCAGCACACCGATCCCGGCGTACAGGTAGGGCAGGGCCTCGTAGAGCCATGCCGGCGCGTAGATTCGTTGGCCCATGCTGTGCAGGTCACCTGTCGAAGCTGCTACTGCCGCCCGGCGCGCCATCCCTGCTCAATGTGCGTTGGTGCGGGAAGGACCGCTCCGGACACCGGCACGCCGCTGCCCAGACGATTGTCGCGCGGATTCCCCTGCCCTTGCCCCCGCTGTCTGGCCGGTGCCTTGTACCGGCCCGCGCCGCGCTCGCTCCCGGAACCGGATGCGGCCAACGTGCACGCCAGCGGCAAGCTGCCGCCCCGTCAGCATGACCCGCTACCGGCGCCGCCCGCCAGCGATGGCGCAGGGCCCCGTTCCGCCGCGACGCGGGCGGGCTAGCGCCCCGATCCCCCCGGCCACGGGTTCACGAGCGAATCCACCAGCCGGTGGAACTCGCTCCGGATCACGTCCTCGGGGCATTCGAGCAGCAGCGCGTCGTCGAAGGCGTCCTGCGCGAGCTGACGCAGCTCGGCCAGGTTCTCGTTCAGCACCTTGATCTTCTCGACGCACGCGATCGGCGTGCCGTCGGCGCGCCGCCACACCGGCGGCGCAAAGTCCGGACTGGAAGTCATCGGGTCCTCGGTAGGGGGGGGCCGGGTTGGAATGCGCGTCGCTGCCTCATCCGGGTGTCCGCGGCAGCGTCAGTATGGCCTCCAGGCCGCCGCCGGTGCGAGGCGCGAGGCGGACGTCGCCGCCGTGCGCCCGCGCGATGTTGCGCGCGATGGAAAGCCCCAGGCCGGTCCCGCCGGTGTCCCGGTTGCGGGAGCCTTCCAGCCGGACGAAAGGCTCGAACACCGCTTCCCGCTGCGCCTCCGGAATTCCGGGCCCGCGGTCGCCGACGACGATGCAGAGGCGGTCGGCGCCCTCGTCGACGCGGATATCGGCGCGGCCACCATAGGCGATCGCGTTGTCGATCAGGTTCGACAGGCAGCGCTTCAGGAGTTGCGGAACGCCGACGCAGGGTGCCGTCGCGGTGCCGGCCAGGGCGACCGTGCGACCCATTTCGGCGTTGTCGGCCTGCAGGCTCTCGAGGAGGCTCATGATGTCGACCGCCTGCGCGGGCCCGCGCGCGACCTGGCCGCGCATGAACTCCAGCGTCTCGGCGACCATCGACTCCATCTCGCGCAGGTCCTTCTCGAACTTCGCACGGAGCTCGTCGTCGTCGAGCAGCTCGGCGCGCAGCCGCATCCGGGTCAGCGGCGTCTTGAGGTCGTGCGACATCGCAGCGAGGATGCGGGTGCGGTCCTCGATCACCCGGACGAGGCGCGTCTGCATCGTGTTGAAGGCGCGGGCGGCGCGCTGCACTTCGGCGGGGCCCTGCTCCGGCAGCGGTGGCCGGTTGATGTCGCGGCCCAACTCGTCCGCGGCCGCGGCGAGCACGTGCAGCGGTCGCGTGATCCAGTGCACCGCGAGCCACGACAGCAGCAGCACCGAGGCGAGCAGGACCGCGAGCGTCAGGAACAGGCGCCAGGGCAGGCTCGCCGACTCCTGCCGGAAATCGGCGTCGAACGTCGCCCAGCCGCCGTCCTGCAGGCGGACCTGCGTCAGGATCGCCATGCCGCCGGGCCCGAACCGGTGCATCGCGGCATGGGCGCCGGCGCCCCCGCCGGGCCCCTCCATCGGGGCTCCCGTCGCGCCCGGACCCCGGCCCCGACCGGCGCCGGGTGGCACTTCGCGCGGGGCGCCGGTCATCCGCACGCGGATCGGCCGGTCGTCGCCCAGCGCGGCGCGCAGCGCCGCGGAGAACATCGCCGTTCGCTCAGCCGCTGCGGCATCCGCTGCGGCAGCGGCCTCGGGCAGCGGCTCACGGTCGAGCGACACGACCAGCGGCGGCGCGTTGAGGATCGCGACGATCCGTGCCCGCTCGGCCGGGCCCATCGAATCCAGCAGCCGGACGATGTCGGCGATCCGCTGCGCCGGCTGCATGCCGCGCGTGCGCACCAGCGCCGAATCGCGTTCCACCAGGTTGATCGCGGTGCCGAGGAGCAGCGCGACGGTGAGCCCGCTCGCCAGCACCAGCATCAGCCGGCCGAACAGCGAGCGCGGGACGACGCGCATCAGGCTTCCGCGCTCACGTCGGCGGCGAGCACGTAGCCTTCGCCGCGCACGGTGCGGATCAGCGCCGGCTCGCGCGGATCGTCGCCGAGGCGGTGGCGCAGCCGGCTCACCTGCACGTCGATGCTGCGGTCGAGCGGGTCGGCTTCCTTGCCGCGCGTGAGGTCGATCAGCTGGTCGCGGTTGAGCACGCGGTTGGGGTGTGCGAGGAAGATCCGCAGCAGCCGGTATTCGGCCCCGGAGAGCGGCCTTACGACGCCCGACGCCGACAGCAGGTGCCGGTGCGCGGTGTCGAGCACCCAGCCGGCGAAGCGCAGCCGGCGCGCGTCTTCCGGCCGCAGGTTCTCGGGCAGGCTGCGCGCGCGGCGCAGGATCGCCTTGATCCGCGCGAGGAGCTCGCGCGCGCTGAACGGCTTGGCGAGGTAGTCGTCGGCGCCCATTTCCAGGCCGACGATGCGGTCGGTCTCCTCGCCGCGCGCCGTCAGCATGATCACCGGCATCTCCGACTTCGCGCGCAGGTTGCGGCAGAGCGTCAGGCCGTCGTCGCCGGGAAGCATCAGGTCGAGGACGATCAGGTCGATCCGCCCCGCGTCGAGCGCGCTCCACATCGCGCGGCCGTCCGCCACCGCCGTCACCCGCAGTCCGTTCTTCACCAGGTATTGCGTGAGGAGGCTGCGGATCTCGGCGTCGTCGTCGACAATCAGGATGTGGTCGGGTGCGTCCATGGTCGGATTCTGCGACGGCAGGGGGCGGGGCGGGAAGGAGAAACGTAACGCAGTGTGTCAGCGGCCGGGATTGTCGCAGTGCGCTACCAAAAGGCACCGCGTTGACATGCTCCGCTTACACCGGGGTGCTCAAATCATAACCGTTGCGAAGCGATGTCCAGCGGTTTCCCCGGTGACCGCTTCGAACGCACCTTCGACCCCGTACAGGAGATTCACGATGAACAGGACTCAATCTGCAGTTGCCGGCCTCGCGGTCGCCGTTTCGCTCGCGTTTGCCAGCGCCACATTCGCCCAGCCGGGCGGCGGGATGGGCGGCGGCTACGGGCCCGGGACGGGCATGGGCCACGGCATGGGCCACGGGCCGATGTCGGCCGCCGATCGCGCCGCGATGGTCGACCAGCACCTCGCCCTGCTCAAGGCGGCGCTGAAGCTCAACACGGGCCAGGAAGCCGCCTGGCAGATCTACGCGGGCAAGGTCAAGCAGCAGGCCGCGACGATGCAGGCGCTGCATGCGCAGGCGCCGGCAGTGGCCGCCACGGCGCCGGAGCGGATGGCGCAGCAGACGGCGATGATGCAGCAGCGCGCCGCCGGCATGGCGGCCATGACGATCGCCCTGACCGATTTCTACGCGGTCCTGACGCCGGAGCAGAAGGCTGTTGCCGACCAGAACATCGGCATGATGGGACGTCACGGCGGAGGCCGCGGGCCGAAAGCGGGCTGACGAGCACCGGGGCGCGGAAGCGCCCCGGGCGTAATGCGCGGGCGCTACGCGTGGCGCCGGTGCAGCGCGCGGTCGAAATGCAGCAGCAGCGTGCTGACCGCGGCCGCGAACACGACGATCATCATCGTCACCGACATCACGAGCGGCAGGTTGTGCAGCCCGATGCCGGTCATCAGCAGGTACCCCAGCCCGCGCTGCGAGGCGAACATCTCGGCCAGCAGGCAGCCGATCAGCGTCAGCGAGAAGCCGACGCGCAGCCCGGTGAAGATCTCGGGCAGCGCCGCCGGAATCAGGATCCAGCGCACGAGCTGCGACCGCGACAGCTTCAGCACGTACCCCGTCTTGAGCAGGATCGGCCTCGTGTTGCGCACCGCCATCAGCGTGAACAGCAGGATCGGGATCACGCCGTGCAGCACGCCGAAGGCTACCTTCGCCGACAGGCCGAGCCCGAAGGCCAGCAGCAGGATCGGGTAGAGCGTCAGCTTGGGGATCGCATAGAGCGTGACGATCATCGGTTCCAGCGCCTGGCCCGACAGCCGGTCGAACCCCAGCCAAAGCCCGCCCAGCAGCCCGAACACGACCGACAGCACGAACGCGATCGCGAACGCGCGCATCGTGTCGTAGACGTGCAGCGGGAAATCCTCGCGCTGCAGCAGTTGCCCCGTGTACTGCAGCGTCTGCAGCGGCGACGACAGCCCGGCGTCGCCCACCGCCCAGTAGACGCCCTGCCACAGCGCGAACAGCGCCGCGACGACCAGCAAGCCGTTGCGCAACCCGTGGCGGCCCGTCGGTTCCATCACATCCCCCGCCGCGCGAGCAGCGAGCGCTCCCAGCGCGTCAGCACGGTGTTCACCGCGGCCGACGCGAAGAGGATCAGCACGATGAGCGGATACATCGTCGCGTTCTCGAAGTTGTTGTAGGCGAAGCTGATCTCGTAGCCGATGCCGCCGCGCGAGAGGATGAACTCGGTGCCGATGATGCCGATGAACGCATACGCGACGGCGAGCTTCACGCCGGTCACGATGTACGGCGCCGCCGCCGGCAGCGTGAGCCGCAGCGCGGACTGCAATGGCGTGAGGTGCATCACGCGCGCCGTCTTCAGCAGCACGCGCGGCACGCGGTCGAGGCCGTTCATCGTGTTGACGATCATCGCGATGACGCCGAGCATGAAGGCGATCAGGATCTGCGGCAGGTCGCCCAGCCCGAACACGACGATGAACAGCGGGTAGAACGCGAACATCGGCACCGCGTAGTAGGTGGCGAACAGCGGGTCGAGCGCCTCGCGCAGCGCCCGCAGCCGGTGGATCGCCACGCCGGCGAAGACGCCGACGCCGATCGCCAGCACCAGCGCGAGCGCGGTGTTCGTCAGCGTCTTGGCGATGGCTGCATTCATGCGGCCGGACGCGAGCAGCACGTAGAGGTCGCGGGCGATCAGGTGCGGCGCCTGCATCGTCACGCGGTCGATCACCTTCGTCGCGCACAGCACCTCGAGCAGCAGGATCGCGCCGACGATCACCGCCATCCGGTAGGCGACGACGCGGTTCATCACGCAGCGGCCGGCGGCGGCTCGGAGCGGCCGATCGTCTTCAGCGATTCCTCGCGCAGCGTCTTCCAGAGCCGCGCGGTGATCGCGCCGAACTCCGGCCGCTCGACGATGCGGCTGTCGCGCTCGCGCGGCCAGTGCGTCTCGACGACGTCGCAGAGGCAACCGGGCCGCGCCGACATCACGCCGATCCGGTCGGCGAGCATCGTCGCCTCGTCCAGCGCGTGCGTGATCAGGAACACGGTCGCGCCGGTGTTGCGCCACAGCTTCAGCACCTCGTCGCCCATCAGCAGCCGGGTCTGCTGGTCGAGCGCGCCGAACGGCTCGTCGAGCAGGATGAGGCGTGGCTGCATCACCAGCGTGCGGGCGATGCACACCCGCTGCCGCATGCCGCCGGAGAGCTGGGCCGGGTAGCTCGTCGCGAAGTCGGAGAGGCCGATCAGCTGCAGCGCGTCGCGCACACGCTGTTCGCGCTCGTCCTTCGACAGCGTGGAGCGCCGCAGGCCGAACGCGACGTTCTCGGCCACGGTGAGCCAGGGCAGCGAGGCGTCGTCCTGGAACACGACGCCGACGCCGTCGGGCACCTCGCCGGCGATCGGCCGTCCCTCGAACAGCGCGGTCCCCGCCGTCGGCTTGCTCAGCCCGGCGATCACCTCGAGCAGCGTCGACTTGCCGCAGCCGGAGGGGCCGACGACGGCGAAGAACTCTCCCCGGCGCAGCTCGAGGTCGATCGGCCCCAGCGCGTGCAGCGCCGCCCGCGTCGAGGTGGCCGGGAAGGTCTTGCCGATGCCCGCCAGCGAGACCTGCGCGCTTGTCTGGACGCCGCTCACTTGACCGCTTTGAGGTCGTCCGGAAGGAAGCGCGTGTCGATGAGCTTCGCGTAGTCCACCTGGCCGGTGATGGCGCCCACCGCGCGCTGCGCCTCGATCATCCGCTTCAGCCCTTCGAGGTGGATGTCGCCCTCGCCCCAGTAGGCGACCCCCTTGGTCTTGCTGGTGGTCAGGTTCTTCACCGCCGACAGCGCGACGTCGCGCTCGATGTTGTACGCCTTGGCGACGATGTCGGCCGCCTCCTCCGGATGCTCGCGCATGAAGATCACCGCCTTGCGGCGCGCGCGGATGACGCCGCGGATGAAGTCGCCGCGCTTCTCCATCATCTCGACGGTCGCCACGCCGACCACGTTGTCGAGCGGCGGCAGCGCTTCGCTGGCGACGATCACGGCGCGCAGCTTGCCCTTGTACTTCGACCACAGCGGCTCGGGGACCGGCGCCATGTCGACCTGCCCCGATTCGAGCGCGGCCACGCCTTCGCCGAAGCCGCCGGTCTTGACCAGTTCGACGTCAGCGGCCTTGTAGCCGCCGTTCTCGAGGATCAGGTTGGCGAGCGCCTGGCTGGTCGACTTCGGGTTGGTGTACGCGATCTTCTTGCCCTTCAGGTCCTTGATCGTCTTGATCGGGGAATCGGGCTTCACGGCCCAGACGAACTCGGCGACGGTCAGCACGTTGTCGCTGACGATCTTCAGGTCCGCGCCCGCCAGCACCGCGGAAACGACGGCGACCGGATTCACCTCGCCGTAGGGCACGCCGCCGCCGGCCAGCATGTTGCGCAGCGTGGTGCCGCCGCCGGCCGAGGAGATGAGGCCGGTGATGTTGAGGCCTTCTTCCTTGAAGTAGCCTTTGGCCATCGCCACGCCGAACGGCATGCCGTTGGCAGAGACGCCGTAGTTGCTGACGACGAGTTCCTCGCCGTGACTGCTGATCGCCACGGTGGCGAACAGCGCGCCGGCGAGCCATGCGGGCAGACGGATCATGTTGCTCCTCCTTCGGGTTGCTTGTGGTGGGAATCTACTTCGTTTCGGCGCCGGGCGCGGCGGCGGACTTCTCGATCGCCTGCCAGCGGCGAACCTCGAGCGCTTCGTCGAGCACCTGGCGCGCGGCGTCGGCGCCGCCCTGCTGGGTCATTGCTTCGGCGCCGGTCACGTGCCGGCGCAGCGCCGCCAGCGCCTGGTCCATCGTCGCGACCAGCCGGAACATCAGCGTCGCCGGGTACGAGACGTGCGCGAAGCCGAGGCTGCCCAACTCGGCCGGCGTGGGCCAGGGCATGCCGGGCGTCTCGAACAGCGCGGCGGAGAGGCGCACGCCGGCCAGTTCGCGCCCGACCCGCGCGTAGTCCTCCATCGACCTCAGCCCGGCGACGAACACGCCGTCGACGCCGAGCCGCGCGAACCGCTCGCCGCGGCGCAGCGCCTCGTCGAGGCCCGCGAAGCCGGCGGCGTCGGTGCGCCCGATGATGAAGGTGTCCGGATTCCGGCGCTCGGCCATCGCTGTGACGAGCTTCGCCTCGATCACGGCGAGGTCGACGATGCCGAGTGCCTTTTCCGCGCGCTGCTGCTTGTGCTCGCGCTGCTGGTCCTCGATCAGGATGCCGCCGACGCCGATGTCCTCGTACACGCGGATCATCCGCGCCACGCTCTTCACGTCGCCGTAGCCGTCGTCGCCGTCGGCGAAGAACGGCAGCGGCGTCGCGGCGGCGATGTCGCGGATGCCGTCGGCCATGTCGGCGAGGCCGACGAGGCCGATATCGGGCAGCCCGAGGCGGGAGGCGAGCAGGGCGGAGCCGCCGATGGCGAACGCGCCGAAGCCGGCGCGCGCGATCAGGCGCGCCGACAGCGCGTCGTGCGCGAGCGGCGTCACCAGCGGTTGTTCCGCCGCCATGGCATTGGCGATAGACGGTCGATTCATGCTTCCTCCATTCATCGTGTACTGGCGCGGCGGGAACGTGCCCGCGCGCGTCTCATTTTTCTTCCCCGGGCTGCGGGTACAGCCACGGCGCCCGGTCCTGTTGCGCCCGACGGAAGCGGTCGATCTCCGCGCCGCGCGCCAGCGTTTCCGCGATCTCGTCGCATCCTGCCAGGAGCCGCGCCTGCCGGCGCGGATCCAGCGCGAACGGCACCGTCTCCCCCGACGGCAGCACGACGTGCCGCTGCGCGACGTCGACGGTGACGGTGAGTTCCCCCGCCAGCGCGGCGCTCGCCAGCCGGGCATGGCCTGAAGCAGGCAGCGCGAGCGGCAACAGCCCGTTCCGGAACGCATTCTCCGTGAAGATGTCGCTGAATCCCGGCGCGATGACGCAGCGGATGCCGTAGCGGTCGAGCGCCCACACCGCATTCTCGCGCGAACTGCCACACCCGAAGTTTGCGCCCGAGATCAGGATCCGTGCATCCCGGTAGCGCGGGTCGTTGAGCACGAACGCCGGGTCGGGCGCGCCGTCGGCGAGGTAGCGCCAGCGGGCGAACAGCCCGGTCGCGGGGTCGGTCGCGAGCGAGCGCATGTACTCGGCCGGGATGATCGCGTCGGTGTCGACGTTGTCGCGCAGCAGCGGCGCGACGACGCTCGTCAAGGTGATGAGCGGTTCCATGAGCGGGGTCAGGACGCGGGGAGGTCCCGGGCATCGGCGATGCAGCCCGCGATCGCGCTGGCGGCGGCGGTGCGCGGGCTCGCGAGATGCGTGCGGGCAAGCGGGCCTTGCCGCGATTCGAAGTTGCGGTTCGACGTGGACACGCAGCGCGCGTGGGGGGCGACGACGTCGTCGTTGATCGCGAGGCACATCGAGCAGCCCGCCTCGCGCCACTCGAATCCCGCGTCGCGGAACACGCGGTCGAGGCCTTCCTGCTCGGCCGCGCGGCGTACGGCGGACGAGCCGGGGACGACCAGCGCCTTCACCCCGGGCGCCACGCGGCGGCCGCGCGCGACGTCGGCGGCCGCGCGCAGGTCGGACAGCCGGCTGTTGGTGCACGATCCGATGAACGCGACGTCGATGGGCAGACCGGCGAGCGGCCGGCCCGGCACGACGCCCATGTACGCGAGGGCGGATTCAAATCCGCTGCGGCGCTCCGGCGCCACGTCCGCTGCCGCCGGCACCACGCCGTCGATGTCGATCACGTCGCCGGGCGTCGTTCCCCACGTGATCTGCGGCTTCAGGTCGCCGACGGCGAGGTCGAGCGTGCGGGAGAATGCGGACTCGTCGTCGCTCGCCAGCGTGCGCCAGTGGGCGAGCGCCCGGTCCCAGGCGGCGCCGTGCGGCGCGTACGGCGTGCCGTGCAGGTAGTCGAAGGTGGTGTCGTCGGCGGCGACCATCCCGAAGCGGGCGCCCAGTTCGATCGACATGTTGCAGAGGGTCATCCGGCCCTCCATCGACAGCGCGTCGACGGTGGTGCCCCGGTATTCGATCGCCCGCCCGACGCCGGCGGTGATGCCGAACTTCCGCAGCAGCGCGAGGATCACGTCCTTGGCGACGACGCCGTCCGGCAGCGCGCCGTCGATGCGGATCGCGAGCGGCTCGGGCCGCGCCTGCGCGAGCGTCTGCGTCGCGAGCACGTGGGCGAGCTCGGAGGTGCCGATGCCCCAGGCGAGCGCGCCGAACGCGCCGAGGGTCGCCGTGTGGCTGTCGCCGCAGACGATGGTGCTGCCGGGCAAGGCGAGCCCGAGTTCTGCCGCCGTGACGTGCACGATGCCCTGGCGGGCGTCGCCCACGTCGAACAGCCGGATGCCGCTCTCGGTGCAGTTCCGGCGCAGGAAGCGGACGAGCTCCGTGCCCCCGGCATACGTGTTCTCGTCGCGCCCCGGTCGCGTCGACAGGATGTGGTCCTGCGTGGCGAACGTCTGGCCGGGGCTCGCCACCGTTCGCCCGGCCGCTCGCAGCTGGCGGAATGCCTCTGCGCTGCTGACCTCGTGGACCAGGTGGCGGTCGATGGCGAGCAATGCACTCCTTTCATCGATCGGCGCGACCACGTGCTCGTCCCACAGCTGGTCGAACAGCGTGCGGGGCGCGGCGGACGGGCGGGACGGTGCGGATGGCATCGGCGAAAATTATCAGGCAGGACGGATTCCTGCCGGGTGCCCATGGTAGCCGCGGCGGGTTGATCCGCGCCGACAATTTCCGCATACTACCCATGAGGAAAAATCATGGCTCGACGGCTGCCCCCACTCAATGCGCTGCGCGCCTTCGAGGCCGCGTCGCGCCACGCGAGCTTCACCCAGGCCGCGGGGGAGTTGCACGTGTCGCAGGGGGCCGTCAGCCGGCACGTCTCAGCGCTGGAGGCGTGGCTCAACGTGCAGCTCTTCTCGCGGCATGCGCGGGGCATCGAGCTGACGCCGAAGGGCGCGGTGTTCTTCCGCATCGTCCGCGGCGCGCTGGACCAGCTCGAATACGGCGCCCGCCAGCTGCAGGAAAAGCCGGACCAGAAGACGCTGCGGCTCAAGGTGCCCCCGACCTTCGGCATCCGCTGGCTGGTGCCGAGGCTTGCGCGCTTTCACGCATTCAAGCCGGAGATCGACGTCCAGATCACGACGTCGCACCAGCCGGTCAACTTCAACCGGGAGGACGTCGACGCCTGCGTCCATTCCGACATGCAGCCGCTGCCGGAAGCCCATTGCCGGCGCCTGTTCGGCGAAGTGCTGCTACCCGTCTGCAGTCGAGAATTGCTCGACCGCAGTCCGCCGCTCGAGCGCCCCGGCGACCTCGCGCGGCACGTCCTTGTCTGCTCGCTGCACCGGCCGCGGGACTGGCCGACCTGGCTCGATGCCGCCGGGGTCACGGACATCGATGGCAACCAGGGAATCAAGGTCGAGAACTCCGCGATGGCGTACCAGGCGGCGATCGACGGCCTCGGCGTGGTCATCGCGCAGCGGAGCTTTGTCGAGGATGACCTGAAGTCGGGCCGCCTCGTCGCGCCGTTCGCGCTGCAGGTCTCGGGCGACGGCGCGTACTTCCTGGGCTACCCCACCGATCGCCCGAAAAGCGAGGGCGTCGCGGCGTTCGAGACCTGGATATTGCGCGAAGCGGCGATCACCGACGAACAGCCGGCGCCGTGAGTCACGGCCGCAGGCGCCGCAGGCGATGGCTGCCCGTCAGATCGGAACGATGTTGTAGACGGTGACGATGCACGGGGCACCGTTCTCCAGGATCTCCGACACGAAGCACGTCGGCAGTAGATTGGCCTTCAGGTGCATATCGGTGTAGGGGGGCGGGGTGAACGAGTAGGCGCCGGCTTTCGGCACCAGGTCGATGCCCGTGATCCTGACCGGCCGGCCCGTCGTGTTGGCGACGACCACGGTCAGCGGCGACGTCGAATACTGCGCGGCGACGCTGAGCGTGCCGGGGCTGACGGTCAGATTCATGAGCGGATTCAGTACGGCCTGCGCCTCGGAAATCAGTCCCGGTCCCGCGGCAACCAGAGTCGACCCGGCGACGACGGCCAGCATCCAGCCGAAGAGCCGGCTGCCGCCCATGCCCTTGCGGCGCAGGACCAACAGCGCTGTCGCGGCCAGCACTACCGCGATGGCCGCCGTCGACCATCCCGACAGCGGGACTGCCGTGTTGAGGTATTCGAACGTGACGGAGAGATCCTGCCCCGGCACCGGCTGCGCGAAGGCGGTGGGGACCGTGGTCAGGGCGGCGAGGCCGAGTGCGGTCCGCTACTCCGTGCTCCGGGAGCGCACCGTCCGACGGTGCTCGCCGAGGAGGGCCGCGCGCGTGACCGGCCGCGCGCTCGGTGCGCTTGACCACCAGCCGCCCGGTATCGATGTAGGGCTGCGCGAGGCAGGTCGGCAGGAAGCCGGCCCCCAGCCCGCGCTGCTGCGCGTCGAGCTTCGCCGGCATCCCGGTCACGGTGAACACGTCCTGGCCGGCGAGGATCCCGACGGTGATGCCGCCGCCCTGCGCCACGGAGTCGGCCACCGCAACCGCGCGGTGCGGGCGGATGACGTCGTCGGAAAGCGGCTCCGCTGCGCCGGCCAGCGCATCCGGGGTCAGCACGTCGCGGGGGGTCGGCATCAGCGGTCTTTCATTCAAATTATTCGAAGGATGCCATCAAACCGAAGCGTGCTGTGGCGTCCGTCGCGCTGCCACAATGGCAACCATCGACCACGGAGGTGCAACCATGATGACGCTGCGCAAATCGCAGGACCGCGGCTATGCCGACCACGGCTGGCTCAAGAGCTGCCACTCGTTCTCGTTCGCCGGCTACTACGACGAGGCCCACATGGGCTGGGGCAACCTGCGAGTGATCAACGAGGACCGCGTGGCGCCCGGCATGGGCTTCGGCAAGCACGGCCACCGCGACATGGAGATCGTCAGCTACGTGCTGTCGGGCGAGCTCGCGCACCAGGACAGCATGGGCAACGTCAAGGGCATTCCGCCGGGCGACGTGCAGCGGATGAGCGCGGGCACCGGCGTCGTCCACAGCGAGTTCAACCACGCGAAGGGCGCGACCACGCATTTCCTGCAGATCTGGATCCTGCCCGCCGCGACCGGCATCGCGCCCGGCTACGAGCAGAAGACGATACCCGCGGCCGAGAAGCGCGGCGCGCTGCGCCTCGTCGCATCGCCCGACGGCGCGAAGGGCTCGGTGACGATCCACGCCGACGCTTCGCTCTACGCGGGCCTGTTCGACGGCGCCGAGACGGCGACGCTGGCGCTCGACCCGGCCCGCAAGGGCTACGTGCACCTGGTGCGCGGGATGCTCTCGGTCAACGGGGTGCCGCTCGAAGCCGGCGACGCCGCGCTGCTCGCCGGCGAATCGCGGATCGAACTGGCGAACGGCACCGGCGCCGAGGTGCTGGTTTTCGATCTCGCGGCCTGAAGCGGCGCGACGACGGGGAGGCGCCGCGCCGACCGCTTCAGGCCGCCGGC